>JAHCJV010000036.1 GCA_026126105.1 Enhydrobacter sp.
GGCGAACTTCATGACGCGATCGACGCCCCTGCGGGTGAAGATCGCCTGCTGAATGGCCATCTCGTCGTCGGTGCCCTGGAACATGCGGCCGCCGACCGAGCTGTACTCGCCTTCGGTGTTCTCGCGCACGACCCAGAAATCGATCTCGCCCGGCTTGCGGTTGGCCAGCGGGCTGGGCACGCCCTCGAACAGCCTCACCGGCCGGAGGTTCACGTACTCGTCGAACTCGCGGCGAATCGGTATCAGCAGGCCCCACAGCGACACGTGATCGGGCACGCCCGGCCAGCCGACTGCGCCGAGGAAGATGCTTTCGAATGCCTTGAGCTGCTCCATGCCATCGTCGGGCATCATCTTGCCGGTCTTGGCGAAGCGGTCGCACGACCAGTCGAAATCGGTGAACTCGAGCTCGAAATTGAAGCGACGCCCCGCGGCTTCGAGCACGCGCACCCCCTCCGGCAGAACTTCCTTGCCGATTCCGTCACCCGGAATGAGGGCGATCTTGTGCTTGGCCATATGTTTCCTCTCTGTGGTCCAGACGACGTATAATGAAGGACCATTCAGGGGCAAGCCTAAGGAAATCACCATGTCCTACGATCTCAAGATCACGGGCGGCACGATCGTCGACGGCACCGGCAAGCCGGGCTTCGTCGGCGACGTCGGCATCAAGGACGGCAAGGTCGTCTCGCTGGGCAAGGCGGACGGTCCCGCCACGACGACAATCGACGCCACGGGCAGAGTGGTGGCGCCGGGCTTCGTCGACGTGCACACGCACTACGACGCGCAGGTCTTGTGGGATCGGATGCTGAGCATCTCGCCGTGGCACGGCGTCACCACGACGGTGATAGGCAATTGCGGTTTCGGCGTCGCACCGACCAAGGCGATTCATCGCAAGATGATCATGCAGACGCTCGAGAAGGTCGAGGGCATGAGCCTCGAGGCGCTCGAGGCGGGGCTGGGCACCGCCTGGCCATTCGAGACCTTCCCGCAATATCTCGACACGCTGGAAAAGCGCGGCTCGTCGATCAATATCGCCGCGCTGTTCGGCCATACGCCGCTGCGCCTGTACGTTATGGGCGAGGAGTCCACCGAACGCGCCGCCACGCCGGACGAGATCGGCGCGATGAAGAAGCTGATGCGCGAGGCGATGGAGGCCGGCGCGATCGGTTTCGGCACCTCCGTATCGGTCAGCCACAACGGCTACGCCGGCAAACCGGTGCCGAGCCGCCAGGCCGCCGTCGAGGAGATGGACGCGCTGGTCTCGGTGATGGGCGACATGAAGCGCGGCCTGATGCAGATCACCATCGGTCGAGAATTCTCGACGCGGCACATGGCCGAGGTCAGCCGCAAGTACGGCGTGCCGGTCACCTGGACCGCCCTGCTCTCCTACCTTTATGGGCCGGGCGGCCATCGCAAGCAGCTCGACCTCGCCGCCGAGCAGCGCAAGGCCGGCGCGCTGGTCATTCCCCAGGTCAGCTGCCGCCCGCTCAACTTCGAGTTCACCTTCGCCGAGCCGTTTATCTTCGACGTCATGAAGTTCATGAACGAGCTCGCCGTCGAGGACGCCAAGGCGCCAGGCACGCGCCGCCGCGCCTATGCCGATCCTATGTGGCGCGAGAAGCTGCGCAGCGAGGTGACGCCGCTGTTCCGCAACTGGTGGGATCGGGTGGTCATCGCCTGGGCACCCTCGCACAAGGATCTCGAGGAGCAGCCGCTCGCCGAGGCGGCGGCGAAACTCGGCAAGGATCCGGTCGACCTCGCGCTCGATATCGCTCTCGCCAGCGACCTGCACGCGCGTTTCCGCATGGCTGTGATGAACTTCGACGAGAAGGAAGTCGGCGAGCTGATTACCGATCCGAACACGATCATCGCGCTCAGCGACGCCGGTGCCCATGCCAGCCAGCTCTGCGACGCCTGCTACGCGACCTACCTGCTCGGCCACTGGGTCAGAGAACGCAAGGTGTTCACGGTCGAGCAGGCCGTGCACAACCTCACGCAGCGGCCGGCCGAGATGTTCGGTATCACCGACCGCGGCGTGCTCGCCAACGGAAGGCCAGCCGATGTCGTGGTGTTCGATCCGACAACCGTCGGACCCGGGCCGCTCAAGCGCGTCTACGACCTGCCGGCCGGCGCCGACCGGCTGGTGTCGGAGGCCAACGGCATCGACGCGGTGATCGTGAACGGAAAGCTGATCCGCCGCGACGGCAAGGATACCGTCGCCGCCAACGACACGCTGCCCGGTCGCGTGCTACGCAACGGCCGCGCCGCCTGAGCAAAGGAAGATCGTCATCCCGAGCGAAGCGAGGGATGACACGAAGCATTGGCTGCGACACAAGAACTGGGAGAAACGAATCATGATTCATGTCCTCGCCATCATCACCACCAAGCCCGGCATGCGGGACGAAATCCTCGGCCACTTCCGCGCCAACGTGCCGGCGGTGAGAGCCGAAAAGGGCTGCATCGAATACGGCGCGGCAATCGACGCCGACGGCATGGGCTCGTTCCAGACCAAGTTCGGGCCCGACACCTTTGTCGTCGTCGAGAAGTGGGAGAGCACCGACGACCTGAAGGCTCATTCGGCAGCGCCGCACATGGCGGCCTATGCGGCCAAGACCCGCGAGCACATCGTCAGCCGGGTCATCCACGTCCTCTCGCCGACTTGATCTCCTCGGTTTCGGAGACGAACGTCGCCGACTACGAGGTCGACGGCGTCGTCTGCCTGCGCGCGCAATTCGACACGTCATGGGTCGAACGCATTCGTGCGGCGGTCGAGCGCGACCTCGCCACGCCCGGTCCGAACGCGACCAATTTCGCCGAAGGCAGCAGCGCCGGGAAATTCTTCGGCGACATGTTCATGTGGAGGTCCGATCCGGATTTCCGTGCCGCCGCGCTCGAGTCATCCGCTCCGGCCATCGCCGCGACACTTATGGGTTCGGCGCATGCCGACTTCTTCTACGACCAGCTCTTCGTCAAGGAGCCCGCCACGGCGCATCCGACGCCGTGGCACCAGGACCAGCCCTATTGGCCGGTAAAGGGCTGGCAGATCGCCTCGGTCTGGATCGCGCTCGACCGGATCGACGGCAGCAACGGAGCGATCGAGTTCATCGCCGGCTCACACAAGTGGGGCGTGAACTATCGGCCGACGCCGTTCCGCAAGGGCCACGAGATCAAGTTCACCTCGAGCGACCTGCAGCAGATTCCCGACATCGACGCTGATCGCCGCAAGTACGACATACGCTGCTGGGATATGGAACCGGGCGACTGCCTGGTGTTCCACGCCATGATCGTGCACGGCGCTCCAGGCAACGACACCGTCGGGGCTCGCCGCCGCGGACTCTCTCTGCGCTACACAGGCGACGACGCGCGCTACGATCCGCGGCCCGGCACGTTCCAGTTTCCGCATCAGCCAGGCCTCACCGCCGGTGCGCCGATGACCTGCGACCTGTTCCCGAGGGTCTGGCCGCCGCGGCCTTAGGCCCCGCCCGATGGCATGGTCCCTGCTTCCCTCCGGCCGCGGACCCTGATAGCCGTCATCAGCGCGACATTCTCGGGCGTTAGATGGCCCAGCGGCGAGGAGAATCCCAATGGACTCGAAGACGGTAATGGGCTCGGAGCCTCACGGCTCCCCTGTCCGCCCGGATTTCGAACGCATCGCACTCTTGCTCCAAGGCGGCGGCGCACTGGGCGCCTACCAGGCTGGCGTATACCAGGCGCTGTCCGAAGCGAACCTTCACCCGCACTGGGTCGCGGGAATCTCCATCGGCGCCATCAATTCGGCCCTGATCGCCGGCAACCCGCCGGAACGACGGGTGGAACGCCTTCGGCAATTCTGGGAGACGATTACGGAATCGCCCTTCGGTTCGGCCGCCGCCCTGTTGAAGGGCGACATCCAGAACAACTTCGTGCACCAGTTCATCAATCAGGGCGCCTCACTGCGCGCCCTGCTGTGGGGAGCGCCGAGCTTTTTCAAGCCGCGCATTCCGCCGCCGATCTTCACGCCGGTCAGCAGTCCCGGCAAATTGAGCTTCTATGACGTCTCGCCGCTGAAGGAGCTGCTCGGACAACTGGTGGACTTCGACCGGCTGAATTCAGGCGAGATGCGGCTGACCGTCGGTGCCACTCACATAACCAGCGGCAACTACGTCACCTTCGACACGATCGACCGCAAGATCGACGTCAATCACGTCATTGCGAGCGGCTCGCTGCCCCCGGGATTCCCTTCGACCGAAATCGACGGCGAGCACTATTGGGACGGCGGTGTCGTGTCCAACACGCCGCTCCAATGGGTGCTCGACGCCTCTCCCCGCCAGGACACGCTCGCCTTCCAGATCGACCTGTGGTGCGCGCGCGGCGACCTGCCGCGCGATATGATCGAGGTCGACACGCGCCTCAAGGATATCCGATATTCGAGCCGCACGCGTCTCGGCACCGATCAGTTCCGCAAGAACCAGGCCCTGCGCCGCGCGATGGCGAAGCTCCTTGGAGAGGTGCGCGACGAGCTGCGGCTCACGCCCGAGGCGGCGATGCTGGCGGCGGAAGCCGACGAGAAGGTCTACAACATCATCCAGATGATCTACCGCGCGCGCGTGTACGAAGGCGCTTCCAAGGATTACGAATTCTCCCGTCGTACGATGGAGGAGCACTGGAAGTCGGGCTACAGCGACATGACCCGCACGCTGAGCTATCCGGAAGTGCTGCAGCGGCCGACCAGCCCGGACGGCGTGTTCACCTTCGACCTCAAGCATCAGCCCGGAGAATAGGAATACGCGATGAAGATTGCCGACGTGCGCGCCAAGGCGTTTGCCATGCCGCTGAACAACCCAGCCTATCCGCCGGGTCCATACAAGTTCTACAATCGTGAATTCATCATCGTCAGCTACCGGACCGATCCCGAGATCCTGCGCGCGGTGGTGCCCGAGCCGCTCGAGGTGATCGGCGACACCGTCAACTACGAGTTCATCCGCATGCCCGACTCGACGGGTTTCGGCGACTACACCGAGACGGGGCAGGTGATCCCGGTGCGATTCAAGGACAAGGACGGCACGGTCCAGGAAGGCGGCTACGTGCACGCCATGTATCTCGACGACGAGGGGCCGATCGCCGGCGGCCGCGAAATCTGGGGCTTCCCCAAGAAGCTCGCCACCCCGAGGATCGCTCACGAGAACGAGACGCTGGTCTGCACCCTGCACTACGGCACGGTGCTCTGCGTCACCGCCACCATGGGCTACAAGCATCGCGAGATCGCTCACGCGCCGCTCTTGAAGTCGCTGGCGAAGCCCAACTTCATGATCAAGATCATCCCGCACGTCGACTGCACTCCCCGCGTCTGCGAGCTGGTGCGGTACTATTGCGAGGACGTGACACTCAAGGGGGCCTGGGCCGGCCCGGCGGCATTGCAGCTGTTCGACCACGCGCTGTGCGACGTGAACCGGCTGCCGGTGCGCGAGGTCCTCTCGGCCTCCCATTTCGTCACCGATCTCACGCTCGGCCTCGGCGAGGTCGTGCACGATTACCTGGCCAAGGCTTGAAAGGAACGTCAATGGCTCGCTTCGACAAACAAGTCGGCATCATCACCGGTGCCGCCAGCGGGATCGGCAAGGAGATTGCGCTGCGCTACGCCGCCGAAGGCGGCACCCCCGTGATCGCCGACCTCAATCTCGATGCCGCGAACGCGACGGCGGCCGAGATCAAGACCAGGGGCGGCGACGCCTTCGCCGTCGCCATGAACGTGGTCGACGAGGCAGCGGTCGACAAGGGCGTGGCCGATGTCATGGCCAAGTACGGCCGCATCGACCTGCTGGTTTCCAACGCCGGCATCCAGATCGTGAAGCCGGTCGTGGATTTCTCCTTCGCCGACTGGAAGAAGCTGCTGGCGATCCATCTCGACGGCGCATTCCTGACGACAAAAGCCTGCCTCAAGCACATGTACGCGGCCAAGAGGGGCAGCGTGGTCTACATGGGCTCGGTTCATTCGAAGGAGGCATCCAAGCTCAAGGCGCCCTATGTCACCGCCAAGCACGGGCTGATCGGACTCTGCAAGGTCGTCGCCAAGGAAGGCGCGGAATTCAACGTGCGCGCCAACGTCGTCTGCCCGGGCTTCGTGCGTACGCCCCTGGTCGACAAGCAGATCCCGGAGCAAGCCAAGGAACTGAATATCTCCGAGGCCGACGTGATCAAGCACGTCATGCTGAAAGACACAGTGGACGGCGAGTTTACCACGACCGACGACGTGGCCGATTGCGTTCTGTTCTTCGCCGGCGCACGCAGCAACGCGCTGACAGGCCAATCCATGGTGGTCAGCCACGGCTGGTTCATGCAGTGAGGCAATAGTGTACGGCCGGGCGCTCGCTAAGATCGCGGGATGCCCGACCATGCGCACCATGACCATAGCGACCACGATCACAAGCACGCCCATGGCGGGCACTCCCATAGCCACGCCCCAGCGAGCTTCGACCGTGCCTTCCTGATCGGAATCACGCTCAACACCGGCTTCGTCATCGCCGAAGCCATCTACGGCGTGCTCGCCAACTCGCTCGCTCTGATCGCCGACGCGGGCCACAATTTGAGCGACGTCCTCGGCCTGCTGCTGGCGTGGGCCGCAGCATCGCTCGCCAGGCGGCTGCCGACCGCACGCTACACCTACGGCATGAAACGCACGCCGATATTGGCGTCGCTTGCGAACGCCATGCTGCTGCTCGTTGCCAGCGGCGCCATCGTCTGGGAAGCCGTCAAGCGCTTCAGCGATCCGGCGCCGGTCGCGGAGACGACCGTCATCTGGGTCGCCATGGTCGGTATCGTCATCAATGGCGCGACAGCGCTCGGCTTCATGGCAGGCCGCAAGGGCGACCTCAACATCCGCGGTGCCTTCCTGCACATGGTGGCGGATGCCGTCGTGTCGCTGGGCGTCGTGCTGAGTGGCCTCGCCGTGCTCTATACCGGCTGGCAGTGGATCGATCCTATGGTCAGCATCGCTATCGCCATCGTGATCGTGGCCGGCACCTGGTCGCTACTGAAGGACTCGATCAGCCTGGCGCTCGATGCCGTGCCGTCAACCGTCGACCGGCCGGCGATCGAGAGCTATCTCATGGGCCTGCCCGGCGTATCGGAGATACACGACCTGCATATCTGGGCGATGAGCACCACCGAGGTCGCTCTGACCGCTCACCTCGTGCGCCCCGGCGGCACGCTCGACGATGGCCTGCTCGCTCGAGCCGCCGGCGACCTCTCCTCGCGCTTTGGCATCGCCCACGCCACCCTGCAGATCGAATCCGGGGATCCGGCGCACCCCTGCAAGCTGGCGCCCGCCGAGGTCGTCTAGGACTTCTCCGGCGCCTTCACGACGCCGCGCATGGTCAGATCGAGCATGCCGTCGATCAGGACATCGCGCTTGGTCCAGGGGAACTCCGGGTTGTTGATCAGCGCGGCGACGAGGCCGTGCAGACTCATCCAGACCAGCTCGGCGGCCGTCTCGACCGGATAGTTGAGCTGGAAGCCGCTGCTCTCGATGTCGCGAAAGGTACCCATCAGCCGCGAGAAGGCCACGGCCCCCTTCGAGCCCGGCTCGTCCGGATCGAACGTCTCCGGCTTGTGCCCACGCTTCTGGACCTCCGCCGGCGTGTTGCCCGACATGAAGGTCAGCCAGTATTCCCGCGGATGCTCGAGCGCGAAGCGGATATAGGCCGCACCGCAGCTGCGAAGCCGCTCCATCGGTGTCAACGCCTGGCGGTCGAGCTCATCCATCAGCTCAATCAGCCCGGAGAACGTCTGATCGCAGAGCGCGATCAGAATCGCGTCCTTGTCCTTGAAGTAAAGATACAGCGCCGGGGCTGACACCCCCACCACTTCGGCGATCCGTCGGATCGTCGTCGCCTGGTAGCCCTCGCGCAGGAAAAGCTCCTTGGCGGCGATCAGGATTTCATCGCGCCTCGTGTGACCTTCGCCACGCCGCTTTCGAGTGCCTGCCGCTATCGTGGACAAGTTGCGTTCCATCCCTTGACACCTAACTGAACGTCGGTAAGTTATCAATGTTAAGTTAGTGGCGTTCAGCGTGGTGGGGCATTCTACGCTGCAATGGGCGCCGACGGAACGACACAAGGATGGCCACGATGCGCCTCTCTGTCGGCGGTTTCGCCCGCCTCTTCTCCCGTCGCACGCTGATTGCCACCGGCGCCGTGGGTGCCGCGGCGGTCGTCGCGCTGGGCGCCTTCTCCTGGAAGAGCTCACAGCCCGCGGCTGCTGCGTCCGACCCCGTCGTGCGCCCCGCCCGCGTGGCGACCATCAACTTCCGCTCCCACATGCACAGCCTGATGCTGGCCGGCATCGTCGCGCCGCGGATCGAAACCACGCTCGGCTTCCGGGTCGCCGGCAAGGTGATCGCGCGCGAGGTCGATGTCGGCGCCGTCGTGAAGGCCGGCCAACTGATCGCCCGCATTGATCCCACCGACTATCGCCTTGCCGTCGACAATGCCCGCGCCGCGCTCGCATCGGCCGAAGCGGATTTCGCACGCGCAAGGGCAGATCTCGACCGCTACCAGATGCTCCGCGGCAGCGCTGCCTTCATGACCCAGACGCTCGAGACGCGGCAGTCGGTCTCCTCCACGACGCAGGCTCGGGTCGACCAGGCCAGGAGCCAGCTCTCATCGGCCGAGAACAACCTCGCCTACACCGAGCTGCATGCCGACGCTGCGGGGGTCATCACAACCGTTCTGGCGGAGGTCGGTCAGGTTCTTGCCCAGGGCCAGGGCATGGTGAAGCTCGCGCGCAGCGACGAACTCGAGATCTCGGTGGGCGTGCCGGAGCACCGGCTGAAGACCGTTCGCGACGCGAGCCGGGTGACGTTCGAGCTGTGGTCCGACACCGGCCGCAGGTACGCAGCCAAGCTGCGCGAGCTGTCTCCGAGCGCCGATCCGATGACCCGCACCTATCCCGCGCGCTTCACCGTCGTCGAACCGCCCCCTTTCATCGGCATCGGCATGACCGCTTCGCTGATCCTCGCGCGCCCCGATCCGGTGCAACTTGCCGAGGTGCCGCTCAGCGCGATCTTCCAGCAGGGCAAGGAGCCCGCCGTATGGGTGGTGGACCCTGCGACCGGTACGGTGTCCCTCCGCCCGGTCACGATCTCGCGCTGGCGCGACGAGACCGCGCTGATCGCGTCGGGCGTGCGCAACGGCGAGATCATCGCCACGGCCGGCGTTCACAAACTCGAGCCCGGCCAGAAGGTAAAGCCGATCCTGCCGGGAACCCGCTAGATGACCGCCCGCGGCCCCAACCTCTCCGAGCTGGCGCTCAAGAACAGCACGCTGACGCTGTTCTTCATGATCGTACTGACGGCCGCCGGCGTGTTCGCCTACTTCAATCTCGGCCGCGCCGAAGACCCACCCTTCACCATCAAGCAGATGATCGTCTCGGCTGCGTGGCCGGGCGCCACTTCGCGCGAGATGGAACTGCAGGTCACCGACAAGCTCGAGACCAAGCTGCAGGAGCTGCCCTACTTCTACAATGTCCAGAGCTACACCAAGCCGGGCGAGACGGTGATCTTCGTCTCGCTGCGCGACGACGTTCCGCCGGCGAAGGTGCCCGATCTCTGGTACCAGGTGCGCAAGAAGATCGGTGACATTCGCGGGACGCTGCCGCAGGGCGTGCTCGGTCCGAACTTCAACGACGAATACGGCGACACTTACAGCCTGATCTGGGCTTTCGAGGCCGATGGCTTCTCCGATGCCGAGCTCAAGGCGATGGTCAGGGAGGCGCGGCTGCGGCTGCTGCGCGTGCCCGATGTGACCAAAGCCGACCTGTTCGGTGTGCAGGACGAGAAGATCTATATCGAGTTCAGCCACGCACGACTGGCCATGATGGGTGTCCCGATCGACCAGATCCTCGACGTCGTGCGCAAGCAGAACGCGATCGCCGCCTCGGGCACGATCGAGACCAGGGGCGAGCGTATGGCGATCCGGGTCGACGGCGCACCCTCCTCCGCCGAGCAGCTCATGGCGCTGCCGTTCAGCGCCGCCGGTCGCACCCTGACCATGGGCGACGTTGCCGAGATCACGCGCGGCTACACCGATCCGCGCCAGTTCTCCATGCGCTTCAACGGCAAGCCGGTGATCGGCCTGGGCGTCGTCATGCAGCCCGGCGGCAACGTCCAGGCCCTCGGCAAGGCGCTGGACGAAGCCATGGCCGGCATCGAGCGCGACCTGCCGGTCGGCATCACCGTGCATCGTGTCGCCAACCAGCCCGAGGTGGTGCAGGAATCGGTGGACGAATTCACCCGGTCGCTGGCCGAAGCGCTCGGCATCGTGCTGGTCGTGTCGTTCCTGAGCCTGGGGTTCCGCACCGGGATCATCGTTGCGCTGTCGGTGCCGCTGGTGCTGGCGATCACCTTCGTCGGCATGATGCTGCTCGGCATCGACTTCCAGCGCATCTCGCTCGGCGCGCTGATCATCGCGCTCGGACTGCTGGTCGACGATGCCATCATCGCCGTCGAGATGATGATGGTGAAGCTCGAGCAGGGCTTCAGCCGCATGGAAGCAGCGACCTACGCCTACACCTCTACCGCCTTCCCGATGCTCACCGGCACGCTGATCACGGCCGCCGGCTTCGTGCCGGTCGGCTTCGCCAAGTCCAGCGCCGGCGAGTACACCAACTCGATCTTCTGGGTGGTCGGCCTGTCGCTGGTAATCTCCTGGTTCGTGGCAGTTCTGTTCACGCCTTGGATCGGCTACCGCCTGCTGCCGACGCCCAAGGCGGGCGCCCATCACGACCCGTATGGCGGCCGGCTCTACCGGATATTCCGCGCGGTCGTGACCTGGTGCCTGACCTGGCGCTGGATCACGATCGGGGTGACGGCGCTCGCCTTCGTCGGCGCGATGGCCTCGTTCGGCCTGGTGCAGAAGCAGTTTTTCCCGACTGCCAACCGGCCCGAACTGATCGTCGACCTCCGGCTGGCGCAGGGCGCCTCCTACCGCGCGACCGACGCCGAGGTGAAGAAGCTCGAGCAGTGGCTGGGCGGCAATCCCGACGTCGCCCACTACACCTCGTATATCGGCGCCGGTTCGCCGCGCTTCTACCTGCCGACGGTACCCGAGCTCACCAACTCGAATTTCGGCCAGGTGATCGTCGTGACCAAGGACCTCGAGGCGCGCGAGCGCGTCGTGGTATCGCTCGACACGCTGTTCAAGGAAGGCTTCGAGGCCGTGCGCGCCCGCGTGCAGCGGCTGCAGAACGGCCCGCCGGTCGCCTATCCCGTGATGTTCCGCGTGCTGGGCGAGGATCCGCAGAAGGTGCGGGCCGTGGCCGAACGGGTCCGGCAGGTCTTCAAGGCCGATCCCGACACGCGCGACGTCAACTTCGACTGGAATGAGCTGGCCAAGTCGGTACGGCTCGATGTCGACCAGGCCAAGGCGCGCGCGCTCGGCGTCGATTCCCAGCTGCTGAGCAACGCGCTGCAGACGATGCTGTCCGGCGTTGTCGTGACCCAATATCGCGAGGGCGTCGAGACGATCGACGTGGTGGCGCGCGCGGTGCCCGCGGAGCGGCTGAGCGTCGAGGGCCTGGAGTCCATCCACCTGCGCACGGCGACCGGCGGCATCGTCTCGCTCGCCCAGTTGGCAACGCTGCATTTCGAGCTCGAGGAGCCCATCCTGTGGCGCCGCAACAAGGAGCTGCTGATGACCGTGCGCGCCGGTGTCACCGACGGCGTGCAGGGTCCCGACGTGGCGACGCGGCTCGACAAGGCGCTCGAGCCGGTGCGCGCCTCGCTGCCGCCGGGCTACAGGATCGAGGTCGGCGGCGACAAGGAGGAGAGCGCCAAGAGTCAGGGCTCGATCTTCAAGATGATGCCGGTGATGGCCTTCCTCACCCTGCTCTTCCTGATGCTGCAGCTCCGCAGCTTCTCGAAGCTCGCGCTGGTGCTGCTCACCGCGCCTCTGGGCATGATCGGCGTGGCGCTTTTCCTGCTGCTGTTCGATCAGCCGTTCGGCTTCGTGTCCCTGCTCGGCACCATCGCGCTCGCCGGCATGATCATGCGCAACTCGGTTATCCTGGTCGACCAGATCGACCAGGACATCGAAGCCGGACACGCCGCCTGGGATGCCGTGATCGACGCCACCGTGCGCCGCGCCCGGCCCATCATTCTCACCGCGGGAACGGCCATCTTCGCCATGATTCCGCTGTCGCGCAGCGTGTTCTGGGGCCCGATGGCGGTGGCGCTGATGGGCGGCCTGCTGATCGCGACCGCCCTCACCCTGCTGTTCCTCCCGGCGCTCTACGCTGCCTGGTTCCGGGTGAAGCGTCCCGATGCGGCGACCGCTACACAACCTGTCCGCCACGACCCGCCGCCGCTCGCCCTCGCCGCAGAGTAGGTACCGGATATAGACCGGAGAGGCTTGGACGGCGCACGCCCACGATGCATCATGGCGGAGCGCTAGCCTAAGGCGCGCCGATGCAGGTGGGAGAGACGCCGATGAACGGATCTTCGGTCGGTCCGGAGGGCGGCAGGGCCAGCCGCCGGGCTTTCATGGCAGGCCTCACGGCGGCCTGCACCGTGCCGTCGACCCAAGCATCCGGCCAAGCATCCGGCCAGACCGCCACCCCGTCAACCCCTTCGGCGGAGCGCGGCAGGTGGTATCGCACCGCCGGCGAGCAGGTCGCCGACCTCGCCAACCGCCGCGTCTCGTCGGTCGAACTGCTCGACCAGGCGATCGCGCGGATCGAGGGTCTCGACAAATCGATCAAAGCTGTCGTGGTGCGCGATTTCGATCAGGCGCGCCTGGCGGCGACCGCCGCCGACCAGGCGCTGGCGCGCGGCGAGCGGCGGCCCCTGCTCGGCCTGCCGATGACCGTGAAGGAATCGTACAACATCGCGGGCCTGCCCACGACCTGGGGCTTCCCCGCCTACAGGGACTTTCGGCCGGCCGAAGATGCGGTCGTGGTCGAGCGGCTGAAGGCTGCCGGCGCGGTGATCATCGGCAAGACCAACGTGCCGGTGGCGCTGGCCGACTGGCAGAGCACCAATCCGATCTATGGCACCACCAACAATCCCTACGACCTCGAGCGGACGCCCGGCGGCTCATCGGGTGGCTCCGCTGCAGCACTCGCGGCGGGCTACGTGGCGCTCGAGGCCGGCTCCGACATCGGCGGCTCGCTGCGCACGCCGGCGCACTATTGCGGCGTATTCGCCCACAAGCCGACCTACGGCATCGTGCCGACGCGCGGCCAGAGCTTCCCGGGGCTACCGGCCCTGCCGTCGGCCGGCGACGGGCTGTCGGTCGTCGGGCCGATGGCGCGTAGCGCGGGCGACATCGCGCTCGCGCTCGACGTGATCGCGGGACCCGACGAGCAGCGCGACGGCGTCGGCTGGCGGCTGGTGCTGCCGCGCCCGCGCCACCACGCGTTGCGCGATTTCCGCGTGCTGCTGCTCGACAGCCATCCGCTGGGCGCCACCGCCGAGGCGATCCGGACGACGCTGGAGCAACTCGGCGACAACCTCGGCAAGAAAGGCGTCACGGTGGCGCGGCAGAGCCCCCTGTTGCCCGATCTGGCCGAAGCGACCCGCAACTATATGCGCCTGCTGGGCCCTGTGCTGACACAGGGCCGCCCACCCGAGTTCTACGAGCAGATGCGAGAGATTGCAGCGCGGATGGGCGCCGGCAACCAGAGCCTCGACGCGATCTACCTGCGAGGCGCCAATGTCGGCTGGCGCGACTGGCAGGCGGCAGCGAACATGCGGACGAGGCTCCAGCGCCAGTGGGCGACGCTGTTCAAGCAATGGGACGTCGTGCTCTGCCCCGCGATGCCAACGGTGGCGTTCAAGCACGACCATTCGGACATGAGCAGTCGCCATCTAGAGGTCGACGGCAAGAGCGAGCCCTACACCAATCACATCATTTGGGCGGGCCTTGCCACCGGCGCCCAGCTTCCCGCAACTGTCGCGCCGATCGGGCGCACGGAAACCGGCCTGCCGATCGGGGTACAGATCATCGGGCCATACCTGGAGGATCTCACCCCCATCCGGTTCGCGCAGCTGCTGGAGCAGAATTTCGGCGGGTTCGTGCCGCCTGCACTCTAGGATTCTCAGGCCCGCACGGCTTCCAGCCTCTTCCAGTCGAATTCGACGCCATGGCCGGCGCGCTCGGGCGCGATGGCCTTGCCGTCCTCGATGCGCATCGGATCTGCGATGTAGTTGTTGATTCCGAAGCCGTGCGTCTCGAGGAAGCTGCGGTTGGGGCACGCGGCGAGCAGATGCACGGTGACGTCATGCGCGCCATGTGACGTGACCGGCAGATTGAACGCCTCCGCGAGGTGCGCCACCTTCATGAAAACCGTGACGCCGCCGCAGTTGGTGACATCCGGCTCGGGGTAGCTCACGCCGCCGGCCGAGATCATCTGCTGGAACTCCCACAACGTGCGGAAATTCTCGCCCGTCGCTACGGGCAGCCCGCCGTCGCGCATCACCCTCGCGTGGCCCGCGACGTCGTCCGGGATGGTCGGTTCCTCGAGCCACACCAAGTCGAACTCCCGCAGAGCCCGTGCCCGCCGGATCGCCTCGTCCACGGACCATTTCATGTTGGCGTCGACCATCAGCGGGAAGTCGTCGCCCAGGTGCTTGCGCATCGCGCCGATGCGCTCGACATCCTCCCGAAGCCTGTCCCGCCCCACCTTGGTCTTGATGGCCCGGAAGCCCTTCGCCAGGTTGGCGTCGGTCTGCGCCAGCAAATCCTTCACGGAGAGATCGAGGTCGATGCCGCCCGCATAGCACGGTACCTTTCCGTCGTGCCCACCAAGCAAGCGATAGAGCGGCAGGTTCGCCCGCCGCGCCTTGAGGTCCCACAGCGCCATGTCGAGCGCCGAAAGCGCGAGCACGGCCGCGCCGCCCCGGCCGCCGTAATGCAGCGCCCACCAGACCTTCTGCCACACCGCCTCGATCAGCTCGCAATCGGCATCGGCCAAGACATCAGGAAGTTCGCGCGCCAGGATATGATGGATGGCGCCGCCGTTATGGCCCGTCGTGTAGGTGTAGCCAACACCCTGCTGCCCATCAGCATCGGTGATACGAACGGTGACGAGTTCGAAAGAGGTCATGACACCGTGGGTCGAATCGGATGCCGGCACGTCGAGCGGAATGCGGAAATGTCGAGATTCAACCGACTTCAGCTTTGCCATGACCGGCCTCGCCTCTCTATGAAATCCGCCCTTCGACCGAGTGCAGGTCCGTCTGGCGCACGGCGCTCACCGCAAGGGTGATCTCGATGCCGCGCACGATGTCGTCGAGGGACATCGACGGCGCACCGCCGACGCGGGCCGCTTGCTCGGGAATGTAGGGGATGTGCAGAAAGCCGCCGCGGAAGCCCATCGCGTGCTGCTCGGCCATGTCCATGACGCAATAGAAGACGTGATTGCAGACGAAGCTGCCGGCGGTGTTCGACACTGCCGCTGGTAGCCCAGCCTTGCGCATCTCCGTTACGCACGCCTTGATCGGCAAGGTCGAGAGATAGGCGGCGGGTCCGTCGCGGACCACGGGCCGGTCGATCGGCTGCTTGCCATCGTTGTCCTTGATTCGCGCATCCTGGACGTTGATCGCCACCCGTTCGAGGCAAAGCTCGGAGCGGCCTCCCGCCTGGCCCACGCCCAGCACGATATCCGGCTGGACCTCGTGGATCGCGCCGCGCAGCACGATGGGTGAACGGGCGAAGGATGTCGGAAGCTCGACCGTATGGACGGTCATTCCGCTGATCCTGCGCTTCAGGCGCCGCACCGCCAACGATGACGGATTGACCTTGTCGCCGCCAAAGGCATCGAAACCCGTGACCAACGCTCTCATGTCCAACGACCTCTGCCGGGATGTCCCAAAAAGAGGGGGCGCCCCTTCCGGAACGCCCCTGATAGTAACCGGTTCGTGTCAGCGCGACTACTTGTTGGCCTGGTCCACCGCGCGACGCGCCATGACGGTGACGAGGTGCGCGCGATACTCGGCGCTGCCGTGGATATCGCTGTTCAGGCCATCGGCCGGAATCTTGATGTCCTTGATCGCGTCCGACGAGAAATTCTTCGACAGCGCGTCTTCCATTGCCTTGACGCGGAACACGGACGGGCCGGCGCCGGTAACCGCGACTCGGACGCCGCCCGCGGTCTTGGCCACGAACACGCCGACCATGGCGTAGCGCGATGCGGGGTTGCGGAACTTCTCGTAGCCCGCCTTCTCGGGCTTCGGGAAGCTCACCGCCGTGATCAGCTCGCCATCCTTGAGGGCCGTCTCGAACAGCCCCTTGAAGAAGTCGTCGGCCTTGTGCTTGCCCTCGGTGGTGGTGATCGTCGCATCGAGCGCCACGACCGCCGCCGGGTAATCGGCTGCCGGATCGGCATTGGCGACCGAACCGCCGATGGTGCCGCGGTTGCGCACCGCAGGATCCCCGATCAGGGCAGCGAGCTGGGCAAGAGCGGGGATGGTCTTCTTCACGTCGGCGGAGCTCGCCACATCGGCGTGCCGGGTCATCCCCCCGATGGTGACACCGTTGCCTTCGACCTTGATGCCGGTGAGCTCCTTGATTCCGTTGAGATCAACCAGGTCGCTCGGCTTGGACAGCCGCATCTTAAGCGTCGGGATCAGTGTCATGCCGCCCGAAACCGGCCGCGCCTCCGGCTTGTCCTTCAGAGCGGCCAATGCTTCCGCGAGCGTCTTGGGATGGTGATAAGCGAAATCGTACATGTCACTTTCCTCCGTTGATGGCCTGCCACACGCTCATCGGCGTGGCCGGCATCTCGATGTGTTGCACGCCAACCGGGCCCAGCGCGTCGCGGACGGCGTTCATCACGGCAGCCGGTGCAGCGATGGCTCCTGCCTCGCCGCAGCCCTTCACGCCCAAGGGATTGTGCGGGCATGGCGTGACTTTGTTGGCCAACTTGAACGAGGGAACGTCCTCGGCCCGCGGCATGCGGTAATCCATATACGAGCCGCTGACGAGCTGCCCGGTCTGCTTGTCGTAGACAGCCGCCTCGTGCAGCGCCTGGCCAACGCCTTGCACGATGCCGCCATGGACCTGACCTTCGACGATCATCGGGTTGACGATGTTGCCGAAGTCGTCGACGGCGGTGAAGGACACGATCTCCGTCACGCCGGTTTCGGGGTCGATCTCGACTTCGCAGATCTGCGTTCCGGAGGGATAGACGAAGTTCGAGGGATCGTAGAACGCGTTCTCGTCCATGCCGGGCTCGAGCTCTTCGAGCGGGTAATTGTGCGGAACGTAGGCGGCGAACACTGTGGCGCCGAGCGGCACAGCCTTGTCGGTACCGGCGACCTTGAAGGTGCCCTGCTCGAAGACGACGTCGGCCACGTCCGCTTCCATGAGATGGGCCGCGATCTTCTTGCCCTTGGCGATGATCTTGTCGGCCGCCTTCATGATGGCCGAGCCGCCCACCGCCAGCGACCGGCTGCCGTAGCTGCCCATGCCGAACGGCGTCGTCGCCGTATCGCCGTGAACGACTTCGACGGTCTCGATTGGAACGCCAAGCTTGTCCGACACGATCTGCGCGAAAGTCGTTTCGTGGCTCTGGCCGTGGCTGTGTGCGCCGGTCAGGACCTGGACGTTGCCGGTCGGATTGAACTTGATCTGTGCCGACTCCCACTGGCCGACGCCGCCGCCAAGCTGCCCGATCACCCGCGAGGGTCCCAGACCGCAGGCCTCGATGTAGGACGAGAAGCCGATGCCGCGCAGCTTGCCGCGCGCCTTGGCCTCGGCGCGCCGCGCTTCGAAGCCCTTGTAGTCGGCGATGGCGATCGCCTCGTCGATGATCGGCGGGTAGTTGCCCGAGTCATACTGCAGTGCCACGGGCGTCTGATAGGGAAAGGCCTCGGCCGGAATGAAGTTCCTGCGGCGCAGCTCAGCCGGATCGATCTTCATCTCGGCGGCGGCCTTGCTGACGATGCTCTCGATCACGAAGGTCGCCTCGGGACGGCCCGCGCCGCGATAGGCATCGACCGGCGCGGTATGGGTCACGGCCGCCCGGACGTTGGCGTAAATCACCGGCGTGGTGTACTGGCCCGCCAGCAGCGTGGCGTAAAGATAGGTCGGCACCGCGGTCGAGAAAGTCGACAGATACGCGCCCATGTTGGCGATCGTGTCGACCTTTAGAGCCAGGAACTTGCCATCCTTGTCGAGCGCCAGCTCGGCATGCGTGACGTGATCGCGGCCATGCGCATCGGTCAGAAACGACTCGCTGCGCTCGGCCGTCCACTTGATGGGCCGGCCGACGCGAGACGCCGCCCAGGTGACCATCGTCTCTTCGTTGTAGCAGAAGATCTTGCTGCCGAAGCCGCCGCCCACGTCGGGCGCGATGACGCGCAGCTTGTGCTCTGGAATGCCCAGCACGAACGCTGACAGGATAAGCCGCAGCACGTGCGGATTCTGCGACGTCGACCAAAGCGTGTAGTTGCCCGTGCCCTTGTCGTAGTCCGCCGCCGCCGCGCGCGGCTCCATGGCATTCGGGATCAGCCGGTTGTTGACGATGTCGAGCTTGGTGACGTGCGCCGCCTTGGCGAAGGCTGCGTCGGCGTCGGCTTTAACGCCGATTTCCCAGTCGTAGATCAGGTTGCCCGGCGCTTCCGGGTGGACCTCGGGCACGCCCTTGTCGAAGGCCCTGGCGAGGTCGACGTTGGCCGGCAGAACCTCGTAATCGACTTCGATCGCCTCGGCCGCATCCCTCGCCGCGCCGACGCTGTTCGCCACGACCATCGCGACCGTGTCGCCGACATAGCGCACCGTGTCGAGCGCCATGACCGGATGCGGCGGCGCCTTGTGGGGCTGACCATGCTTGTCCTTGACCACCCAGCCGCAGATCAACCCGCCGACCTTGGCGTCGGCGGTATCCTTGCCAGTAAAGATCTCGACCACGCCCGGCATCGCCTTCGCCGCCGCGGTGTCGATGCTCTTTATCTTCGCGTGGGCATGCGGCGAACGCAGGAAGTACGCGTAGGTCGCCCGTGCGAGGGGCAAGTCGTCGACATAGCGGCCGGTTCCCGTCAGGAAGCGCTTGTCTTCCGTCCGGAGAGCCCGCGCGCCGATTCCGGTGGCGGCGGTCATGACACTACACTCCTGCAGACTTCATTGCGGGCGCGGCGGCCAGGATGGCCTTCACGATATTGTGGTAGCCGGTGCAGCGGCAGAGGTTGCCCTCGAGCTCGTGACGCACCGTCTTCTCGTCGAGCTGGTAGTCATGGCGTTTCACCATGTCGATCGCGCTCATCACCATGCCGGGTGTGCAGAAGCCGCACTGCAGCGCATGATGCTCGCGGAAAGCTTCCTGCATCGGATGCAGCTTCTCGGCGCTCTCGGCCAGGCCCTCGATCGTGAGAACGTTGCTGCCCTCGAGCTGGACGGCAAGGATAGTGCAGGACTTGACCGACTTGCCGTCGACATGGACGACGCAGGCGCCGCACTGGCTGGTGTCGCAGCCGACATGGGTGCCAGTCATGCCGAGATGCTCGCGCAGGAACTGCACCAACAGCGTGCGAGCCTCGACCTTGCCGGAAACGGCCTTGCCGTTCACGGTCATGGCGACGTCGATGGTCATTGCTCTTCTCCCTCACTCATTGGTATGCCGCGCTCGACAGCGCGCGCCTGCCCCGGCGTTGGGTCGGACTCTCGCAAGCTGGTCTGGCGCCGGTCAAGCGAATTACGAGTTACGCATAACGCGCGCGAAACAACTACCGGCTGATCAGAAAGACGATGATCAGGATGGCCGCTCCGATGCCGATGATTGTCCAATGCTTCATGCCGCGCTCGGCCGCAGCTGCGGGCACGGGTGGCGGCGGATCGTTCGGCATAACCATCAGGCGGCCTCCACCGGCGTCGGGGGCGGCGCACCAACCTTCTCGGCGAACTTGCCGAAGAATTGATCGGCGAGCTTCTTTGCCGTGCCGGTGATGAGGCGGGCGCCGACCTGGGCGATCTTGCCGCCGACCTGGGCGTCCACGTCGTAGGCCAGGATTGTCACCCCGCCGTCTTCGGTGAGCCTCACAACGGCGCCGCCCTTGGCAAAGCCCGCGACGCCGCCCTGTCCTTCGCCGGAGATCTTGTAGCCGTTCGGGGGGTCGATGTCGGAAAGCGTGACCTTGCCGCCAAACGCGGCGCTGACCGGGCCGATGCGCAAGCGCACCTTGGCCGTCATTTCGGTGTCGGACAGCTTCTCGAGCGACTCGCAGCCCGGAATGCACGCCTTCAATATGTCCTGATCGTTCAGCGCCGCGAAGACCTTCTCGCGCGGCGCCTCGATCCTGTACTCGCCCTTGATTTCCATGGGGTTGCTCCCGCTCCAGCGACGGCTTCTACCATTTGCTCGTATAAGAGTCCGGCGGCGGTTCTGCCAGCGGTTCGCGCAGGGAGACGTAGATGGTGGCGAGATAGGGCACCGCCATCAGCATCGCCAGGCCGGCGAACCAATTGGCCTGGGTATTCCAGAACAGGGTGCGAATCACCCATCGGCCGCCGTCTGCCGACACGAAGCCGCCGGAACCGCCGTCATGGAGCTTGATCGCGCCCTCGGTGACGACCAGCGCCACCGCCCACAGGATCAACATCGAGGACAGCACGATCTCCGGCAGGACCGGCCGCAGCCGGCTGAAAGACTTGTCCATCCGGACATATCCCGTGCTGCCGTCATAGCCGAGCAGGCGCCCGAAGGAGAGCGCCTTCGCGAACCGTTCGTGGCGCGGCACCTTCTCCTTGCGCAGAACGGTCATGATCTTCCAGGCCATCAGCACGATGCTCGGGAGAACGAAACTCCAGATCGGAAAATCGCGGTAGCGACCATCGATCGCGATCTGCCGATAGAACGTGTCGCTCAG
Source organism: Enhydrobacter sp. (assembly GCA_026126105.1). Classification (GTDB taxonomy): domain Bacteria; phylum Pseudomonadota; class Alphaproteobacteria; order Reyranellales; family Reyranellaceae; genus Reyranella. Next base: position 20,834 of record JAHCJV010000036.1, read on the forward strand.
CCGGATAACGCCGTCATACCAGTCGATGGTGATGACGATGAGATAGAAGATGCAGAGAACCGTCAGCACGAGGTAGAGGAACTGCGCCAGCAGGTCGACGCGCTGCACGATGCGAAAGCGCGGCAGCTCGCGCCACGCGTGCCACGCTTCGCGCACGCGTGCGCCGTAGAGCGACGGATCGGTCATCCGATGGGTCAGGCTGTCGGCGATGCCGCGCAGCAGGGCGAAGCTGAAGGCGCCGAGCAGCAGCGCCCAGAATACGACACCCACCATCTTCTCGAAGTAGAAGGTGCGGGTCAGGTCGATCCAGACCGCCTGCACGTAGCAGGTCGCCACGAGCTGCGCGAACAGCGCGAAGATCGCGATGGCACGTCGAACGGGACGACGCCGCCAGCTCGCAAAGGCCACCAGCAACCCGACCGACAGAAGGGTCGAGACGGTGAACAGCAAGCGCCAGTGCGGCTCGGCGCTCACCGGCTTCCCAAGCTGGAACTTGTCGTTGCGTTGGGCGTCGAGCAGGCCCCAGGCGGCACCGACCGTGCCTTCCTGGCGGGCCTTCCAGTACTGGTCGAACGCCTCGACGATGTTGTAATCAAACTGCTCACGCTCGGCGAGCGAACGGAAGATCGAGAAATAGCGCACTTGCTCGACGCGCCCGGGCCGCGCGTCGGACCGCATGCGGCCGTCGCTCGGCCAGCCGGTCTCGCCGATCACGATCTTCTTGTCGGGAAACCGCTCCTGAACCTTCTTGAAGATGGCCTGCATGTGATTCTCGATGCGCAGCGACCCGTTCGGATCGCGACGGTCGAGACCGATCGGCTCATCCTCCCAATAAGGCAGGAGGTGGATCGTGATGAAGTCGACCTCGTCGGCTAGCGACGGGTTGCGCAGCCAGAATTCCCAGACGTCGGCATAGGTTACCGGCTGTTTGACCCGGCGTTTTACCTGGCGGATGTAGCCGCGGAGCTGGTTGGCGGTGAGGTCCTTGCGCAGCAGCACCTCGTTGCCCACGATCACCCGCTCGATCGTGTCGGGATATCGATTGGCGTGGTCGATCAGCAGGTTGATCTGCTCGAGGTTTTCCCGGTCGTTGTCGTTGAGCCAGGCGCCGTGCCAGACCTTGAGTCCGTACTTGCCGGCGCGCTGCGGCACGGTCTCGAGGTTCTCACCCGCGGAGTAGGTCCGCACGGCGCGCACCTTGCCCTGCAGGCGTTTGAGGTCCTGCTCGATCTGGTCGGGCGTCGGAAAGGTGCGCGTCAGCGGGCTCTGGCCTGGCCGGTAGGGCGCAAACGACACGCTCTGAAGGGGCGCATTGACCCAGCCGGTGATCTCGACCGGCCGATTGGGCCACCACCACCATAAGAGATTGAGCGCCGTCACGACCACGATCGCGACCAGCACCGTTAACACCCGCATACGCAACGTTGTAGCAGATCGCCTATTCCTGTCATCCTGAGCACAGCGAAGGATCTCGCCGAAAGATCAGACACGGGCCGCGGGCTGGCGTGGGGTCCTTCGCTACGCTCAGGACGACGGACTACCCCCGCTGCAGCCCGGCGATGGCCTGGCGCACGATCTGGTGGCCGCGAAACAGTACCGCCTCCTTCCAGTCGTCGGTGTCGGGATAGAACTGGCGGCGCATCGCGGCGCGAACCGGCGCCGCCTCCTTGCCCAGCGGGTCGCCGTACTTGTGCAGCCAGTGGTCGGCGCGAAAAGCCCTCTGCCCGCTGTCGCGGTCGAAGGTGCCGTATTCGAGGGTGCACATCGTGAGCCGCGTTTCCGGCTCCGTCAGGATGCGGCCGAGGCCGTAATGGCCGAGCCCGTCGCGGGCCTGCGACGCCGTCTGGCCGCGCTTGGACTCCGTCACCGACTCGCCCCAGAAGGCACGCACACGGCGCGAAGCAGGCGTGTCGATGTCGTAGTGGGTGATCGGCTCGCCGTAGCCGTAGGGGCCGAGGCCGGTGTGGAAATCGATCACGGCGACGTCGCTCCTGCCCTTCAGGAACCTGTCGGCGATGGCGTGCAGGGTGCGGTTCGACCAGCTCGGACCGCCGCCGCCGAAGAACATGCCGTCGGAATGGCTGTACTGGCCTCCGGACACGGCGCGGTAAAAGGCGATGTCGCCGACCTTCTTGCGGTACTCGGCCAGCTTGGCGTCGGCCGCCTTGATGCCGGCCTCGCTGATGTCCTGCGGGACCAGATAATCGGCAATCTCCAGATAGCCTTCGTTCACCGGATAGGGCTTGGAGTGGTCGACATAGTTGCGGTTCAGGTCGTTGCCCTCCTCCGTCACGCGCCGCGTCCAGGCAAAGCCGTAGGGGTTGATCGCATGAACCCAGACGGCGGCCGTGTCCCGCGGCAGGCCGGCCACGCCGATGCTCGCCAGCCAGTCGACTTGAAAGCCCGAGCCGCAGAAGCCCTCCACGCCATGGGTGCTCGAGATCGTGACGACGATCTTCGAGGCGTCCTCGGGGCCGAGGCGTGCGACATCTGTCGACAGCGCCTCGCCGCGCGGGCCCTTGGTGGGGTTGTCGTAGCGGTGCGTGGTGGCGCCGGCGATCTTGGCAGCCGCCAGGAACTTCTCGCGGGCCTCGCTGTAGTCCACTGCAAAGGAATGGATGTTGGACAAGGGAAGCTTCCTAGGTACGCAATGTCAGGCCGCCATCGACCACCAGCTCGTGGCCGGTGATGAAATCAGCCTCGTCCGAGGCCAGCAGCAGTGCGCCGCGCGCAATATCGATGGGTTGGCCCAGCCGGCGCAAAGCCGCCTTCTTCTCCCATACCGCGCGGATTTCGGGATTGTCGAAATTGTTCTGCGTCATGCCGGTATAGATCGCGCCGGGGCATACGTAGTTCGCCGTGATGTTGAACTTGCCGAGCTCGAGCGCCAGAGTGCGCGTCAGCCCCCCGACACCGGCCTTCGACGCGCAGTAGGCGGCCAGCCCGTAATCGGTGTCGAAGGCCATCACCGACGCGGTGTTGACGATCCGCGCCCTGCCCTTCTCCCGCGCGCGGTTCTTCAGTGCGGGAATGGCCTCGCGGCACAGCCGGAACATGCCGCGCACGTTCACGCCGTTGACCCGGTCCCACATCTCGTCGGTCATCTCCTCGACGAAAGCGCGGCCGCTGACGCCGGCATTGTTGAAGAGGATGTCGATGGCTCCGAATCGGTCGAGGGCAGCGGCGACGATCTTCCTTGGCGATTCGTCTTCGGTGATGTCGGCGGCACAGGGCGCGATGGCACCGTTGCCCGCATGAGCGGTCCCGATCGCCGATTCGGGACGATCGACCGCCAGCACCTGGGCGCCCTCGTCGGCGAACAGCTTGGCCGAGGCGGCGCCGATGCCGGACGCCGCGCCCGTGACGATGGCGATCTTGCCGGTAAGTCTGCCCATTGTTTCCCCCTTCGTTCGACGGCGCGGCTCAGGCGACCGTAAGGACGACCTTCCCCGTCGCCTTGCGCGAGAGCAGCGCGTTCATCGCTTCCGCCGACTTCTCCAGCGGAAACGTCATCGAGATGTGCGGCTTGAGCTTGCCTTGAGCGTACCACGCCAGCATTTCGTCGAAGTTCTTGCGGGCCTCGGCAGGCTCCCGGCCGCGCCACGCGCCGTAGAACACACCGCGTACGTCGCAGCTCTTGAGCAACGCCAGGTTCGCAGGCAGCGACGGAATGCGGCCCGCCGCGAAGCCGACCACCAGCAGGCGCCCGTACCAGGCGATGCAGCGCACCGATTCGTCGAAGGCGTCGCCGCCGACGGCGTCGTAGATGATGTCCGCGCCGTTGCCGCCGGTGAGCTCCTTCACCTTGTCGCGCATCTTCTCCTTCGAGTAGTTCACGAACATCGTGGCGCCGTACTTGCGGCAGATCTCCATCTTCTCGTCCGAGCCGACCGCGGCGATCACCTTGAGGCCCATCAACGCGCCGAGCTCCACGGCGGTGAGCCCGACGCCGCCCGACGCGCCGGTGACCAGCAGGGTCTCGCCCGGCTTGTAGCTGCTGCGCTGCTTGAGCGCGTAGTACGACGTGCCGTAGGTCATGGTGAAGGCCGCGCCGTCCTCGTAGCTCATGTTCTTCGGCATCGGCAGCAGCTGGACCTCGTCGGCGACGACCTCGGTCGCATAGCCGCCATGGCCGATCATGCCGATCACCCTGTCGCCGGGTTTGTAGGCGGTGACGCCCTCGCCGACCTCGGTGATGTCGCCCGCCACCTCGTGGCCCGGCGCGAAGGGGCGCGGTGGCTTGAACTGGTACTTGTCGGCGATGATCAGCGTGTCGGGGAAATTGACGCCGGCGGCCTTCACGTCGATGCGCACTTGGCCCTTGCCGAGCGGCTTGGACGGCACCTCCATCAGCTTCAGGCTCTCCGGTCCGCCCGGCGTTTCGCTGATCATTGCCCGCATCGTCTGCTCCCGTTTCGGTCTGTGGCCGCATTGATACGATGGCGCCCCCAAAGCGTCCATCCGTGCTAGAAGGGCCGGCTTTCGCGGGGAGGAAAATGGCAGGGCTTTATTTCGAGGAGTTCACCGTCGGGCGGACATTCGATCACGCCTGGACGCGCACCGTGACCGAGATGGACAACATCCTGTTCAGCTCGCTCACCATGAACGTGCAGCCGCTGCACCTCGACGAGGAGTTCGCCTCGAAGACGGAGTTCGGGCAACGCATCGTCAACAGCCTGTTCACGCTCGGGCTGATGATCGGCATTACGGTGAACGACACCACGATCGGCACGACGATCGCCAATCTCGGCATGACCGACGTGAAGTTCCCCAAGCCGGTGTTCCACGGCGACACGCTGAAGGTCCGCACCGCGGTGCTGAGCGTCCGGGAGAGCAAGTCGCGGCCCGACGCCGGCATCGTGGAATTCAATCACACCGCGATCAACCAGCGCGGCGAGATCGTCGCCGAGTGCAAGCGCCAGGCGCTGATGCGCAAGCGTCCCGCGGCCTAGAGGACAAGTCCATGCGTTCCTTCCTGTTCGTTCCCGCCGATTCCGAGCGCAAGCTCGCCAAGGGCCCGTCGAGCGGTCCCGACGCCCTGATCCTCGACCTCGAGGACTCCGTGGCCGCCGACCGCAAGGCCATCGCGCGAGACATGGCGCTGGCGTACCTTCGATCGGCAAGCCGCGCCGGACCCAAGCTCTATGTCCGCGTCAACGCGCTCGACACCGGCCTGACCCTCGGCGACCTCGCCACTGTCATGCAAGGCAAGCCCGACGGCGTCGTGTTTCCCAAGTGTGTCGGCCAGCGCGATCTCGACCTGCTGGCGACCTGGCTCGACGCGCTCGAGGCGCGCGAGGGCTTCGCGGCCGGATCGACCAGGATCCTGACCATTGCGACCGAGAGCGCCGCAGCCGTTCTTGCCCTTGGAGCGGCGCCGGCGAAGCACGCCCGTCTGGTGGGACATTCCTGGGGCGGCGAGGATCTGATGGCCGATCTCGGCGCCCTTGCCAAAGGCCCCTCGCCGGGGGTCTACGACGACACCTTCAGGCTGGCGCGCACCATCAACCTGATGGCCTCGGTGGCCGCCGGGGTCACCGCCTACGATACGGTCTATCCCGACATCAAGAACGTCGACGGCTTGCGCGCCGAGGCAAGCGATGCGCGGCGCATGGGTTACGGCGGCAAGATCGCCATCCATCCCGACCAAGTGGCGATCATCCACGAGGTCTTCACGCCGTCGGCGCAGGAAGTGGAGTGGGCGAAGAAGGTCATCGCGACGTTCGAGAGCAATCCAAGCGCGGGCGTGCTCACCCTGGACGGCAAGATGCTCGACAAGCCGCACCTCGTTCTCGCGCGCCGCCTGATGTCGCGGGTGGGATGAGGCAGGACGGAGCCCTCCTGCCCACGCTCGATCGGCTCTTCGCCGGTCCGCGCGATTCGCTCCTGACCATCGCGGCCTTCCTCGAAGGGCTGGAAACGCGATCGTTCCCCTTCATCGTCGCCGCTCTTGTTCTGCCGAACTGCGTTCCGACCGGAATTCCACTGCTGTCGACGGTTACTGGTATTCCGATGATCCTGGTGGTCGCGCAGGCCTATCTCGGCCGCAGCACGCCACGCCTGCCCCCCTTTCTCGGCGGCCGCGCCCTGCAGCGCGGCCGGCTGCAAGCCTTCCTCGTCCGCATGCGGCCGTATATCGAACGACTGGAGGCCGCCATCCATCCACGGTATCCGTGGTGGGTGACGGGCTTGCGACGACAGGCGCTGCACGGCGCCTTGGGCCTGCTGGTCTTGATACTCGCGTTGCCGATCCCGTTCGACAATCTGTTCCCCGCCTGGGGAATCCTGTTTTTCTGCCTCGCCCTGCTCGAAAGCGACGGCCTGATGGCCATTCTCGGCTGGCTGCTGACCCTCGTCACGCTCGCCTGGACGACGCTGTTGCTGATCATCGGTCCGCTGGTGGCGATCGGCATCGTGAAGGGCCTGATCTAGACTGGGGACCTTTTCCTAATTGAGCCAAGGGATGGCGGCGGCGAGCTGGACGACGGCAACGCGATTTCTGGCGCATGCAGCGAAGATGGCCGTTGCAGCACAGCCGTATGACCCCGCAGACCTTCGAGCTCGTGAGCCTCTTTCTCAGCTCAATCCTTGATCGCCGACAGCACGAAGCGGTTGAGGATGGCGTAGGGAATGATGCCCTGCAGCGGCCCGCTGTAGTGGGCGGCCGTGATAGCGACCACGAGGTCGAGCTCGGGCAGGATGTAGAGGCGCTGGCCGCCCAGGCCGAAACCGGCGATCCATTCGACACTGCGGCCTACGTGCAGCGTCCGACCGAGCCACCATTGGTAGCCATAGAAGAGGGCACCGTCGGTGTTGAAGCGCGGCTTGACCGATTCTGCGACCCAATCCTCGGGCAGCACGCGCTCGCCGTTCCACACCCCGCCACTCACTATCAGCTGACCGATCTTGGCGAGATCGCGCGGCCGCAGCCGGAGGCCGCCGAACGCTGCAATCTCCTGGGCATTGCGGAAGTCGCGCCATTCGAAATCGGTGATCGAAAGCGGCCCGAACAGCTTTTCGCGCGCGTAGTCGTCGATCTTGCGCCCCGTGCTCCGAGCCAGCACGCCGCCCAGCAACGTGGTGGCGCCGCCGCTGTAGTTGAACAATGTGCCGGGCGGCACGATGACCGGCTGTTCCCAGATGAAGCGGTAGGGGTCGGTGTCCTCGAACATCGGGCGTTCGGTGTTGTCGGGGCTCAACCAGGCCGCGCTCTCGTTCCACTTCCAGCCGTGCGCCATGGACAGCAGGTCACGGTGGGTGATCCGGCCATTTTCTGGCGTCCGCAAGTGGGCGTACTCGGGGAAGGACTCGATGACGGGCGAGTCGAGAACGGGGTACTTGCCTTCGCCCAAGGCGATGCCGACCAGCAGCGCGGTCACGCTCTTGGAGATCGACCGCATGTCGTGCTTCGTGGTGGGCGTGAAGTGGACGACACCAAGATCCTCGCTGGCGAAGCCCCGGTCTGTGCCCGACAGGTAGTGTTCCGCCACGAGCTTGCCCCGGCGCGCGACCACGAGGGCGTGGATATTGGCGCTGGGCCACTGCTTCAGGAAAGTCTCCAGGCCGCAGAGCTTCGCGCCGTCGAGGCCCACCTCTTCGGGCGCCGCAACGGTCCAGCTGTCGCCGATCGACTGCGTCTTGCCGCAGGATTGGGCGGCCGCGGGCACTGCGAAGAGCAGAGCAAGCGACAGGAGCGCGCTTCGAATCATCGCTGGGCAGTTTGTTGCAAATCGTTGGGCGTCGGCAACGTCTCGTTGGTGCGGCAGTCTCGCCACGTGGATATGACAACCTGAGGCTGATCTCCCTTGGTCCTCACTTGAGGGGCCCGCGGCTCCGGTTGCGGCAAGCCTGGCCCTTCCGGCCTGTAACGCATCACCCCCTCCCCGCTCATTGCCGCTTGGCTGGACTAGGGTCGGACCGCCGCTCGCCGCCCTTGGCCCAAAATTCGCATGGCGACTTCCGCGGCGCCATGAGCCCGCGCGATCTCTCTGCGCCGATAGCGGTGCAGCAGGGACAATAGCCGCGGAATTTGCGTCGACGCCGCAGCTTGGAGGATTCCATGGACTTGCATGCGACGGTCGATCCCAAGTGGCAGGGGCTTGCCCATCCGAATGGCGATCCCATCCGTCTGAACAGCCGGGATTTCGTCGCCATCGATCGCGACCGGGAGGCGACGTACGAGGCGATCTACCGTCCCCAGGCGCTCTACAACCGCGCAATCAAGGGCTTCCATGAGAACAACGAAGCCTTCCTGCTGCAGGAGGTCGCGACAAACCTGCCGATCTACCGTCCCGACGCGGGTCCGACCGACTTCCACCTTCATCTTCCCCCGGGCGCCTTCCAGCTCGTGCTGGTCACGTCGGGCATGTTCACCTTCGACTACGATGGCCGCGTGCACCATGTCGGACCCGGCGCGGTGATCCTGCAGAGCGCGATCGTGCATCGCCAGCTCTTCTACACCTGGTCGGGGTTGCCCAGCGGCGAGAACCTGAAGACCCCGCAGACGACGGTGCCCGATCCGCTTTCCATGGGCTACTCGGGGAAATTCCTCGAGGCCTTCATCACCGATCCGTTCAGCCTGCCCAATCCGACGGTTGTGGATTTCGATCATATCGACGAAGCCGAAACGCCGCGATACGCGTGGAGCCATCCCCTGCATGACCGCCCGGACGGTGCAGGCTTCTGGTTCCAGGATCCGCTGGCTTTCGATGCGCTGTATCGACCCCTGGCACTTGGCGGGCCGGAGCGGGGTGTCAGATCGGTCGGCCCGGTGTACGTGCGCGACATGGGTATCGAGGCTCCAAGCGGCCATCTCGTGGCCGGCCACATCATCGCAACGGATCCCCTCGACCGGCCCCTTTTGCCGAAGAGCGCGGCGGCGGCAGTGAACGCCAAGGATCTGACGAAAGGCGAGGTCGTCGTCTATCGCGTGATACGCGGCGGTGCCGCGTTCGAGAACCGTGCGGGAAAGGCCTTCGAGCTTGCCGCGGGCGATACCGTCACGGCCGGCAAGAACACGGTCGACCTCGTCGCGATGGACGAGAACACGCAGATCCTACGGCTCGGGCTCCTGAAGGGGATGGAGAACCTTCGCAAGTGGACGCCGACGCAGCGCGACGAGATCGACGGCCTGGGGCCTCAGATCATCGCCCGGAAGGACATCCGGCCCCAGAGGCTCGACGGCGAGCCGGTCGGATATCTGTACAAGTAAACGCTGGCCTCGAAGGCCTGCAGAATAGTATTGCGGCCGGTACGTTCGCGGCTCCCATTTGAGGATTATATGTCTGATCGCGTCCTGTCAGAGACCCTGTCCGTCGATCGCGGACTGTTCGACTTCGTGGCGAGGGAGGCTTTGCCGGGCTCCGGTATCTCGTCCGAACGCTTCTGGCGGGGCTATTCGGTGATCGTCCGCGATTTCGGCCCCCGTCACAGGGAGCTGTGCCAACGGCGCGACGCCCTGCAGCGCCAGATCGACGATTACCATACAGCGCGCAAGGGCCAGGCCTTCGACGCTGCCGACTACAAGACCTTTCTGGAGCGCATCGGCTATCACTTCCCGGAGCCGGCCGATTTCACGATCAAAGCCGCCGCAGTCGACGCAGAGATCGCTGCGATCTCCGGGCCGCAGCTGGTCGTGCCGATCTCCAATGCACGATACGCGCTCAACGCCGTGAACGCGCGCTGGGGCAGCCTGTACGACGCCTTCTACGGGACCGACATCATCGCCGACGAGGGCACGCTGGCGCGTGGCGGGAAATACAATCCCGACCGCGGGGCGCGTGTCATCGCCATGGCCCGTGAGTTCCTCGACCGGACCTTCGCCTTGGAAAAGGGGTCGTTCGCCGACGTCGTCTCCTACCTCGTCAAGGATGGCCGGCTCGTCGCACGACTGTCCGGCGGAGGCGACACGGGTCTCGCGAACCCCGGGATGTTCGCCGGCTACCAGGGAGACGCCGACAGCCCGACCGCGATCCTGTTGCGCAATCATGGCCTCCACGTCGCGATCAGGATCGACCGCGCGCATCCCATCGGCAAGGTAGATCCTGCCGGCGTCAGCGATGTGGCCATGGAGTCCGCTATCACCACGATCATGGACATGGAGGACAGCGTCGCGGCCGTGGATGCCGCGGACAAGATCGAAATCTATCGCAACTGGCTGGGCCTGATGCAGGGAACGCTGACCGCCCAGTTCGAAAAAGACGGCCGCACGCTCGAGCGGCGCCTCAATACCGATCCTGTCTACAAGGCTCCCGACGGCAAGGACCTGCACATCTCGGGCCGCAGCCTGATGCTCATCCGCCATTGCGGCATCCACATGGACACCGATGCCGTCCTCGATGCCGACGGCAAGGAAACCCCGGAGGGCATCCTCGACGCCCTGGTCAGCACCCTGATCGCGCGCCGCAACCTCAATGCCGAGTCCGACGTCCGCAACAGCAGGACGGGCTCGATCTACGTCGTTAAGCCGAAAATGCACGGTCCTGACGAGGTCTCGATGGTGAATGAGCTGTTCGCCAGAGTGGAGGAGGTTCTCGAACTTCCGGCGAACACCCTCAAGATGGGCATCATGGACGAGGAACGGCGGACCACGGTCAACCTCAAGGCCTGCATCAAGGCGGCGGCAGACCGGATCTGCTTCATCAACACCGGGTTCCTCGACCGCACCGGCGACGAGATCCACACATCGATGGAGGCCGGTCCGATCGAGCGCAAGGAGGCAATCCGCGGAACGAAGTGGATCAAGGCCTACGAGGACTGGAACGTCGATGTCGGCCTCGAATGTGGCCTGCCGGGCAACGCCCAGATCGGCAAGGGCATGTGGGCCATGCCTGACCGGATGGCCAGCATGCTCGAGCAGAAGGTCGGCCATCCCAGGGCGGGCGCGAGCACGGCGTGGGTGCCGTCACCGACCGCGGCGACGATCCATGCCCTGCATTACCATCAGGTCGACGTGGCGGCACGGCAGAAGGAGCTGCTGCAGCGACCGCGCGCGGCGCTGCAGGACATCCTGACGATCCCCCTCGGGCAGTCCAACTGGGCGCCGGATGCCGTCCAGCAGGAACTCGACAACAACGTCCAGGGCATCCTCGGCTACGTCGTACGCTGGGTCGACCAGGGAGTCGGCTGCTCCAAGGTGCCCGATATTCACGATGTGGGCCTGATGGAGGACCGCGCCACTCTCCGTATCTCGAGCCAGCACATCGCCAACTGGCTGCATCACGGTGTGACGAACGAACGCCAGGTCATGGAGACGCTGCGCCGTATGGCGGCGGTCGTCGACCGCCAGAACGCCGGCGATCCCCTCTACCGACCAATGGCTCCGGACTTCCAGGGCCCGGCGTTCCAGGCAGCCTGCGACTTGATCTTCAAGGGCCGCGTCCAGCCGAACGGCTACACCGAGTGGATCCTCCACGCCCGCCGCCGCGAAGCAAAGGCGCGCGCTACCTGAGCGTCAAAACGCCTCCTGCTGCCAGCACCGGGCACCTGACGGCGGTGCTGGGCCGGCGCGTCGCGGACGTGACGGTCGAGCGGTCGTTTCCCACAGTCCTGTCGCACATCTTCCGGCTCCGCCTTGCATATGATGGCGCCGACGCGAGCGATGCACCCTGCTCGCTCATACTGAAGGCCGGTCTTCCCGACCGTCCTGGCGGCCCGTGGAAGCCCGGCCAGCGCGAGGTCGCGTTCTATCGCGAAGTCGCTCCAAAGACGCCTGGCGACCTGTTGCTACGCTGCTTCGATAGCCATGCGGACGCCGACAGCGGCACCTGGCACCTGCTGCTCGAAGACCTGACCGACACGCATCGCATCGCCACAGCCTGGCCGCTGCCGCCCGCCTTCGACCAAGCGACCGCCATCGTGGCGGCGCAGGCGAAATTCCATGCGGCGTGGTGGAACGACGAGCGGCTCGGCGTCACGGTCGGCACGCGGCGCGAGGCTTCCCTCGACGCGATGACGCGCCAGTTCGAAGGTTTCACGCGCGACTTCGGGGACCGTCTGCCGCCCGAACGCCGGGAGTTGCATCGGCGCCTGCTGAGTTCGGCCCCGCGGCTACTCGCGCGCGCCCAGCCCGCAACGATCATCCACGGCGATGCCCATGCCTGGAACTGCTTCCTGCCGAAGACCAGTAGCGCGGCGCGGCTGTTCGACTGGGACGCCTGGGGGATCGGCCACGCATCGGACGATCTCGCCTACCTGATGGCGGTGCACTGGTATCCCGACCAGCGCGTCGCCTTCGAAGATCGCCTGCTTGATCGCTATCACGAAGTGCTGCTCGCGCACGACGTCGCGGGTTACAGCCGCGCCGCGCTGCAGGAGGACTACCGCGTCTCGGTCCTGTGGCAGATCGCACGCGCGATCTGCCAGCAGTCGATCGGCATTCCGCCGGTGATCTGGTGGAACAACCTCGAACGGCTCCACCTCGCCGTCGACGCCCTCGATTGCCGCGCTCTGCTCGACTAGCGCCGGCTATCGTTCCGCAGAGGCCAGGTACGCCTGAGCCCGGTGCTCAGGGCGCCGGCACGGTCTTGTAGTAGACTCCGTTCGCCCCGAACGCGGGTTCGACCCAAAAGCCGGCGCACTGGTAATAGGCCTCGCTGCCATAAGGCTTGTAGACGCACCCTGAAGGCAGGCTGCCATAGTAGGTCGGGGCCTGCGCTCCGGCCGCTACCCCCGCGGCATAGGCATTCGCGTTGGACGCGGCGTTGCCCGCGCTCGCGGCAGCCGCCCCCAGCGCCGCACCGGCCACAAGGCCGGCAGCAGCGCCCCCGGCGTTCCACCCACCGCAACCGTAACAGCCCCCGCCGTAGTAGTTCACGGTGGTCGGCGGATGATACCCGCCATAATAGCTGCCATAGTAGGGATGGTTGGTGCCGTAGTGAACGCCGGAGACGCCCCCCGCCGTGCCGTGCCAGCCGTGCGCGCTCCATCCGCCGGCGGGACCATGCGTGATGCCGCCGCCGCTGGCATGGAACCAGGCATTGGCGCTGCCGGCACTCAGGCCGATGACCGCGAAGGCCAGCAGCCCCGATACTGCGCGTTTCATGGCATTCCTCCTTGTCACTTCTTGCCCGGCTGCGCGTCGGGCGCGACGAACTTGATGCGCTTGGCCTTCAGGGCGCTCGCCGAGGTGAACGCATCGGCCGGGATCGCAGGAGAGAGATTCCAGTCGCGGAACTCGACCGTGTGGCGGTAGTTGCCCGGCTCGTTGAAGTACACCATGCGGATCATACGGGGCAGCTTGTCCTCGGCACCGAGCCATAGCTGCGCCTGTATCCGCCCGTTCGCGATGCAGATGATGTCGGTGACGGTATCGCCGACGATGCGCGACTGGCCGACATAGAAGGCAAGCTTCAGGTCCGGTCCGAGGCCGCTGTTTGGATTCGACGCGATCACGTCGTCGAACGGAAAGCTGATTGCCGCCTTCTGGTAGGCGGCCTTGAGCATCTCGTCGATCGTTGCCGGGGCGTCGGCAACCGCAGCGAGATCGGGGCCCGGCTCGTAGCCGATCATCTGCTTGCCGTCGTAATAGAACTCGGTTGGCGGCCCATCGGCGTCGACAATGACCCTGAGCTTGTCCGGCCGCTGCATCGTGACCCGATAGCGCACCATGTAGGCCAGGGGCTGCATCGTGCGCGCCGGGCTCTCATAGGTCGCCACCGCGGTGAAGGACATCGCTGGCGCCGCCGCCAGCTTGTCTCCGGCGGCCTTGAGCATCTCCAGCGCCTTGGGCTCGACCTCGGGCTTCTCGGGCAGGAGAACCGGGGAAGGCTGAAATGCGGGTCCGGCAGGCGCGGCCTGCTGCGCCATCGCACCGATGCTCAGGGACAGCACGAGAGCTGCTGCCGAGCAAGCAACTTTAACAACACGCCGCGTCATGAAATCTCCCCCAGTACAAACCCTGGCCGCCTGGCAGCCACACCATCATTTGCCAGCTCGGCGGTGAACGCGTGATGACAGTAGGCAACAAAAAGCGACGGCACCTGCCCCTGCGCCAGCGAGGTCGTTTGGGCCGTCGCCATCGTGCCGCAAGGGTGCGCTTTGCGTCAAATGCCAACCAAGCTTCGAGTGCGTGGTCGTTCAGTACGACCGCGGCAGGCCGAGCACGTGCTCGGCGACGAAGTTCAGGACCATGTTGGTCGAGATCGGCGCCACCGTGTAGAGGCGGGCCTCGCGGAACTTGCGTTCGACATCGTATTCCTCGGCGAAGCCGAAGCCGCCATGGGTCTGCACGCACATCTCGGCCGCCGCCCAGGCCGCTTCCGATGCGAGCATCTTCGCCATATTGGCCTCGGCGCCGGCATTGATGCCCGCTTCGAACATCGCCGCGGCCTTGCGCACCATCAGGTCGGCCGCCTCGATCTGGGTGTAGGCGCGCGCAATCGGATATTGCACGCCCTGGTTCTGGCCGATCGGCCGGCCGAACAGCTTCCGCTCCTTGGCGTAGTTCACCGCCCGGTCGATGAACCAGCGGCCGTCGCCGATACATTCCGACGCGATCAGCACACGCTCGGCGTTCATGCCGGACAGGATGTAGCGGAAGCCCTGCCCCTCCTCGCCGATCAGGTTCTCGGCCGGCACTTCCATGTCGTCGAAGAACACCTCGGTGCTGTTGTGGTTCATCATCGTACGGATCGGCTTGATCGTCAGGCCCTTGTTCAGGGCAGCCCGCATGTCGACCAGGAAGACCGACAGGCCCTCGGTACGTTTCTGGCTCTGCTCGCGCGGCGTGGTGCGGGCGAGCAGCAGCATCAGGTCGGAATGCTCGGCGCGGCTGGTCCACACTTTCTGGCCGTTCACGATGTAGGTGCTGTTGTTCTTCTTCACCGCCGTCGTGCGGAGGCTGAGCGTATCGGTGCCGCTGGTCGGTTCGGTGACGCCGAATGCCTGCAGGCGCAATTCGCCGGTGGCGATCTTCGGCAGGTAGCGCTCCTTCTGCTCCCTGCTCCCATGCCGCAGGACGGTGCCCATGATGTACATCTGGGCATGACAGGCAGCGGCGTTACAGCCCGCCTTGTGGATCTCCTCCAGCACGGCGCTCGCGGCGGAGATGCCGAGGCCGGCACCGCCATATTCCTCGGGGATCAGGATCGAGAGCCAGCCCGCCTCGGTCAGTGCCTTCACGAACTCCGTCGGATAACCGCGCTCGCGGTCGAGCTTGCGCCAGTACGCGCCGTCGAACTTCAGGCAGAGCGCGCGAACGGCGTCGCGAATTTCAGGATGCGTCGGCGCATAGGGATTTTCCATGGTGGCGAAACTAATGCGCCGCCACACCCCACGCAATGCGACGCAGCTCCTCGATAACCGCGGCGTGCACCGCGGCCGGGAAGCCGTCCACCGTGGGCTCGTTGCGCGCCGTCACGCCGTCCACCGCGCCGGTCTTCTCGACAATGGCGCGCGTCACCGCGAGGTCCCGTTCCGCGGTCAGGAAATTCGCCATCGCCGGCGACCAAGAGTCGTGCACCACGCCCAGGGCCGCCATCAAGCCATAGGCTCCCCAGTTCGAGACGCCGGCCACGACGAGGTGATCGCAGGACGTGACGCAGGCGATCCGTTCGCCGTTCGGCACGGTGCGCGCGATGAGCCCGGCCGGCAGCCTGCCCATGCCGATCTCGTTGCCGCCGTCGCCGACGCCGATCCGGACCCAGGGCGCCGCCGTGAAAAGGTCGTCGAGCGGTGCGGTCCATGGCGAGACGTCGACGCCCCGCATATTGCGCGGCCGGCCGTCGGGGCTGAGTCCGCAGCGCTCGATCGCCACGGCGTGGCTCACGCCCGCTGCACGCCATTCTGCCGCGACGCGTTCGATGCCGGGCCGGTCCATGACACCGATTTCGTCCACGACGCTGTCCTTGCCGGCTTCATGGACAGCCGCGCGGACGGTGTCAGCGCACGGCGAGTCGACGGCGATCCGGACGGCGACGCCGCAGGCGCCGAGCGCGGCCGCCAGCAACGCGGTGCCGACCGGCCCGTCCGTCTCAGGCGCGGCCACGCTTTCGCGCGGAACGAAGAAGCCGGTAATGAGGCCGACGCTCGTCGCACCAGCGAGCGCCCGCGCAGCCGCCCCGAGCTCACCGGCGGTCGCGTCGATGAGGGCCTGCGTGCCGCGACCAACATCGCGGCAGACCTGCGCCTCGATCGCAGCGAGAGCGCTATTTTTCCTTGGCGACATAAACCCCGTTCCAATCCGGCGGTGACTCGTCGATCAGCCCATCGACCCGCGCCCGCATCATGTCGTAATAGCCCTGACGCCAGCCGAGCGCCTCTGCCGCGGCGACGCACGGTTCGATGGCAAGCAGGGCTTCCGCGAACGCCGCGCTGCGATAAAGGGCAAGGAACTCGGCCTGCCGCTCGACAAGCCTGCGGTAAGCGACATTTCCCGCCACCAGCGTATCGCCAAGCAGAGCATACATTCGAATCGGCGTCGTCTTGCCCTTCACCAGGATCAGGTCGAGTTCCAGAGTCGCGAAATCGGGGATCGCGCGCTGGGTGTTCTCGCCGACGACGATGCCGACGCTGTATGTCTTGCACTGCCCTTCGAGGCGGGAGGCGAGATTCACTTCGTCGCCGAGGCATGAATAGGTCAGCCGTTGCTGGGAGCCGAAGTTACCGACAGTTGCCTGCCCCGTATTGACGCCGATACCGATGGCAACGGGAATGTGCCGCCGGCCCTCGGCCTCGGCTTCCGCCGCCCATTCGGCATTGAGCGTCACCAGATGCGATTGCATGGCAAGGGCGGCCTCGCAGGCGCGGGCGGCATGCCGCTCGATGTCGAAAGGTGCATTCCAGAACGCCATGATGGCGTCGCCCATGTACTTGTCGATCGTGCCGCTCCGTGCCTGGATCAAATCGGTCATGGGCGTGAGAAAGCGGTTCATGAAGCGGGTCAGGCCTGCCGGGTCGAACTGCTCGGAGATGGTCGTGAAGCCGCGCACATCGGTGAACATGACGGTGATTTCATGTTGTCGGCCGCCGAGCTGAAGCGCCGCCGGGTTTCGCGCCACGAGGTCGACCTGGCCGGGCGAAAGGTAGAGCGCAAAGGCCCTGCGGATCTCGCGCCGCTCGCGCTCGGTTCGCATGAAGCTGATGGCAGAGCCCCCGACATAGATCGCCGCCAGCGTGACCGGGGGGTAGATCGGGTCGAACAGCAGATGGGCCCGTTCGAAGGCGAGCCATGGCACGAGGATGGCGATGCCGATCAGCCCTGCCGCGACGAGGAACATCCGTCCTGCCGAGAGGCGCGGCAGCAGCAGCACGAACAGCAGCCCGATCGCGGCCAGGTAGAGGAACTCGGCGCCGTCGGCATAGTCGGGCCGCTGCAGCGTCACCTGGCTCAACACCTGCTCGACGATCTGGGCGTGGATCTCGACGCCCGGCATGGCGGCCGCGATCGGCGTTGCGCGCACGTCCTGCAGGCCGATGGCGGACGTGCCGATGAAAACGATATGCGCTTCGAGTTTGTCGGTCGGCACGGTGCCGTTCAGCACGTCCCGAGCCGACACGAACCGCGACGGCAGGTGGCCGCTGTCGTACAGAATCACGCGTCCATGCGAATCGGTGCCGATCGCAACATCTCCGACGCGGATTTCGCCCACTCCCGTCCGCTCGCCGAACGACCGGAAGGCCTGCGCGCCGGACCATCGCACCAGGTAGGTCGACGCGCCCTGCACCACGCGCAGCGTTTCCGCGGCAAGCGCCGGGAACAGATCCTCGTTGCGCTGGCCGGCCAGCCGGAAAAGCATTGGAACGCGCCGGACGACGGAACTGCTGACGTCTGGGGTCACGCTGCCGTTGCCCTTGGCCGCGGCCTCCAGCACGTCGATGGTCTTCACCGCGCCCGCCTGCTGCGGAATGAATTCCGCGATCAGCTTCGGCACCTCGCGCGCATCCCGTTCCCCGCTGCTGTGCGCCACGCCGGCGAACAGGCGCGGCGGGGCGGTGCCGGCCTTGCGGTCGAAGCCGAAGCCCGTGATCACCGGCGCTGCCCGGATTGCCGCGGCAAGGACCTCGTCGTTGTCGGGCAACTTTTCCACCAGCCGGTGCATCTCGCGCGCCTGCTCCTTATCGAGAGGCAACGTCTTCACGATGCGCCCGATCGAGGAGCGGTCCGGCTCGGCGAAGATGACGTCGAAGGCGATGACCGCGGCGCCCTTCTGCTCGAGCTTCTCGACCAGGTCGGCGACCAGCGTGCGTGGCCATGGCCACTGGCCGTACTCGGCGAGCGCCGCCTCGTCGATGTCGACGATCCGCACAGGCATGTCGTCGGCAGGCACGCGCGGCTTGAGTTGCTGGTAGGTGTCGAAGGCGACGTCCCGCAAGCGGGCCAGGGCCGGTGGATCGGCCGCGCGGATGATGAGCGCATCGAGGAGAACCAGGAATGCCACAGCAACCGAAAGGCGCCGCGTCTTGCCCTGGCCAAACAACCAATCCATGCGCCTCCCGCGACGTCCTGCTCAAACGCCACTTTACGGGCGGCCGCCGTGCAAGCCAAATAGCGCCCCCTCACTGAAGGTGCGATGTTCACCGGACCGGTCCACGCTTCCCTGCTCGGCATCTACTGCAAGCTCGGCTCGCTCGTGCTGTTCTGCACCATGGATGCCATGGTGAAGGCGCTGGGCGACACATACGGGCCGTTCCAGCTCATGCTGTTTCGCAGCGCCGTCGCCCTGCTGCCGATCGCCTACATCGTCTGGCGCGCCGGCGGCCTGCGCGTCGTGCGCAGCAACCGGCCATGGCTTCAGGCATTTCGCATCCTGGCCGGGCTCGGCAGCACGGCGGGCTTCTTCTACGTCTTCCCGCGCATGCCGCTGGTCGATGCCTACGCAATTTCCTTCGCTGCACCCTTCTTCATGGTCGCTCTGGCCGTCCCGATGCTCGGCGAGGATGTCGGCTGGCGGCGCTGGACAGCGGTTGCCGTCGGTTTCGTCGGCGTGATCGTGATGCTCGATCCGCTCGGCATCTCCTTCCACGCCATCTCGCTGGTCGTGCTTGCCGCCACCTTCTGCTACTCGCTGTCGACCGTGCTCGTCCGGGTCGTCAGCCGGCACGATTCGGACGCCACCACCTTGTTCTGGTTCGCCGTCGTGTCCAGCACGGTGTCGCTCGGCGCTGCCGTACCGGACTGGATCTGGCCCACGCCGATTGACTGGCTCTGGCTGATCGTGCTCGGCCTGCTGGGCGGCGTCGCACAAATCCTCGTGACGCGGGCTTGGCGCCTCGCGCCGGCTGCCGTGCTGGCGCCGTTCGATTATGCCGGGATCGTCCTGGCTGTCGCCTATGGCTATCTCTGGTTCGAGGAGGAGCCGTCCTGGACAGTATGGCTCGGGCTGCCGCTGGTCATCGGCTCGGGCCTCTATATCCTGCATCGCGAGCGTGTGCGCGCTCGCGACCGTGCCGTTGCAATGATCGCGTGACGTATTTCCCTACGTATTTCAAGGGATTGGACGAGGCTGTGCCGACCATTGACGAAGGCGCTGACAGTCCACATCTTGTCGGGATGAGCGACACCCAGTTCAACGTCACGCCCAACGCTGCCAAGCGGATCGCTTTCCTGGCCTCGAAGGAGGCCAAGCCCGTGATGATGCGGGTCGCGGTCCTGGGCGGCGGATGTTCGGGCTTTCAGTACAACTTCACGTTCGAGGACGGCCGCCAGGACGACGACCTCGTCATCGAACGCGACGGCGCCGCGGTGCTGGTCGATTCGACTTCCCTGGAGCTGCTCAAGGGCAGCGAGCTCGATTATGTCGAGGAGATGGTCGGCTCGTCTTTCCAGGTGAAGAACCCGAACGCCACCTCCTCCTGCGGCTGCGGCAACTCGTTCAGCGTCTGAGGCCGTCTCGGGCTCACATGCAGTCGGCCTGGGCCAGGACGACGGCCTGAAGTCCACGCATCAGGTTTGGCGGAAGCTGTGTCGGATCGAGCAGCGTGCCGGTGTCCGACATCGACTTGTACGAGCGGCGCAGTGCCTCGATGGCATCTGCCCGTACGTCCGCGGGGACCTTTGTCGACATGCAGGCGCAGGTCTTCGGCATGTCGGTCGCAGGGTCGCTCCCCAGCATGCAGGCTTCGATGAAAGCGTCAGCGCGGGCGGCAGTCGACAGCCCGAGCAGCGCGGCGGCAATGGCTGCGCCCTTCAGAACGGCAGAACTGACTTTCATGACTCTCCCCCGAGGACAACTGAACGCACTATACAGTAGCTTGGCGCCATGAAAGTCGCGACCTGGAACGTCAATTCAGTCCGCAAACGGACCGGTAACCTCGTGGCCTGGCTGCAGAGCGCCAGGCCGGACGTCGTCGTGCTGCAGGAAATCAAGGCGCAGGAAGCGCAATTCCCGAAGCTCGAGATCGAAGCTGCCGGCTACCAGGTCGAGATCGTCGGCCAGAAGGGCTTCAACGGCGTCGCCCTGCTCTCGCTCCATCCGGTCGAGATCACTGCCCGCGCCTTGCCCGACCCCGCCGCCGACGAGCCGGCGCGCTACATCGAAGGCCGGCTGCAGACGCCGAAGGGGCCGCTGACCATTGGCGGCCTCTACCTGCCTAACGGCAACCCGATCGGCACCGAGAAGTTCGCCTACAAGCTCGCCTGGATGGACCGCCTGGCCAAGCACGCTCGTGCGCTGCTGGCGAGCGAGGAGATGTTCGTGCTGGGCGGCGACTACAACGTCATTCCGACTGACATCGACGTCTTCAGCCCGGCTGCCTTCGCCGACGACGCCCTCACCCAGCCCGAGTCCCGGAAGGCGCTGCGCACCCTGCTCAATCTCGGCCTGACCGATGCGGTGCGCGCCATCCATGTCGAGGGTCCGCAATACACCTACTGGGACTACCAGGCTGGCGCCTGGCAGAAGGACAACGGCCTGCGCATCGACCATCTCCTGCTCTCGCCGCAAGCCGCCGACCGCCTCACCGCCGTGGGCATCGACAAGGAACAGCGCGGCCGCCCCGAACCGTCCGACCACGTCCCGGTGTGGTGCGAGCTCGACGTCGGATGAACGCGTGCGATACTCTCGCTAGCGGCTTGCGCTGACCGTCGATAACGCGTCGGCAGAGCTCCCGGCGGGACGAATCAGGTCCGCCAGAATCCAGGTGCCATAGAACAGTGCCGCAATCACGAAAAGACCCGCAAAGGTGCGGGCGACCGAAGTGAAGTTTTCGTGCCAAGGTCTCCAGCGGCGCACCGAAACCATCGATTCATAGTCCGTCGTCCGCGTCGCCTCGAGAAAATTGGCCTTCTGTCGCATTCTGTACCTTGCAGCCGGATCAGGGCCGAAAGGCTAGCGCCACCCCACCCCATGAACGGTGACCATCCTGTGACTTCGGCAGCCCCCGTGAAGCTATCGGTCGCAGCTATTCCGCCCCCGAGCCGATCACGCCGCCGTCGGCGATGATGCACTGGCCGCAAACGAAGTTGCCCGCCCTGGAGGCGAGGAACACCGCCACACCGCCGATGTCGTCGGGCTGACCGATGCGCTTGAGGGCCGCCTTGCTTTCGTTGGCCTTGCGAATTTCGGGATTGTCCCACAGTGCCTTGGCGAAGTCGGTCTGGATCAGTCCGGGGGCGATGGCATTGACGCGGATGTTGTGCTTGCCCCATTCCATGGCGAGCGACTTGACCAGCGAGAGGTCGGCGGCCTTGCTCATGTTGTAGGCGGCGATGTGCGCCGAGCCGACCAGCGCGCCGATCGAGGAAACGATGATGAAAGCCCCGTCGCGGCGCTCCGCCATCTCCGGGCCGACCATGTTCATCAGCCACAGGTTGGACATCACGTTGTTCTGCATGATCTTGGCGAAGACTTCGTCCTTCAGCCCGGTGAGCGGCCCGAAATAGGGATTGGACGCCGCATTGCAGACCATGACGTCGATCTTGCCGTAGGCCTTGCGCGCGGTCGCCACGAGGTTCTCGAGCTGCGCCTTGTCCGAGATGCTGGCGGCGACCGCGGTCGCCTCGCCACCCCGCTCCCTGATCCCCTTCACCACCTCCTCGCAGGCGGGCAGCTTGCGGCTGGAGACGACGACCTTGGCGCCGTGCGCCGCCATCTGCTCGCAGATCGAGCGGCCGATGCCGCGACTGCCGCCGGTTACCACCGCCACCTTGCCGGTAAGGTCGAACATCATGAGCCGCTCCTCGTTTTCAGGCGGCGACCTTACCGTCACGTGCGAACAACGCAATCAACTCCAGATGCGGAGACCACAGGAACTGGTCAATGGGCAGCAGCTTCTCCACGCGGTAGCCGCCGTCCTGAAGAGTGCGGGCGTCGCGCGCGAAACTGCCGGGGTCGCACGAGGCATAGACGATGCGCGGCACGGTCGAGCGGGCGAGTTCCGCGGCCTGCGTGGCGGCACCTGCACGGGGCGGATCGAGCACGACGGCGTCGAAGGCGTCGAGCTCGCTGGCCATCAGCGGATTGCGGAACAGATCGCGCCGCTCGGCGCGCACGCGATTGCCTTCGATCCTGCGTGCCGCCGCCTCCACAGCGGCGACCGACGGCTTGTCGCTCTCGAACAGCGAGAGCCGGCCCGGCCGTCCGAGGGTCAGCGCGCCAATGCCGGCGAACAGATCGGCGAGAGTTGGCGCGTCGCCGACCCAGGCATTGATTGCAGCGCGCATCGTCGCCTCGCCGCGCTTGGTCGCCTGCAGGAACCCGCCCGGCGGAGGCTCGACCTCGACTTCGCCCAGAATCAGCAGCGGCGTGCGGCGAGTCACGATCGGCTCGGGCGCGCCGCGATCGCCCCAGCTCAGGCGCGCAAGATCTGCCCTTTCGGCAAGGTCGACCAGGGCCTGCCGGCGATCCATCGACAGGTCGAGCCGCCGGTGCGGCCGGATCAGCAGATCGATCCCCGTGTCCGTCTCGTTGGCGACGGCATCGGCCGCACCGCCGTCGGGCAGGATCCCGGCCAGCGCCGCGCGCAATGGCGCGAGCAGGCCGTTGAGCGCCGGCCGCGCGATCACGCAGGTACCGACATCGACGACCCGCGCACTGGCCCGCTCGTGGAAGCCGGCCAGCACCCGCCGGCCTTGGCGGCGTAGCACGAAGTCGATGCGCCGCCGCTCGCCCGGTTCGCCAAGCAGCGGCCGCTCGAAGGCCGGCGCCGCGACGCCGCGCTGCTGGAGCGCCCGCTCGACCAGGCCGACCTTCCAGGCGGTATAGGCATCGCGCCGCCAGTGCTGTAGCGCGCAACCTCCGCACACGGTGAAATGCGCGCAGGGCGGCGTCACGCGATGCCGCGACGGCACCGTCACCTCGATCAGCTGGGCCACGATGCCCTCGCCGCGCTTGTCCACCGGTTCGGCCTCGACGACCTCTGCGGGCAGCGCGAAGGGAACGAAATGGCGCGCTCCGCCGGGCTCGGCAACGCCGTCGCCCCGCGCGCCGACCTCCAGGATTTCCAGCCTGAGCGGCATGGCCGCCGCTACCCGAGCCAGCTCTTCGCCGGGCGCATTTCTCCGACCAGCAGGCCGACCACGTTCTTCACCGGCGGATGGAGCAGCTCGTCGCGCTTGTCGGTCGGCAAGACACCGAGATGAGCGAGCAGCGTCGCCATCGCCACCTCGGCCGCCCTGCCCGCGCCGTCCCACATCTTGAGCGCGACGCCGAGCCCGAGGGTCGGCAACATGCCGCAGAACACGCCCTCGGCTCCGGTCTTGATCTGCGCCGTGCCCGGCAGCATGGCATTGATGCGGGTGCAGAACCGGCCCGTTCCGGCCATCATGAATGGCTCGGCGCTGATCGCCGCGCGGATACGGACAGCCGCATCGGCGTGCTTGCTCGGGAGCCGCGACGGCTCGGCCATGCTCGCCATCGCGCGCGCGAGGCACTTCAGCGGCGTAGCAAGCGTGGGAATGCCGCAGCCGTCGATGCCGTGAGGGAAATCGTCGGCATTACTGCCGCACAGTTCGGTCATCACCGCGCGCAGTCTCTGCTGCACCGGATGGTCGTACCTGATGTAGCCCCGCGTCGGCTCGCCGTAGGCAACCGCAGTGGAGAGGAATCCGCTATGCTTGCCCGAGCAGTTGTTGAAGGCGGCGGTCGGCAGCGCGTTCTCGCGCGCCAGCTCCTCGATATTGGCCTGCAGGCGCGGCGGATGGGTGCCGCATTCGAGGTCGCTCTCGCCGAGCCCGATCGCCTTGAGCCAGGCGCGGACCGTCTCGACATGGCGCTTCTCGCCGTTGTGCGAGGCGCAGGCGAGTGCGATGTGCTCGTCGCCCAGCCCGAAGCGCTCGACGGCCCCGCTCTCGACGAAGGCCATTGCCTGGACAGGCTTGTTGGCCGAGCGCGGCAGGATCGGCGCATCGATGTCGCCCCAGCCGGCGACGACCGTGCCGTCGGGCCTCACGACCGCCGCGGCGCCCTCATGGCGGCTCTCGACGAGCGGTCCGCGCGTGACCTCGACGACGACCGGTTTGCTGCTCATTCTTCCCGTTCCAGCTTGATGACCGTGACATTGTCCTGATGCGGCGCGCCGACCGCCAGCACGGCCTCGACGAGCGCCTGCGCGGGCTTTGATGCCACGGTCGCGATCCGCGAATGGTCGAGGCTCTCCACGCCGTCGCTGCACAGAAGCAGCACCGCGCCGGCCCCCAATCGTCTGCAGCCTCGGTCGATCAGGCTCAAAGGACTACCCATGACCGCCTCGCGTAGCGTGTGGCGGCCCGGATGGTGCGCCGCCTGCGCCGCGGTGATCACGCCTCGCGCCACCAGCGCGTCGATCTGCGGCGCCATCGAGTGGTCGGCATTGAGCCGTTCGACCGCGCCGTCCATCACGAGGTACAGCGGCGAGTCCCCGACACTGATCCAGTGCAGCTCGTTCGCGGTGACCATCGTGACGACCAGCGTCGCACCCATGCTGTCGAGCTGGGGGTCACTAGCGATCTTCTCGCCGATCGCTCGATTGGCGGCATTCAAGGCATCGGCCAAACTGCCGCCGCCAGACACGACGGCAATCGCCGCATCGACCGCGAGCTTCGACGCCACGGCCCCGCCGACATGTCCACCCATGCCGTCGGCGAGCACGGCGAGCAGGCTGTGATCCGCGAGGTACTTCAGTGCCCAGCTGTCTTCCTGATAAGCACGGGAGCCCTGGTGTTGAGCCCCCTCGCCGCGCCATCGACCGCTCACGGTCAGTGCCAGATAGCCGGAAGCCTGTGCAGACCCCGCAATGTGAAGGTACCGCGCCAGGCCGGCGTGTCCTTCTCAGGCAGCTCGAGGTCGGGTAGCCGCTCGATCAGCGCCGTGAAGACCAGCTCGGCTTCTAGCCGGGCGAGCTGCGCGCCGAGGCAGTGGTGTATGCCGCCGCCGAAAGACATCGGCCGGACGTGCTGGCGCCCGACGTCCAGCGTTTCGGGATCGGCGTAGTGAGCGGGATCGCGGTTGGCGGCGCCGAGCAGCATGATCACGCTCTCGTCGGCCGGCAGGGTGACGCCCCCGACCTCGACCTCGGTAGTGGTGACGCGGGCGGTCATCTGCACGGAGGAATCGTAGCGCAGCAGCTCCTCGACCGCACCGGGGATCAGCGACGGATCGTCCTTCAGCCGCTGCCACTGATCGGGCGAGCGGTGCAGCGCCAGGAGGCCGTTGCCGATCAGGTTGGTCGTCGTCTCGTGGCCGGCGCCGAACAGCAGGCCGATATTGGCGCGCAGCTCCTCCGTCGTCAGGCGATCGCCCGCCTCCTCGGCCTGCACCATCTCGGTCGTGAGGTCATCCTGGGGTTCGCGGCGGCGCAGGTCGCAGAGCTGGTCGAAATAGGCGTTGGACATCGCGATTGCGGTATTCGCGCGGTCGAGCTCCTCGCGCGTCATGGGTGCAGGATCGAGGATGCGGCCCGACACGTTGCTGCCGGCCAGGAAGGCCGCGCGATGCTCTTCCGGGATGCCCAGCATGTCGCAGATCACGATCACCGGCAGGCGATGGGCAAGATCCTTGATCACGTCCATCGCGCCCTTGTCAGCGACACGATCGAGCTGCTCGTCGACCAGCCTCGCGATGCGCGGGCGCATGTCCGCGACCCTGCGCGCGGTGAACGCCTTGTTGACCAGGCCGCGCAGACGGGTGTGGTCCGGCGGATCCTGCACCAGCATGGTACGCGCGAGATTGGCGAACACCGGCTCGTCCATGCGATCGGCGCCGTAGCGCCGGGTGATGTTGCCCGCATAATCCTTGCCGAAGCGCTTGTCGCGCAGGGAGAAGGCGACGTCGTCGTAGCGGCTCAGGAGCCAGAAGCCCTGCGGCGTCCGGAAGACCGGCGCCTCCTCGCGCAGCCGTCGATAGAACGGGTAAGGGTCCGCGATGAAGGCCGGCGATAGCGGCTCGAAAACCAGGGGTCCGTCAGCCCGTGACGGTGGCGTCATCTCGTTCATGGCTCCCTTTACCACGATCCCCCTTGCCGTGCGAACGAGCCTCCCCCTAGCATCAAAGCAATGTTCTCCTTGATCCAGGGACTGCGCCGCGCCGTCCAGATACGCCCCAACGGTCCTTCCACCGCCTTCGCCTCCCGGCGACGGACCTGGGAGCAGACCATCGATCGGGTTGCCCGCGTCGCCGGCGCGCTGTCGGCCCTGAACATACGGCGCGGCGACCGGGTCGCCATTCTGGCGCTCAACAGCGACCGATATTTCGAGCTGATGTACGCCCTGCCCTGGCTCGGTGCCGTCATGGTGCCGCTCAATACGCGCCTGGCATCGCCCGAGATCGAGTACATCCTGCAGGACTCTGGTGCCACGGCCTTGTTCGTGGATGCCGCCATGGCGCATCACCTGACTTCGCTCGAGGGGAGGATGCCCGGCGTGCGCGAGGTCATCTGGCTGGACGACATCGCCTCGCCGGACGGCATCCTGCATTACGAGGACCTCACTGCCTACGAGCCGACCGAGGATGTCGGGGCGTGCAACGACGACCTCGCCGGCCTTTTCTATACAGGCGGCACGACCGGCAGAGCGAAAGGAGTAATGCTCACCCACACCAACCTCGTGGTGAACGCGATGAACGCCGTCGCGGGGATGGGGTTCACGACCGGCACGGCCTATATCCATTCCGGCGCGATGTTTCATCTTGCCGACGGCGCATCGACCTTCGGCGTTACGCTGGCGGGCGGACGCCACACCTTCGTGTCGCGCTTCGAACCCGTCGAGGTGCTGCAGACGATCGCGCGCGAGAAGGTCACACATGCGCAGTTCGTGCCGACCATGATCAACATGCTGGTTAACCATCCGCGCTTCGCCGAGTTCGATCTCTCCCTCCTGGCGTTCATCCTGTACGGCGCCTCGCCGATGCCCGAGGGCGTGCTGCGCAAGGCCATGGAGGTGATGCCGCATGTCCGGTTGATGCACGGCTACGGCATGACCGAGGCGTCGCCCATCGTCACCCTGCTCGACCCGCGCTACACGACACTCGACGGGCCTTTCGCCGGCCGCCTGAAGTCCTGCGGCCAGGCCGCGCTGACCTGCGAGGTCAAGGTGGTTGACAGCGCCCGCAACGAGGTTCCGCGCGGCGGCGCAGGCGAGTTGGCCATCCGCGGCCCCAACATCATGAAGGGCTACTGGAACAAGCCGGCCGAGACCGCCGCCGTGCTCGTTGACGGCTGGTACTATTCGGGCGACGGCGCGACGATGGACAAGGAGGGGTTCGTCTACATCGTCGATCGCCTCAAGGACATGATCATCTCCGGCGGCGAGAACGTCTATTCTGCCGAGGTCGAGAACGTCATCTCGCTGATGCCGGATGTCGCCGAGGTTGCGGTGATCGGTGTTCCCGACGAGCGCTGGGGCGAGACAGTGCATGCCATCATCGTCCCGAAGCCCGGTGTGACGATCACGGCGGAGGACGTGATCGAGCATTGCCGCGAGCAGATCGCCAGCTACAAGTGTCCGCGCAGCGTTGACTTCCGGGACACACCCCTGCCGCTTTCCGGTGCCGGCAAGACCCTCAAGCGCGAGCTGCGCGAGCCCTATTGGAAGGGCTTCACCAAGGCGGTGAACTGACGCGCCCGGGTGCCTCGCCAACACTCCACGACGGGGAAGAATATGAAGTGTGGTCCTATGTGGATGGCATTGTGCCTGCTGATCGCCACCGTGGGCCCAGCGGCAGCCCAAGCTCCGCAAGAGCAGCGCGTGGTATTTGCCACCGGACGAAGCAGTGCGGAGATCAAGGGCTCGATCCGAGGAAATCAATCGATCGCCTATGTGCTTGGCGCGTCGGCCGGGCAACGGCTGATCGTCGACATGACCCCAAGCAACCCCAGCACGTACTTCAATGTGATGGCGCCGGGCGCCTCCGAGGCGATGCATATCGGCTCGATCAACGGCAACCACTTCAAGACCGTCATCCCGTCGTCGGGCGACTACTCCGTGCTCGTGTATCTCATGCGCAATGCCGCCCGGCGAGAAGAACACTCGGCCTATTCCCTGACCGTGAGCATCACGTCGGACCAGGCGGACTCCCAAGCCGGTGCCGGTCTTGGCTCCACAGGCGAGATCCCTTGCTCTCTGGCATTGGGGCAGCCGACCAGACAGTGCCCGTTCCGGGCGAATCGAATTGGCAATGGTAATGCCGAAGTCTGGATTCGGATCGCGAACGGCAAGGAGCGCCATATCGAGTTCCGCGGCGGCAAGCCGACCAGGACAGATCTGGGCATGAGCCTGAAGGTCGAGCGATGGGGCGACCTCAATCTGATCAGGATCGGCGACGCCGAGCGTTACGAAGTTCCGGATGCGGTGGTAAACGGCGGCTGACACTTTTGCTTTCCCGCGACCATCCGACCGGCGCGTTTGCTTGATCAAGACTTCTACCAAGGCGGTGTACTGACAATGCCCGGCGTGCCTCCCTACTACGACTGGATCGCCCATCACGCGTACCGGCGTCCGAGACAGATCGCCATAAACGATCTGCAGACAAACCGGACGCTGACCTATTCAGAGCTGCATCGCCGCACCGACCGGCTTACCGCATGGCTCGCGGTGCAAGGCATCGGCAAGGGCGATCGTGTGGCGCTGCTCGCACCCAACTGCCCCGAATATTTCGAGCTCCAGTTCGCCTGCGGCCGGCTCGGCGCGATCATGCTGCCGCTGAACTGGCGGCTCACCGTGCCGGAGCTCGCCTACATCCTTGGGGATTCGACGCCGAAGCTGCTGATCCACGACAGGTCGTTCGCGCAGCAGGCGAGTGCGTTGTCCAACAGCCTGCTCGAAATCGATCCCGACAACCCGTCAAGTGCCTACGAGCGCGCATTAGCGTCGGACGCACCGGCGCCTGTGCCGGTTGCGCTCACGCACGACGACATCGGCATGGTGATGTACACCTCGGGCACGACCGGGCACCCGAAGGGCGCGATCATCACGCACGGCATGGTGTTCTGGAACGCCGTCAACCTCGGCATCCCGGCGATGATCTCGCCGCACACCGTGCAGCTCGTGATCCTGCCGCTGTTCCATACCGGCGGCCTCAACTGCTACGCCAACCCCGTGCTCCATGCCGGCGGCACGATCCTGATCATGCGTGCCTTCGAACCGGGTCAGGCGCTCGACTACATTTCCGATCCCGAACTTGGCATCACGCACTTCTTCGGCGTGCCCGCACCCTACCAGTTCATGATGCAGCACCCGAAGTTCCCGAGCGCCGACCTTTCACGTCTGCAGATCTCCGGCGTTGGCGGTGCACCCTGTGCGGTCGCCATTCTCGAAGGTTGGCAGGCGCGCGGCGTCGGGTTGATCCAGGGTTGGGGCATGACCGAAACAAGCCCGGCAGGCACGATGCTCGATGCAGCCGACGCCATCCGTAAGACAGGCTCGGCCGGCAAGGCCATGATGCATACCGCGATTCGCGTCGTCGACGAGCAGGGCAAGGACGTCCCGCAGGGCGCCATCGGCGAGCTGCTGATCAAGGGGCCCAACATCACGCCGGGCTACTGGAACAAGCCGGAAGCGACGGCAGCCGCCTTCACCGACGGCTGGCTTCACACCGGCGACGCCGCTCGTCTCGACGAGGAGGGTTTCGTCTATATCGTCGACCGCTGGAAGGACATGTACATCTCGGGTGGCGAGAACGTCTATCCCGCCGAGGTCGAGAACGTCCTGTTCCAGCTGCCGCAGGTCGCCGACGCCGCCATCATCGGCGTGCCCGACGAGCGCTGGGGCGAGGTCGGCATGGCGATCGTCGTGCGCAAGCCCGACCAGCCTCTCGAGGAAGGCGACGTGATCCGCCATTGCCTGGGACGGCTCGCCAAGTTCAAGGTTCCGCAATCGGTGGCGTTCGTCGACGTCCTGCCGCGCAATGCCACCGGCAAGGTCCTCAAGCGCGAGCTGCGGACACAGTTCGTCGGATCGGATAGGCCCGCGATCTCGTAAGGACCGGCCAGATGCGACTTTGCCCCGAGAGCTTTCTTTCGGAGTGCTTGGAGCGCGGCACTCCAGAGCCGCTTATGGGATATCGCAAGCCGAAGAAAGAGCGGCTCTGGAAAGCCGCGCTCCCAGCAGCATGACGGCATACTCGTCTCGCCAATTCCCGTCGCTCGCATGCTATGCGGCAGAAGCCATTTCGATGTCGATGTGGATGCGAGCGAACGGGCATTCGACGCCCTCTTCGCTGCGCTCCAGCAAGCCCAGCTCAAGAAGCTCGGTGACATCCTCGTGCACGCGCTTGACGTCGCGGCCGACCAGGCCTGCGATCCCCCGCATCGACATGGCGCCCTTCCCCTGCATCATCCGCACCAACTCCCATCGCCGCTCCGTCAGGTGTCCGAAGAAGGCGGCCGGCGTCTCGAACGCCAGCTCCTCGCCTTGGTAGGTCTTCGCCTTACCCTTGCGGCCGGCTGCCCGCAGCCCGGCTTTCCAGTCCTGCTGCAGCCGGATGGTGAGCGTCCGCTTCGTCATGTCATCCTCCGTACGGCGTCGACCGCTGCGATGAAATCCTCGATCAGCTGATCAACCGTGGTAAAGGCATAAGGCAGCTCCTTGCCATGGACGTGCATGTGGTCGCCCTCGCCGAGCTCGTTGTCGAATCCGACGACTCGCACGCCGGCAACGATGTATACCGCCCGGTACTTGAAAGTGTGCTGGCTCGGCGGTACCGGCCGCGGCACGCGCCAGATTACCAGCTCGACGATCTCGCCCTTCGCGAGCACGGTCTTGGAGCGGGTAATCAGCGTCGCCGGCACGTTGGCAACTCTGCCAACGTATCAGGACGTTGTCAATAATGCCAACAAGCAGGTACCGTCCTAATTTAAATCCTTGGCGCTCGGAAGTGACGCTATATGCCCAACTTGCGACGAACGTCCGCAGGGACGACTGGGACGGTTCCGCTGTCTTCGCACCTCGCCATGTAGCGCAGCCATGTCGCGCGCTGGGCGTCAACCGCGCCCGCTTCCAGCTTCGCACGGAGATCGCTCTTCGGCTTGCCGGTCTTAGGGCGCTTCATTCGCCCGTTCTTGGTCCGGGTGATTCCTCTATCAGTTCGAGACTGCAGTCCTTTTGACGCCCCTTTGTACATGTGAAGTTGCCCCGTTTTCGTGGACACCCGAACATTTGTGTTTCAGGAGTCCACAATGGCGAAGAAGGGTGCTCCGTATTCCCCTGAGTTCGACGCCAGATGGTCGAGCTCGTCAAAGCCGGGCTCAGCCCGGAAGAGCTTGCGAAGGAGTCCGAGCCGTCGGGTCAGACGATCCGCAACTGGGTTGCCCAGGCGGGACGAGACGAAGGTCGCCGCCCGGACGGTCTGACGACGGTCGAGCGCGAGGAGCTTGGCCGGCTTCGGCGGGAGAACAGGCAGCTCAAGCTCGAGCGCGAGATCCTGTCAAAAGCCGCGGCCTGGTTCGCGCGGGAG
>JAHCJV010000037.1 GCA_026126105.1 Enhydrobacter sp.
CGCGCAGGAACTTCTGCTCGGTGACGGTCTTCATCACGCCGGCCGCCTGCTCGCCGCCCATCACCGCGGTGCGGCTGTTGGGCCAGGCGAAGATGAAGCGCGGATCGTAGGCGCGGCCGCACATGCCGTAGTTGCCGGCGCCGAAGCTGCCGCCGATCACGATGGTGATCTGCGGCACCGTCGCGTTGGCGACGGCCTGGATCATCTTGGAGCCGTGCTTGACGATGCCGCCGCGCTCGGCCTCGGTGCCGACCATGTAGCCCGTGGTGTTCTGCAGGTAGACGATCGGCGTGCCCTGCTGGCAGCAGAGCTGGATGAACTGCGCTGCCTTCACCGCGCCCTTGGTGGTGATCGGGCCGTTGTTTCCGATCATCCCGACCGGTTCGCCCTCGATCTCGGCCCAGCCGCAGATCGTCTGCTGGTCGAACAGACCCTTGAATTCGAGGAAGTCCGAGCCGTCGACCAGCCGCGCGATCACTTCGCGCACGTCGTAGGGATCCTTGTGCGATGGCGGCACGACGCCGCACAGCTCGTCGATGTCGTAAAGCGGCTCCTTGAACGGGCGGACGGGTTTCGGCGGCAGCCGGTCATTCCAGTGCCACTTGGCGATGACCTCGCGCGCCATGCGAATGCCGTCGGCGTCATTCTCGGCCATCCATTCGGCGACGCCCGAAACAGTGGCATGCATCTCCGCGCCGCCCAGTTCCTCATCGGTCGCGATCTCGCCCGTCGCGGCCTTGAGGAGCGGCGGGCCGGCGAGGAACACCTTGGCCTGGTTGCGCACCATGATGACGTAGTCCGACAGGCCCGGCAGATACGCGCCGCCCGCGGTCGACGAGCCGTGCACGACGGTGACCTGCGGGATGCCGCGCGCCGACATGCGCGCCTGGTTGGCGAAGCCGCGGCCGCCGGGCACGAAGATCTCGGCTTGATAGAGAAGATTTGCGCCGCCGGACTCCACGAGGTTCACGACCGGCAGCTTGTTCTCCATCACGACCTGCTGGACCCGCTGTCCCTTGCGCTGGCCCGATGGTGCCACGGTGCCGCCCTTGATCGCCGAGTTCGAGGCCGACACCATGCAGCGCACGCCCTCGACATAGCCGATGCCGGCGACCGACCCGCCACCTGCGCTCGAGCCGTCGCGGTCGTCGTGCATGCGATAGCCGGCGAGGGGCATCAGCTCGAGGAACGGCGCGCCGCGGTCGAGCAGAAGGGCGATGCGCTCGCGCGGCATCAGCTGCTTGCGCTTGGCGAAGCGCTCGCGCGATTTGTCGGACGTCGCCTGGACGCTGGCCTCGGCGTCGCGAAACTCCTGGATCGCGGCGAGCATCTTCTCGCGGTTGCGCTTGAACTCGTCGCCATTGCGGTCGACCTGGCTTTCGAGGATCGGCATCGTTCAGCCGCCCAGCACTTTGGGCGTGACGGCAAGATGGAAGCCGTTGAACGCCTGCGACTTGTCGGTGGCGGGCAGGGGCATGGAGCGGTTGCCGAGCGGCACGCCGCCGTCGATCCTGATTTCGGTGCCGGTAATGTAGGCCGACGCGTCGCTCAGCAGGAAACACACCGCCGCGGACACTTCGCTCTCGGTGCCGAGTCGGCCGAGCGGGCAGTGGTTCTTGAGCTTCGGAATGTTCTCCTTGAATTCGCCCGTGTAGGTGTCCATGCCCGACGAGGCGATCCAGCCCGGCGCCACCGAGTTTACCCGCACACCCGACACCGCCCACTCATAGGCGAGCGTCATCGTCAGGTTGGCCATGCCGGCGCGCGCGGCCCCCGTATGCACCATGCTCGGGAAGCCGTTGCGATAGTCGGCGGTCATGTTGACGATCGAGCCGCCGTGGTTCTGCATAGATTGCGTGTAGACCTCGCGGCTTACGATGAAGCCGCCGGTGAGGTTGTTGCGCACCACGACGTCGAAGCCCTTGGCGCTGATCGCCGCGGCGGGGGCGGGGAACTGGCCGCCGGCATTGTTGAACAGGCCATGGATGCGGCCGTTCCTCGCCACGATCGCGGCGATCGCTTCCTTGACCTGCGCTTCCTCGCGGATGTCGAAGGCATGTGTCTCGCAGCTGCCGCCGGCCGCCTCGATTTCGCCCTTCACAGCGACGAGCTTCTCCGGCTTGCGGCCGGTGATCACGACGTGGGCGCCCAGCGCGGCGATCTCATGCGCGCTGCAACGGCCGATGCCGCTGCCGCCGCCGGTCACGATCACGGTCTGGCCGCTGAACAATCCCGGCTTGAAGACCGAGCGATACGACATGTTTCCTCCGCCTGAACGGCCGTTCATCGGCCTGTATTTGACGTTTACGTAAAGGTCAAGTAAGCCCCAAGCACCGACTAAGCGAAGGAAGACCTCACCAAATGACCTTGCAGGAACTTACCGCGAAAATGAAGGATGGCGCGTCGAAGAAGTCGTCCTTCGGCAATACCGTCAAGTTCGCCACCGATCAGGGCGTCATCTACATCGACGGAAACGCCAGTCCGCCGGTCGTCAGCAATGAAGACAATGCTGCCGACTGCACGGTCAAGATGGCGTTCAGCGATCTCGACGACATGATTGGCGGCAAGCTCGACGGCATGACGGCGTTCATGACCGGCAAGCTCAAGATCGAAGGCGACATGGGCGTCGCGATGAAGCTTCAGAGCATCTTGAAATAGGGCACCGTCGCCAATGAAGGGCACCTCCTGCCGGTGGCCTGATAAGGCCGATCGAGAAGCCGAACACTATCGGCTCGAGGATTTGTCCTTGTGATAGTGCCGCCGCGCCTTGGCGCGGTTGCCGCAGGACGACATCGAGCACCATCGGCGCCTGCCGGCCCGGCTGTCGTCGAGGAACAACCACCCGCACTCCGGATTGGCGCAGCGCCGGACATTGCCGAGGCGGGGGCCGGAAAGCAGGTCGCCGGCTGACCACAGGACCGGCGCCAGCAGCGCGAGCGCCGTCCCGGACTTCGTGTCCACCTCCCATTCATAGCCTCCGCGACCACGCCTCAGCGTCTTGCGGCAGGGCGCTTGCGCCAGCGCATCGTTCAGCACCGCGAGGTCGCGGGAGGCCGCGGCCTTCCCTTGCGTCTGAGCATCGAAAAGTCGGTAGAGCGCCTCGCGCAGCGCGATCGCCTGCGCGAATTCACTTGCGGCCAGCGGTTTGGCCGCCTTCGCCCAGGCGGCGAGGTCGGCGGGCGACTTCAGCGTCTCGGTCGGCACCTCCTGACCTCGCCAATAGCGCGTATTGGCAAAATCCAGGCACAGATCGGGACGCATCATCATCCGCAGATACTAACCGGTCGACCGGTTGACAAGTTGCGGCTACTCCATAACCATATAACCGGTTAAGTAGTTAAACAGGAGGATAGAATGCTCGATCATGTTTCGATTGGCGTCGCGGACATCCTGCGGTCCGGCAAGTTCTACGACGCCGCGCTGAAGCCACTCGGCTACACGCGGCTGTCGGACGGTGAGACATCGCTGGGATACGGTGCCAAGGCGGTTTCGCTCTGGCTCGGCGCCACCGACAAGCCGGTTAAGCCGGAGTCGGAATCGGGACTGCACTTTTGTTTCGTGGCTCCCGACCGGAAGTCAGTTGACGCTTTCCATGCCGAGGCGCTCCGAACCGGCGGTACCGACAACGGCAAGCCCGGCGTGCGCGCGGATTATGGCCCGCAATACTACGCCGCCTTCGTCATCGATCCCGATGGCTACCGGATCGAGGCGTATTGCGGAAAGTGACCCTGAAAGCACATCAACTTATATCCTCGATAAAACGTGCCAATGCGCCGCTCCAAAGGGCGATGACGCAGGGCAACGCAACCATGTCGGCGACGGGAGGTTTTGACATAAGCCTCCATGGGACGGAGCACCCGACCACCGATGCCGGCAAGGTAGTGCAAGCCATGATCTTCGATAGCTGGACTGGACTGGGCTGGGCCGCGTGCTGCTCGTCGGTGCGCTGGCCTACGTTTCCCTGATCATTCTGCTGCGCATTTCAGGCAAGCACACGCTGACCAAGCTGAACGCGTTCGATCTCGTGATCACTGTTGCGCTTGGATCCACCCTCGCGACCGTCCTGCTCACCAAGTCGGTCTCGCGGCCCGTGGACACTGGTCTGATCTTGGGCCGGCCCAAGGTCTAAGCTGCATGCTCCGGAGCACACCCGCCGATCAGAGCTTTACACCGGCTCGATCACCTGCCTGTACATTTGCTAACGGCATGGTCGAGATGCCGCTCTCGCCCATGCAGCAATGACAGACCGCCCGCGCTGCGTTGTGCCGCTGGACGAATCGAAGGAGGCAGTGAGCTGTGCCCGTCCCTTTCAGCCAAGCGCTGTTTACACTCATTCTGGTTGCTGCCACTGCCGCTGTTCAACTTGCGGCTCAACTGATTCTCGATCGAATCGTGGGGAGCCTGCTGAAGAAGCGGGCCGGCAAGCTTCCGGGGTTCCGCAGGATCGCCTGCACCGTCGCCGGCGTTCTCGTCCTCATGTGCGGGCATCTGGGGCAGGTCACCATCTGGGCTGTGCGATACGACGCATGGGGCGAGCTTCACGGATTCATGAATTCGTTCTATTTCTCGTTGGCGAGCTTCACCACGGTCGGTGCTACGGAGCTCGAGCTTTCTTCCGCACATCGCTTCGCCGGCGCCATTGAATCGGCGCTCGGCATGCTGATGTTCGGATGGTCGACGGCGCTGCTGTTCGACATTCTCCAGCGGGCCGGCCGCGAGTGCGGGGGCTGCGGCTGCGGCGCCAGCGCAGGCCGGTCTTCGCGCTAGACTGCTCGGCACCGGACACCTGCATGGTCTCGTGGCCCCGTGGGTTGCCGTCCAAAAACGAGGACCGACAAGGTACTTGACCTGTTCGCGGTTGGTGATGTCTGTCTGCACCACGGCATTCCTGCAACGCCGGGCGAGCGGCGTGGCCTGACTTGTCCGGCACGACATAGGGGAGATCCATGAGACTGTTCTTGCGACTGATCGGGATACCGGTGCTGGCGCTCGGCTTGCTCGCCTGCGAGCCTCTTACGCCGGCCGACTACGGCCCACAGGCCAAGGAGAACAGGCTCGAGGCGGCCGGCTTCAAGAAGCGATCGATCAAGACCGAGGCCCAGCTCGCCGACTTCCGCCAGATTCCCGCTCACATGATCCGCCCGACCACCTACAAGGGCAAGCCCGTCTACGTGTATGCCGACCCAACCATTTGCGGCTGTCTCTACATGGGCGGCACGACCGCGTATAATACCTACATCAGGGCCGCCATGGGACGGGACATGCGGGCAGAATACAAGTCCGAGACGACGGACACCGGTTACAATCCCAGCAGCCCATATACGCTCGACGGCGGGGCTTGGGATGATGCCGACATGTACGGCATGTATATCGACTGACTTTTCTTCTCAGGGTCCTCCGGCTCGCTCGAGAGGATGAGCGAGCCGGAGGGTCGCGGTCCGGAGGAGTCAGCTTCCGGTGATTTCCTTCAGCAGGCCGAAGAACGCGCGCTTGCGCTTCG
Source organism: Enhydrobacter sp. (assembly GCA_026126105.1). Classification (GTDB taxonomy): domain Bacteria; phylum Pseudomonadota; class Alphaproteobacteria; order Reyranellales; family Reyranellaceae; genus Reyranella. The sequence goes on from JAHCJV010000037.1 coordinate 5,501, forward strand.
ACGAAATCGTCCAATCGACCGGCAGTGACTGGAATCCGTCCTCGAAGCGCTCGCGGCTCATGCGGTAGTCGAAGAAGCCCCAGCTCGCGCCGCCTTCGACGGCCGCAACGAAATGGTTGTCGGGCTTCTCGAATTCGAAATGGTCGTCCTCGTTGTAGACGATCGGCTGGCCGCGATAGGCCGGCGAGGCGCGCCAGCGGGCGAGCTGCAGGCGGATGCCGTGCGGGCTCGGCTGGAAAGGACCGTCGGGTCCATGGATACGATTGCCGTGCGGCAGCAGGAAGTCGGCTGCCGCCACGGTCGCGACCGGCGGTGCGTCGATCCCGATGAGGCTGGTGCTCGCGAGCAGCTTCCCATTGGAGCGCTTCTGCGCCAGCTCGATCAACTCATGGCAGCGCGGCGCGGTGATGATCGGATGGGCCCAGACATTTTCGAGATCGACCTCGTTGCCGATCTCGAGCAGCACGTTGGTCGCGTTCCGTGCCAGCAGCCAGTCGACCGTCCCGGTTACGGCGGCTTTCACGGCGGTCTCATCGGTCAGCGTGCCGCTCTGCTTGCCGTAGAACAGGCCGAGGATCACGACCATGCCGAGCCGCTGGCAGGCCCCGATCACGCTGTCGAGGCGCGCCGCCCAGTCGGGCTTGATCGTCCCCTCCGGCGTGAAGCCGCAGATCTTCCACGGCTGGTGCCAGGAATAGCCCTGCGGACTGCCGCCCGAGAGGTTGATGCAGACCGCCAGCAGCCCGTGCTCCCGATAGGCGGGCAGGGCGCCGATGAACTCGGCGGTGCTGCGCCCGGCATCCCAGTCGCCGTCGGCATAGGCCCAGGCGCCGCGCGTCGCCGGGTTCTCGTCGTCGGCGATGGCGTTGGCCATGCGGCTGTTGAACAGCCGGCCCTCGATGCGATGGCCCTTCCAGCTCCGGCCGGGATAGGTCGGCCGGCCGTCGATGCAAAAGCCGCCGTCGGCGATGGTGACGACGGGCATGGGATCAGAACCCTACGGCTGCGCCGTCGCGCCGGCTTTCCGAGGCGCCGAGATAGGAGCCGCCGTCGGGGAACTTCCAGATGATCTGGCTCGAGCCGAAGGCAAGGCTCGGCCACGCCGTGCGGGTGAGCCTGTGGCCGCGCGACTCGAGGCCGGTCGCGGTGTCGGCCGGGAAGTGGTTCTCCGTCCACACCGTGCCGTCGCTCTCGTGCACCCGCCAGCGCGGCGCATCGATCGCGGCCTGCGGGTTCTGCCCGTAGTCGACGATGCGCGAGAAGACCTGCATGTGCCCCTGCGGCTGCATGGCGCCGCCCATGAGCCCGAACGTCGCCACCGGTTTGCCGTCCTTGGTGATGAAGGCCGGGATGATGGTGTGGAACGGCCGCTTCTTCGGTCCGACCTGGTTGGGGTGACCCTTGGTCGTGACGAAGCCGCTCGCCCGGTTGTGGAGCGCGATGCCGGTGCCGGGCACGACGATACCCGAGCCGAACCCGGTGTAGTTCGACTGGATCAGCGACACCATCATGCCGGACTCGTCGGCGGTGCCGAGATAGATCGTGCCGCCGTCCTTCGGCACGCCCGGCCCGAAATCCTGCGCCTTCCTGGGATCGATCAATCTGGCGCGGCTCTTGAGGTAGCTCTTGTCGAGCATTTGGCTGGGCGTCACCTCCATGAAGCGCGGATCGGCGACATAGCGATAGATATCGGCGAAGGCGAGCTTCATCGCCTCGATGCGCAGATGCGCCATCTCGGGACTGTCGGGATCGTACTCGGCGACATCGAAGTTCTCGAGGATGCCGAGCGCCATGCAGGCGGCGATTCCCTGGCCGTTCGGCGGGATCTCGTGCAGCGTCGTGCCGCGATAAGTGAGGCCGATCGGATCGACCCAGTCCGGCGTGTGGCTTTCCAGATCGTTGCGTCGCAGCGCTCCACCGGTTTGCTTCGCGTGCTTGTCCATGGCTTCCGCGAGTTCGCCTCGATAGAAAGCCTCGCCCTTGCTTTCGGCGATCAGGCGCAGGGTCTTCGCCTGGTCGGCAAACTTCCAGATCTCGCCGGGGAGGGGCGCGCGGCCGTTGGGCAGGAACGCCTTGACCCACCCCTCCTGGTCCTTGAGGCGGGCGATCGCGGCATCCCACTGGCGCGCCACCATATAGGAGACGCGGAAGCCATCATGGGCGTACTTGATTGCCGGCTCGAACAGATCGGCGAAAGGGAGCTTGCCATAGCGCGCGTGCAGGGTGGTCCAGAGCGACACCGCTCCCGGTGTGCTGACGCAGCCCCAGCCGGTATCGGCGATCTTGGCCTGCCCTTCGTACTTGTCGGGCGTCATCAGCTCGGGCGAATGGCCCGAGGCGTTGAGGCCGACCAGCCTGGTGCCGTCCCACAGGATGCAGAAGGCGTCCGAGCCGATGCCGTTCATGGTCGGCTCGACCACGGTGATGGCGGCGGCGCTGGCGATCGCCGCATCGACCGCGTTGCCGCCTTTGGCCAGCATGCGCAGGCCCGCCGTTGCCGCCAGATGCTGCGAGGACGCCACCATGTTGGCGGCGAAGACCGGCAGCTTCTTCGTGCTGTACGGGAAATCGTAGTTGAAGGACGGCACCCCAAATTCCTTTCACTTCTTCTTCGTTGCAACAGCCAGGTTGTCGATGCGTGCCACAAAGCGTGGCACCTGCAGGAACTGGCGGTTGTCGGCATCGCTCTTGCCGAACAGGCTCGTGAGATCGAACAGGCCAGAGCCGGCTATTTCTCCCAGGCGGCCCGACAAGGTTACCCTTTCGTTGAGACGGAAGGTTTTTAGCGCCGCTATGGCTGGATCGGAAAGCCCCGGTGGAGCGCTTTCGCGCGATCGTGTCGAGAACAGGCCGGCGACGGCACCGGCCATGCCGAGCGCCCAGTCGTTGAACGCGTACAGCGAAACTTGCGGGCCGACCTCGATGGTGACGGCGACCTTCTGGGCCGTGCCCTCGACGGTGCGCAGAATGCCCTGCCAGTCGGTGAAAGCGCCGGTCCGCGCCGCGAGCTCGAGGCATTTCTTGGCCGCCTCCTCCAATTGCAGCGGATTGCTCGACGCGAGCGCCGGTTTGGCCAACGCTTGCAGCCCGTCCAGGAACACCTTCTGCTGCGGGTTCTCCTCGTACCAGGGGCGGTCGAAGCAACCGGCGAGGGCAAGAGCCGATCCACCGACAAGAATGCGCCGGCGAGAGATCTTCATGATCTTCCGGACCCCGAGCCTCCGGCTCGCCCATGATTGAGCTCGTTCATATGAGCATATGAGCGAGCCGGAGGCCGGAGGTCCGGCACATAATGCTCACGCTGCCTTCGCGGTTGCCTTGGCGCGCTCCTCTTCCTTCAGCTCCTTCTTGGAAAGCTTGCCGACCGGGGTCTTGGGCAGCTCCGACCGGATCTCCAGCGCGACCGGCATCTCGTGCTTGCCGATCTTGCCGTCGAGGTGCTTCTTCAACTCGTCGAAGGTGAGGTGGGCGCCGGGCTTCAGCTTGACGAACACCTTAGGGGCTTCCTGCCGATAGGGATCGGGGATGCCGATCACGATGCATTCGTCGACTGCAGGGTGCTCGTAGACGGCTTCCTCGATCATGCGCGGATAGACGTTGTAGCCCGACGAGATGATCAGGTCCTTCGAGCGGTCGACGAGGTAAAGCCAGCCGGCTTCGTCCATGTAGCCCATGTCGCCGGTGCGCAGGCCCTTCCAGTTGCTTCCTGGATGGCTGAACAGTACCTGCTCCGTCTCCTCGGGCTTCTTCCAGTAGCCCTTCATGACCTGCGGGCCGATGATGCAGACTTCCCCGACATGTTCCTTGCCGGGCGGCAGCACCCGATCGGGATGCTCCATGTCCCGGATTTCGATGATCGTGCCGGGCATCGGCACGCCGCATGAGCCGACGCGCCGCACCGCCTTGTCGACCGGGCAGATCGCTCCGGTCGGGGAGGTCTCGGTCAGACCGTAACCCTCGATCAGCGTCGCGCCGGTGAGCTTCTCGAAGCTCTGCTGCACCTCGACGGGCAAAGGCGCGCCGCCGGACATGCAGATCTTGAGCGAGCTGAGATCGAGCCCCTTTGCTTCAGGGTGCTTGTTGATCGCCGTGTAGAGCGTGGGCACGCCGGGCAGGAAGGTCGGCTTCTTCTTTGCCAGGTCCTTCACGATCATGTCGATGTCGGGCCGCGGATAGAGGATCAGCTGGTTGCCGTTGCGCACGGCGCCCAGCATGATTCCCGACAGCGCATAGATGTGGAACAGCGGCAGCACGCAGACCACCTTCTCGGCGCCAGGCGTGGTGTAGGGCGTCGTCCACGCCTGGCCCTGTGCCATCGCCGACACGACGCAGCCGTGCGTCAGCATCGCCGCCTTTGGCAGGCCGGTGGTGCCGCCGGTGTACTGCAGCAGCGCCACCTCGTCCCACAAATTCTCCGGCGCAGGATGGCTCCTGTACTTGCCGTCGTTGCCGAGCAGGTCCTTGAACGACATGTGCCATTGGTCGCGCGGCCAGGCCGACAGGTCCTTCTTCTTGGCGATCGGGTACAGCCAGTTCTTCGGCCACGGCAGGTAGTCCGCGATCGAGCCGACGATCAGCTTCTTCAGCCGCGTCTTGCCACGCATCGCCGCCATCTTCGGGTACAGCGCGGTGACGTCTAGCGTGACGAGGATATCGGTCTCGGAATCGCCGATCTTGAACTCGAGCTCGCGGGCGGCATCGAGCGGGCTGTAGTTCACCACCCGGCCGCCGGCCTTAAGGATGCCGAAGAAGGCGATGAGATAGTGCGGGGTATTGGGAAGGTAGAGCCCGACGTTCACGCCCGGGCCGACGCCCAGCTTCTGGAACCCGGCGGCAGCACGGTCCGAGGCCTCCTTGTAGTCGCGGAAGGTCATGATCTTGTCGAGGAAGTCGGTGAACGGCCGATCCCCATATTGCGCGCAGCTGTCCTCGAAGATCTGATGGAGCGTCTTCTTCGGGATATCGAGTTCCCACTTCACGCCCGGAGGATAGCTCTTTTCCCACACGTGATTCGCCATTCTGCGCCTCCCTTTGCCCGCACTATGGCACGCGATAGCCGTATCTGTAGACCGTCTCGAAGCCGAGTTCGGCATAAAGCGGCAAGGCTGCCGAGTTGGTTGCCACGACCTGCAGATAAGCGAAGCGCGCGCCCTGGCTATGGCCCCATGCGCACACGCTTTCGGTGAGCCGTCGCGCCAGGCCGCGTCGGCGAGCGCGTGGAGCGACCAGGACATCGAACAGCCCGACATGGTCGCCGTCCGCGACGCCGAGCGCGAAGGCGATCGGCCCATAGGCGTCCTCGACCTGGGCGAAAGCGACCGGTGCCGCAATCGAGTGGAGCATCCGCTCCATGATGTCACGGTGGGCAGGGGCCACCGGGCTCAACTCGGCAAAACCGGCGAGCCACGCGATCGAAGGGCTGGGCTCGAGTCGGACCTCGGCGTCCAGAGCGAACCGACCATCGAGGGCGCTGCGCTGGACGAGACTGTCGTCGATCCGCCGGTAGCCGGCGTCGGCGAGACAGGAATCGACTGCTGGCGGAGCGAGCGGTGTCAATCGCCAGACCGGTGGCAGACCGCGCGCTCGATAGGGCGCTTCGAGCGCGTCCTTCAATGCGTGGTTGAACTCAACGCCTTCTGCCAAAGCATTGATAGAATTGGCTCTTTTGGTGTAGCCCCCGGAGAACCGCGTGACCCAACCGGCGGTTTCGGCGGTTTCCAGCGCGGGCCACGCCCGGAAGGCGCGGCGTTCGAGAAATCGGATGTCGGATTCGCGTGACATGCTTAAAGTATCGTGTTAGGAATTTATCTCAAGAAGACCAGACAGTTAAGTTAGTAACTGCATGTGATGTATGAGCTTCATCGACAGCCCCTTCGTCGATGTTCATGTTTGCCGGCAGCCGCCTTTTCGCCGTTCCTGCCCAGAGACCGGACGATGGCTGCCGGCCCTCCTTTTACTGGCTCTGCTTCTCCCCGTTCTTGCTGGGTGCGGGGGCGATGGTAGCCAGGGTTACGCCGATCAGCCACCGACCAACCGCACGGCATTGGTTGCTTGGCAGGAATGGACCCGCTTCGGGCGCTCCACGGTGGTCTATGGGGGCACAGCCAATGGCTACACCAACCGCACTGGCGTGAGCGAGCACAGCGAGCCGCTGAACAGCCGGGTCGGCGACTACTGGGGGAACTGCGGCCATCCCGAATGGAACGGCCGGACTTCGGGCCGGCCTTGGTCGGGTGCCTTCGTCTCATGGGTCGTGACCAAGTCCGGGGTCAGCCAGAGCGCTTTCCCGCCCGCTGGCCGCCACGGCCAGTATCTCGCCTCGCTCTACGACCGTCAGCAGGGTAGCCGAGGCGCGAGCTTTGCGCTGCATTCACCCAGCGAATATTCCCCCCGGGAAGGCGACCTGGTTTGCACCGGCACGGCCGGCCCGACGTGGCGCTACGCCGATACGCGCACCGCCCGGCGGCGGATCGACAATACGGCGAACCATTGCGACGTCGTCACCGGCGTGCGGGGCGGTTTCGTGCATGCCATCGGCGGCAACGTGAAGAACAGCGTTACCATGAGCCTCTACCCGGTCGATTCGCGGGGGCGTCTCGTCGACACGCCGGGCAAGCGATGGATGATGATAGTCGAGAACCGCGCCACTTAGACGGCGTTGACGCCCCCGTCAGTTCTCACTCGCCTATGCGCTGCTCGGCGTGATCTGCGGCGAAAACATCGCCTCCGAGCACGGGCTCGGTCAGGCGCCTGCAGCTGCTCGCCGCCAGCTTCAAGACCTACGGCGTATTCGCCATCATCATCCTGCTATCGCTGGTCTCGGTCTGCATCATGTCCGCGATGAACCTGCTGGAGAACCGCCTGCTGCGCTGGCGCTGAATTCGATATGAGGATGAGAGAGAGCCTTGGGTGGGCCAGCTTTGAGTACGGTTCTGCCGAGCCGGGCGCTCGGCGAGCTCAGACCACATCAATCCCGATTAGCGACGGGGCATCAGGAGTGCGGCAGCGGCGCCGAGCGCGGCAACGGCAAGCAGCAAGACCGGCGCCAGCGACCATCCCGTCCAACCGACCCAGTAAGCCAGCGCCGGTGGACCCGCGAGCGAACCCAGGCTGCCGGCCTGGGCCAGCAGGCCATTGATCGGTCCGATCGCCCGCTGGTCGGGCGCGATACGGGGTACCGAGGCAAACGCCGCGGCCGGCACCATGCCGCCGATCGCGAACGAAGCGGTGAAGCCCGCTACGGCAAGTGTCAGCTCGGGTGCGTGGAAGGCGAAAACTGCCGCGAGCGCCGAGGCGGTGAGTCCGATCGACACGATTCGGCCAGGTGCCACGCCGCTCCGCATCAACCAGCCGGCGGCAAAGCTGCCGGCTATTCCAAAGGCCGTGGCAATGGCCACGATGCTGCCGGCCATCGCGGCCGACACCCCGCGGTCGGCCGCCAGATAGGCCGGCAGGATTCCGGCAAGCGCGAGGAAGAGCAGCGCGAAGCAGAAGAACGACACCGCCAGCGGCATGGCAGGTCGCAGCCAGCCGCTCGCCTCACCGCGATCGATGCCACGGGCGGGTTGTGTGCGAGCGATGATCACGGTCCAAAACAGAACGGCGCCGGCAAGCACGGCACCGTCGACCAGGAAGACGGTGCGCCAGCCGCCTTCGCTGCCAGCAGTGGCCGTCGCAAAACCGGCGAGGGCGATGCCGACCGGTACGAAGGTGCTCCAGAGTGAAAGGACGACGGGGTGATGGCGCGGCTCCGCTGTCGCGGCCATGAGCGATGGCCCGGCCACCACGACGAGGAGATATCCAATGCCGGCCAGTCCACGCGCCGCGAGCAGGGTGGGCGCGTCCTCTGCCACGGCACAGATAGCAGCCGCGCCGGCCATGACGAGCAGGCCGAGCCCGCCGGCGCGGGCATGGCCGAGCCTTTCGCACCAGCCCCCGGCCAGCAGGCCGAACAGAGCACCTACCAGCGTGACGAGCGACACCGCGAACCCGGCGGTGGCGAGCGACAGCTCGAGATCCCGCTGCAGGGCCGGCACCAGCGGCGGCACGATGCCGAGCTGGCCGGCCGCGAGCACACCGATCGCATAGAGGAGCCAGATGCGCGGCCACGATGTCGTCATGCCGGCAGGATAGGGATGGCCGAAGCGTCACCCCACGAATAAGATATTCGTCAGAGGTGCGGGACCGTCGTGACGAGCCGCGCGAGCGTGCCGTCGTTGAGTTGCAGCCGCTCCCACAGAAGGATACTCGGCTCGATCGGCACGATCGGACTGTCGTTGGCACCGGTCCAGAACCGAAGCTCTGCTGCGCCGTCGTCGTACCAGCCGATGCCGCCCAGCCGGCTCTCGGCCAGGAGGATCTCTTCGCTGGCGAAGCGCCAGAGGGAGGTGCCGCGCAACTGGGGCTCGTCGGCCTTCCACTCGGCACAGCGGGGCGGAGAGGCCGCAAGCAGGCGGTGCGTGAGGTCGCAAATCAGGTGGACGGGAAGGGCGGAGCTCTCGACCAGTCGCCGCAGGCCGGCGTCGCCAGCCGAGTCGAGCGGCGCCGACAGCAGCTGCCCGAGCTGGCGCGTAACGGTTTCAGGTATGCGATGATGACCGCGCTCCCAGCGCGATAACGTTGCCTGTGTGACTCCGAACAGCTCGGCGGCATGGCTCTGTTTGACGCCCCGCAGGCGTCGCCAGCGCCGCAGCGCACGGCCGAACTCCTGCACGGTCTATCCCTTGCCCTGCATGTAGGCGGCGACCCGCTCGGCAATCATGATCGTCGGCGCATTGGTGTTGCCGCCGACCACCGTCGGCATCACCGAGGCGTCGACCACCCGCAGCCCGTCGATGCCGCGGACGCGGCACTGGTTGTCGACCACCGCCATCGCGTCGTTGTCGGGGCCCATCTTGCAGGTCCCCACCGGATGATAGATCGTCTCGCAGCGGGCGCGGATCCACTGCTCAATCTCGGTATCGGTCTTTGCGAGCGGACCTGGTTCCAACTCCTCGGCACGGTAGGGATCGAGGCCGGATTGGGCCAGGATGTCGCGGCCCATCTTCACGCCGGCAATCAGCGTGTCGAGATCGCGACGCTCGTCGAGATAGTTGGCGTCGATCAGAGGATGCTCGCTGGGCTTGTTGCTCTTGAGCCGGATCGTGCCTCTGCTTTCGGGCCTGAGCGCGCAGACATGCAGCGTGTAGCCGTTCTTCTTGAGCCGGGTGCGGCCGTGATCGACCACGAGGGCAGGCAGAAAGTGAAGCTGCACGTCCGGCGCCGAGAGGCCGCTGCGCGTGCTGATGAAGCCTCCGGTTTCCGCAATCGGCGAGGTGCCGGGGCCCTTTTTCTTCATCTTGTACTGCCAGAGGGACCACAGTCTGTTGGCTGCGTCATAGGTGTCCCGTGTCTTGCAGGCTTGGAGAATGCCGGCATCGAGATGGTCCTGCAGGTTGCCGCCGACGCCGGGGATGTCGAACAGCGGCCGAATTCCGAGCGAGTTGAGGTGGTCGGCCGGGCCGATGCCCGACAGCATCAGCAGCTGCGGTGAATTCACCGCGCCACCGCACAGGATGATCTCGCGCTCGGCGCGCGCCACCTCGTCCCGCCCGTTGACGGAGTAGCGCAGTCCCATGGCATGATTCTTGTCGAGGATGATGCGCTCCACGAGCGCGTTCGATACGACATGGACGTTGTTCTTGTTGCGCTCGACCGCGGGGCGCAGGTAGGCGCTGGCGGTGCTCCAGCGCTCCTGGTTCTTCTGCGTGACCTGATAGAAGCCGACGCCCTCCTGCTGGGCGCCGTTGAAATCAGCGACTCGCTTATGCCCGGCCTGCTCGGCGGCCTTCACGAAGGCTTCGCTGATCGGCGCGGGGTCGACCTGGTCGGCGACGTTGAGCGGGCCGCCGGTCCCGTGGAAGTCGTCGCCGCCGCGCTCGTTGCTCTCGGCTTTCTTGAAGAACGGCAGCACGTCGTCGTAACTCCAGCCCTCGTTGCCGAGCTGGCGCCAGTGGTCGTAGTCCCAGGCATTGCCGCGCACATAGAGCATCGCGTTGATCGCCGACGAGCCACCCAGCGTCTTGCCGCGTGGCCAGTACATGCGACGGTCGTTGCAATGTTTCTGCGGTGTGGTCTCGTAGCGCCAGTTGTATGGCGATTTCTCGCCGAGGCTGGCGAAACCTGCCGGCATCTTCAGCAGGAAGGAGGTGTCGGGTGGGCCGGCCTCGATGATCAGGATGCGCAGCCGGTAGTCTTCGCCCAGGCGGTTTGCGATGACGCTGCCGGCCGAGCCGGCGCCGATGATGACGTAGTCGTAGGAATCGTATAGCCGCATCTCTCGTCCTAGGGCAGTCGGTTCTCGATCACGGTGAAGAAACGCCGGCCGGATATGGGCGACAAAAACCCCGATTCGTCCAGCGGAAAGACGCTGCGGGTGACGGAGTCGGCGACGTTGCCGCCGATCGCGTGCGCTTCGCCGGCGCGGACCTCGACCACGATGTCGCAATGTCCCGGGCCGCGATCGAGGTTTTGCAGGGTCGTGGCGCCGCCGTCGCGCGACGCGCACACGAGGTCGCCGACCTGCGGTGCTCGTGCATTCAGGGGGAGTGGCACGAACGCGGCGCCAGGCCGGCGGGCGCGCTCGACCATGCGTTCGACATAGATGGTATGGCGCGCGTCGGGGCAGAACTGGTCGCGCGAGACGCCGGCGCTCTCGATGTCCCACGAGATGAAGGCCGCCGACCACGGCACGTCGTTCAGGCCGCTGAGGTTTGGTCTATCGACGCTCTTCCAGTAGTCGCGGATGCGCTCCGGGGCGTCGCGCTCCGGCACGCCGCGTTGTTCGGTGCGCGGCGGCCCGCTGACCGGATAGGTGATCGTCTGGCGGCCGTATCGCGCCCACTCCTGCACGGCAAGCAGCACCATGGAAATCTTGGCGCTGGCGGTGGGCGGCGGGGCTTCGGGTTTCCACGCCGACGCGGAGCAAGGGCCGAGGGGCTTCGGCGGTCCGCCCGGCTTCGGCAGCGGAGGCGTCGCTGGCGCGCAGGCGGTGGCCGCGAGCATCATCAGCAACGGAAGGATCGCGTGGCGCATGTCGACCTTCTACGACGGGCGGACGATTGCTGCGAGACGGCATGTCATTGCGGCAGTGCCCGGCGGGTTCGGGATCGCGATCGGCAGGGGCTATTTCCGCCTTCGGGCAAACCTCCGTAGTTGCGACCGCAGCGAAGCGAAGACGATTGTATGTTACGTGATGTGCGATCTCGCCGAGGGAGGGCTATGACCGATATCGTCAATGCAGTTCTTGTGCGCGATGGGTGCGTCCTGTTGGCGAGGCGCAGTGCTGCGCGGAAGGCCTATCCAGGCTTGTGGAGCTTTCCGGGAGGACACGTGGAAGATGGCGAAGGCTTTGAGCAGGCGCTGGAGCGCGAGCTGCGCGAGGAAGTCGGCATCGTGCCCACAGAGTACCGTCCGCTCGCGCCCATCGTCGACCCGCATGTCGCGACGACCGTCTACCGAATATATTCGGTGACTGCCTGGTGCGGTGAACCGGTGATCCTCGACGAGGAGCACAGCGAGCTGCGGTGGTTCCCCTTGAACGCCGCGGCGTCCTTGCCCGACCTTGCGCTCGAAGCCTATCGGCCGCTCTTCGACGGGCTGGTGGTTCACGCATGATGCTGCCTCGAGTTCCCGCGGCGGTCGTCTTCGATATGGACGGGTTGCTGTTCGACACCGAAACGCTCTACGAGCAATCGTCGCGGGCGGCGGCGCGCGAGCTTGGGTTCGACATGACTCAGGAATTCTTCCGAAGCACTGCCGGATCGCCCTGGCCGGTGGTTCGCGGTCAGCTGATCGAGCACTTCGGACCAGCTCTCGTCATCGACGAGCTGCACGCGGTGTCGCGCCGCATCTTCCACGAGCTGATCGACAGTCGCTCGCTGCTCAAGCCAGGTGCGGTGGAACTGCTCGATCTCCTCGACGAGCTGAAAGTGCCGCGAGCCATCGCGACCAGCTCCTCGCGGGCGACGGTCGAGCGCCATCTGGAAACCCACCAGCTGTCCGGCCGCTTCCACCGCATCGTGGCGCATGGCGATTACGAACGTCACAAGCCCGATCCTGAGCCGTACCTGAAAGCGGCCGAGGGGCTGGCGGTGCCGCCGCCGCTGTGCCTGGCGCTGGAGGATTCCCATCACGGAGTCCGCTCCGCCTCGTCGGCCGGCATGATGACGATCATGGTGCCGGATCTCCTGCCGGCGACCGATGAGCTGCGCGCACTCTGTCTGCACGTGATGACCGACCTGCACGACGTGCATCACGTGATCTTGGCGAGCCGTCAGGCGGCCTGATCTTCCAGGACGATTACGCCGCGCGGCGCGAGCACGAGCGCGACCTTGTCGCCGACCGCAAGCGGCCGCTCGACCTTGGGACAGCTCGCGAACAGCAGGCCGGCCTCGGTGTCGATCGTGTATTCCATATGCGTGCCGAGGTAACTCGCCTTCGCGAGCGTGCCCGGCAGGGAGCCGGCCGGACCCGGCGCGGTCTCGACGGTGATCGCTTCCGGACGCACCGCGACGGTGGCTTCGCCGTTGCGTGCGATGGCGTTATCGATCTCGTATGATGCGGGCCCCAATGTCACGAGCACGCGCGCGGTATCGAGGCGACGGATGTGCCCGCGCGCGGGGTTCGATTCGCCCATGAAGCGCGCGAGAAACGGCGTGGCCGGCCGCTCATAGAGGTCGCGAGGGCTCCCTTGCTGCTCGATCCGGCCGGCGTTCATGACGATGATGCGGTCGGATACCGCCATTGCCTCCTGCTGGTCGTGCGTGACGTAGACGACAGTAAGGCCGAGCCGCCGCTGCAGCTCCCGGATCTCCTCGCGCATTTGCCGGCGCAGCCGGGCGTCGAGGTTGCTGAGCGGCTCGTCGAACAGCAGCACCGAGGGCTCGAGGACCAGGGCCCGAGCGACGGCGACGCGCTGCTGTTGCCCGCCGGAGAGTTCCGACGGTTGCCGCTCGCCGTAACCCTCGAGACCGACCTGGGCCAGGCCTTCGAGTGCCTGTTTTTGCGCCTGGCCCTTCGTGCGCCCCGAGCGGCGCAGCCCGTAGGCGACGTTCTCGAGCACGCTCATGTGCGGGAAGAGGGCATAGGACTGGAACACCATGCTGACGTCGCGCTCGGTGGCGCCGAGGGTCGTGACGTCGCGGCCGGCGATCAGGATGCGGCCTTCGGTCGGCAGCTCGAGGCCGGCGATCATGCGTAGGGTCGTGGTCTTGCCGCAGCCGGACGGGCCAAGCAACGTGACCAGCGTGCCCGCGTCCACGGTGAAGCTCACGCCCGCCACGGCCGGCGCCTTGCCGTAACGCTTCACGACGTTCCTGAACTCGACGCTCACGCGCGGCCTCCCCGAAGCACGGCGGCGCGCCGCCCAAGCCTTCGGTCGCCGACCGCGAGCTGGATCAGCAGGATTACCGCAAGCATCAGCACGATCAGGGCGCAGCTGTAGGCGATCGCGAGGCCGTAGTCGCCGTTTATGACCCGCAGGATTATGTAGGTCGTGGCCAGCTCGTATTCGGCAGTGACCAGGAACACCACGGCGCTCACCGTCGTCACGGCGCGGACGAAGCCGTAGACGAGAGCGCCGACAATCGCGGGGCGCAGCAACGGCAGCACGACATAGGCGAGCGTCTGCGGCGCGCGGCCGCGCAGGGTCGCGGAGGCTTCGTCGAGGCTGCGGTCGATCTGGCTCATTGCCGCCATGCCGGCGCGGACGCCGACCGGCATGTTCCGAAACACGAAGCAAAGCACGATGATGAGTGCCGTGCCGGTGATCTCGAACGGCGGCACGTTGAAGGCAAAGACATAGGCCACGCCGATCACCGTGCCCGGCACCGCGAACGACAGCATGGTGGCGAATTCGAGCGTGCCGCGGCCGACAAATCGTTGGCGCACCAGGATCCACGCGGCGATCAGACCGAGCGCGGCGGTAAGCGGGGCTGCGATCGCGGCGAGCTTGAGCGTCGTCCAGAAGGAATTCCACGCGGCGCCCGACCAGATCAGACCGTCGGCCGTACGCTCGATGGCGAAGGCCTTCACATAATGATCGAGAGTCGGGGTGTAGTCGCGGCCCCAGACCTTTACGAGCCCACCGACGAAGGCGAAGCCGTAGAGCACGAAGGTGAAGACGGCCCACGGCACCGCCACCCAGAGCGCGGTGCGTCGCGCTCCGTTTGGAAGGGGTGTCGGCAGTCCGGCATCGCCCTTGCCCGAGATCGTGGCGTAGGAACCTTGCCCGACGATCCGGCGCTGGATGAAGAAGGCCCCGAGGGCAAGAGCCAGCAGCAGCAGGCCGAGCGCCGCGGCGCGTCCGTAGTCGAGCTGCGCGCCGACCACGGCGAAGTAGATCTCGGTCGACAGTACGCCGTAGTCGCCTCCCAGCACGATCGGATTACCGAAGTCGGCGATGCTCTCGATGAAACCCACCAGGAAGGCGTTGGCGAGTCCTGGCCGCATCAACGGCAGCGATACGGTGGCGAAGGTCGCCCAACGGTCGGCGCGCAGCGTCTGGGAGGCCTCCTCGAGGGTCGGGCTAACGCCTTCGACGACCCCGATCAGCACGAGGAACGCGACCGGCGTGAAGGCGAAGAGCTGGGCGAGAAGAACGCCCTGGAATCCGTAGATCCAGCGCGTCTGTTGCACAGCGAAGGCCCAGTCGAGGAACTGGTTCACCAGACCTGAGCGGCCGAACACAAGAATCAGTGCGAGCCCGATCACGAAGGGCGGCGTGATGATCGGCAGGACCGTCAGCACCCGCAATGTGCGCTTGAAGCGAAATCCGGTACGGGTCGCGATCAGCGCGAAGGCGAGCCCCAAGGATGTCGTGCCCGCGCCGCAGCACAGTGCGAGGAAGAGCGTGTTCCACGCCACACCGCAGCGGCCACCGCCGGTGAGACAGCGCAGGCTCCAGATCTTCGCAGCGGCCAGCCGGTCCACCAGGAGGGACGGCACCAACACGCCATCGCCGTCCTGAAAGGCCTGCACCAGGATGCGCAGGATGGGCCAAGCGGTGAACAGCAGGATCGAGGCCGCCACCGTCGTAATGGCGCCGGCTACGAACGCGTCGCCGCCGAACGCGCCGCGCAGTGCCAGTCCGATGGCGAGGAGCGACAGCAGTGCCACCAGCACCACCGTGGCACCGGCACCGATGCCAAGCTGCCGGCTCTCCATCTCGCCGAACAATGCGTTGAGCCAGTCGGCGGTCCATCCCCGCAGGCCGATTCCGAAGGCCTGCGCGAAGAACAGCACAAGCCCGGCGGTAGCCACAAGGACGAGCACCCTGCCGCGCCGCTCGCGCATCATCGGCACGATGCTGAGGCCAAGCGCAGCGACGAGCGTCAGCAGCGAGGGGGCCAGCCACCATTTGCCTTGGACCGCGACCTGCCCGGCGCCGGAAGCGTAATCTTCCGACGACCACAGGCCGGACAACCAGGCCGCCGAATCGAGCCCTTCCTGCAGCGAGTACCAGGGCAACGCCACCGCCGCGAGCAGGCCGCCCGCTGACCAGGCGAGCGCCGCCTTGTTCATTTGAAGTGCCAGCGGCTTCCCGGCTGCGGAATGAGAAAGCGGACGCCAAGATCGTTCTCGGCGGCGAGTTCCCGCTCTATCCGCGCCTGCGGCTGCTCGCGCGTCAGGGAATACTTGATGTGGGTGATCACGACCGGCAGGTCCTTCAACGCCCGGCCGCCGGCCAGCTCGTCGAGCTCACGCAGCGATTTCATGATCCACTTGGGCGTGAGGTGACCGAACAGCTGCGCGTCCGGCCTGTCGCTCGCGTAGGATGACTCGATCAGGATCGCCTTCAGCTTGCGCTGCCTGGCCTTGTCGGCCACTGCCGACCAGACTCCCCGCATTTTCGTGCTCTTCTCGACGGCATCGGGTCCGGTGTCGCCGAAGTACACCACGACATCGCCGTCGTTCTCGACGACGAACGCCGTCGATTCAACGCCTCCGTGGCTGAGCGGAAATGCGGTCACTCTCATCCCAGTGTCTAGGATCGGGACCGGAACGCCGGGCGTGAGGTCCTGGAGAGCATACTTCTTGAGCTGCGGAGCCTTGCCGCGATCCGTGAAGTTCGGCCAAGCCTGCCAATTGAAATAAGTGTCGACCAATACTGCATTGACCGAAGGCAAGGCGTAGATTGGCTTCCTGCTGTCGTCGGGTGAGGCGATGACGAGGCCGGCAACATGATCAAGATGGGCGTGGCTTACGAGGTAGCCCTTGATCCGATCGGTCATGACGTATCCCACGCGGCCGAGACGCGAATCCGGCGGCACCGGCATGCCGTCGAACGCGCCTTTCTGGTCCGCAGCCATGAGACCGTTCACGAGCGTGCCCACATCGAAGGTCACGGCCCGGTCATCGCCATGCGGATGAACGAGGTAGGCGGTGAGATTGCCGTCCTGGATGCCTCCAAGCGCGCCCAACGTCACGATGTCGAAGCCATCGGCCGCATGGCCCATCCGTGCAACCGACAGGCAGCCCGCAGCCAAGGCTGCAACGAGCAGCAGAGCGCGCGATTTCATCGGCTTGGTTCCTCGAGTCAGGGCTTGGGCAGGGCACCGACCTCCGAGTCCCAGCGCGCGATCAGACGTTTCCGCTCGGCGGACTTGCCGTACTTCGCCTGATCGTAGTCGATCAGCTTGATGTCGGCGAACTTCGGCGCTTCGGGCGGGACAGGCGTGCTCTTGTTCGACGGCACCTGGAATTGCTTGGCCTGCGCCTCGAGCTTCTGGGCGTCCGGCGTCAGAGCCCAGTCATAGAACTTCTTTGCATTGGCGAGATTTCGCGCGCCCTTCACGATGCTCATCGAGCCGATCTCGTAGCCCGTGCCTTCGCATGGCGTCGCGGTCTTTACCGGAAAGCCGGCCAGCGCCTCGGTCACGCCGTCGTGGATGAAAGAGATGCTGACGGCTGTCTCCCCTCGCGCCACCGCCTTCATCGGGGCGGTGCCGGACCGGGTGTATGCGTTGACGTTTGCGTGCATCTTCTTGAGATAGTCGAACGCCTTCTCCTCGCCCATCAGCTGCACCAGCGTGGCAATCGCGACATAGGCGGTGCCCGACGAGTTGGGATTGGCTACCTGGATCTCGCCCTTGAACTCGGGCTTCAGCAGGTCGGCCCAGCATACCGGGGCCTTGACGCCCTTCTTGGCAAGCAGCTCGGTATTGAAGCCGAACCCCAGCGCGCCGGCATAGATGCCGACGGTCTTGCCGCCCGAGTCCGTGTTCTGCTTGACGGCCCAGGGGTGAAGCTCGGCCATGCGCGGCGACTTGTATGGCTCCGTGAGGTTTTCTTCGGCTGCCTGTAGATGAGGATCGCCTGTGCCACCGAACCACACGTCGCCCTTCGGGTTCTGGGCCTCGGCCTTGAGCTGCGCGATGGTTTCTCCCGAACCCTTCTGCGTCATGGAGACCTTGACGCCGGTCGCCTTCTGAAACTCGTTGGCGGCAAGGGTGCACCATTCGACCTGCACCGAGCAGTATACGTTGACCACGCCCTGCGCCGAGGCGGGTGCGGCCGCGGCCATAAAGAGTGCGCCGATGGCAATCGCGGCGAGTCTCATGCGTCCTCCGATATTACGATTTTGTGACACCATTGCACGCTCGCTGCCGGAGGAGCAATCACCAGCGGCCGATGCCGCCAATTACGATGGTGGGGACGTTCGCGGTGTGGCTCTGCACCGAGAACACCTGCGAGCCGGGGCGGCGTCCGTTGCGTGGCTCGGAGACCTCGACGCCGGCCTCCCTGAGCCTCTCGTTGCAACGCGCGATGTCAGGCGTGCGCCATGACAGGCCCCAGAGCTGGTCGGGCTCGTCGGACACGCCCTTTTTCAGGTCGTGCGCAATCTCGACCACGAGGTCGCCGCAGCGGAAAAACAGCAGCCGCGAGCCCCACTCCGGATTGCTGCGGTCGAGCCGCAGGTCCAGGCCCAGTCGGCCGCCATAGAGGGCGACCGCGCGATCGGGATCGGGCGTTCGGATCACGACGTGGTCGAGAGCGGTGATCGATGCCGCCTCCTCGCTTTTCAGCAGCCGCGAGGCTTCGGGCGCCACCGCGCGCTCGGCCAACTCGATCGGAACTCCCTGCGTCGCCTGCGTCGACAGGATCAGACGAGCTCCATCGCGCTCCGCCGGTATCGCGCGTCGCTCGAGCAGCCTCTGCGCCTTGTCGAGCGATCCGGTCGCGAACACGATCGACGAAAGCTGCGCCGTTGACGCGTGGTCCTCGATGGCCAGGCCCATGTTCCCAACCCGCAGCTGGCGGCCCTCGGCCTTCCTTCCGAGCAGCGTTTCATACGCGCCGATCGCACCCTCCCGGAACGAGGCGCGCAGGGTCAGATGGTCAAGTGCATCGATCATGGGCGAAGCAGCCGGCGTGTTGTGTTTCAAGGTTCATCGAGCGCCCGCAGCACAAACACAAGCCCGTGCCCGCGATGCGGCGGCGCTATCCAATCCGCTTCAGGTGTTCCTTGAAAAAGGCGCCGCGCTTCACGTAGCTCGCGGCGCTCATCTTGAGGCGCTCGACATTGTCCTCGCTGACCTCGCGCACCGCCTTGGCAGGCGAGCCGAAGATCACCGCGCGGTCGGCGAAGCTCTTGCCCTCCGTTACCACGGCGCCGGCGCCGACCAACGAGCTCTTGCCGATCACCGCGTTGTTCAGCACCACCGCGCCCACGCCGATCAGCGAGCCATCGCCGACCGTGCATCCGTGCAGCATCACGCAGTGGCCGATGGTGACGCTCGTGCCGAGGGTCAGGGGAATGCCGGGATCGGTGTGCAGAACAGAGTTCTCCTGCACGTTGCTGTCGTCCCCGATCCGGATCGGCTCGTTGTCGGCGCGCAGCACGGCGCCCGGCAGGATGCTGACCCGTTCACCCAGGATGACCTCGCCGATGATCACCGCCTCGGGGGAGACATAACACGAATCGGGTATCACGGGCTTCTTGTCGCCTATCTGGTAAATCGGCATTCGGGTCGCTCCTGTGGCCGCGCTGCGGGAAATCGGGCTTGCCATTTCCTGCAAGCCGTTTCAATTGCTCAGAAAAGTATGCTTCGCACCCTCGCTTTGTGACGAAGTTGCGGGTAAAATGCTGGTGCTAGCATGTAATCGCCTGGTGATCAGTCGATTGCCGGAATCAGGAGAGAAAAGATGAAGACGTTGACTGCAATGGTGGTGTGCGCAACGGTAGGCATGCCGCTTTTCGCCTATGCGCAATCAGCTGCCGATGTGGCCTATTGCAACAAGCTGAGCCAGACCTATCGTTCGACTGCGCAGCTGAACTCGACCCCGGACGCGACCGTTCCCACCGCGATGTCCAAGTGCGCGACTGCTCCGGCCGAAGCGATCCCGACCTTGGAAAAGGCGCTGACGGACGGAAAGGTCACCCTGCCGAAGCGCGATTGAGCACGCCTTCAGCTCACACAGCGTTTATCGCGCCCGCTGCCCATCCCTGGGTGGCGGGCGTTTTCGTTCTGCCAGCTGTTCTCATCGCCAACTTGACGTTTACGTAAACGTAAACTAAGAGGGCTGGTATGTCTGCCGCCGCCCCCTCGGTCGTTCCGGCCAATAGTTCCGCGCCGCGCGATACAGCGCGCATCTACAGCATCGCCGAGCTTGCTCGAGAATTCGGAATCACGGCCCGAACCATCCGCTTCTACGAGGACGAGGGCCTGATCAAGCCGCGCCGCCAGGGGCTCACGCGCTTGTATAGCGCGGGCGACCATACCCGGCTCGGCTGGATCCTGCGCGGCAAGCGGCTCGGCTTCTCGCTCGCCGAGATCAAGGAACTGCTCGACCTCTATCATGTCGACCGAACCGGCAATCAGCAGCTGCGCGAGCTGCTGCGTCGCAGCCGCCTGCACATCGCCGAGCTCGAGCGCAGGATGCGTGACCTCGACGCCCATATCGCCGAATTCAGGGAAGTGGAAACCCAGGTCGCCGCCGAGCTCGAGGCTCGCGGAGTCGACCCGGAAAGTGACGACTGAGACTTCAAGACCGAGGAGGAAACAATGGCCGTCTACAAGGCGCCGGTAAAAGACATTCAATTCGTCCTGAACGAGGTTCTCGACGTCTCGAGCCTCGCCAAGCTGCCCGGCTACGAGGATGCCACGCCCGACACGATCCAGGCGATCGTCGAGGAAGCGGGCAAGCTGTGCGAGAACGTGCTGTTCCCGCTCAATCGCACCGGCGACGAGGAAGGCTGCCACTACGAGAACGGCGTCGTGCGTACGCCCAAGGGTTTCAAGGAGGCCTACGACCAATTCCGCGAGGGCGGCTGGACGGCGGTGACCTGCGATCCGGAATATGGCGGGCAGGGGTTGCCGGCAACGGTGGGCTTCGCGCTGCAGGAGATGTTCACCGCCTCCAACCAGGCCTTTGCGATGTATCCCGGCCTGAGTCACGGCGCCTACGAGGCTCTGGCGCGGCACGGCTCCGACGACCTCAAGAAGCGTTACCTTCCCAAGCTCACCGACGGCACCTGGTCGGGGACGATGTGCCTGACGGAGCCTCATTGCGGCACCGATCTCGGCATGTTGCGCACCCGGGCCGAGCCGCAGGCCGACGGCAGCTACTCGATCACCGGCACCAAGATCTTCATCTCCGCCGGCGAGCATGACCTCACCGAGAACATCCTGCACCTCGTGCTGGCGCGCCTGCCGGATGCGCCGGGCGGTACCAAGGGCATCTCCCTCTTCCTCGTGCCGAAATTCCTGCCCAAGGCCGACGGTTCGGTTGGCGAGCGCAACGGGATCCGCTGCGGCGCGATCGAGCACAAGATGGGCATCAAGGCCAACGCGACCTGCGTCATGAACCTCGACGGGGCCAAGGGCTGGCTGGTTGGCGAGCTGAATCGCGGCATGAACGCGATGTTCGTGATGATGAACGCCGCGCGTCTCGGCGTCGGGATGCAGGGCTTGGGCATCGCCGAGGTGGCGCGCCAGAGCGCCGTCGCCTACGCGCAGGATCGCCTCCAGGGCCGCTCGCTCACCGGGCCGAAGAACGCCTCCGGTCCGGCCGATCCGATCATCGTCCATCCCGATGTGCGGCGCATGCTTCTCACGCAGAAGTCGTTCACCGAGGCAGCCCGGGCGCTCGCGCTATGGGTCGGCATGCTGATCGACGAAGCGCACCGGCATCCGGACAAGGACAAGCGCGAGGCAGCCGACGACCTGATCCAGATGCTGACGCCGATCATCAAGGCCTATTTCACCGACATGGGCAGCGAGTGCGCCAACCTCGCGGTGCAGACCTATGGCGGCCACGGCTTCATCCGCGAGCACGGCGTCGAGCAGCTCGTGCGCGACGCGCGGATCACGCAGCTCTACGAGGGCACCAACGGCATCCAGGCGCTCGACCTGGTCGGCCGCAAGCTGCCGATGAAGGGTGGGGCGGCCGCGCAGCGCCTGCTCGGCCTGATGAGCGGCTTCGTCGCCGCCAACAAGAACGACGAGAAGCTGAGGGAGTTCGTCGAGCCGCTCGAGAAGGCGCTCGGCCGTGTGCAGGACTCCGCGCTGTTCCTCATGCAGAACGCGATGAAGAACCCCGACGAGGCGGGCGCCGCCGCGACCGACCTGCTGCGCCTGATGGCGCTCACCGCCATGAGCTACATGTGGGCGCGCATTGCGAGCGCCGCCCATAAGGGCCTGGCCGCCGGCAACGACAATGCCTTCTACGAAGCCAAGCTGATGACCGCTCGCTTCTACGTCACCCGCGTCCTGCCGCAGACCACGTCGCTCAACCACCAGATCAAGGCGGGAGCCTCGACACTGATGGCAATGCCGGCGGAGGCGTTCTAGGGTCCTCCCAACTGGAGGAAAGAATGTCCGCACCGCACGTCCTAGCCGAGGTCAAAGACGGAATCGGCTGGCTTACGCTGAACCGTCCGGAGCAGCTGAACGCGCTCTCGATGGAGATGCGCGACCTGCTGATCGAGCACAGCGCAAAGTTCGAGAGAGATCCGGCCGTGCGATGCGTCGTGATCAGGGGTGCCGGCACGCACTTCATGGCGGGAGGCGACATCCGCGGCTTCCACAAGTCGCTGACCGAAGAGAAAGAAGCCCATCTGGCCGGGTTCGAGATGCGGGTGGTGAAGGCGCACCAGGCGATCTACCAGATCCGCCGCATGAACAAGCCGGTGCTTGCCTCGGTCCAAGGTGCTGCCGCGGGCTTCGGCCTGTCGCTGATCCTGAATTGCGATCTCGCGATCGCTTCGGACGACGCCTTCTTCACCCTGGCCTATCGCCACATCGGCCTCTCGGCCGACGGCGGCGCAACCTACTTCCTGCCGCGGGTCGTCGGCGAGCGAAAGGCCCTGGAGATCGCGTTGCTCGGCGAGCGATTCACGGCGCAGGAGGCCAAGGAGCAGAATATCCTCAACTGGGTCGTCTCCAAGGACAAGCTCGTTGAAGAGACGGCGAAGATGGCGCGCAAGCTGGCCGATGGGCCGACATTTGCTCTCGGCGTGGCCAAGCGGCTGATCCGCACCTCGTTCGACAATTCCTGGGACGAGCACTCGCATCGCGAAGCCGAAGGTCTTGCGGCCTGCGCGGCGACGGAGGACCATTTCGAGGGATTGAGCGCCTTCCTCGAGAAGCGGAAGGCCTCCTTCAAAGGGAGGTGACCCTGTCGGCCGACCAGCCCGAGCCCAGCTCGCCCGCCTGCCTCGCGCACGAGGCCGAAGAGGCCTACATGGGCTACGCGACGAGAGAGGAAATTGCGGCGTTCCTCAACGAGCTGCTCGAGGCCGAGCGCGCCGGCACCGGCGTGGCGCTGAAGAGCGCCGAGGCTGCCACCGGCACGCCGTTCGCCGATCTGCTGCGCGATGTGCACCGTGACGAGGCGCGCTGGTGCGCGATGCTGCTGAAGCAGCTCAAGGTGCTCGGCGCGCCCGCTTCGGCACGGATCGGCGCCTTCCAGGGGAAGGCGATGGCGATCGAGGCTTTGCCCGAGCGCATCGCCTTTCTCAACCGCGGTCAAGGCTGGGTCGTTCGCAAGTTGCGCGAGATGCTGCCCAAGGTTCGCGACGACGCCCTGCATCGCGATCTGGCCGAGATGCTGCAAGGCCACAAGGTCAACATCGCACGCGCCAGCACGGCACTGGACGCACTTGATGGCCTATGAACGGCAATCGAAGACTACTTCACCGTGCCAAGATGTGTGTGTCAGCAAAATCGTGTGTGTCAGCAAATAGGGGAAGAAATGCAAGACCGTCACATCGGAGACATCCGCGTCACGCGCATCGAGGAGCAGATGGGGCCGGGATTTCCGGCCAAGGACTTCTTTCCCGAGTTCGATACGGAAACCTTCGCAGCCGAGCAGCATTGGCTCGCGCCGAACTACTACCAGCCGGAGAGCGGGCGGGTGATCGCCTCGATCCATTCCTGGCTGGTGCGCACCGGCAAGCACACGGTTCTGATCGACTCCTGCAGCGGCAATCACAAGTCGCGTCCGGGAATGCCGCGCTTCGACATGCTCGACACCAAGTATCTCGACCGGCTGCGCGAGGCGGGCGTGCAGCCCGAGCAGATCGATTTCGTGATGTGCACGCACCTGCACGTCGATCACGTCGGCTGGAACACGCGGCGCGAGAACGGGACGTGGGTGCCGACCTTCCCCAACGCCAAATACGTCATGTCGCGCGCCGACCACGATCATTGGGAGGCGCTGGCGAAGAAGCCGGGTACGGAGGCCTACCAGGTCAATACCTATAACGATTCGGTCCTGCCGATCGTCGAGGCGAAGAAGGCGGAGTTCGTGTCTGGCGAGCACGGTATGTGTGGCTGCTTTACGCTGAAACCTTCGCCCGGCCACTCGCCGGGGCATATGCGCGTCGATCTCGAATCGCGCGGCAAGCGCGCGATTTTCGCAGGCGACGCTCTGCACAATCCGGTGCAGGTGCCGTTGTGGAAATGGAACAGCCGCTTCTGCGAGGACCGCGACCTCGCGCGCGAGAGCCGCAACACACTGCTCGGCGATTGCGTGGAGCAGGGCGCCTTGCTGATGCCGGCGCACTTCGCGCCACCGCATGCCGCCTACGTCAAAGCGAACGGCGATCGCTTCGAGCTGGACTGGGATTACGACAACAGCCGCGGACGGTGATGCACGTAGACTTTCGTCCCGCTGCTCCCGCTGCGTACGGGCAGCAGATCCTGCGCATGGACAGAATCTGCTTCCCGCTCGACGAGCCACCCTCGATCGAGGGCGTGGAGTGGACGATCGGCTGGGACGGCAAGACGCCTGCAGCCTATTGCGCCTGGAAGACTGTCCAGCAGGAAGATCTTCAAGCCGGCTTCCACTACCGCGGTGGCGTTCTTCCCGAATATCGCGGCCACGGGCTGCAGCGCCGCATGCTGCGCCTGCGCGAGGCTGAGATGCGCGAGCGGGGACTGACGGCCGCCGTCACCTACACCGATGCCGATGGCGCAGCATCGATGCGCAATCTGATCGCCGAAGGCTATCGACCGTACGCGCCGACCCCGACGACGACCTTGTCGGGCCTCGGGCGCTTCGGCCGGGTAGGCTTCGTCCATTGGAGGAAGACGCTCTAAGGCGTGACTTCCCGTAGCCGGCCCATCAGCGGCCCTTCCAGTCAGGTTTGCGCTTCTCGGCAAAGGCGCGAGGACCTTCGACGGTATCCTCGCTCTTGGTCATGGCGACGAACGCGGGATAGTGCATGTTGTGCATCGCCACCTCGAGCGCAGGCACATCGAGCGAGCGCATCACGACCTGCTTGGTCGCGCGCACCGACATCGGCGAGCAGGCGAGGATGTCGGTTGCCCATTTCTTCGCCGCCGTCATCAGGTCGGCGTGCGGCACCACCTGGGTGACGAAGCCCAGCTCATAGCCCTCCTGCGCGGGCACATGGCGTCCCGTGAGCATCATGCCCATCGCCTTCTTGAGGGGGATCATGCGCGACAGCCGCTGCATGCCCCCAGCGCCGGCAGCAAGGCCGACCTTGGGCTCGGGCAGGGCAAAGGTCGCCTTGTCCGACGCCACGATGATGTCGCAGGCCAGCGCAATCTCGAAGCCGCCACCCATCGCGACGCCGTTGACGGCAGCGATCACCGGCTTCTCCAGATCGAACCGGTTGGCCAGGCCGCCGAAGCCCTTGGCAGGATGGACGGGGCGCTTGCCGGTCTTCTTCTGGATTTCGGAATGATACTTGAGATCGTTTCCTGCGCAGAACGCCTTATCGCCGGCGCCGGTAATGATGGCGACCCACAGCTCGGGATTGGCGTGGAACTCGTCGAACGCGTCGACCAGCTCCTGATTGGCCATCGGGTGACATGCGTTGTAGACCTCGGGGCGATTGATCGTGACGATCATCAGGCGGCCGTCGGTTTCGACCTTGCTGTACTGACCCATGCGTTCCTCTTTTTCCTTGGGTGGCGAGCGTCAGTTTATCGCAGGAACCGCCACACAAAGGAACCAAACGGTCGCTACATAGGAAATCGAGGAGGGGGAGGGTTCGTCAACGATGTAATTCGGAGTGCCCCTTTCGAATGGTTTCCTTCAGATTTTTGGCCCGGCAGGCGCTCCTCTCCCTTTCCGTTGTGCTGACCCTAGGGATGTTCAGTTCCGGAACGAGCCATGCGGCAGACTGGAACAATTCTCCGGTCCGTCCCGTGCTGCCGTCGCCAAAGCCCTTGGCCGTAGCGCCGTCGGGCGCGGAGCAAGTCGCCGAGTTGTTGGCCGAGCGCGTGAACGGATCCGACCCAGAGGTTCCGCTTCCGCAGCGCGGTCTGACGGCTCAAGAGCCGCAATTCGTCCCCCTGTCCGGACCGCAGATCTACGGACGGAGGGAGGAGGGTTCCGTGGTGCTGGGCCTCAGGTTTCCGATTCCCGCAACCCGGTGATCGAACAGGCCAGCCTGAGATGTTGCAATTCGCGGACCCTGCAAGTGCTGTGGTTATACCCACAGGTGCCAGAGGGCATAACTTGCCCCAAAAGGGCCATGCTGCTTGCGCGGCACCCGATTAGTTGCGTATAGTTCGCAAGGAGTAGGCGCTCACCCACCTCCGGACTTCATGCCTGTCAGGACTATCGAGGGGAAGAGTTTATGAAGAAGGCTTTGGTGGCCGCGGCTGCGCTCTTGGCGTTGCCTGTCATGGCTCAGGCGCAGACCGTCGCGCCGGGCTTCTATGTCGGCGCAGAAGGCGGTGTGAACTGGCTGCTCAACACCACGATCCTCAATCAGGGTGTAACTCCCCAGACTGGCTTCGCTGTCGGTGGCGTCGTCGGCTATGACTTCGTCGGCCCAAGGGTCGAACTTGAAGGCGTCTATCGCTACAATCAGACCAACGTCGGCTTTCCGGGGCAGGCGATCAGCAACCAGATCGGCCAGCTCGGCGTTCTTGCCAACCTGCTGTACGATTTCTCTCCGGCTTCGACGATCACCCCGTATATCGGCGCGGGTGCCGGTATCGCGTTCGTCGACAGCACCAGCTCGCTGGGCAGCACGCAGTTCGCCTATCAGGGAATCGTCGGCCTCGGCTGGAACGTCGATACGAACTTCCGCATCAACCTCGACGGCCGTTACTACGGTACCTCCAATCCGAGCGTCCTGGGCTCGACCTGGAGCAACAACAATTTCAGCGTGATGCTGGGCCTGCAGCTCAAGTTCGGCGCCGCGCCGCCTCCGCCTCCGCCTCCGCCGCCGGCAGCTGCCGCTCCGTCGTACATGGTGTTCTTCGACTGGGACCGCTCGAACCTGTCGCAGCAGGCCCTGAACACGATCAAGCAGGCCGCGGGCGCCTTCAAGACCAAGGGCAGCGCGCGCATCACGGCGACCGGCCACACCGACACGTCGGGCCCGGAAGCCTACAACATGGCGCTGTCGCTGCGTCGTGCGAATACGGTCAAGGACGCGCTGGTGCGTGAGGGTGTGCCGGCGACGGCGATCGCGGTAATCGGCCGCGGCGAGCAGGGCCTTCTGGTGCAGACCGCCGATGGCGTGCGCGAGCCGCAGAACCGCCGCGTCGAGATCGTGATCCAGTAAGCACGATCCGAGGACGGGATTTCGAGGGACGGCCGGGGTGACCCGGCCGTTCGCTTTTTTGCATCGCGCGCCTTTTCAGGTTGGCGGGGGCGGTACCCACCTCTATATCCGGCGCAGGAGAATGAATTGATGTCGACAGTGCTGATGCCCAAGGCGACCGCCGTATGGCTGGTCGAGAACACGACCCTGACCTTCGATCAGATTTCGGCCTTCACCGGGCTCCATCCGCTCGAGATCCAGGCGATCGCCGATGGTGAGGTTGCGGGCGGCATGACGGGCCTCGACCCCACGACCAACGGTCAGCTTACGAAGGAGGAGATTAAACGGGTCGAGGCCGATCAGTCGGCCCGCCTGAGGCTCAGCCCCCGCGACGTGCCCATCCCGGTCGCCCGGTCGAAGGGGCCCCGCTATACGCCGGTTGCCAAGCGCCAGGACCGTCCGGATGCTATTGCCTGGTTGCTGAAGATTCATCCCGAATTGCACGACACGCAAGTCGCCAAGCTGGTCGGCTCGACCAAGAGTACCGTCCAGTCGGTACGCGATCGCTCGCACTGGAACATGCAGAACGTGCGTCCGCGCGATCCGGTGACCCTCGGCCTGTGCAGCCTGAAGGACCTGAACGACGCCGTCGACAAGGCGCGCCGCAAGGCGGCGCGTGACGACGCCGCTCGCAAGAAGGCAAGAGCCGTCGAGGGCGAGCCAGTGGACGAGGAGGCGATGGAGGCTGTCGATCCGGCAGAGGCCGAGCAGCCCGACGCCGATGGGTTGGACGACCATCCGGACGCTGAACGGCACTGACCTCCAGCGGAGATCGAGTGGGGCTCGGGATCCTCCCGGCGCGTCGGCGCTGAGAGGCGGCCCAAGTCAGACGGTCATCATGACCTTGCCGACATGGTCGGCGCGCTCGAGTTCGGCGTGCGCTTCCGCGGCATCCTTCAACGCGAAGGTCTTGTAGATGATCGGCCGGATCGTGCCGGCCGCGAGCAGGGGCCACACTCTGTCCCTGAGACCCTCGGCCATGCGGCCCTTGTTGGCGATGCTCTGCGGCCGCAGGGTCGAACCGGTCAGGGTCAGGCGATTCATCATCAGGATGCCGGCGCTGATCGTGGCGGTGGCGCCGCCCTGAAGGGCGATGACGACGCAGCGGCCGTCCTGCTTCAGCAGCTGCAGGTTCTTCGGCAGGTACTCGCCCGCCACCATGTCGAGCACGACATCGACGCCGCCCGACAGTTTCTTCACCTCGGCGGCCCAGTCATTGTCCTTGTAGATCACGGCGTGATCGGCGCCGAGCCGGGTGACCGCCTCTGCTTTCTGTGTCGTACGCACGGTCGTGAAGACCTTGGCGCCGAATGCCTTGGCCAGCTGTATCGCCGTCGTGCCGATGCCGCTCGCGCCGCCGTGGATCAGGACGCTCTCGCCTGCCTGGAGCTGGCCGCGCTCGAAGAGATTGTGCCAGACGGTGAAGTAGTTCTCCGGAAGGGCCGCCGCGTGCAGCATGTCGAAGCCCTTGGGAGGAGGCAGGCATTGCGGCGCCGGCACGGCGCAATATTCGGCGTAGGATCCGCCGGGCGTGAGAGCGCACACCGCGTCGCCGACCGCCCACCCGGTGACGCCTTCGCCGATCGCGGCAACCGTGCCGGCTGCTTCGAGGCCAGGCAGATCCGACGCGCCCTTCGGGGGCGGGTAGGAGCCCGAGCGCTGGGCGATGTCGGGGCGATTGACGCCGCTCGCGGCGACCTTGATCAGCAGTTCGCCCGGCTTGAGCTCGGGCAGCGGCCGTGTCGTCGGGACCAGCGCTTCCGGTCCGCCGGGAGTCTTGATCTCGACGCACATCATCGTGGCGGGAAGCGCGCTCATGGTCGGCCTTTCGAAGTATCGGGTGCGATGGTAGGTCTTCAATTAGCCGCTTCCGTGGAGACGCGCCATGGCCTTCGATCTGGACGACCTCGACCCCCGCAACGCCAAGAAGAAACCCCTGAACCTCGATGAGATGAACATCGGGGATCTCGAGGACTATGTTGCCGCGATGAAGGCGGAGATCGAACGGGTCGAGGCCAAGATCAAGGCCAAGCGGAGCCACGCTTCGGCCGCCGCGTCGTTCTTCAAGAAGTGACGCTGGTGTCGACAAAAGGCACATCAAAACTGGGCTAAGGAGACTCCGTGGTCGACGCCAAATTCCTCAAGCCCGACACGCTGGCGCTGCATGCGGGACAACATCCCGATCCCGCCACCGGCGCGCGCGCGGTGCCGATCTACCAGACGACCTCGTTCGTGTTCCGTGACGTCGATCATGCCGCCAGCCTGTTCAACCTCGAGGTCGGCGGACACATCTACAGCCGTATCTCCAATCCGACTGTCGCGGTGTTCGAGGAGCGGGTCGCCGCGCTGGAGGAGGGCGTGGGCGCGCTCGGCGTGTCGAGCGGGCAGGCGGCGCTGCACATCGCGATCGCTACCTTGATGGGTGCGGGCGGGCACATCGTCGCCTCGACGTCGCTCTATGGCGGCACGCGCAACATGCTGGCGCTCACCTTGCCGCGCTTCGGCATCGAGACGACCTTCGTCGATCCGCGCGATCATGACGGCTTCGCCCGGGCGATCACGCCGGCAACGCGGCTGGTGCTGGGCGAGACGATCGGCAATCCCGGCGGCGAGGTGCTCGACATTCCGACCATCGCGACCATCGCGCATGACGCGAAGGTGCCGCTGATGATCGACAACACCTTCGCCACGCCGGTGCTGTGCCGGCCGCTCACACTTGGCGCCGACATCGTCTTCCATTCGGCGACCAAGTTCATGGGCGGCCACGGCGTGGCGATCGGCGGCGTGATCGTCGACGGCGGCCGCTTCGACTGGGAGGCCTCGGGCAAGTTCCCGACCCTGACCGAGCCCTATGCCGGCTACCACGGCATCGACTTCGCCGAGGAGTTCGGCGTCCAGGCTTTCATCATGCGCGCCCGCGCCGAAGGCGTGCGCGACTTCGGCTGCTGCCTGGCGCCGCAGAATGCCTTCTACCTGCTGCAGGGTCTCGAGACGTTGCCGCTGCGGGTGGCGCGGCATGGCGAGAATGCGCGCAAGGTGATCGACTTCCTGAAGGCCAACGCTGCCGTCGATCGCATCGCCTCGCCCGAGCTGCCCGACCATCCGGATCACGCGTTGGCCAGGAAGCTGCTGCCCAAGGGGACGGGCTCGATCTTTTCCTTCGACATCAAGGGCGGGCGAGAGGCGGGCCGGCGCTTCATCGAGCGGCTGAAGCTGTTCTCGCATCTCGCCAATGTCGGCGATGCCAAGTCTCTCGTGATCCATCCCGCGTCGACGACGCATGCACAGCTCGACGCCGCGGCGCTGAAGGCTGCCGGCATCGGCGAGGGCATGATTCGCCTGTCGGTCGGGCTAGAGGATCCGGACGATCTTCTCGACGATCTCGGGCAGGCGCTGCGCGCCTCGCAGAAGGGCTGACGATGAAATTGTGTGTGGATGGCCGAGCGGTTTTTGCCACCACCGGCGGCGCCCATTTCGATCCGGCCCGACCGGCGGTGATCTTCCTCCATGGCGCCGGCTTCGACCGCACTGCCTGGCGCCTCCAGACCCGTTGGTTCGCGCATCACGGGCGCAGCGTGCTCGCCGTCGATTTTCCCGGTCACGGCTGGTCGGAAGGTCCCGCGCTTACGAGCATCGCCGCGCTGGCCGACTGGACGGCGGCGTTGATCGACGAGGCCGGCGTGAAGCAGGCCGCCCTGGTCGGTCATTCGATGGGCGCGCTGGTGGCGCTCGACTGCGCCGCCCGATACGGCGGCAAGGTGCGCGCGCTCGGTCTGTGCGGTGTGGCCGCCGAGATGCCGGTCCATCCCGAGATGCTCGACTCCGCCAAGGCCAATACGCTGAAGGTCCAGGAGCTGATGACTTTCTGGGGCCTGGGCAGCGCGCTGCACAAGGGCGGCATGGTCTCGCCTGGCCTGTGGCTGAGGCGCGAGTCGCTCGCCGTGCTCGCCGGCAACGCGCCCGACGTGATCCATGCCGATCTGGCGGCGTGCAACGCCTACAAGGATGCCGCGGCACGTGCGGCGATGGTCAAGTGCCCGACCGTTCTCGTGCTGGGCGATGGCGATCTCATGACGCCGGCCGCCAAGGCCAAGATGCTCGCGGCGGCCATCCCCGGATCGAAGACCATCGTCATCTCCAACAGCGGCCACTTCATGATGGTGGAACGCCCTGACGAGGCGCTCGAGGCGCTGAAGTCGCATGTTTGAACCGGCGAACCCGTCGTGACGCCCGAAAGAGTCGCTCTCATCACCGGTTCGACCTCGGGCATCGGCGCCGCGACGGCGCGGCGGCTGGCGAAGGATGGTTATACGGTTGCGCTGCATTCCAGTCGCTCGGTGGACGCGGGACAGCAGATGGCTGCCGAGCTGGGCGGCAGCGCGAGCTACCATCAGGCCGATCTCGCAGATGACGAGTCGGCCCGCACGCTGGTCGCATCTGTGCTCGATCGTCACGGCCGGCTCGACGTGCTGGTCAACAATGCCGGGCTGTCGATCCGCATTCCTCACGCCGACCTGAAGGCGGCGACGCCGGCGCTGTGGCGGCAGATGCTGGACGTCAACCTGATCTCGCCGTTCGTCCTTGTCGCGCACGCCGAGGCCGCGCTGCGCCGGGCCGGCGGGTGCGTCGTCAATATCGGCACCCATGCCGGGGCCCGGCCCAAGGGCTCGTCCATCCCGTACGCTGCCTCCAAGGCGGCGCTGCATCACGTCACGAAGCTGCTGGCCCTCACGCTTGCGCCGGATGTCCGGGTCAATGCCGTGGCGCCCGGCCTCGTGCTGACGCCGATGACCGCGGGTTGGCCGGACATGCTTGAAACCTGGAACAGTCGCGCGCCGATGCGTCGCCCGGCGAAACCCGAGGACATCGCCGACCTTGTGGCCGCGCTCTGCGCCAACGACTACGTTACCGGAGAGATCGTCATCGCCGATGGTGGGCTGAACCTCACCTAGCCAGACACGGAGGAAACAATGAACGTGCAGACCTTGCCGCCGGGCTACAAGACCGCGCCCTGGACGCCGCCCGAGAAGATCGACGCGCAGATGCTGGCCGACGCCTCGGCCAAGCTGATCGATCTGCTGCGCATCCGCACCCAGCCGATCGGCATGCGGCTGTTCGAGGATCCGGCCGAGATGGAGAAGATCAAGGGCGTGCGCAAGCCCACCGAGGGCTTCAAGTTCACCATGTGCCAGATGGTGACCCAATCTCGCTGGTACGGCTTCACCCTGGGCATCACCGTGGACAACACCCGCGGCGGCAATTGCGGCGGCGTCGTCGGCCTCAACCATCCGGGCGAGGGTTTCCTCTCGGGCGATCACATGAACGGCGTGTGGTTCGGCAACAAGGAGGCCTCGGCCGCGCACCAGGCGCAGATGCCGCGCGTCCCCAATGGCAAGTACAACGGGCTGGTCGTCTCGCCATTGCGCTCGGCGCGGCTCGATCCGCCGGATATCTGCCTGTTCTACGGTACACCCGGCCAGATGATCTATTTCATCAACGGACTGCAGTTCCACCGCTACCGCCGCTACGATTTCACCGTCACCGGCGAAAGCGCCTGCGCCGATTCGTGGGGCCGCGCGCTCGCCACGCGTCAGACCTCGCTGTCGCTGCCCTGCTACGCCGAGCGTCGGTACGGCGGCGTGGCGGACGACGAGCTGTTGATGGCCTGCCCACCGGACGAGTTCCTCCGCGCCATCGAGGGCATGGGCCACCTCGGCAAGAACGGCCTGCGCTACCCGTTCCCGCCGTACGGAGCGGCGATGGATCCGGCCTTCGGCATGGCCAAGAGCTACGGCTGACGTGCTCTACGTCGTCGCCTGGCCGTTGCTGAGCGAGGCCGACGACACTGCGCTGCGCCGCCTGCGGGCGCAGTACCACCCGGGCGAGGCCGAGCTGATCGGCCCGCACTTCACGCTGGTGTTCGGCGCGCCCGTCGAGCGCGAGGCTGTATTGCGCGATGGCTTGGCCGCCATCGATCGCAGGCCGTTCTGGTTCCTGATCGACCGCATCGCCCGAGTCGATCTTCATCTCTATGCCGAGCCATCCGACGGCGCCGCCGAGCTGACCGGACTGTACGACACGCTCAACCCCGTGCGCGATGCCGAACCGTTCCAGCCGCACATCACGCTCGGCCTGTTCTCGCACGCAATCGAAGCGGAGCAGGTGGCGCGCATCGTCGGCCGGCAGCACCTGCCGATTCATGGCCGCGTCGAGGAGTTGGCGCTGCTGAGACGCGACCACGACCGTCTCGACACGTTGGCAACGTTTCGCCTCGGCACCTGATTGTTGTTACGCCCCGCGCTCGCACGAGGAGGAACGGGCCCTGCCTACTTCCAGAGCGGCGGCAGGGGTGGGAGGCGCACGGTACCGGGGCGAGCGGTGACGCCGAAGCGGGCGAGGGCCTCGCGGATTTCACGTGGCGCCCGTATCGTCGGACCTCCTGCCTCCACGCCGACGAGGCGCATCACACGATCGACGATCTTGTGGAAGGGGTCTTCCTCGGCGGGAAAGCGGCGGATTTGGACCGGCCCCGCCTCGTCGATGCCGGCCTTGGCCTTGGCGATGCTCAGCGCGAGCTGCAGCCCGCCGAGCTCGTCTACGAGGCCCGCCCTGCGCGCGTCTACGCCGGTGAAGACACGGCCGCGCGCCGCCGCGTCGAGGCGACCGGCGTCGAGCTTGCGCGCCTCGCCGACCTGACGCGTGAAATCGGCGTAAACGGCATCGAGCTCGCGGCCGATCGCCAGCCGTTGTGGCAGGGTTGGCGCCTGGAACAGCGAATACATGCCGGCATTGGCGCCGGTGCTCAGGCGTTGCATGCGTACGCCGAGCTTGTCGAGGAGCTCCGACGCCACCGGCCATACCCCGAACACGCCGATCGAACCGGTGATGGTGGAAGGTTGCGCGACGATCACGTCGGCGCGCACTGCGGCCAGATAGCCACCCGAGGCCGCAATGTCTCCCATGGACACGATCACCGGCTTGCCGGCGGCGCGGGCGCGCGCCACGCCGTCGGCCATGGCGTCTGCGGCGGGATAGGTGCCGCCCGGCGAATCGATGCGCAGGATGATCGCCTTCACATCTTTGCTCTGCACCGCCGAATCGAGGGCGTCGACCACGTCTTCGGCCGTGGCCTGTGACTCATCGCCGAGCAGGCCACCCTCGCCCGGGCCTGAGGTGATCACGCCCGTGGCGCGGATTAGGGCGATGACGTCCTCGCTCGAGCCCGAACGCTGGGCGACCCCCGCATAGTCGTGGAGGTCGATCAGGTCGCGTGTCGTGCCGGCCCGCTGCCAGACGTCGTCCATTGCGTCGGCGCGATAGCCGAGCTTGTCGACCAGTCCTTCCTTGAGGGCCCGCTCGGCCTCGAACGGCGCGGCATCGATCAGCTGGCGCAGCTTGGCGGCCGCGATCTTGCGCTCGCGCGAGACGTCGTCGATGAATTGCCCATAGAGCCCGTCAATCAGCTGCTGCAGGTTCTCGCGCGCGGCAGGCGTGTAGCCGTTCTCGGTGAAGGTGTCGGGCGCACTCTTGTACTCCCAGCGCTTGCCGCCCTCGACCTTGACGCCGAGCTTGTCGAGCCCGTTGCGCAGGAAGGGCGTCTCGACCGCGAGGCCCAGCACCGTGAAGCCGCCACTCGGCTGGAGCCAGATCCGGTCGAGAGCCGACGCGAGATAGTAGTCTGCGAAATGGTCGCCGTTGCCGCCGAGACCTTCGGCAAAGCCGACCGCGAACTTGCCCTTGCCGCGGAAACGGAGGATTGCCTGCCGCAGCTCCTGCACCCGGGCCAAGCCTGCGTCGTCGTCGCCGATCTCGACGTAAAGTCCGACGACGCGCGGATCGTCCGCAGCCTGCCACAGAAGCTGGACGGTTTCCATCAGGTCCCGCTGGTCGCGCCACAGGCCGCCGCTCAGCAGGCTGTTCGACGGGTTCTCGCTCGGCAGCTGGCGCAAATCGAGCGAGAGCACCACGGAGGCGGGCATGTGGCGGGGTGCAAGCGGACCCGAGACGAGGAAGACGACAACGCCTGTGATCGCCAGCAGCGCCACTGCACCGATGGTGGCCAGCAGGCCAACGATGAACCGCCGCATGGGCGTCTTGCTCCGCTTCAGGATTTTACGAGATTGGGCCGAAACGTCCGAACGGCATCGAACATCGCGGAGGCCCGCGCATCGAGCCCGTTATCGCGCACCGCCACGGCCGCAGGCGCGCCTCGGACCGGCCGGAGCCCGTCGTCGAGGTTCCACATCGAGAGCCTGAGGTCGCTCTGCATGAATGACTCGGGGTCGACACCGATCTGCAGCTGGAGGCGGAAGCCGAGGTGGCGCTGGCGGACCCACAGGATGTCCTTCCAGGCGAGGCGCCGGTTGCGGCCGAAGCCGAGCGCGATCCCGTTGTGGTCGATCACGACCTGCGGCTCCGGATTTCTCGCCCGCGTGAACCCCGTCCAGGCATAAAAGCCCATGGTGACCACGAGCACCGCATACAGCACGAAACGCGGATCGCTCGTGCTCAGCGACGCACCCTGCTCAGAGC
This sequence comes from Enhydrobacter sp., assembly GCA_026126105.1. Lineage (GTDB taxonomy): Bacteria > Pseudomonadota > Alphaproteobacteria > Reyranellales > Reyranellaceae > Reyranella. The sequence goes on from JAHCJV010000037.1 coordinate 41,106, forward strand.
TGGTGACGAAGTGCGCGATCGAGATGGCGATCATGCCGACGGCCAGCACGGCAATGCTGATGTTGTGCGGGCGGCTGTAGCGGACTTCCAGCGGCTTCACGGGACAGTGCCGCACTGGCCGCGATGGCGCAGCAGGTGATCGGCCAGCACGCAGGCGACCATCGCCTCTGCCACCGGGGTGGCGCGAATCCCGACACAAGGATCGTGCCGGCCCTTGGTGCGCAGCTCGACCTCGTTGCCGAACCTGTCGACGCTGCGCACGAGCGAGAGGATCGAGCTGGTCGGCTTTACCGCCAGCCGGCAGACGATGTCCTGGCCGGTCGAGATGCCGCCCAAAACGCCGCCGGCGTGATTGCTCAGAAAGACGGGCTCGCCGTCCCGCATGCGCATCTCGTCGGCGTTCTCCTCGCCGCTCATCGCCGCGGTCGCGAAGCCGTCGCCGATCTCGACGCCCTTCACGGCATTGATGCTCATCAGCGCCCGCGCGAGATCGGCATCGAGCTTGTCGTAGACCGGCTCGCCCAATCCGACCGGCACGCCGGAGGCCACGACCTCGATCACCGCGCCGCACGAGCTGCCGCGCTTGCGCACGTCGTCGAGATAGCCTTCCCAGCCCTGGGCGGCCTGGCGGTCAGGGCACCAGAAAGGATTGTCGCCCGTGGCGTCCCAGTCCCAGTTGGCGCGATCGATCTTCTGGCTGCCGATCTGGATCACCGCCCCACGGATCGTGACGGCATTGCCCAGGACCTTGCGCGCGATCGCGCCGGCGGCGACCCTGACCGCCGTCTCGCGGGCCGACTGGCGCCCGCCGCCGCGATAATCGCGCACGCCGTACTTCTTGAAGTAAGTGTAGTCGGCATGGCTCGGGCGGAAGCGGTCCTTGATCTCGCCGTAGTCGCGGCTGCGCTGATCGACATTGTCGATATGCAGTGCGATCGGCGTGCCGGTCGTGACGCCCTCGAACACGCCCGACAGGATCTTCACCGTGTCCGGCTCCTGGCGCTGGGTCACGAAGCGCGACTGGCCCGGACGGCGCTTTTCCATCCAGACCTGGATGTCGGCCTCGGTCAGGGCAATGCGCGGCGGCGTGCCGTCGACCACGCAGCCGATTGCCGGGCCGTGGCTTTCGCCCCAGCTGGTGAACCGGAAGAGGGTGCCGAAACTGTTGCCGGCCATGGCCGGCCTCCGCTTCTACTCGCCTTCGAAGTTGCCGAGCAGCTCGGCGATTTGCTTCGCAGACGAGGTCTTGACCATGCCGACGACGTGGTAGCCGGCGTCGACGTGCATCACTTCACCGGTCACGCCGGTTCCGAGGTCGGACAGGAGATAAAGGCCGGCATTGCCGACTTCCTTCGGTTCGATATTTCGCTTGAGCGGCGAGTTCAACTCGTTCCACTTCAGTATGTAGCGACTGTCGCCGATACCGGCGAAGGCCAGCGTCTTGATCGGGCCGGCCGAAATCGCATTGACGCGGATGTTCTGCTCGCCGAGATCCATCGCCAGATAGCGGACGCTGGCTTCGAGCGCGGCCTTGGCGACGCCCATGACGTTGTAGTGGGGGATCACCCGTTCGGCGCCGTAATAGGTGAGGGTGAGCAGGCTGCCGCCATTCTTCATCAAGGGCACCGCGCGTTGCGCCACCGAGGTGAAAGAATAGCAGCTCACATTCATCGTCAGTGCAAAATTCTCGGGCGTGGTGTCGAGATAGCGGCCCTTGAGTTGCGCCTTGTCCGAGAACGCGATGGCATGGACCAGGAAATCGAGTTCTCCCCATTCTTTCTCGACGGCCGCAAAGGCGGCGTCGATGCTGGCGCCATCGGTGACGTCGCAGGGGTAGAGCATGGCTTCGCTGCCGATCGACTTGGCCAGAGGCCGCACGCGCTTTTCGAGCGCCTCGCCCTGGAAAGTGAAGGCGAGCTTGGCACCTGCATCGTGGCAGGCCTTGGAGATGGCCCAAGCGATCGAGCGTTCATTGGCAACGCCCATGATCAGGCCTTTTTTTCCGGCCATGAGTTGTGCGGCTGATGTCATGACGTGTTCTTAGCGGGGCCGGGGCACCGGGACAAGATGCCGGTGGTCGAACCCCGTCCGCCCCTGCATATTGTGGTCATGATCCGAGAGACAGCCGATCCGCTGACCCTCTTCGCCGAATGGTACGCCGAGGCCGAGAAGAGCGAGCCGAACGACCCCTCCGCCCTGGCCCTGGCCACGGTCGCGGCGGACGGTACACCCTCCAATCGCATGGTGCTGCTGAAGGGCTACGATGAAGCGGGTTTTGTATTCTACAGCAACTACGAGAGCCGCAAGGGCCGGCAGCTTCTTGCCCATCCGAAGGCGGCGATGCTGTTCCATTGGAAATCGCTGCGCCGCCAGGTCCGCCTCGAGGGGCCGGTAAGCCAGACCACGGCCGAAGAGGCCGACGCCTATTTCGCCACCCGTGCCCGCGGCAGCCAGATCGGCGCCTGGGCCTCCGACCAGTCGCGTCCGCTGGAGAGCCGCTTCGCGCTCGAGAAGCGCGTCGCCGAGTTTGGCGCCAGGCACCTCATCGGGACGGTGCCGCGGCCTCCGCACTGGTCGGGCTTCCGGCTGCATCCTCTGTTGATCGAATTCTGGCAGGACCAGCCGTTCCGGTTGCACGATCGGCTGGAATACCGCCGCGCCGATGCGGCATCGCCATGGTCGACGCAGACCCTGTATCCCTGAACGTCGCGCCGGAGACGGCGTCGCGCCTGATGCGGTGGGCCAGCATCGCGTCGATGACGGTCGCGACCGTTCTGATCGCCGCCAAGACCGCGGCCTGGCTCATCACCGACTCTGTGAGCATGCTGTCGTCGCTGATCGATTCGGCGCTCGACCTGGTGAGTTCCCTGATCACCTTCGTCGCCATCCGCCAGGCGCTCGTGCCGGCGGACGAGGACCATCGCTTCGGCCACGGCAAGGCGGAGGCGCTCGCGGGCGTGGCCCAGGCGGGCTTCATCGCCGCTTCGGCCGGTGGGCTGGTGCTCACTGTGATCGACCGCTTCCTGCATCCCCGGCCGATCCAGGAGGAGTTCGTTGGCACGCTGGTGAGCGCCTTCGCCGTCGTTCTAACCCTGGTGCTGATGCTGTTTCAGAACCACGTTGTGCGGCGGACCGGATCGCTCGCCATCAGTGCGGACCGCGCGCACTACACGACGGACTTCGTCAACAACATCGCCGTCGGTATCGGAATCTATCTCTCCAGCCGGCTCGGCGAGCCGATGATCGACCTCGCCGTCGCGCTCGGCGTGGCGGGTTATCTGGCGACAGGTGCATGGTCGATCGGACGGGTATCGATCGATGTGCTGATGGACCGCGAGTTGCCGGCAGAGGATCGCCAGAAAATTCTCGACATCGTTACCGGCCATCCTGGCGTCCGCAACGTGCACGACCTGAGGACGCGTTCAGCCGGCCTGACGCAGTTCATCCAGCTCCACGTCGTGCTCCATCCCACCATGTCGCTCGGCCGCGCCCACGTCATGGGCGATTCAGTGGAGGCGGCGATCCGGGAAGCCTTCCCGCAGGCCGAGGTCATCCTGCACGTCGACCCGTACGCCGACGACGAGCCCCTCACAGAATGACAACGCGCCCTTCCTTCGTCGTCGAGGACCAGTCGGAGGTCATCGCCTTTCTCGAGAAGCGGCTCGCGCCGGCCAAGCGTATCGACACGCATGGTGCCGTCGTCTTCCTGTCGGGCGAGCGTGGCTACAAGCTCAAGCGGGCCGTGAAGTTCCCTTACATGGATTTCTCGACGGTGGAGCGTCGCGCGGAGATGTGCGGCGCCGAGATCGACATCAATCGCCGGCTGGCGCCGGAGATCTATCTCGGCACGGCACCGGTGCGGCGGACGCCCAAGCTGGTGTTGGGCGAGGTCGGCGAGAAGGCGACCGACGCGGTCGATTGGCTGGTCGTCATGCGCCGCTTCGACGAGGACGGTTTGCTCGACCGCATGGCCGAGCGCGGCGCGCTGACGCCTGAACTGATGGCGGCACTGGGCACGCGCATAGCGGCCTATCATGACGGCCTTGCGTCAATCCGTAATGGCTTTGGCCGGCCGGACGACTATCGCCACTCGGTAGCGGCGGACATCCGCCAGATGCTGGAGCAGGGGACACGGCTCGACCCGCCGACCAGCGAGGCGCTGGCCGAGAAGATGCCGTCCGCGCTCGAGCCGTTCATCGATCTCGTGGGGCGCCGGGTCGAGGCGGGCGCGATCCGCCGCTGTCACGGCGACCTGCATCTGCGCAACATCGTGCTGCTCGACGGCAAGCCGGTGCCGTTCGACGCCATCGAGTTCTCCGAGCGCATTGCCACGATCGACGTCCTTTACGACCTGTCGTTCGCGCTGATGGACCTGTGTGAGCGCACGCTTCGGCCGCTGGCCAATCGCCTCCTGAACGAATGGCTCTGGCGCATCGCCGAGATGCCCGATGCCTCGCACGAGGAATCCTTGGCGCTGCTGCCGATGTTCCTGGCGCGCCGCGCCTCGATCCGGGCCTTCGTCGATGCCCAGGCCGCGTCGGTCGGCGACGGCGACACCGCCCGGGCACGCGACTACCAGCGAATCGCGCTGTCGTTCCTGCAGCCCGCGCCGCCGCGCGTGCTGGCAGTCGGCGGACTGTCGGGCAGTGGCAAGACGACGATGGCGTTGCGCCTCGCGCCCGAGATCGGCCGCACGCCGGGCGCTGTCGTGGTGCGCAGCGACGTCGAGCGCAAGCGGCTCGCCGGAGTCGCGCTCGAAGAGCGCATGCCGGCCGGCAGCTATACCCCCGATGCTTCCGCGAAAACCTACGCGGCCATGTTCGAGCGGGCCGAGCGCGTACTCCGGGCCGGCCACAGCGTCGTGCTCGACGCTGTCTTCGCCAAGCCCGCGGAGCGCGCCGCCGCCGAAGCGTTGGCCCGAAAGGTCGGCGTGCCTTTCGATGGCCTGTGGCTCGATGTGCCCAAGGATGTCGCCCAAGCCCGCGTCGCCAACCGCAAGGGCGACGCTTCCGACGCTACCCCCGGAGTCGTCGACCGCCAGTTCGGCTACGAGCTGGGCGAGATTCGCTGGCAGCGGCGTCCGTCGATTCCTCTCGCAAGATCATCGTAAGCAAGCCTTGCGCCGCAGTCTTCGATCTCCTGCGGCATTCCCTGGTGCTGCCATTTCTCGCGCAGCGTCTGCGCTTCGACACCATCGGTCGTGACGCGGGGGGCGACACCCCCTCCCGCGCCGACGATATGGGGCCCGATAAGGTGCTTCGCTGCGTTCGTCATCTCGCATACGCCTCGGCTTCGATCGGGCGCACTTCCGGTTGTGGCCGCAGGCCGAAGCGCTCGTAGAGGACCGGCAGGAGCAGCAGGGTGAGCGCGGTCGCCGTGAACAGGCCGCCGATCACGACAATCGCCAGCGGCTTCTGAATCTCCGCTCCCGGTCCGGTCGCGAAAAGGAAGGGCACCAAACCGAGTGCGGCGATGGACGCCGTCAGCGTGACCGGTCGCAGCCGCCGCCGCGCGCCGTCCATGACGGCCTCGCGCAGCGGGCGGCCGCCCGCTGCCACCACCTGGTTGATGTAGGTGACCATTACTACGCCGTTCAGCACGGCGATGCCGATCAGGGCGATGAATCCCACCGAAGCGGGCACCGATAGAAACTCGCCGGAAGCCCATAGCGCAATCACCCCGCCGACGGTGGCAAAGGGTACTATGCAGAAGACGATGACGGCCTGCCGCAGCGAGCCGAAGGTCATGAACAGCAGCAGGAAGATGAAGGCGAGCGCGATCGGAACCACCAGCGCCAGGCGGGAGGAGGCGCGCTGCTGGTTCTCGAACTGGCCGCCCCATACCAGCTCGTAACCCTTGGGCATCGACACGTGGGTCGCCACGGCGGCCTTGGCCTCGTCGACGAAGCCTACCAGGTCGCGGCCGCGGACGTTGGTCAGCACATTGGCAAAGCGCTGACCGTCCTCGCGGATCACCTGGATCGGGCCATCCTCCAGGCGCACGTCGGCGATCTGGCCAAGCTCGGCGACACCACCGTTGGGCAGGACGATGGGGATGCGCTCCAGGTCGTGGACCGACGCGCGCAGCCGCTCCTCGCCACGCACTACCAGGGGCACGCGTGCATTGCCCTCCAGCACAAGGCCGATCTCACGGCCGTCGACCCAGACGCGGAGCACATCCTGGACCTCGGTGGCATTGAGGCCGAAACGGCCGGCGCTCAACCGATCGATCTTGACGGTAAGGTACTTCATACCGGAATTGCGCAACCCGAAAACGTCGGAGGATCCGGGCACTTTACGCAACACAGCCGCGACGTCGCGCGCTATTCGGTTGAGTTCTTGTATATCGTCGCCGAATACCTTGACCACCACGTCGCCGCGTGCGCCGATGATCATCTCCTGGACCCGCATGTCGATCGGTTGCGAGAAGGCGAATGACACGCCCGGGATCTTCTCCAGGATCTTGCGCACCTCGCCCATCAGCCAGGCCGTGTCGGGCCCCCGCCAGCTCTCCTTGGGCGCGAGCACCATGAACATGTCGGTTTCGTTCAGGCCGACCGGGTCAATACCAAGCTCGTCGGCGCCGGCGCGCGCCATGATACCCCTGATCTCCGGTATGCCCGTCATGAGCTGGCGTTCGATCATCAGGTCGATCTGCGCGGTCTGCTCCAGCGACACCGTGGGATGCTTGCGGATAGTGACGACCGGCGTGCCCTCGTCCATGACCGGCATGAAGGTCTTGCCGATGCGCGGGTAGATCGCGGCGGTGGCGGCGACGCCGGCGGCCGCGACCGCTACCAGGATCAGCGGTCGGCGCATTACGGCGGCGAGCAGCGGATCGTAGAAGCGGTGCAGCGTGCGCACCAGCCAAGGCTCATGTTCGACACCTGCCTTCAGCAGGTAAGCCGACAGGACAGGCACCACGGTGAGCGACAGCAGCAGCGCGGCGCCCAGCGCGAAGCCGATGGTGAGCGCCACTGGCCCGAACAGCCGGCCTTCCAGACCCTGCAGCGACAAGAGCGGCGTAAACACCGTGGCGATGATGACGACGCCCGACAACAGCGGCATCGCCACTTCGCGCGTCGCCTCCAGGGTAAGGCGCAGGCGCTCCTGCAGATCAGGCTTGCGAGCGTGCGCGAGCCGGTGCTCGACGTTCTCGACGACCACGACGGCGCAGTCGACGAGGAGCCCGATCGCGATCGCAAGGCCGCCGAGCGACATGATGTTGGCCGACATGCCGAAGTAGCGCATGATCCCGAAGGTCGCGAGCACCGACAGCGGCAGGATCAGCGACACCACGAGTGCGGCGCGCAGGTTGCCCAGGAACAGCAGCAACAGCAGGATCACCAGCACGATCGCCTCGAGCAGCACCTTCTGTACCGTCCACACAGCCTTTCCGATAAGCTCGGAGCGGTCGTAGAAGATCTCGACCCTCGTTCCTTCGGGAAACTGCGGTGCGAGCTGGTCGAGTCGCGCCTTGGCGCCGTCGACCACGGTGCGCGCGTTGGCGCCGCGCAGCCCGAGTACCAGCGCCCACACGGTCTCGCCCTCGCCGTCGCTGGTGACGACGCCGTTGCGCGGCAGCGCGCCATTGCGCACGTCGGCAATGTCGCCCACTCGCACGACCCCCGTCGAACTGGCCGCCACGATGGTCTCGCGCACGTCGTCGAGCGTCTGGATGCGGCCTTCGGCGCGCACCAGCACCGCCTCCTCGCCGGCCCGCACGCGGCCCGCTCCGTCATTGCGGTTGTTGGCGATCAGCACCTCCTCCAGCATTTCGGTGGTAATGCCGCGCGCTGCCATTGCGGCCGGCGAGGGCACCACCTCGAAGGTGCGCACGAAGCCGCCCAGCACGTTCACGTCAGCCACGCCCGGCACCGCGCGCAGGGCCGGCCGCAGCGTCCAGTCGACGAGAAAGCGCTTCTCCTCGCTGCTCAGCGTGTCTGAATCGATGGTGAACATCAGCATCTCCGCAAGCGGCGTCACGATCGGCGCCAGGCCGCCCGAGGTGCCGGCGGGGAGCTGATCGCGTACTTCCTGCAGGCGCTCGTTGACCTGGGTGCGCGCCCAGAAGATGTCGGTGCCCTCGGCGAATTCGAAGGTCATCAGCGTTACCGAAAAGCGGGTGATCGAGCGCATCTTGACCAGGTTCGGGATGCCGCGCATGGCGATCTCGATCGGCCAGGTCACCCGCCGCTCGAGTTCTTCCGGCGGCAAGCCGGAGGCGCGCATCGAAACCAGCACCTGCACCGGCGCCACGTCCGGGAACGCATCGATCGACAGTCTTTGGTAGGCGCTGGCACCCCACGCGGCGAGCCCGAGCGCGGCGAGGAGGACGAGCAGGCGCTGGCGCAGTGCAGCGCCGATCAGGTTGCTCATCATGTCGCTATTCCGTGTCGCTCTTCGCAAGTTCGGCCAGGAGAGGGATCAGGCCACGGCCGGCGATGCGATCGCCGGCTTTGAGGTCGGCGCGGATCGAGGCATCGCGCGCGTTCTCGCTCAGCACCTGCACCGGCGTGGCGCGGACTCCGCCGGGCGTGCGCACGAACACCCACGACTGGTCGCGGTGGCGCACGACCGACGCTGCCGGCACGACCCATTGCGCCGCGTCTTCCTGCTTGACGCGGACGCGGACGGTGACCGCAAGGCCAGGGCGGACGCTGCCGCCGTTGGTGTCGATCTGGGCGACGGCCGTCACCGACTGGGTCGCCGGATCGACGCCTCGACCGATGCGGATGATGGTTCCGGCCGCGCCCTGCCCAACCAGCGTGACGGGCGAGCCTACGTCGACTGAGCCCAGCCTCGCCGACGGTATCTGGACGTTGACCCACAGCGGGTCGAGGCGGGCAATGGTGAACAGCGGTTCGGCCTGCGCCACGCGCGCACCCGGGCTGGTCTGCCGGGTCAATACTACCCCGGCCTTGGGCGCAGTGATGGCAATGGTCGGGCTGAAGTTCCGCGTGCGCTGAAGCGTGTCGACTTCCTGTTCCGTCATGCCCAGCAGCGTCAGCACATGGCGGGCTTCATCGGCCTTGTAAGCTGTTGTCCGGGCCTCGTTCTCGGCGATGCGCAGCTCGCGCTCGGATAGCGCTCGCGCGGTGAAAAGCGGTGCGGCGCGGCTCAGACGATCGCGGGCCAGCGCGGCATTGGCATCCGCGGCAATGAAATCGCGCTGTGCCGTGACGAGCTCGGGCGAGCGCATTCGGATGATGGTCTGGCCGGCGGACACGTTTTCGTCGGACGCCACCTCGACGGCCTCTATCAGCCCCTCGACCGGCGCAGCGACGACCAGAAGCTGCGGCGGCGGCACGACCACCGTGCCCGGAAAGACGAGGTCGGTCGCGCCGCGCTCCCGTTCGACGTGCAGGAAGCTGACGCCCGCAGCGCGCAGCGCCTGCTCGTCGAGCGCGATATCGTAGCTTCCCGACGCAGGCTTGGCGGTGGATTCGGCGCCGGCAGGTGCGTGCCCCAGCAGCAGAGCGGCTGCGACCGCTAGAGGCAAGGCAACAGATCGGGCGGCGGGATTTGCCATGGGCACTCTCCGATGATGATCGACCAATAACGATGGTTCCGACATCGCGGGATCGTCCGATCCCGCCAGAGGGGCCCGGTAACCGAAGGCGATATGGAGATGGCATGCCAAGCCCAAAACGCAAGGGCCGCGGACGCCGTGAGTCGCATCTTTGAAGAACGCAGGTTCGGCTACGGTGGCACCGATGCCGTCGGGTGACTTCCGGTGGACACTGACGGTAACCGTGCTGCCTAGCTGCGGTGACCGCGGTCGATTCGCCGATGCGTCGGCAGGGGCACGCCGGCGATGTGGCGCATCGGGCCGATTTCAAAACCATGGAAGGCAAGGAGGGCCAGTCGGTGCGCCGGGCCGGACGGCGCGAACTTCGATCGCGCGGGGCGGGTCATGACACAAAGAGCTCGGGGTCGGCGGCCGAGAAAGGAACAATCCTGAACCATGCCGAAGCTGAAGAGCAGCTCTGGAGAGTAAAGCGCGCAACAGACGGCGAGAACTCCGGCGAAGTCTTCAGGCCCTCAGGATCAGATGAACCCAGACGAGCTTTAGAATTCTCCGTAAACGCTTGATCGGCGTCAGAGGCTGTCCTGTCACGCCCGCTTCTTCGCCGAGCCGCTGCGCGGCAGCAGGCGGGCGAGGTATTGCCCCGTGTAGCTCTCGGGCACCTTGACGATCTCCTCGGGCGGGCCCTCGGCGACGAGGCGGCCGCCTCCGGTGCCGCCGTCGGGACCCATGTCGAGGACCCAGTCGGCGGTCTTGATGACTTCGAGATTGTGTTCGATCACCAGCACCGTGTTGCCGCCCTCGACCAGGCGATGCAGCACCTCCAGAAGCTTGCGCACGTCCTCGAAATGCAGGCCGGTTGTCGGCTCGTCAAGGATATAGAGCGTGCGGCCCGTGGCGCGGCGCGACAGCTCCTTGGCGAGCTTCACCCGCTGCGCCTCGCCGCCCGACAGGGTCGTCGCCTGCTGGCCGATATGGATGTAGCCCAGGCCAACCTGCTGCAGGGTCAGGAGCTTGTCGCGGATCACCGGCACGGCCTTGAAGAACTCGCAGCCCTCGTCGACCGTCATGTCGAGCACGTCGGCGATCGACCTGCCGCGGAAATGGATCTCGAGCGTCTCGCGGTTGTAGCGCTTGCCTTTGCAGACGTCGCACTGGACGTAGACATCCGGCAGGAAATGCATCTCGATCTTGATGACGCCGTCGCCCTGGCAGGCCTCGCAGCGCCCGCCCTTGACGTTGAAGGAGAAGCGGCCGGGCTTGTAGCCGCGCTCGGTCGATTCGGGGAGCTGGGCGAACCAGTCGCGGATCGGCGAGAAGGCGCCGGTGTAGGTCGCCGGGTTGGAGCGCGGCGTGCGCCCGATCGGCGACTGGTCGATGTCGATGACCTTGTCGAGGTGGCCGAGGCCGTCGAGCCCGGCATGCTCGCCGGGGTGCTCGCGCGCGCCATTCAGCCGGCGCGCCAGCGCCTTGTAGAGCGTCTCGACGATCAGGGTGCTCTTGCCCGAGCCCGAGACGCCGGTGACGCAGGTGAAGGTGCCGAGCGGGATGCTGGCGGTGACGTTCTGCAGGTTGTTGGCCCTCGCGCCCTTGACCGTCAGCCAGCGGCCGCCTTTCGCCGCGGGCACGCGCCGCATCTTGGGAACGGGTATCTGGCGAAAGCCGGAGAGATACTGCCCGGTGAGGCTCGCGCTGTTGCGCATGACCTCCTCGGGCGTGCCCTCGGCGATCACCTTGCCGCCGTGCGCGCCGGCGCCCGGGCCCATGTCGACCACATGGTCGGCGGCGCGAATCGCGTCCTCGTCGTGTTCGACCACCAGCACCGTGTTGCCGAGGTCGCGCAGGCGGGTCAGCGTCTTCAG
>JAHCJV010000038.1 GCA_026126105.1 Enhydrobacter sp.
AGGCAGCCCCGTCCTTCGGTTCCCATCCTTCGAGACGCTCCGCTGCGCTGCGCTCCTCAGGATGAGGGTTGTGTTGGTCTGCCGGTCGATGTTTGCGCCTATGAGAGTCGCGCTCCCAGCTGGAACGAGCATGGCTAGCCGCGATACGTCCAGGCGATAAGCTGGGCGATGCCGTCGACGGTGACGACGCGGACGCCGACGCCGTAGGCGCGGTCGATCACGTTCGGGTGCAGCACGGCGGCGGGCGGCCCGGAGGCCTGCAGCCGGCTCGGGCCAACGCGGCTTGACCCGGACTCGACGCTAGAAGGTAGTGCCGAAATTGCCCGTGCCGAACTGTGCCACGTGCTCGATGTTCTTTATCTCGATCACATAGTCCGAGCCAGCACGGTAACCGGCCTGGTTGTCTCCGTTCACGATCAGGAACGTTCGGTCGGCCAGGTCTCCGCTTGTCGGCGTGAACAAGACCGCACAGCCTTGCACGAGGTTCGACGCCTGCACGGCAGCGGCGAGGTCGCTGTCGAAAGTTGCGCTGGACAGCTGACCCGTCGCGACCGTCGATCTTATCTTGGTGATGAACTGCGGGAACGCAAACAAGTCGGTATTGCAGTCGAAACCGTTGATGATGTCATAGCCAAGACTGGTCGACTCCACCGCGCCGTTTCGCCCGTAAGAAATGATATTGGTTCCAGCTCGTCGCTACACACCCACCTCACCCTGAGGAACGGAGCGAAGCGGAGTGTCTCGAAGGGTGGGCAACGCGCACGACCTCGCAAGAATCATGTTTATCCAGCGATCGTTGCTACGTCCTTCGAGTTGCCATCCTTCGAGACGCTCCGCTTCGCTACGCTCCTCAGGATGAGGCGGGATGGTTGTCAGATAGGTCATTACACGCCCGAGGAGAGAAGTGTCTCGAATGGTAGAACCGCAGGCCGTGGTGCACGTCGCCGCAATCGTCAGCTTTGTCGCGGCTCCCGCCTGTGCCGATTCCTTCGCGTCGCCACCAAAGGCGCGGGAGTTACCCCGCGCTGATCGAGACGCTCCGCTGCGCTGCGGTCCTCAGGGTGAGGTTGGTGTGTCGCCCGATCGCGTTGTCTCACGGATACAGCTTCACCATTTGCACATGGCTAGCCGCGATACGTCCAGGCGATGGGCTGGGCGATACCGTCGACGGTGACGGTGCGGAAGCCGACGCCGTAGGCGGGGTCGATCACGGTTGGGTGGAGCACGGCGGCGGGCGGCCCGGAGGCCTGCAGCCGGCCGGCGGCGAGCAGGGCGACGTGGTCGGCGAAGCGGGCGGTCAGGCCGAGATCGTGCAGGCAGACGACGACGCAGACGCCGCGCGCCGCTTCCGCTTTCAGCAAGGTCATCGCCTCAAGCGCGTAGGCCGGGTCGAGGTTCGCGACCGGCTCGTCGGCCAGGATCGCCTCGGCCTCGGTCGCCAGGACGCGGGCGAGGCCGAGGCGGGCGCGTTCTCCCTGCGACAGCTCGTCGATCCGGCGGGTCGCCAGCGACGCGCCCCCGACCCGCGCCAGGGCTCGGTCGATAGCCGCCGCATCGGGCGGCGAGAGCGGGCGGCTGAGATCGGCGCCATGCGGCAGGCGACCGAGCGCCACGAGATCGCGTCCGAGCAGCGGCCAGTAGACGGCGGCGCTCTGCGGCAGGAAGGCGATGCGCCGGGAGCGCACGGCGGCGGAAAGGCGGTCGACACGATGGCCGTCGAGCAGGACCTCGCCGCCGTCGGCCGAGTCGAGGCCGGCGAGGAGGCGCAGCAGAGTCGTCTTGCCCGCGCCATTCGGGCCGACCACCGCGCTCAAGCGTCCCTTTGCGAAGGCGACGTCGATCTCGTCGAGCACCGTCCGCGCGCCGCGCCGGCGGATCAGCCCGTGCGTGGCGAGCATCGTCATGTCGCGAGCCCCGTCATGTGGCCAACCACGACGCCTGGGCGCGCCGGATCACGCGGACGAGGAACGGCGCGCCGACCAGCGAGGTGAAGACCCCGAGCTGCAGCTCGTAGTCGGTCGGCAGCAGGCGCACGGCGATGTCGGCGGCGAGCACCAGGATCGCGCCGACCAGCATCGATGGGACCAGGGTGGCGCCGGGCTTGAAGCCGACCCGCGCGCGCACGAGGTGCGGGGCGACGAGCCCGACGAATCCCACCATGCCGGCGACGGCCGTGGCGGCGCCGACCATCAGGCCGACGGCCAGCGTGAGCCACAGGCCGAGCCGTCGCGTGTCGACGCCGAGGCTGCGGGCCGCATCCTCGCCGAGCGACAGGGCGTCGAGCCAGCGGCGGTTCATCAGGACGAGCCCGGCGCCGGCGACGATGAACGGCGCCGACACCAGGATGTGGCGGAGATCGCGGTCGGCGATCGATCCCGCCAGCCACAGCCAGATCTCCTGGAAGGCGAAGGGGTTGGGGGCGAGCGCCAGCACGAGCGAGATCAGCGCGGCGGCGATGGCGTTGATCGCCACGCCCATCAGCAGCAGCGAGACGGTTCCGGCGCCGGCCCGCACTGCCGACATCAGGGCGGCGATGCCGGCGGCCGCTCCGGCGATGCCGGCGAGCGGCAGCGCCAGCACGAAGGCCGCCGCCAGCCCGCTGTAGAAGGCGGAGACCGCGGCGAAGCTGGCGCAGGCCGAGACGCCGATCACGCCCGGCTCGGCGAGCGGATTGCGCAGCCAGGCCTGCAGCACCGCGCCACTGAGGCCAAGCGCGGCGCCGACCAGCAGGCCGAGCAGGGCGCGCGGCAGGCGGAGGTCGAGCACGATCGCCCAGCCCACCTCGTCGCCGAGCCGCCACGGCCAACCCACCGGACCGGTCGCGATGGAGGCGAGGAAGAGGGCGGCGGCCAGCAGCGCGAGCACCGCCTTCACGGATGCGCCTCGCGCAGTATCTGCATCGCATCGAGATTCTCGGGGCCGGCGCAGATGGCATAGCGGATCGGCAGCGACACGATCCGCGCACGGTTCGCCAGCGCCCTGAGCGCCGGATGGTCGACGAACGAGGTGGCGCGAGCCGGATCGTCGTTCGATCCGCCGTCAAGCACGACGACGTCCGGCCGCGCGGCGAGCAGCGCCTCGAGCGACAGACGTCCGTAATCGGAGATGCCGAGCCCCGTGGCGAGATTGCGATAGCCGGTCAGCCCCAGAAGCTCGTCGGTCAAGCTGCCCTTGCCGGCGGTAAGCAGGCCGGCATGCAGCACGGCCGCCGTCGCGCTCGGCGGGCCCGGTCGAACGAGCTGGCGCTCCCGCTCGCGCATCGACGCGATCAGCCCGTGGCCCTGCTCGATGCGGCCGAGCGCCTCGGCCATACGCCCGATAGAGGTCTGCGCTTCCTCGAGCGAGCGCGCCCAGGGCAGCTCCAGGATCGGCACGCCGGCCGCGCGGACCAGCCGCTTGACGTTCCCGAGCGACGTCGAGTCGAAGACGACGAGATCGGGCCGGAGAGCGAGGATGGATTCCGCGGTGCCGCGGACGGTCGGGATCTCGCGCGCCCGATCCGCCAGGACCGAGGTCCGCCGGTCACGCGCGAGATAGCTCACCCCCACGAGCTGCCCCGGCGCGGCGAGACGCAGCGCGAACTGATCGAGGCAGAGATTGACGGTCACGACTCGCCGGGGCGCCGCGTCAACCCGAGCCGGACTCGCAGCCGCCAGCAAGAGGCCGAGGACGGCGGCGGCAAACCGGACAGTCATGTCGACGAAGGATCCTCCTGAGAGCGTGCCAATGTATCCGACCAACGTACTTTTCGACGAACCTCCACGTCGTTGCTACCATCCCACCTCACCCTGAGGAACGGAGCGAAGCGGAGTGTCTCGAAGGGTGGCAACAGGCACGGTGCCGCTGCCCGTCATGATGACGACAGCACCGGCCTTCGCGCTGCCATCCTTCGAGACGCTTCGCTGCGCTCCGTTCCTCAGGATGAGGTGGTGTGTAGCGGCCGAGCCTGCACGCCGTTGCTGCCATTCCTCCTCACCCTGAGGAACGGAGCGAAGCGGAGTGTCTCGAAGGGTGGCAACGAAAAGGATGATGCCAGAACCATGTCGGACGAGCCCGGTGCGTACGCCTACATGTTGCGCTGCGCCGACGGCAGCTATTATGTCGGTTCGGCACGTCTCGGCCTGGACCAGCGGGTCGGCGAGCACAATTCCGGCGCCTACGGTGGATACACGTCCACACGGCGGCCCGTGACCTTGGTCTGGGCCGAGCATTTCCAGCTCATCACCGACGCCATCGCTGCGGAGCGACGCATCAAAGGCTGGTCGCGCGCAAAAAAGGAAGCCCTGATCCGCGGCGACTACGTGGCCATCGGGACGCTGGCGAAGCGGCGCACGAAGTTGCCTCAGGAATGAGGCAGATCGGTCCTTCGCGCTGCCATCCTTCGAGACGCTCCGCTTCGCTGCGCTCCTCAGGATGAGGATGGTGTGCAGCGAGACGCGCATAAATTCACGAGCTATCAGAACCGGACCCTGGCGCCGAAGAAGACCTGGACGCTCGGCGGCTTGAAGCCTTCGGGTTCCTCGTACTGGTCGTTGAGGATGTTCTCCGCCCGGGCGTAGAGCTCGAGGCCCTTGCGGACGTCCCAGGCGGCGGTCGCGCGCAGCAGCGTGTAGGGCGACGGGGTCATCAGCGTGCCGGTGACGGCGTCGATGTCGTGACGGCCGTCGACCTGGGTCAGCTCGGCGCCGAGGCGCACACCTTCCCACGGGCGGACGCCCAGGCGGGCTGCGAAGACGTCCTCCGGCCGGCGAACGAGCGGCACGCCGGTGTCGACGTTGAAGGCGAGCTGGTGGGTGTAGCCGAGATAGAGGTCGAGCCAGCTCGTGAAGGCGATCTGCACCGACATCTCGACGCCTTCGGTCTGCGCGTTGTTGACGTTTTCCAGCAGCAGGAATGTCGGGGGCGCGCACTGGATCAGGTTGCTGATGGCGTTCTTGAAGTAGGTGATGTTGGCGCGAACCTTGCCATCGAACAGCCCCTGGTCGACGCCGAACTCGTAGCCGCGGCTGTACTCGGGCTGCAGGTTGGGATTGCCGGCGCAGAACGCGCCGGTGCTGTAGAGCTCGAGCAGGGCAGGCGCCTTGAACGCGGTGCCGTAGGAGCCCTTGAACTTGGTGTCGGTCTCGCGCCACAGGTAGGCCGCCCCCGCGCGCCAGGTGCCGACCTGCCCGTAGCGGCTTTGCCAGTCGAGCCGGCCGCCGAGCGTCAGGGTCAGCGAGTCGAACAGCGTGCTGCGGATCTGGCCGTACAGGCCGGTCTGCGAAGCCGCGCCCCAGTTCTCGATGAGGGGATTGAACAGCGGGAACTGATGATCGACGTTGATGTTGGTGTAGGCCCATTGCTGGTTGAAATCGACGCCGCCCACGAAGTTGAACAGCTCGCTGACCTCGATGATGTTCTTCCAGTCGGCGGTGAACGTCCGGCCGCTGAAGGTGGAGTTCGGGGACGGGGAGTAGAAGAAGTTCGCCGGCACCTGCTCGCTCGGATAGTCCAGGTCGTGGCGATAGACGGTGCTGTAGCCGACACCCACCGTCGGCTTCCACAGGCCGCCGAAATAGTTCCCGTCGAACTGCAGGCGATTGAAGAACTGCTGGGTATATTCGTTGGCGTTGGGATCTTCCTGGCCGACCTGGTCGAACTTCACGTTGGTGTCGATGAAGCGGCTGAACCAGGTGAACTGCGAGTTGTCGTTCAGGTCGAAGCCCAGCCGCGAGGCGAGGTTGATGTTGCGATAGCCGTCGAGGTCGACATAGGCGCCGAGCGGCGTGAAGCGGGGCGGGACGACCGACTCGCCCTTGGCGTAGAGCCCGGTCGCGCTGATGTTGTAGTTGAAACGGTCGACGCTGCCGCGCGCGTAGGCCCCCACGCTGGTCGTCAGGCGCGTGCCGATCTCGGCGTAGCCGCCGCCATTCATCGCGCCGGCGCCCTTCTTCGTGACCATGTTGATCACGCCGCCGATCGCGCCCGAGCCGTAGAGCGTGCTCATCGGGCCGCGCACCACCTCGATGCGGTCGAGATTGTCGGTGAGGAAATGCGCGAAATCGATCGCGCCGTTGGCGGTCGAGGGATCGTTGTAGTTCATGCCGTCGATCATGACGACGACATGGTTGGCGTTGGAGCCGCGCACGAACACCGAGGTCAGGCTGCCGGGCCCGCCCGACTGCTGCACGGAGACGCCGGGCACCTGGCGCAGCACCTGCTCGACGGTGCGCAGCTGCCGGCGCTCCATCTCGTCGCTGGTGATGACGGTAACCGAGCCGGTCACCTTCTCGACCGGGATCGGCTCGCGGTCGGTGGTGATGACGATGCCGGGCAACGTCGTCACGGTTTCGGTCTGCGCGACGGCGCAGACCGGCACGAGCAGGGGAGATAGTCCAAGAAAATATCGACGGATCGGCGTCATTGACGGTCCTCCACAGCAGTCCACGCACAAGGCGCGTCACCGCTCGGTTGACCGTCCGCTGGATTGTCCCGTCCATCGGAAGAGCGACGCTATCGCCGGCAGGTCTTCTGGCTCACGGGTCGTCGCTTGCGCCTGTCTTCCCAGACCGAAGGTCCAGTGACTCGATGGCGTTCGCTCGCCGCTTACAGCTGCGGGTACAGCTGCCGATTGGCCCTCGCGGGCGGCACGGCATTCCCTGTTAGCCTCCGGTTAGGGAGGACCGTCGATGTGAGTTTGGTAATTTGAGGGCGAAGGCGCGTCAAGGGGGATGGCGGGGAGGGGCTGGCCGAGTAGCCTTGCACGTGCTGAACGGTGCGAGGCCTCATGGTGCTGAGAACAAGGCGACACTCAAGTGGAATGCATGGGGTTTATCTGGTGGCTGCCGAGCTATCCAAGCGCGGATTCGTCGTCTCCCCTACCTTGCGCAACGCGGCCGGCGCTGATCTGCTCGTAACCAATGCCAACTGTCTCAACGCGTGGTCCGTCCAGGTCAAGTCGAACAGCGGAAATGCCAAGTTCTGGCTGCTCAATGCAGCTGCCGCAACGACCTATTCGAAGACCCATGTGTATGTCTTCGTGAACCTGCGGGCTGAAACGACAAAGCTTCCGCAATTTCTCGTTGTGCCAAGCGAGCGCGTGGCCGAGGAAATGGCGATAAGCACGAGCCGCAAGGGCTCGATCTGGTATTCGTTCTCCCCACTCCTTTCCGAAGGACGGTTCGGCCGACTCGGTGGGTTGGGAAGTCTTCAATGTGCAGGGTCAGGAATTAGCGAAGCTGTGAGGCGTAAGGTAGAGAGCCCCATCGGTGGATATCTTCGAGCTATAGTCCTCTGCCGATCCCCAGGGCGAGCGAGTCATCTCGACGTTCCCTCCAGAGACTTCAGGCCAACTATCTCTTCGTTGCCCGCCGCGCGACCTTGACGAGGGGTCGTTTATCCGCGTCTGCCAGCCCGCACCGCCGGACTTGAAGTGGCGGAGCACCTCAGGGTCGAGCCGGAGCTTTACAGCGAGCTTCGGTGCAACCGCGCGGCCTGTTGACCGGCCTGGCTTCCGTCACCATCGCACCGGCCAACTGTTCGTCCGTCAGTTCCGGTGCGTCGTCATATTCCTGCGGCCTGATCCGGTGCCGCTCAACCTTGGCCAAGTCGCTCTTGATAGCGCGTTTGTTCGCGGGCATTGCACTTTCTCATCGAAATGATGTGCCGAGCGTCGCCGCGCGGCGTCCAACCACCATTACCATCCGAACGCTCAGAAACCCGATGGTCTGAAAGCGCTGCTCGCCGTAGTTATGGCGCGTATCCTCGACCGTCAGCGTGCGACCCTCAGAAAGGGAGGGTAACCCGCGCCTTGGGGCAACACGAATTGCCCTCACAAGAAGCGATGGCGCAACGACTTGGCCACGTCCTTCTCGTCGCCACCCTTCGAGACGCTCCGCTACGCTGCGCTCCTCAGGGTGAGGTGGATGTGTAGCGACTCCGGCGAAAGATTCACAAGCTCTCAGGGTGCGGTTGTGTGTAGCCAGAGTTCCTCAACTCACGATTGGTCGATAGATTCACAAGCTCTCAGGACGACGCGGCCGGGTGTCGGGAGAACGGGCGACACGTCTCGTCGGTCCGGGGCGTAGCCCCGCCAGGACGTTTCAGGGTAGGGTCTGCGGAATGGACCCTGCCCTGCACTGTCGATTGCTCGACGACGATCCGGCCTTCATCGTACGGCGCCATCTGGCCGACCCGACCACCGGCTGGAGCGTTGGCACCTATGGCGCCATCGCCGAATTCCAGTACGACGCCGACGAGCCCGGCCTGCAGCTCGACCTCGACGCCCTGGCCGTGCAGACCGAGCGCGGCGCGCTGGCGATCGTCTCGCTCGAGGGCGTGCAGCCCTTCGGCCTGACCGACGAGGCCGGACGGTTGCGCGAGATCGCCTTCTGCTCCGGGCGGCGCGGCGCGCAACGCGCCACCGTCACCGAGATCGGCCCCCTCACCTTCGACCTCGGCGTCGCCGCGCCCCATATCGATATGCTGGTCCGGCTGCGGTCCGATGACGCCGCTACCGCTGCCGCCCTGCGCGACGGCATCGGACGCCCCCTGCTCGCCCCCGGCAATCCGGCCGGCCCCGCCATCGCGCGGGCCAGCCCGACGCGCATCCTCGTCTCGCCCGTGGCGCGGATCGAGGTCCATCAGCCGATCCCGCCGCCGGGCGGACGGGCTCCCGAAGGACCGCATACGCACCTGCTGCCCAAGCTGCTCGCGCAGGGACGCACGCATCCGCCGGGCTCGCCGCTGCCGGAGGGGCTCTATTGCGGCCTGAGCCTGTATCCGCGCACCCGGCTCTGATCAGCGCCAGGCGCTGCGCAGCGCCTGGTCGGTCTTCCATTTCTCCACGCCCGCGACGTCATCGCAGGAGAAGGCCTTGTGTTCTTGTGCGGCGTGCCGCGCCTCAGAGGGCGAAGGAGTGGTTGTTCAGCGCATGAACTCCAGCGACCGTGATGCGGAAATCGGCAGCGCCATCGCCGTTGATGTCGCCCTGTATGATGGTGTTGTCGGTGGCAAAGACACGGAGCTGCCCAGCGCCGCTGAACTCCGCTGCGCCGATCAGCGTGAAGGCCTGATCACCGGCAACCAGGCTGTTGGCATCGATCCCGCGCAGGTCCACCTTGTCGCCCTCCTCCCAGTCGCGGATCCAGTCGCCAGCGGCGACCAAGCTGTCGGCGATGCTGGAGAACAGGAAGGCGTCGTTGCCCGCTCCGCCGGTGAGGTTGTCATCGCCGGTGCCGCCCGCCAGCCGATCATTGCCCGAACCGGCGAGAATGTCGTCATCACCGTCGCCGCCAGCGATCCAGTCGTCGCCGCTTCCGCCGAGGAGAGTGTCCTGCCCGGTCCAGCCGTCGATCGTGTCGTTGCCGGCACCGCCGAAAACCGTGTCGTTGCCGGCGTCGCCGTGAATGGTGTCGTCGCCGAGCGCGCCATCGACGATGTCGTCGCCCAGTCCCGCCTGAACTCGGTCGTTGCCGCCGCCACCTGCGATGACGTCGTTGCCGCCGCCGCCACCGATCCAGTCATCGCCCGCCCCGCCCTCGATTATATCGCGGTCGTCGCCACCGTTCAGCGAATCGTTTCCGTCGCCGCCGTCGATGGTGTCGTCGCCGGCGCCCCCGTCGATGCTATCGTTGCCGTCGCCGCCGAGGAGCGTATCGTGATGGCCTTCGCCGTGGATGGTGTCGTCGCCGAGACCGCCGCGGATCGCATCATCGCCGTCGCCGCCCCAGATGGTGTCGTGACCGGCCTTGCCGGACAACGTGTCGGTGCCGCCGCCGCCATCGATGCCGTCGTTGTTGAGGCTCCCAACCAGGAACTCTGCGGCCTGGCTGCCGAGCCGGGTCGACAATTCTTCCACCTTCACGTAGTCGACATCGAAGAAATAGGTCTTGTTTCCGCCAGGGTTGGTCGTCGCGTTGAACGGGTTGGCGTTGGTCGCCGGGACGAGGGTCGGATCGCTCACGTTCGGTCCGCCGCGATCACCCGGAGAAGGGCCCCACGGTCCGAGCGGCGGGAAGGCAGGTGTGCCCCACAGATTCAAGTGCAACTGCTGCTTCACGTTGGCTTGCGGCAAATGAGTCGTCTCGGTCCTTATGACCTTGCCGTCGATCAGCCAGATGACCTTGGTCGGCAGCCATTCGATGCGGTAGGTATGCCAGTCGTTAGGCGAGAACTTCTTTATCTGCGTGACCGGGTACGAGATGGGATAGTCCTTCTCTGAGTTGCCGGCCGCCTCGTGCGTGAAGACATTGGTAGAGATTTTATTCTTCGAACTCTCCCTCAGCTGGCTGGTCAGAATCTCCCAGTCCAGCTCGTTGTGTGGAACACGGCGATTGCCTGGCCCGGGCGGGTACGTGAACTGCTGGTAGAAGAACATGCCGGCGATCATGCCGCCTTGGGTTCCTTCGAATTTCATCCTGGCTTCGAAGCCCACGCCACCGGTCGACTGAGCATCCCAGGCGCCCTTGGTGATCGCCTCCGAACCATAGAACGACTTGCCGTCCTTCCACTCGGCGTTCCAGGTGTCCATGCGGATCCGCGCCATGCCGTTGGCCGCGTCGGGCAGCTCTTGCCGGATGAAGGTCTGGCCGAGGAACGCCGGGTTGTATTTGCCATCTTCGCCGTAGTACGCCTTGTTGATCTCCCAGTTGTCGCTGTTGAGCTTGCCGTCCTTCTTGAAATTGTCGGAGAACACCTCCGTCCCGCTCAGCTGTGCCATGTGCCCGCTCCCTGCCGCTCCCTATAGATTCAGCGTAGAGCGTGCAGGGTGCAGTGACAACAACCGCGCCCGCTCGGCCTCTTCGCGGTCATGCTCTGTGGCGCAGGGCGCGCGCCACCTCGCCCCAGCATGCCAGGACGCGCGGATCGACCTCGCGTCAGTGCGAAGAGAGATTTATGTTCAGGGGAGCGGTGCGGCGGCAGCACTCACCTGCTCTGCCACCACTTCAGCGCCGACTGCCCAAAGGCGGATGACATGTTTCCCGGCCGATCTCTATTGCGGCCTGAGCCTGTATCCGCGCACCCGGCTCTGATCAGCGCCAGGCGCTGCGCAGCGCCTGGTCGGTCTTCCATTTCTCCACGCCCGCGACGTCATCGCAGGAGAAGGCCTTGGCGTTCTTGCGCGGGCTGGCCTCGACCCAGGCGAAGACCATGCACTGCGAGGTGGTCTTGTCGCCCTGCCTGGTCTCGAAGCTCACTTCCGCGGTCGCGGCGGAGCCGGCCTTGGTGTCGCCGTAGTCCTCGACCGCCGGCTTGATGTCGCCGACCGTCCAGCCGGCGGCCTTGCTCTCGGCATACCACTTGGCGAACGCCGCGAACTGCTCGCCCGCCGGGCCCTTGCCGTCGGCCGCGACGTAAGCCTTCAGGTCGGCGACGAGCGCATGCGCCGCGGCACTCGCCTTGGGTTCCGCGACCTTGCGGCGCTCGGCGAGTCGCGTGCGCAGGGCCTTGAGCGCGTCCGCATTGGACGCTGACGCGGCGGGTGCCGTGGCTGGCGCCGCCGCGGCGACCTGCGCGGAGGGATCGAGACGGCGGATCGGTGCCTTGGCCGCCTCGTTGTTGAGCGCGACCGCCTCGCTCGGCGTGAGCTTGCCGGTGGCGGTGTAGCCGTGCCCCTTCTGCCAGTCGCCGATGCTCTTCGTCGTCGCGGCGGACTGCAGGTTGCCGTCGATCGGGCCGCTGTACTTGTCGAGCGTCCGCAGCGATTCCTGCAGCTTGCGCCGGTCCGGCTCCGGGCTGTTCAGCACGGTCGCGTAATCCGGCCCGCGCGCCGGCGCCGCGGGGGCGGCACTTGCGGCCGGCCGGGGCGCGGGTGCCGGTGCCGCTGCGGGTGGCGGCGCGGGCGCGGCAGCGCCGGGAGTGCAGCTGCCGGGATTCTGGAAACAGCGCTCGACCTCGCCCGCGCTCTGGGCCGAGGCGGCAGCCGGCGCGAGAGCGATCAGCGCCGCGAGCAGCCAGCGCCGCATCTCAGAGCCCGCCATAGGTGTTGGCCGCGAGTTGCGCCGGAAGCCCGATCACCATCGTGACTGGCTGGCCGCGGCCGGTCTGGCCGCGGGCGAGGATATGGTCGTTGGGGTTGCCGACCCGGCTCTCGTAGGTGCCGTTGCCGCCAAACTTGCCGTTGAAGCAGCCGAGCGAGAACCGGCCGGACTGCGGGCCCTCGTTGGTGAAGGTGCCTTCGCACACCGTCTCGCCGCGCGGGTTATCGACGGTGAAGGTCACCGACCGGTCCCGGCCGATCAGGGCGCCGTAGCGCGCCACGCCGTTGAGGCGCGCGACATTGCCGCGATCGTCGCGATAGAAGATCGATGCCGGGCCGTACGCCTGATCCGGCATCGCTTCGCGCGGCTGAAGATACATGCCGTCGCTGATCACGACCTGGCACCGGCAGTCGGTCGAATAGTTCTCGCCCAGCGGACCCAGCTGGTTGAGCTTGGCGGTGCAGTTGGACAGCGCCATGTCCTGCACCTCGCGCTCGCTCATCTGGTTGCGGGTGTAGGTGTCGGCATACACGAAGGCGCATTGCTTGGGCATCGGCACCGCCACCGCCTTGTGGCTCGCGGCCATGGTCTCGGTCCTGACCCAGAAACGCTCGGCCATCGCCGGGAAGCGCAGGAAGATCGGATCGCGGCGCTCGGCCTTGCCGTAAGGCGATTGGGCGGCGGTCTGTGCCGCCGCACTCGTCGCGAACGCGAGCAGGGCGAAGGCGGCAAAAAGCAACTTGCGGGTCATTTGCGCCATTCCACCCGGAAAACTTGACGGAAATGCGACTCCACCCGGGCGCAACGCGGTCAAACCAGCCGGCTTTGCGCCTTGGCCGCTCCGATAAAGGAGGTGAAAAGCGGGTGCGGGGCGAACGGGCGCGACTTCAGCTCGGGATGATACTGCACACCGATGAACCAGGGATGGTCGGGGATCTCGACGATCTCCGGCAGCAGGCCGTCCGGCGACATGCCCGAGAAGCGCAGCCCGACCTGCTCCAGCCGGTCCTTGTAGTTGACGTTGACCTCGTAGCGATGGCGGTGGCGCTCGCTGATCACGTCCTGGCCGTAGATCGCGTGCACCCGGGTGCCCTGTCGCAGATGGGCGGCGTAGGCGCCGAGCCGCATCGTGCCGCCGAGATCGCCGTCCGCCCCGCGCTTCTCGATCTGGTTGCCCTTGAGCCATTCGGTCATCAGCCCGACCACGGCATGGTCGGTCGGCCCGAACTCGCTCGACGAAGCGTCCTCGATGCCGAGAAGATTGCGCGCCGCCTCGATCACCGCCATCTGCATGCCGAAGCAGATGCCGAAGAACGGCACGTTGCGCTCGCGCGCGAACTTCACCGCATGGATCTTGCCCTCGGTGCCGCGCTCCCCGAATCCGCCCGGCACGAGAATACCATGGACATTCTCGAGATGGGCGACGGCGTCGTCGCGCTCGAAGATCTCGGAGTCCATCCACTCCAGCCCGACCTTGACGTTGCTGCCGAAGCCGCCATGGGTCAGCGCCTCGGACAGCGACTTGTAGGCATCGAGGAGCACAGTGTATTTGCCGACCACGGCGATCGTGACCTTGCCCTCGGGCTCGCGCACGGAGCGTACCACGCCGCGCCAGCGATCGAGGTTCGGCTCCATGCTGGCATCGAGACCGAAATACTTGCAGACCTCGGCGTCGAAGCCCTGGTAGTGATAGGCGATCGGCACCTGGTAGATCGTATCGACGTCGCGCGCCTCGATCACACGCTCGGTCTTGACGTTGCAGAACAGCGCGATCTTGCGCCGCTCGTTGGCCGGAATCTCCTTGTCGCCAGAACGGCACAGCAGCAGGTCAGGCTGGATACCGACGCTCAACAGCTCCTTTACCGAATGCTGGGTCGGCTTGGTCTTCAGCTCGCCTGCCGTCGGCACCCATGGCAGGAGCGTGAGATGCACGTACATCACGCGCTCGCGCCCGAGCTCGTTGCCGACCTGGCGGATGGCCTCGAGGAACGGCAGGCTCTCGATGTCGCCGACCGTGCCGCCGACCTCGACCAGGACGAAATCCTCCCTGTCGGTGTCGGTGAGGACGAACTCCTTGATGGCGTCGGTGACGTGCGGGATCACCTGCACCGTGGCACCGAGATACTCACCACGCCGTTCCTTGCCGATCACGGTCGAATAGATGCGGCCGGTCGTGATGTTGTCGCTCTGCCGGGCATCGACGCCGGTGAAGCGCTCGTAATGGCCGAGATCGAGATCCGTCTCCGCTCCGTCGTCGGTCACGAAGACCTCGCCGTGCTGGTATGGACTCATCGTCCCTGGGTCGACATTCAGATATGGGTCGAGCTTGCGCAGCCGGACGCGATAGCCGCGCGCCTGCAGCAGCGCCCCGAGCGCTGCTGACGAAAGACCCTTGCCAAGCGAGGAGACCACGCCGCCCGTTATGAAAATAAAGCGCGTCATGGGCTTACAGACTACTAAGTATTGATGGGTGCGGCCATGGGGATATCGTCCCGCCGGTGGAGGTTCGGCGGTGGGAACGGTCCGACATGGCCGTTGTTCCTAGCGGGTGGGCGCGGTAGGCGCCCCGGGGGTCGCCGGCGGCGCCGTCGTGCCCCCGGGTAACGCAGGAGCGGCAGGCGTGGCGGGCACATTGTCCATGATCGAGCGCGACGACCGCGCGCCGGGTTCGCTGACGCTCCACGCCATGAGCAAGCTCAGGAAGAAGAAGATGCTGGCGAAAATGGCCGTCATGCGCGACAGCACATTGGCCTGGCCACGAACCGAAAATAGCGCATCGCTGCGCCCGCCCATGCCGAGCCCGCCGCCTTCGCTGCGTTGAAGCAGGATGACGACGATCATCGCGGCCGTGACGCCGACATGGATGATCAGCAGCACCAGCCGCCAATCATGGAAAAATGTTCTGACGCTATCCATTTTCGCGGGCGCTTCTAACCTCTTTACGCCGCCTTGGCGATAGCCAAAAATTCGTCGGCCTTGAGGCTTGCCCCTCCGACCAGCGCGCCGTCAACATCGCCGGCCGCCAGCAGCTCGGCTGCATTGGCGCCTTTCACCGAGCCGCCATAAAGCAGCCGCACACCGTTCGCCTCAGCCAGCAACCCGCCCAGCACCCTGCGAATATGCGCGTGGGCCGCAGCCACTTCCGGCGTGGTCGGGGTCTTGCCGGTGCCAATTGCCCACACCGGCTCGTAAGCAACGACCAGCGTCGCGGCAGTCGCACCGGTTGGCACACTGCCCTTGAGCTGGGTCTCGAGCACCGCCATCGTCCGGCCGGCCTCGCGCTCGACCAATGTTTCGCCGATACAGACGATCGGCGTCAAACCGGCCCGCCACGCAGCTTCCGCCTTGGCCCGTATTGTCGCGTCCGTCTCGCCGCAATCGGTTCGCCTTTCGGAATGACCAACAATCACGTGGCTGGCGCCGGCATCGCGGAGCATTTCTGCCGATGTCTCGCCGGTATGAGCCCCGCTCGCCTTGGCGTGGCAATCCTGGCCGCCCACCAGGACGCCGGTTCCCCGGGCAGCGTCGGCGATAGCCATGACGAGAGTCGCCGGCGGGCAGATCAGCACTTCCCGGTCGGTCCAGCCGGCCTGCTTGACGCCATCGGCTACAGCCTTGGCCAAGGCCATCCCATCGGCCTTGAGGCCATTCATCTTCCAGTTTCCTGCAATGAGCGGACGGCGCGTGCGGGCCATGATTTCCTCGTATTCTGCCGGCAGCGTGTCTAGTGGGCTGCCACGTTGCCTGCAAGGGGGGCCGGTGGTAGGCATGCGCCCCGTCGTTCCGCCTCTTTCCCCGCTGCGAATCCGCCCGTGAAGAAATTCAAGAAATTTGCCTCCTATCTCGTCATGGGCGTCCTCATGACGATGCTGATAATCAGCTTCGCGTTGTGGGGCATCGGCGACATGCTCAATGTCGGCGGTCGCAACACCGAAGTCGCGCATGTCGGCGGCACGCGCGTCCCGCTTTATGGCTGGTTGGGTGGGACCTCCGTCTCCATTCAGGAGGTCCGCGAGCGCTTCAATCTACAGCTCGATCAGATCCAACGGCAGACCGGCCAGCGGCCCGAGCCGGAACAGGCGCTGCGCTACGGCCTGCATATCCGCGCCCTCGAGGACGTGGTGCAACGGGCGGTGATCGACAACGCCATGAAGCAGTACGGCCTGGTGGTGAGCGACAGCGAGGTCCAGGCAGCGATCGCCCGCAACCCGACTTTCCAGGGGACGACCGGTTCGTTCGATCTCGCGAAGTACCGCGCCCTGCTGCAGCAGGCGCGGATCACCGAATCGGCATACGTCGCCGATGTTCGCCGGGAGATCGCCTCGGCGCAGCTGTTTGGCGCGGTGCGCACCGAAGGCCTCGCCCCGGCCAGCTTTCGGGACGACATCTTCAAGATGGAGAGCGAGAAGCGGATCGCCGAGACTGTCTACGTCCCGGACGCCATCATCGTCGACGTTCCAAAACCGACGGCCGAGCAGCTCGGCACCTACTTCGAAGCCAACAAGGCCAGGTTCCAGATTCCCGAGTATCGCGCCTTCTCCTACGTCCTGATGACCGTAGACGATGTGATGGGCCAGGTCGCCGTCACCCCCGAGCAGGTCAAACAGGAGTACGACGCACGCCAGGCCGAGTTCGGCTCGCCGGAAAGGCGCGACGTCGACCAGGCGATGGCCGACAGCGAAGACAAGGCGAAGAAGATCATCGAGGCCGCCAAGGCGGGCAAGTCACTCGAGGATGCTGCCAAGGAGGTGCTAGGCAGCGCTGATGGCGTGATAAAGCTGGGTCCGGTGCTGAAGAAGGACCTTCCGGCCGGTCCGCTTGCCGACGGCGTGTTCGCCGCGCCGCAGGGTATCGCCCCCGAGCCGATCAAGTCGGCGCTCGGCTGGCACGTCATCCGCATCAACAACATCGAGGCCGGCAAGGTGACGCCTTTCGAGGAAGCCAAGGGCAAGCTCGAATCCGATCTCAAGGCCCAGCTCGCACCCGATCAGCTGATCAAGCTTGTCACCGACTTCGAGCGCTCGCTCGGGAAGACCCAATCGATGGTCGCCTCCGCCCAGGAGTTCAATCTCAAGGTCCATACCGTCGAGGGCGTCGATGCGCGAGGCCAGGATGCGTCCGGCAAGCAGGTCGTCATCGGCCCGGCCGCGTCGGAGCTGGTGCAGGCCGCGTTCGCCACGCGTGAAAGCAGCGAAAGCCAGCTGCTCGAAACGCCCAAGGGAGAGTACTTCGTCGTTCGTACCGACCGCGTGACGCCTGCGCGCACTCCGGCCTTGTCCGAGGTCGAGCCCAAGGTGGTCGACGCCTGGCAGGCCGCGGAGCGGCGCAAGCTCGCCGACCAGAAGGTCAAGGAAGCGCTGGAGAAGGCCAACAGCGGCGGCGACCTCGAAGCGATTGCCAAGGACCTCGGGCTGGAGCTGCGCACCACCAAACCAGTTACGCGCTACGAGGCCGACCCCGGCAACTACCTGACGCAGCAAGCAACTCAGGAGCTGTTCAAGCTGCCAGTCGGCAAGGCGCAGTCCGTGCGCAGCGCCGAAGGCAGCGTGATCGTGAGGCCGAAGGAAATCCTGGCGGCCGATCTTGCGAAGGACAAGGACGCGCTCGACCGCTTCGGCAAGCAACTCGACACGATGATCGCCAACGACCTGGTCACACAGCTCCTCGGCGCGTTGCGCGCCAAGTACGGTGTCACCGTCGACGAGCAGGTCTTCGCCACGGCGTTCGCGCCGCAACAGCAGCAATAGGCGGTAGCGATGTCTGTATCGCCCGAGTTCGACGCCTTCGGCGCGGTCTTCGACGCCGGCAAACCGCAACTCGTCTGGACCAAGCTGGTCGCCGACCTCGAGACCCCCGTCTCGGCCTACCTCAAGCTGGCCGACGGCCGGCCAAACTCGTTCCTGCTGGAATCGGTCGAAGGCGGTTCGGTCCGCGGGCGCTATTCGATCATCGGCTTCAAGCCGGACGTGATCTGGCGCTGCACGAAGAACAAGGCCGAGATCAACCGCCGCGCCCGCTCCGATGCGCACGCCTTCGAACCGCTCGACGGCCGGCCGCTCGAAACGCTGCGCGTCCTG
The DNA here is from genome assembly GCA_026126105.1 of Enhydrobacter sp. Taxonomy (GTDB): domain Bacteria; phylum Pseudomonadota; class Alphaproteobacteria; order Reyranellales; family Reyranellaceae; genus Reyranella. The sequence continues at coordinate 18,038 of JAHCJV010000038.1, forward strand.
ATTCGCGAATGCCAGATGGAGCTGCCGCAAGGCCTGCCCCCGATGGCGTCGGGTCTGTTCGGCTTCCTGGGCTACGACATGGTCCGCGACATGGAGCGGCTGCCGGACGAGAATCCCGACCCGATCGGCCTGCCCGACGCGATCATGGTACGTCCGACGCTGATCTGCATTTTCGACCGGCTGGAGGACAACGTGACCCTGGTCACGCCGGTCTGGCCGCAATCCGGCACCTCTGCTCGCGCAGCCTACGAGTCGGCTCAGGAACGGCTGGCCGACGCGGTGTCCGACTTCGAGCGCTCACTGCCCTTCCGCCGCGAGAGCGCCGAGGCGCTGGAGGCTCTGCCCGAGCCGCAGGCCAATATGTCGAAGGACGCTTTCAAGGCGATGGTAGCAATCTGCAAGGAGTATATCCGCGCAGGCGACGCCTTCCAGATCGTGCCATCGCAGCGCTTCTCGCTGCCGTTCAAGCTGCCGCCGCTGTCGCTGTACCGTTCGCTGCGCCGGATCAACCCCTCGCCTTTCCTGATCTTCTTCGACTACGGCGATTTCCAGATCGTGGGCTCGAGTCCGGAGATCCTGGTGCGCCTGCGCGACGACATTGTCACCATAAGGCCGCTCGCCGGGACGATCCGGCGTGGCGCCACGCCCGAAGAGGACAGGCAGCTGGCCGAAAAGCTGCTCGCCGACCCCAAGGAACACGCCGAGCACCTGATGCTGCTCGATCTGGCACGCAACGATGTCGGCCGCGTCGCCAAGATCGGTTCGGTCCGCGTCGTCGAGCAGTTCACCATCGAGAAGTACAGTCGCCTGCAGCACATCAGCAGTCACGTTGAGGGCATGCTCGAAGACGGGCTCGAAGCGATCGACGCGCTGAAGGCCGGCTTCCCGGCCGGCACCCTCTCCGGCGCGCCCAAGGTCCGGGCAATGGAAATCATCGACGAGGTCGAACCCGTGCGGCGCGGCATCTACGCCGGCTGTGCCGGCTATTTTGCGGCCAACGGCTCGATGGATACCTGCATCCTGCTGCGCACGGCGCTGGTGAAGGACGAGGTGATGTACGTCCAGGCAGGTGTCGGCGTGGTCGCCGATTCCGACCTCGAGGCTGAGTTCCAGGAGAGCGTGCTCAAGGCGCGCGCCCTTGTCGACGCGGCAGAAGATGCCGTTCGCTTCGCGAGTTCCCGCAACGTTGGCAATACAAGGCGCTGACAGTTGCGCTAGGCTCTCCTCCAAACGGAGGAGACCCGATGTCGGATTGGCAAAAGAAATACCAGCGTCTGTTGTTCGATCGCCCGCACCCCAAGGTGCTGCGGGTCACCATGAACCGGCCGGACAAGTACAACGCGACTGACTCGATCATGCACACGGAGCTGGTCAACGTGTGGCACGACATCGACGGCGACGACACCGTCAACTGCGTGATCATCCAGGGCGCCGGCGGCAAGGTGTTCTCGGCGGGCGGCGACTTCGACCTGATCGAGAACAACATCAAGGACTACAACGCGTTGCTGCGGACCTGGAAGGAAGCGCGCGACATCGTCTACAACGTGATCAACTGCTCGAAGCCGATCGTCTCGACGATGCGCGGCCCCGCGGTCGGGGCCGGGCTCGTCGCCGGCATTCTGGCCGATGTCTCGATCGCCTCGAAGAAGGCCAAGATCATCGACGGCCACACCCGCCTCGGCGTCGCGGCGGGCGACCATGCCTGCATCGTGTGGCCCCTGCTCTGCGGCATGGCCAAGGCCAAGTACTACCTCCTGCTCTGCGAGGCGGTCGACGGCGAGGAAGCCGAGCGTATCGGACTGGTCTCGCTCTGCGTCGAGGACGACCAGCTCGAGGCCAAGGGCCTGGAGGTCGCCATCAAGCTTGCCGAGGGGGCGCAGACCTCGATCCGCTTCACCAAGTATGCCCTCAACAACTGGCTCCGAATGATGGGCCCGACCTTCGACACCTCGACCGCGCTCGAGATGCTGGGCTTTCTCGGCCCCGAGGTTAAGGAAGGCCTCGCGTCTCACCTCGAGAAGCGCAAGCCGAAATTCGACCCCTATTCGCCGCTGTGAGGAGCCCGCCGTGCGTGGATTGAACGGAAAGAACGTCATCGTCACCGGGGGCGCAGGTGCGATCGGCGGTGCGATCTGCCGGCATTTCGCCGGCTACGGCGCCCGCGTGGGTGTGTTCGACAAGAACCTGGATGGCGCGCGCAGGATCGCCGATGAGGTCAAGGGTTTCGCCTCAGGTGTGGACATCACCGACTACGCGGGCGTTGCCGACGGCATCGCGCAGTTCGAGAAGGAAGTCGGACCGACCGACGTCCTGGTGAACAACGCCGGCTGGGATCAGTTCGTCCCCTTCGTCGATACGACGCCTGAGCTCTGGAACAAGATCATCGCCATCAATCTGCATGGCCCGCTGAACATGAGCCACGTCGTGCTGAAGGGAATGGTGAGCCGTGGCAGCGGCAGGGTGGTGAACATCGCCTCGGACGCTGGCAGAGTCGGATCCTCGCTGGAGGCCGTCTATTCCGCCTGCAAGGGCGGCATCATCGCCTTCACCAAGACCGTGGCACGCGAGGTGGCGCGGAAGGGCATTACCCTCAACACGGTCTGCCCCGGCCCCACCGACACGCCTTTGCTGGCCGCGGTTGCCGGCGCCGACGAACGCGGCCAGAAGATCCGCGCCGCGCTGGTCAGCGCCATACCTATGAAGCGCGTCGGCCGCCCGGACGACATCCCCGGCGCCGTATGCTTCCTGGCCAGTGATGATGCCTCCTTCATCACCGGCCAGACGATCAGCGTGTCGGGCGGCTTGACCATGCACGGCTAGTCGGCAGAGAGTTGCGCCATGCCCGAGCTAACCTGGCTGGCGGCGGCTTTGCCGAATTTCGTGCGTTACGTCGTCGTCGGCTTCTCGCTCGTCGGCTTGTTCCTCTGGATCTACGCGTTGATCACGCCATGGCGCGAGTACGCGTTGATCCGGGCGGGCAACTCCGCCGCCGCGGTCGCGCTGATCGGTGCGCTGCTGGGCTTCTGCCTGCCGCTCGCCAACACGATCGCCCAATCTTCCTCGCTGACCGATGTCGTGCTGTGGTCGCTCGTCGCGTTGGTCGTGCAGGTCGGCGTCCATGTCGTGCTTCGACTCCTGCTGCCCGACCTCCGCCAAGCGATCGAGGCAAACCAGACCGCTTCAGGGATCACAGCAGGGGGCTTCGCAGTTTGCTTCGGCCTGATCAACGCGGCATGCCTGACCGGCTGACATGAGTATGCCTTCCCCCGGCGGCGGCAACCGGCCCCGCGCGTCGCGGACGATCAAGCTGGTGCTGATGGGCCTGGCAGGCGCCGCTCTCCTCTTTTCCTGCACGCCAGGCATCGGTGGCGGAATGGGTATCTGGCCGTGGCTCTGGCTCATGGGCAATCCGTTTTCCCGAGGGCCGGCCACGGTATCGGCGCCGAGCTCGACTGCGACCCCGCCGTCGACGGCCGGCCAGGTGCAGCCCAGCCAGAGAGGTGGCTTCGGCAGCACCGTCGGCCAGCACGGTACGACCACGTCCTGACATGAGGCGCGAGACGATCACCCCCCGTGCGGGCTGGCAAGCCAAGCTCGAGCAACTCGGGTTCGATTACTACATCATGGATGGAAAGGCCTACTGGACCGAGCAAGCCTGCTACGCCTTCAGCTCCGACGAAGTCGATCAGCTCGAGGCCGCGACAGAGGCTTTGCACGAGCTTTGCCTCAAGGCAGTCGAGCACGTCGTCTCGAACAGGCTGTGGGAGCGCATGCGTATCCCGCCCGCCTGGGGAGATTACATTACGACGGTGTGGCGGCGCTCCGACCCGACGCTCGTCGGCCGCTTCGATCTCGCCTACGACGGCAACGGCGCGCCCAAGCTGCTCGAATACAACGCTGACACCCCGACGGCGCTATACGAGGCAGCGGTCGTGCAATGGTACTGGCTGAAGGACGTCAAGCCGGATGCAGACCAGTTCAACTCGATCCACGAGAAGCTGATCGACGCCTGGCGCGGCATCCTGCGCCGTCTGTCCTCCGAGGCGCTGGTCCATTTCGCCCGCTTCGAGGACCAGCCGGAGGATCTCGCGACCTCGGAATACATGCGCGACACTGCCCTGCAGGCCGGGCTTGCCGGCAAGCCGTTGGCGGTGCCGCGGATCGGCTGGAACGGCAAGCGCTTCACCGATACCGACGAGATGCCGATCCGTGTGATGGCGAAGCTCTACCCGTGGGAGTGGATGGCGCGCGAGCAATTCGGTGTGCACGTCCTGGCCGACACGACGGCGTTCATCGAGCCTGCATGGAAGATGATCCTCAGCAACAAGATGCTGCTGCCCCTCTTGTGGGAAGGATTTCCCGGTCACGAGAATCTGCTGCCGGCGTTCGATACGCAGCATGCCGATCTCGGTCCTGCGTATGTGAAGAAACCGATCTTCGGTCGAGAGGGCCACAACGTGACTCTGGTCGGCCCTGGCTTGTTCGATACTGCCGCCGGGAGCTACGGTGACGAGGGCTACGTCTGGCAGACCTACCAGCCGCTGCCAGTGTTCGACGGCAATCATGCAGTGGTGGGGTCTTGGGTGATCGAGGGAAAAGCGGCCGGCGTGGGCATGCGCGAGGACGAGCGGCGCATCACGCACAACAATAGCCGCTTCGTGCCGCATTATTTCAGGTGAGGAGCCTTTGATGAGTGAGATCTGGATCCAGCCGACCGGCGGCGCACTTGGTGCCGATGTCTACGGCGTCAACCTCTCCCGGCCGGTGAGTGACGCGACCTTCGGCCGGATCGTCGAGGCCTGGAGCGAGCACCTCGTGCTCCGCTTCTCGGGTCAGAAGATGGACGATCACATGCTGATGAAGTTCAGCGCCCGCTTCGGCGACCTGGACCGGGTTCCGATCGCTTCGGTCGGCTTCGAGCGCACCAACTCGGGCGTGGCCAAGGAAGCCGAGCAATGGGTCGCGGTGATTGCCAACGTCAAGAAAGACGGCAAGGCGGTCGGCGGTCTCGGGAGCTACGAGCTCGTCTGGCACACCGACATGTCCTACAATCCGCTGCCGCCGCGCGCCTCGCTGCTCTACGCGCTGGAAGTCCCGCCGGACGGCGGCAACACCGGCTTCCTCAACATGTACACCGCCTACGAGACGCTGCCGGACGACCTCAAGCGGGCGATCGAGGGCAAGACCTGCATCCATGATTCGAGCCGCAATTCCGCCGGCGAACTGCGCAAGGGTTTCCAGACGACGCACGATGTTCGCACCACGCCCGGCGCGGTGCACCCTCTCGTGCGATTGCATCCGATCACCAAGCGCAAGGCGCTGTTTCTCGGCCGGCGGCCGGGCGCCTACATCCACGGGCTCAGCGTCGAGGATAGCGAAGCGCTCCTGAACGCCGTGTGGGCGCACGCCACGCAGGACCGTTTTGCCTGGTACCAGAAGTGGCGCATTGGCGACCTCGTGATGTGGGACAACCGCTGCGTCATGCACCGCCGCGACGCCTTCGACGAGAGCCTTCGCCGGCTGATGCACCGGACCCAGATCGTCGGCGAGCCGGTGCTGGCGGGTTGATCTCGCCAGCGCTCATTCTCCTCGCCCCCGATTAGGGGGAGAGGTTGGGAGAGGGGGTTGCGCACATCCGTCGATGCCCCCTCTCCTAGCCTCTCCCCCTATCGGGGGCGAGGAACATGATGTCACCGATATCCCGCGGCCTGCAGCTCGAACAGCTCCAAGTATAGCCCCGGCTGTGCCACCAGCTCCTCGTGCGTGCCGGCGGCTTCAACCTTGCCACCGGCCAGGACGAAGATCCGGTCGGCCATGCGCACGCTCGAGAAGCGGTGCGAGATCAAGACGGCGGTCTTGCCTTTGCTCAGCTCCTTGAAGCGCTGGAAGACCTCGAACTCCGCACGCGCGTCGAGCGCCGCCGTCGGCTCGTCGAGGATCAGCACTTCCGCCTCGCGCATGTAGGCGCGCGCGATTGCGACCTTCTGCCATTCGCCGCCCGAGAGCTCGACGCCGTTCTTGAAGCGCTTGCCGATCCGCTGGGCGTACCCGCCGGGCAACGCCTCGATGACCTGATCGGCCTGGCTGCGTTCGGCGGCGCGCTCGATACGGGCACGGTCCTCTCGCGCCTCGATGCGGCCTACCGCGATATTGTCGCCGGCGGTGAAGTTGTAGCGCACGAAATCCTGAAAGATGACGCCCATGCTGCCGCGCAGTTCCGCCAAGTCGTAGTCGCGCAGGTCGCGACCGTCGAGCAGGATGCGTCCCTCGTCCGGGTCGTAGAGGCGCGTCAGCAGCTTCACCAGCGTCGTCTTGCCCGCGCCGTTCTCGCCGACCAGCGCCACCACCTCCCCGGCCTTGAGGGTGAAGCTGAGATGGCGCACCGCCCAGCGCTCGGCGCCGGGGTAGATGAATCCCACGTCTTCGAACACGAAGCCTTCGCGAATCGGCTTGGGGAACGGCCGCGCCCTCGGCGGTGACAGGATCTCCGGCCGGGTCCGGAAGAAGGAGAACAGGTCGTTCAAATAGAGCGCCTGTCCGGCCACCGAAGAGAGACCGAACAGCAGATTCTCGAGCATCGTGCGCAGGCGCAGGAACGACCCGGACAGGAATGTGAGATCGCCGATCGAGAAGTCGCCATGCAACGTGCGCCAGACGATGTAGGCGTAGGCGGCATAGTAGCCGATGGTGCCGACGGTGGTGAACAGGCTGCCCCAACCCGCACGCTTCACGGCAAGCGCGCGATTGGCTGCATAGAAGTCGCCCGAAAGACGCTTGTAGTGGTCGATCAGGAAACCGTGCAGCCCGAAGATTTTCACTTCCTTGGCGGTTTCAACGCTGGCCGCCGTCTGGCGCACGTAGTCCAGTTCGCGGCGCTCGGGCGTGCGGCCAAAATCGAGCGTGTAGGTCCGCGCGTTGAAATGCGCTTCGGTAAGAAAGGCCGGGATCAAGGCAACCGCGAGCAGCAGGATCAGAAGCGGCGCATAGATGAAAAGACCGATGACCAGGCTGACGATGGTGACCGCCTGTTGTCCCTGGGCGAACAGCTGACCAAGAAGAGTCAGGCGTCCGCTTGTCTGCCGCCGCGCTCGCTCGAGCTGGTCCTGGAACTCGGCATCCTCGAAATCCTCGAGATCCAGCGTCGCGGCATGCTCCATCAGGCGCACGCTCGAGCCGTTCGTCACCTGCTCTGCCAGCAGGTTCTCGGCCAGGCCGACGAGCCGCAGCAGCACGTCGCCCACCACCGCCACGCCGAACTCGGCGAGCAGCAGCGCGCCGAGCCCGGCCAGATGCCCGCTTTCGAGCCACGCCTGAAAGTCTACCGGTCGATCTGGCATCTGCACCAGATGCACGACCTCGTCGATGATAAGCTTGCCGACATAGAGGCCCGCGATCGGCACCAGCGCGCGGACCAGCCGCAGTGCCAGTGCCGCGGACATCAGGCGCGGGCTGATCTCCCAGACCATCGCCAGGAACGGCCGCAGCGTGCGGAGCGCGCCGAAGCGCTCCCGGAACGTGCGCGGATTGGGGATCGACCTTGAATCGCTCATGTGACCGTCGGCGACGGTCTACGCCATCCCCGGCATTTTGACGGCAGAGTTCCGCCGTTCTGGCATCGGGTCCTCGAACGCGCGCGGATAGCGCATCGGCTGGGCGGAGACCCTGTTCAGCCTTTCGAGCGCTTCGGCAGGCAGTCGCCATCCGCCGGCCTTCAGGGTGTCCGCGAGTTGCTCCGCGTTGCGCGCGCCAACAATGGCGCTGCTCATGTTCGGTTGGTCCATCACCCATCTCAGCGCCACCTGGGCCGGCGTGCGGCCGACCTCCCGTGCGACGTCGAGCAGGACCTCCAGGATCTCGGCATGGTTGGGCGCGAAGAACCGGCTGTTGAAACCCCAGCCTTCCGCCGAGCGGGTGCCCTGCACCTTGAGGCTGCCGGGCGTGTACTTGCCGGCGAGATAGCCGCCGGCCATCGGCGACCAGGCGACGAGTCCGAGGCCCTTGGCGGCGCAGGCCGGCCCGACCTCCTCGTCGAGGTCCCGCACCACGAGGCTGTATTGCGGCTGGTAGCAGGAGAAGCCGACCCAGCCGTTGCTTTGGCTGATCCACATCGCCTCGACCAGTCGCCACGCTTCGTAGTTCGAGCAGCCGGTGTAGAGCACCTTGCCCTCGCGCACGAGATCGTCGAAGGCACGCAGCATTTCGTCGAGGGGGGTCTGATGGTCGACGTGGTGGATGTAGTAGATGTCGATGTAGTCGGTTTGCAGCCGCTTCAGGCTGGCCTCGATCTGCTGCTTGATGTGCAGCCGCGACATGCCCGAGTCATTGGGCCGGTGGCCCATCGGGTTGAACACCTTGGTGGCGACGATGGCGTCGTGCCGCCGCCCCTTCAGCGCCTCGCCCAGCATCGTCTCCGACGTGCCGCCGACATAGGAGTTCGCCGTGTCGAAGAACGTCCCGCCGGCATCGAGCATCGCGCTCACCATGCGCGTGGCCTCGGCCTGGTCGGCGCCGTTGCCGAAGGTCATGGTGCCGAGGCAGATCTCGGAGACTTTGAGGCCGGCACGGCCGAGGCGTCGATAGTCCATACTAACCTTTCGCCATTCGCGCCCAGCTGGCGTCGATGTCTTATTTCGAATGCAGGGCGCATCCTAGCATCTAAAGGCATCAGAAGGTACGGTAGAACATTTTCTGACCGGATGGCGAGATGACCATAAGCAACTATACCACGGCGATAGGACGGACGTTTTGGATTCTCATTGCGGCCTGCGTAGCATCGCTGATTTTAGGTATGGGTAGCAATGAGGCAGATCCATATCGCAGAGCACTGGACGAGCTGAATAGGATTCTACTCAAGAACGTCCGGATAGATGATGTCTACAAAAAGCTTGCGGACTATACGCAAGATGCGGTCGCGAATCCATTACTCCTTACAATGCAAAAGATTGCGATCGACAATAATCTCTCGATATCTCAAGACGATCTGAAAGCTCATTTTGAGTATTTGCTTGTGGATACGGGTCCACAAGATTTTGTCTTCTCTGGTACGATTAAAAACTTACTGACAAAGTTGAAGGAAATTGAGACCGGAAACCCTTACGTTGTGCGAGTGCCCATAGCGCCATCCTTAAATCGAGATGGTGAACTAGAAAATGCCCTTGAAACAACTTTTCGAAAGATTCGACAATCTCGATCCGATACCCTAACGCTTATCGGAGCCAGTTTTTCCTGCAACTATGCAAATAGCCAGTGTCGCGGAGAAGTGGCCATCAAGACCGGAGCAGCGGGCGAGATATCTCGGCGATACGAATTCTATGTCCCTTCCAGAACGCTCCGACTCACGGTGACGCCCGCACATCTCTTGGGGTTTTCCGATTCAAGCGCCGCGAGCCGCAGCCTGAATCGCGAAAATCTTCAACGGTACGCAGACGAAATCTCAGGAAAATCCGTCGACGAAGCGCGGAGTTATCTTTCCCAAAGAATATCTGAGAAAGAAGGCACCATAAAAATACTGGACATCTCATTTTCCGGCATCGCAGCTTTTGTCGCCCTTCCAAGTGTAATTGCCGGGTCGCTTTACTGGCTCCTAATGCACCTACGAGAGTTGTCGTCTATTCCTTTGTCCAGAGAGGATCTTCAGAAAGAAGGGCAAGAACTGTTCTATCGGGACAAGCTGAGCTCCCTATCAATCGGCTTCGCTATTGCCGTCCTGCCAACCGCGGCTCTTGTCCTTTTGGTGCGCTTAACCACTCCTCAAAATACACTTCTCGTTCTCTTTATATCCGCCATGACCATCGCCGCGATGTTGCTGAGCTATCTGGTGCTCGCAAAACGACGTCGCATACAGATTAATGCCGACACACCGCCAGCCGATGCCAAGCCGCCATCTATGCTGCACGAAGCTTGGTAGATCGGCATTAGGACCGACTTCATTGGCGACTAAAGCCCCAGCATCGCCTTCGCCAGCACGTTCCGCTGCACCTCCGACGAGCCGCCGTAGATCGTCGTCTTGCGCGTGTTGAAGTAGCGCGGCGCGACGTCGTCGACATACTCGCCGCCGACCGGGACGACGTTGCTGTCGTAGTTGCGCAGCTCGGTGAAGGGCGTGCCGTACCAGCCGACCGCCTCGACCGCGAGCTCGGTAACCTTCTGGCCGACCTCGGTGCCGCGCATCTTGACGATCGAGGCCTGGGTGCCCGGATTGTCGCCGGTCTTCATGCTCGAATAGAACATCAGCTCGTTCATCTCGACGGCGTCGATCTCCATCTCCAGCGCCGCCATCTTCTCGCGCCAGTTCGGATTCTGCGACAGCGGCTCGCCGGCATCGAGCTGGGTGTGCGCCAGCTCCTTCAGATGGCGGAAGGCCTTGCGCAGCCTCGGCCCGAACGCCTGCCCGCCGCGCTCGAACTCGAGCAGGTACTTTGCGTAGGTCCAGCCCTTGTTCTCCTCGCCGACGCGGTTCTCGACCGGCACCTTCACGTCGGTGAAGAAGACTTGATTGACCTCGTGCCGCATCGGCGTGCGCGTGCCGTCGACGAGATAGATCGGATCGACCTTGATGCCGGGCGTCTTCATATCGATCAGCAGGAAGGAAATACCCTCCTGCCTCTTGCCTTCGTTGGAAGTCCGGACGAGGCAAAACATCCAGTCGGCCCAATGGGCATTCGTCGTCCAGATTTTCTGGCCGTTGACGATGTAATGATCGCCCTGCAATTCGGCCCGCGTACGCAGGCTCGCCAGATCGGAACCCGAGCCCGGCTCGGAATAGCCCTGGCACCACAGCTCCTCGGCGGCGGCGATCTTCGGCAGGAAGCGCTTCTTCTGCGCGTCGCTGCCGTATTTCATCAGGACGGGTGCCACCATCTTGATGCTGAACGACGACAGATAGGGCGAATCGGCGCGTGCCATCTCCATCTCGAAGATGAACTTCTGCGTCGAGTTCCAGCCTGGCCCCCCGTACTCCTTCGGCCAGTTCGGGCAGAGCCAGCCGCGGCCGGCGAGCTTCTTCTGCCACTGCAGCAGCCGCTCCTTGGAAACGTGGCTGCTTCGGCTGCGGCGGCTTTCCTCGGCCACCTCGGCCGGCATGTTGGCCGCGATCCAGTCGCGCACTTCCTTCTGGAAGGCGAGTTCCTCGGCGTTGAAGGCTAGGTCCATTTCATTGCCCTTCCTGTCATCCTGAGCGCAGCGAAGGATCTAGCGCTGGCCCAGGCGGCGTTCTGTGAAGCTGGCGGGAGGTCCTTCGCTGCGCTCAGGACGACAAGATTAGAGGCCCAGCATCACCTTCGACATGATGCCGCGCTGCACTTCGGACGAACCGCCGTAGATCGTCATCTTGCGGCCGTTGAAGTAGCGCGGGGCGAGCACGTCGACGCCCTCGGGTCCGATCGGCTCGACGTTGGCGTTCCAGGCGCGCTGCTCGGGGAACGGCTGGGCGTAGTAGCCGGCTGCCTCGACGGCGAATTCCTGGACCTGCTGCATGACTTCCGTGCCGCGCAGCTTGATCATCGACGACAGCGGTCCCGGGTTCTGGCCCGAGGCGAGCTTGGAATAGAACTCCATCTCGAACATCTCGAGGCCCGAGATCTCGATGTCCATGCGGGCAAGCTTCTCGCGCCACGCCACGTCGGCCATGATCGAGTCCTCGCCGTCCGGCATCGACTGCGCGAGCCGCTTCAGCCGCTCGAAGCCCGACCGCAGCCGCGGGCTGTAGGGATTGCCCCCGCGCTCGAACTCGAGCAGGTACTTGGCGTAGGTCCAGCCCATGTTCTCCTCGCCGACCCGGTTCTCGACCGGCACCTTCACATCGGTGAAGAAGACCGAGTTGACCTCCTGCGTGCCGGCGCGGTTGCCGTCGGCGGTGATGATCGGCTCGACCGAGATGCCCGGCGTCTTCATGTCGATCAGCAGGAAGGAGATGCCCTCCTGGCGCTTGCCCTCGTTCGAGGTCCGCACCAGGCAGAAGATCCAGTCGGCGGTCTGGGCCAGCGTCGTCCAGGTCTTCTGACCGTTCACGATGTAGAAATCGCCCTGCCGCTCGGCCTTGGTGCGCAGCGAGGCGAGGTCGGAGCCCGAGCCCGGCTCGGAGTAGCCCTGGCACCAGATCAGGTCGGAGTTCAGCATCGGCGGCAGGTGCCGCCTCTTCTGCTCCTCGGAGCCGTACTTCATGATCACCGGCGCGCACATCTTCGGGCCGAATGGCGACGTGCCGGGAGCCCCCGCCTTGGCCATCTCCATCTCGAAGATATACTTCTGCGTCGTGGTGAAGCCCGGCCCGCCGAACTCCTTCGGCCAGCCCGTGCACAGCCAGCCCTTCTTCGCCAGCCGCTTCTGCCAGTCGATCAGACGCTCCTTCGACATGTAGGCATTCCGGCCGACCTTGATCTCGCCCATGATCTCGGGCGTCAGGTTCTCCTTCAGCCAGTCGCGCACTTCCTGTTGGAAGGCCAGCTCTTCCTTGCCGAACGTCAGGTCCATTTGGGGCTCCTTTGGGCGGCGAAAGTACCGCGCTACAGTGCGGGAAGAAAGCAGGGAGAACGCGATGGCTCAACGCATTCGCCGCGTCGTCACAGGACACGACAGGGACGGCAAATCGGTCTTCGTCATGGATGGCAAGGCGCCGAACGTCTTGGAGATGGCCTCCATGCCGGGCGTCGCCCTGACCGACCTGTGGCGGACCAGGACGTCGCCGGCTTCCAACCGCGGCAACGCCGATGCCGCAAGGGGCAAGATCAGGCTCGAGCCGCCGGCCGAGGGCACGATCCTGCGCATCGTCGAATTCCCGCCCGATACCAAGTGGCGGAAATCGGCCGATGCGGCGAAAGCCTTTGCCTCGATCGGTGCCGGCGGCGCGCCGGACCACGCATCGGGCGACGCGATGATGCATGCGACCGCGACGGTCGACTACATCATCGTCCTCAAGGGCGAAATCTGGGCGATCCTCGACAAGGGCGAGAAGCTCCTTAAGCAGGGCGACATCCTGATCCAGCGCGGTACCAACCACTCCTGGAGCGTGCGGACGAAGGAGCCGTGTCTGATCGCGGCGGTGCTGATCGGTGCCACGCCGGCCGGACGCCTTGCCAAGCCCGCCAAGCGAGCGAAAGCGCGATTGCAGACGCGCTGAGGTCTCGTTCGCACCGGAATGCGAGACGATTTGCCGCCTGCGAAGGAACGGACCGCAGGGCCTGTAATGGTATGAGGGAAGCGTGGGGACGCAGGGGCGTTGGGGAAAATGTCGGACCTTCCATTGTTACGATTTCTCGGGCGTTGCCACGTCGAGTTCGCACAAGATTTCAGCGGCAAGCTGGCTGACTACATTCCGGAGCTCACCAAGGCCGATCCGGCCCATTTCGGCATCTGCATCGCCACGGTCGACGGTTACGTCCATGCGACGGGCGACGGTTACGTGCCCTTCACGATCCAGTCGATTTCCAAAGCTTTCGTCTTCGCGATGGCGCTCGAGCTCATCGGGGCGGAAAAGGTGGAATCGACGATCGGCGTCGAGCCCAGCGGTGATGCCTTCAATTCGATTCGCCTGAACGCCGACAACCGCCCGTTCAACCCAATGGTGAATGCCGGTGCGATTGCCTGCTCAGGATTGATTTGCGACGCTGAAGGCAATGGTGCCTTCGAGCGCATTCTGCACGAACTCTCGCGGTTCGCCGGTCGGCGGCTCGACTACGACAGCGACGTGTTCGAATCGGAGCGGGCGACCGGCGATCGCAACAGGGCGATCGCCTACCTCCTGCGCACGCATGGCGTCCTGAGATGCGAAGTGGACCAGGTGCTCGACGTCTATTTCCGTCAGTGCGCGGTACGGGTGACGGCGCATGACCTGGCGGTCATGGCGGCGACCCTTGCCAACAACGGCATCAATCCTGTGACCGGTGAATCCGTGCTTTCGCCCTACGTTGTCGCCCGCACCTTGTCGGTGATGGTCAGCGCCGGCATGTACGATTATGCGGGCGAATGGGGCTACCGGATCGGGATACCGGCGAAGAGCGGCGTCGGCGGCGGAATCGTCGCCACCCTGCCCTCCCAGCTTGGACTGGGGATCTATTCGCCGCTCCTCGACTCGCACGGCCACAGCGTGCGCGGCGTGCAGACATGCGAGGCGCTGTCCTCGCATTTCGACCTCCATCTGCTCAATCAGGTCGCCGACGTCCGCAACTGCGTCGGTGCCGCTTATGACCTCGCGGGCGTCTCCTCCCGACGCAACCGCCAGGCGGGGGAACAGGCAATCCTTGACGCGCACCAGTCCAGCGTAATCACCCTCGAACTCGCCGGTGCGATAAACTTCGGAAACATGGAGTATGTCTCGCGCCGCCTCTCGGAAGCGAAGAGCCGCGCCCTGCAGGCCATCATCGATTTCCGCCGGGTGTCGAGCGTCAGCCAGGCTGCCGTTCGTCTGCTGGAAAGCTGCCTCGATGCCTTGACGGCATCGGGCGTAACCGTGACCCTCTCCGGAACAGCGCACATGGCATCGTTCTCCGCGGCCGTCGATTCTTGGCTCGGCCGCATGCCAAAGTTGCACAAGGCCGCCCTGCTCGACGAGGCCGTCGAATGGGCGGAAGATCAGATCATCTACCTTCACGGCGGATATGACCGGCTGCGCGAACAGACTGCCCTTGCCGACCAAGCGCTACTGGAAGGGCTCCCGGCCGAAGCAGTGGAGTCCCTTGCCGCCTCGATGACTGAGCGCCGTTTCCAGCCGGGGGAACGGATCATCGCCGCGAACGAGCGCGCGCACTCGGTCCTGTTCATTTCGCGCGGCATGGTCAGCGTCAAGCTGGCGAGCGGCCTGCGCCTCGCCACGCTTGTCGCCGGCATGACCGTGGGCGAAATGGCCTTGCTGGAAACGTATCGCAGCGCCGACGTCTGGGCGGATACTCGCGTCGATTGCCTTGAGCTGTCCCTCGACGCCTATGCCCGCTTCCGGGAGGAGCATCCGCAAGCCAGCGAGCGCATCATACGCAATCTCGCTGCCCTGCTCGCCCGAAAGCTGATCGTTGCCAACCGCAAGATCGATGCGCTCGCGTCGTATTGACCCGAGCGCATCGCGGTGACGATCAGGCCACCTTCCTCGCCAGATGCGGGAACATCGCGAGGCGCGCCGCCTCGTCCATCTCGGTCTTGAAGGTGTACTTGTCCTTGAGCGCGAGCGCCCGCTGCGCCGCAGGCCGGGCACTGATCTCGGTCATGTGGCGCTGCAAGTTGGGAAACTGCTTCGGCGCGTCGGGGCCCAGGACGAACGGGATCAGCCGTGACCAGCCCCACACCGCCATGTCGACGATACCGTAGGCGTCGCCCACCATGTACTTCTCCTTGCCGAGCCGCTCCTCGAGGATGCCCCAGTGCCGCTGCGCCTCGAACGTGTAGCGGTTGACGGCGTATTCCTTGGGCTCGGGAGCGAAGTTCCGGAAATGGACCGACTGACCGGAGTAAGGTCCGATGCCTGACGCCACGAACATAAGCCATGACAGCAGCTGGCCGCGGTCCGACGCCTTCGCCGGCAGGAACTTGCCGGTCTTCTCGGCGAGATAGAGCAGGATGGCATTGCTGTCGAAGATCGTTTCGCCGTCGTCGACGATCACCGGCACCTTGGCGTTGGGATTGATCGCCAGGAACTCCGGCTTGTGCTGATCGCCCTTGCGGGTGTCGATCGGGACGATCTCATAAGGAAGGCCCATTTCCTCGAGGCACAAGGCGACCTTGGCCGGGTTGGGCGCCGTATTCCAATAGAACTTGATCATGTCTGCTTGCTCCATCTCGAGTCGTCGAGCGTGTGGAAACCGTACCTCCGAAGATTGTTCTGCCTGCCTTCGATCAGCAAGGCCGATGAGACCGCGCGATCGCCATGGCTATTCCGGCTTGGCGCCCGACTTCCTGATGATCGGCTCCCAGAACGCCATCTGGTCGTCGAAGTACTTCTTCGCCTGCTCGGGCGTGGACTGCATCGGCTCGATGGCCAGTTCGGCCATGCGCTTCGCGACGTCGGGATTCTTCAGGGCCTGGTTGAACGCTGCGTTCAGCTTCTCGATGATTGGACGCGGCGTCGCGCTCGGTGCCTGAATGACGTACCAGGTGTTGATCGCCATCTTGAAGCCCAGTGCTTCCTCGACCGTGGGCACGTTCGGGAGCTGGGAGAGCCGCTTGTCGGCCATGACTGCCAGCACCCGTAGCTTGCCGCCGTCGAGAAAGCCCTTGCTGGAGCCCAGCGTATCGACCTGAAAGGCATGCCGTCCGGCAATCGTGTCGATCATGCCCGGCGCGGAGCCCCGATAAGGCACATGGAGGGCGTCGACGCCGGCCTTCTCGAGCAACAGGAAACCAGCGAGATGGATAATCCCGCCATTGCCCGAGGACGCGTAGGAGTGCTTGCCCGGCTCCTTCTTCAGCAAGGCGATGAGGTCAGGCAAGGTCTTGGGACCGTCGGCTGGGGCCACGACGATCAATGGCACACTCGCCACATAGGCGACCCCGGTGACGGCGTTCACGACGTCGTAGCCGAGCGCCTTGCCGTAGAGCGCAGGCGTGAGCGCGTTGGTCGAAGGGGCCATCAGGATCGTATAGCCGTCCGGCGCGGACCCTGCGACCATTGCTGCGCCGATATTGCCGCTGGCGCCCGCCTTGTTCTCGATCACGACCGTCTGGCCGAGAATCTGCGACAGGTGCGGCTGCAGGATGCGGGCGACGACATCGGTCGGTCCGCCAGCTCCGGCGGGCACAACGAGGCGGATCGGCCGATCAGGGTAGCTCGTCTGAGCCGCCGCGGGCCAGGCAGCAAAAGCGGCACCGCCGAAGACGGCCGCTCGGCGGCCAATTCCGATCGTCATGATTCCTCCCGTTTGCCGACTGTACGATCTATGCTGGCCTATCGGAGAAGAAAATGGGGAAACGTCATGGTCAGTCGTATCAACCGCGCCATTGAACTCCTGGAAGCCGATCAGGCGATCTACTACGACGGCCCGCACACGGGACACGTTCTGACCTACGACCAGGGCCGGGCCGACGCAGGGACGTGGGCCGACTATATCAATGTCGGCATGGAGCACGGTGCCTTCGACATGACCGGGCTCGAAGAGTACATGCGCGGCATGCTGGACGGAGGCCCGACGCGCTCGGGCCATCTTACTCCCACGGTGATCGTGGAAGCACCGGTGAATGGCACGGACGGACCGAACGTCTCCTTCAACGCCTGGCAGTTCCGCCAGATCCTGGCGCGCGGCGTTCACGGCATCCTCCTCTGCCAGGCCGAGTCGGCCGACGCGGTGAAGGAGTTCGTGCGCGCCTGCCGCTTTCCGCACCACAAGGCCGGCACGGACGTGCTCGGCGGTGGAACACGCGGCCGTGGCTCCGAACCGACCGCGGCGCCGATCTGGGGTCTCAGTCAGGAAGAGTATTTTGCGCGCGCCGAACCCTGGCCGCTCAGCTCGAAGGGCGAGTTGCTGCTGGGCGTCAAGATCGAAAGCCCGGCCGGTGTCGCCAACGCCGACGAGATTCTCGCCGTACCCGGCCTGGGGTTTGCCGAGCTCGGACCGGGCGATCTCGGCCTCGCGCTCGGCTATACCACCCTGCAGCGCCGTCCCTATCCGCCCGAGATGGAAGAGGCGCGCAAGAAGGTCTTCAGCGCCTGCCGCAGGAACAAGCTCGCCTTCCTCGAGGGCGCCACGCCGGACAAGATCGCCGCCAGCCTCGACGAAGGCGTGCGCGTCATCTCCGGCCACAATCCGGAATCTGCCAAGGTCGGAAGGGCGCACCAGAAGCGCACGATGCCGGTGTGAAACTTCAGTCGTCATCTGACCGGCACCGAAGCGCTGGACCGGCTGCTGCGCCAGTGCGGCTCGATTCGGTTCGCCGTCGGTAACGCTATGTCTTGCGTGTTGAAGAGGTGTCGGCGAGGGCAGTCCGAGCCGCGTCAAGCGTTGCCGAAGATCGGATGCTTGACCTTGTCGCCGGGTTTGATGCCGAGAAGCGCCGCGCTACCGCCGTTGATCTCGAGCACTGCGCGCACGGGATATCGGCTGGGGATGGAGTCGGTCGACAGCGGCACGGCGTTGGCGTGCACGTGCTTGACGGTGCCGTCGGCGGCGATGAACACCATGTCGAGCGGGATCAAAGTGTTCTTCATCCAGAAACTGACGGGCATCTCCTGATGAAAATCGAACAGCATGCCTTCATAGGCACCGAGTTGCTTACGGAACATCAGCCCGTGTGAGCGCTCGGCGTCGTTGGTGGCGAGATCGACCTCGAACTTGAGATCGCGTCCGCCGGCCACGATCGTGAGCGATGAACGCTTGAACTGTATGTCCGCCGACTGGGCGCGCGCGACGGCGGCCGCAACCATGAGCGGAGCAGCGAAGGCAAAGCGGCGGCCGACCGGCCGAAGCACCACATGAAACGCCATGGGCCCCTAAGTGCGCGACAAGCCCGGCGAAGGTCAAGCGCCTCGGATGTCGACGACCTGGAGACCCTTCTGTCCTTCGGCGATGCGCACCATCACCTTCTGGCCCGGTGCCAGCGCTTCCATACCGTGCCTGCGCAGCACCGCAGCGTGGACGAAGATATCCCCGTCCGTCGCCTCTCGTGTGACGAAGCCGTAGCCTCGTTCGTTATTGTACCACTTCACCAAGGCGGCGATGTAGTCGCCCAGTGCGATGCCTTCCGGCGCCGGCGGCGGCTTGGGTGGCGTGGCGGTGGCCGTCGACGAATCGACTGCGATCACCTTCATCACCTGCCAGCCTTTTGGCCCGCGGACGCCGGTACACAATACAGTAGCGCCAGGCTTGAGATCTTCATGCCCGGATTGCCGAAGTGTCGTCACGTGCAGGAACGCGTCGCTGTTATCGCTTTCGAGGGCCAGAAATCCGTAGCCCTTTACGGCATTGAACCACTTGACTTTACCACGCAGCTCAACCGATACGCCGTCCCCGCCTTGCTCTCCCTGATGGGTCGTCATTCAACGATCCCTCTTGTTATCCGGAAATCCTATCAGTCCGGCAGGCGCGCGCAACACTTGTAAGCGTTCGAAGTCGTAAGCTAGACGAAAAGGCTGGCGCACGACGGAGAGGCACGATGTTCAGGAGCGACCTATTCAAGGGCAAACGATTCCTCGTTACCGGCGGCGGGACGGGGCTCGGCCGGATCATGATGGAGCGCTTCGTCGAACTCGGCGCCGATTGCGTGATCTGCGGCCGTCGCGGCGGCGTTCTTCAGGAAACCGCGCGCGAGATCATGGCCAAATATCCCGGACGACGGGTCGACACCTTCGCAGTCGACATTCGAGTCGCGACCGCCGTCGAGGAGATGATCGGTGAGATCTGGGCGAGCGGTCCGCTCGACGGGTTGGTCAACAATGCTGCCGGAAACTTCATCTCGCAGACCAAGGACCTAAGCCCGCGTGCCTTCGACGCCATCGCGAACATCGTGCTGCACGGCACATTCTACATGACCAACGCCGCCGGCAAGCGCTGGATCGCCGAGCAGCGCAAGGCGAGCGTGATCAGCATCCTCACGACCTGGGTCTGGACGGGCAGTCCGTTCGTCGTGCCATCGGCAATGTCGAAGGCCGGCGTCGCGGTGATGACGCAGAGCCTCGCGGTCGAATGGGCGCGCCACGGCATCCGCCTCAACGCGATCGCCCCTGGCCCCTTCCCGACCGAAGGCGCGTGGGCGCGTCTCAATCCAATGAAAGACAGCGACGACGATCGCTACAAGATGCGCAATCCGATGGGCCGGGTCGGCCGGCCGAGCGAGCTCGCCAACATGGCCGCGTTCCTGATGAGCGAGGAGGTCGAATACATCAACGGCGAAGTTATCGCGATCGACGGCGGCATGGGGATCATGGGTAACGGCACCTTCTCGCACATGATGGCCTATGGCGAGGACGACTGGCGCCGCATCCGCGAGCAGATTCAGTCGACCAACGCCGCCGACAAAGCGAAGCGGTCTTGAGTTTCGTGCCTAAGGGTTCCTGTCGACCGGTGCGGCGTGTACCGGGTGCTCTCGGCACGGCGGCAGCAAACGGTCGTGCACAGATATGCTTCGCCGCACGACCACTTCGCCTGATCGCACTGCAGCATTTCGGAAGCCATCGTACAGGGCGCGTGCGCCACTGTGGCATTTGGGTACCACTCCCTCCGGAATCCGTATTCCCCCTCGCTTAGGCGAATGCCGTTCGCCGCATTTGAGCCAAACTATAATGGTGCTTACGGGTTCCAGTTCATCAGCCCAGATCCGGAGCGAGCAGCCCGCGTGTTGTCCAACTTGAAGTCGCTCTTGCTTGCCGCCGCCGCGCTCGTCGGTTTCGCGGCCGGCGCCATGGCGCAGCCGGTCGAACTCCGGCAATGGCGCGGTTCGGCGGCAACCGTGCGTCAGCCCGAGCAGGTCATGGCTTATACCATGGCGGAATGGCGCAGCCTCTGGATGCGCGTCGGCGCCCACGCACCCGATCTGTTCGAGCCGGGACGCATGAACGCCATCGGCATTTTCCTTGGTCTTCGCCCCGGTCCGTATTCCATCAATGTGCTCTCGGCCAGCCGCCGTCGCGATCGCGTCATGATCGTGTTCGAGGAGCGCGGTCCGTCCGAGACTATGGTGGCGCAGCACGCGCCACCTCCGCCGGCGCAGCCCGCGCCGCGAGGGCTTTCCTCCGGATCCAACTTCGGCGGAGCGCCGGCCGCGAGCTTTCTCGCGCCCGGAGCAGCGGCCGGTCTCGCGTCGCCCCCGCCGCCGGGCGGACGGCCGCCCCAGGGGCCGCCGACCTCGCCGTGGGCGATCGTCCTGATCAATCGCACCGATCTACCGATCACCGTCGAGCAGCGGCTCTATCGCTGATCGTCGTCCGGCGCGACGCGAGGATTCATGCCCGCGTCGCACACTCGGCCGGGAGAAGCAGCGCATCCGGGCCACCTCTCGACTCACGAGCGATCCGTCGAGCCGAATCGAGCCGCTCGGCGAATAAGCTAATGCGAGTGACGCGGCACTCCCTTCGACTGGGCAATCTTCTGATAGTTGACCGCGAAGTCGAGGCAGGCGCCGGAGGCGAGCTGGCCGACGAACTTGCGCTGCAGCTCCTGCCAGGGCGTCTGGCTCTCCCTGATGTGCGGCTTCCAGGCGCTACGGCGCCTCGCCAGTTCCTCATCGGTGATGAGGATGTTGGCTGTGCGCTTGCCGATGTCGACCCTGACCTTGTCTCCGGTAACGAGCAGTGCCAGCCCGCCGCCGACCGCGGCTTCTGGTGAAGCGTTGAGGATCGAGGGGCTGGCCGATGTCCCGCTTTGCCGTCCGTCGCCGACGCAGGGCAGCAACAGCACACCGCCTTTCACCAGCCGGTCCGGCGGCAGCATGTTCACCACCTCGGCTGCGCCGGGATAGCCGACGGGACCGGTGTAGCGAATGAACAGGATGCTGTTCTCGTCGATCGGCAGGCTCGGATCGTTGATCCGGTGGTGATAGTCCTCCGGCCCTTCGAAGACGATCGCCGTGCCCTCGAAGGCATCCTTGTCGCCCGGCTTCTCGAGATACTTCTGGCGGAACTCGGGAGAGATCACCGACGTCTTCATGATCGCCGAGTCGAAGAGGTTGCCCGACAGCACGGCAAATCCGGCCTGCCGCAGCATCGGCTTGTCATAGCTCTTGATGACCTCGCCATCCGCCGGCTTGGCCGACTTGAGGTTCTCCGCGTAGGTCTTGCCGGTCACTGTCAACGCATTGCCGCGCAGCTTGCCATGGGCCATCAGCTCGGCCATCACCGTCGGCACGCCGCCGGCGCGATGGAACGCCTCGCCGAGATATTTTCCGGCCGGCATGCAGTTCACCAACAGCGGGATCTCGTAGCCGATCTCGTCCCAGTCAGTATTCTCCAGCTTCACGCCGATATGGCGCGCGATCGCGTTCACATGCGGCGGGCAGTTTGTCGAGGCGCCGAGTGCGCTCGCCGCGACGATCGCGTTCTCGAAGGACTCGCGCGTCAGGATGTCGGAGGGCTTCAGGTCTTCCCAGACCATGTCGACGATCCGCTTGCCCGTCTCGTAGGCCATCTGGCCACGCTCGCGATACGGTCCAGGAATCGCCGCACAGCCCGGCAGCGAGAGGCCAAGCGCTTCCGCCATGCTGTTCATCGACAGGGCGGTCCCCATGGTGTTGCAGTGGCCGACGCTGGGGGCGCTGTCCGCGACCCATTGCAGGAACGTCTTCAGGTCGATCCGGCCGGCGGCCAGCTCCTGGCGCGCGTGCCAGACGATCGTGCCCGAGCCCGCGAGGCCACCTGCAAAATGGCCGTCAAGCATCGGCCCGCCCGACAGGACGATGGCCGGGATGTTGACCGTGCAAGCACCCGTGATCATGGCCGGGGTGGTCTTGTCGCAGCCCGTGGTCAATACGACGCCATCGAAGAAATATCCGTAGAGGCTCTCGACGAGGCTGAGATAGGCGAGGTTTCGGTCGAGCGCCGCGGTCGGCCGCTTGCCCGTTTCCTGGATAGGATGGACGGGAAACTCGATCGGGATCCCGCCGGCGTCACGGATCCCGTCGCGCACGCGGCTCGCGAGGTCGAGGTGGTGCCGGTTGCAGGGTGACAGGTCGCTACCGGTCTGGGCGATGCCAATGATCGGGCGGTTGCTGTGCAACTCGCCCAGCGTGAGCCCGAAATTCATGTAGCGTTCGAGATAGAGCGCGGCCATCGTCGGGTCGCCCGGCGCATCGAACCATTCGCGACTGCGCAGGCGGCGCTTACCGTTGGCTTTTTCGTCGGCGGCCATCTCGTCGTTCCTCCACTCCGGTTTCGGTGACCCTAACCCAATGAACACCTCTCCCGCCATCGTCTCCATCGGCGAACCGCTGATCGAATTCAATCGGCCCAGGGACGGCGACGGCCGCACCTGGCTCCAGGGCTTTGGCGGAGATTCCCAGAACGTCGCGATCGCCGCGGCACGCCAGGGCGCGAGCACCGGCTATGTCACCAGCGTCGGCCAGGACTGGATGGGCGACGCCTTCCTCGAGCTGTGGCGGAGCGAGGGCGTCGACGCCTCGAAGGTCGGCCGTCATCCGACGGCACCGACTGGCGTGAGCTTCGTCACCCATGGCCCGGCCGGTCACAAGTTCGACTATCTGCGGAAGAACTCCGCCGCGTCGCTGATGACGCCGGCAGACGTTTCGAAGGAGTATATCGCGGGCGCGCGCTTCCTGCACGTGTCGGCGATCGGGCAGGCGATCAGCGAAACCGCCCGAGCGGCCTGCGATGCTGCGATCGCCATAGCGCGGACATCGGGCGTCAAGGTTTCCTACGACACCAACCTGCGCCTGCGGCTTTGGGACCTCGACACGGCGCGAGAGGTGATTAACGCCACAATCCCGCTTTGCGACGTGGCGCTGCCGAGCCTCGATGATTCCAGACAGCTCACCGGGCTATCGACGGCCGCCGAGATCGCCGAGTTCTACCTCGATCTCGGCGCGCCGATGGTCGCCCTCAAGATGGGCAGCGAAGGTGCCCTGCTCGCCCTGCCCGGCCGGCGCATCCGGATCGCGCCGCACGAAGTCGACGCGCTCGACGCCACCGGCGCGGGCGACACGTTCGACGGCAGCTTTCTCGCGCGGCTGCTGGAGGGCGACGATCCCGAGACGGCCGCACGTTATGCCAATGTCGCGGCTGCCTTGTCGACCCTGGGCTACGGTGCCGTAACGCCGATCCCGCGCCGTGAGGTCGTTCTAGCGGCGTTGCGCCGTCCATGAGGCGCGCGGCAGCAGCGCGGCGAAAAACCGCTTGAAACCCGTCGCCTGCTGGCCGAGCCAGCCACGGTCGTTATCGGCATCGACCTCGGCGTCGTCGACGCCGGTCGGCCGGTACTTCTCGCCGAACCGCGCCGTGCCGAACATGATGTCCCAGATCGGCAGCACGGGCGCGAAATTGTGATCGTGGACATGCGGGTCTGCCACATCGGCCCGTGCGTGGTGCAGTCGATGGAACCGTGGCCCGACGAGGAGCCGCTCGCTCAGCCACCAGGAAGGAAGGTCGATATTGGCATGCGACCAGCTCTCGACCAGGCGTCCCACGATCAGGATCAGGACAAAGTCGGTTGGCTGGACGCCGACGAACTGGGCGAACACCGCCAGCACGATGTTGACAAGCAGATCGTCGAGCACGTGATTGCGATCGTCAGTCCAGACGGTTACGCGGCGCTGGCTGTGATGCAGGCTGTGCAGGGCCCACCACCAGCCAAAGCGATGCTGCGCGCGGTGGAGCCAGTAGGCCGCAAGGTCGTAGAGGGCAAAATAGAGCAGAAACGACAGGAGCGCGTTGTCGTAGAGACCGGGAATCAGCCGCTCCAGGCTGGGCGGTGTGAAGCCCATCACCCGCACCAGATGCTCGATCTCCTGCGTGATCGGGTAGGCCAGGACGAAAACGAGCAACGGTATGATGCCAAGCTTGTTCAGCACCGTATAGACGCGGTCTACGCCGATCAGCCGTTCATCACCGCTCTCTACGCCCCAGCGCCGCTCCAGCACGCGCATGACCAGCAGGATGACCAGTATCTGGAACACGCCGAGCATGACGAACTCGACGGCATTGAAGGCGGGCTCGAACCACTCCATGAGATTGAGCGCGAAAAGCACGGGGCTGACGAAGGTCTCGAACAGCCAGGTCTGGGCACCGACCCAGAGATCGATCACCGTGCGCATCATTTCACGCCAACATTGGCCTACTTCGGCGCCGGCTCGTTCGAGGCCGCGCGGACCGGCGAAGGCGTCAGGGCGGGCGCCTTCAGGATGAAGACACCATGCGGCGACTTGCCGGTCGGGATGCTGCCGGAGACCTTCATCGTAGCCAGGTCGACGATTGCAACGCGGCGCAGGAATCGCTGCGTGACCCACAGTTCCTTGCCGTCCGGTGTTATGTCCATGCAGTCGGGTCCACCCGGGATCCGTACGGTGGCGACGACCTGCATCTGCTGGGTGTCGATCAGCGTGACGGTGCCTTCGACACGGTTGCTCAGGAACCAGTGCCGGCCATCGCCCTTCGGCCAGAAATTGTGCGCGCCCCTGCCGGTCTTGAGCCGGCCTATGACCGACCCGTCTTTCGGATCCATCGTGACGATTGAATCCTCACCCGTGAGCGCGACCAGCAGGCGCTTGCCGTCGGGCAGCATGACGATCCCGGCCGGCGCCTTGCCGATTTCGGTGTTCCACTTGATGAGCTGCGTCTCGAGGTCGAAAGCGACCACCTTCCCGCTCTGCTGCAGGGTGACGAACACCGTCTTGGATTCGCTGTCGAACGCCATGTGGCTCGGCAGGCCGTCGATGAAGATGCGGCCAGCGAGCTTGAAATCGCCGTCGTAGCGATAGATGTCGACGTGGTCGAGGCGGTACGCCGCGGCCACGAACCATTTGCCGTCCGGGCTGAAACCGAGCTGATAAGCATCGATGATGCCGCGTATCGTGCGCTTGCGCTCACCGGTCACGATGTCCAGCGCCACCAGCTCGTTGGTGATGGTCGAGGCGATCAGAAGTTCCTTGCCGTCTGGCGTCGGGATCAGATGATGCGGCTCGCGCCCGATCGGAAGGCGATTGACTTCAGTGCGAAGCCCCCGGCTCAGGACGCTGTAGGAAGCCTCGTCCGAATTGAGGACGATGACTTGATCCGCGCGCGCTATGCAGCTCGCGCCTAGAACCAGCGCCAGTGCCGCTATGACCGCTTCTTTCATCTTGGGGAACGTGCTCCTGCCGGTCCTTTGAAGCAGTTTTCCAGCCGGCGCGCTAGGCTCGTTTCAGCGCGGCGGCTGCGGCGGCAAGCCGCTCGATGCGCGCCCAGTCGCCTGCCGCCGTCGCATCCTGCGGAGCCACCCAGGATCCGCCGACACAGGCGACATTGGGCAACGCGAGGTAAGCGGGAGCGGTTCCGACGTCAATTCCGCCGGTAGGACAGAAGCGCAGATCGGCGAGCGGAGCCGCTGCCGCCTTCAGCCACGCCGTGCCGCCCGCTGCGCCGGCCGGGAAGAATTTCAGCAGCCTGAACCCCATTTCACGCAGAACCATCGCTTCGGAGACGGTCTGGACGCCCGGCAGGAACGGAAGCCCCGCCTGCCTTACGGCAGTGGCCAAAGCCGGAGTACAGCCCGGGCTGACGCCGAATCGGGCGCCGGCCGCCATGGCCTGCCTCAGCTGCGCTTCGTCGAGCACCGTCCCAGCCCCGACGACTGCCTCGGGAACATCCCGTACGATGGCGGCCAAAGCGTCGAGCGCCGCCCTCGTTCGGAAGGTGATCTCCAGCACCGGCAGCCCGCCTCTTGCCAATGCCCGGGCAAGCGGAACGGCATCGGCCGCCCGCTCGACCGTGAGAACCGGAATCACCGGCGCGATGGCGGCGATGGCCGAGATATCCAAACCTCAGACGCTCCAGCCGCCGTCGATGACGTTCACCGTGCCAGTGGTGAAACCCGCCTCGTCGCTGGCAAGGTACACCGCCAAGGCGGCAATCTCGTCGGCCGAGCCGAACCGGCCGGTCGGCTGGCGCTGCAGGAAGAACTTGCGGGCGTCGGCGCCGCCGCCGAGACCTGCGATCCGCTCGTCCAGCGAGGGCGTCTGGACGGTGCCGGGGCAGATCGCGTTGCATCGGATGCCCCTGCTCACATAGTCGACCGCCACAGACTTGGTGAGCCCGACGACAGCGGCCTTGGTCGTGCCGTAGATGAACCGCAACGCCGCACCCTTCACCGAGGAGGCCGCTGACGACATGTTCACGATCGAGCCGCCGCCCTTCTCCAGCATCCCGGGAAGGAAAGCCTGGATTGTCCAGAACATGCTGCGGACGTTGAGGTCGAAGGCGAACTGCCACTGCTCGTCCGTCGCGTCGAGCACTGCGCCGTGATGGACGTAGCCTGCGCAGTTGAAGAGCACGTCGATCGCGCCCGTCTGCTTGGCCAGCGCGCCGATCGCCGCCTTGTCGAGCACGTCCAGCTTGCGGGTCTGCAGGCCTGCGGTTCCGGCGAGGTCCTGTAGCTTGCCTTCGTCCAGATCGGTCGCCCAGACCGTTGCGCCTTCCCGGGCGAAAGCCCTCGCCGTAGCCGCGCCTATCCCCTGCCCCGCCGCCGTGACGACGCATTTCTTGCCCTGCAACCGCATGATCCCTGCCTACCTGATGAGTCCTTGTTCCCTGTAGAACTTTTCGGCGCCAAGATGCAGCGGAATGCCTGTGCCCGTGAAGGCCGTCTCGAGGCGGATCTTGCGGCCCTTGGCGTGACCTGAATCGAGCAGCTTGCGCGTCGCCGGGTTCCACAGCGCCGCCGTCACCTTGTAGATCAGCTCGTCGCTCTGCTTGCTCGATGTCGCCCAGATTGCGTGCACGCTGACGGTCTTGACGCCCGCGACTCCCCTGTAGGCGTTGTCCGGAATCTCCTCGACGCTGAAGAAGGAGAACTGCGAGATGAGGTTGTCGATCTCGGGGCCGGCGATCGGCACAAGCTCGATGCCGGTCGTGGCGGCTAGTTCGGCGACCGAACTCTGCGGCCAGCCGCTGACGGTGAAGAAGCCGTCGATCGTGCCGTCCTTCAAGTTGTCGGCGACCTGCTGGGCGCGGAAATACTCGGCCTTCAGGTCCTTCTCGCTAAGGCCGAAGGCCGACAGGATCAGGCGCGCATCGACCAGGGTGCCTGAGCCCGGCTCGTCGAGCGACACCTTGCGGCCCCGCAGGTCGGCCACGGACTTGATGCCCGATCCCTTGCGCACCACGAGCTGGATGCTCTCGGGATAAAGGTTCGCGATGGCTCTCAGGCTGTCGATTCTGGGCCTGCCCTGATAGATGCCGGTGCCGTGGTAGGCCCAGTAGGCGATGTCGGACTGCACGAAGCCGGATTGGGCGGTCCCTGCCGCGATCGCCGCGACGTTGGCGACCGACCCGTTGGATGCTACCGCGGTCGCGACGAGGCCGGGCACTCCGCACGATCCGCCCTCGGCGCACGGTCGCGAGCCGGGCGGGTTCGAGATCGCATTGGCGATCAGGCCGCCGATCGGGAAGTAGGTGCCGACGGTGCCGCCGGTCAGGATTCGGAAAAAGGTGATGTCCTGCTGCGCGTGCGCGGCAAGCGGCAGGAGCATGGCGCCCGCAAGGACGGAACGGCGCGCCAGCATCAGTTCACCCCCACCACGCGGCTCATGGTCGGCCCGATCTCTCCATGCAGCACGAGGTCGGCATCGTCGTCCTGGTCGGTCGGGTCGCGATTCAGGATCACCAGCCTCGCACCGCGCCGCTTGGCGATCTGCGGAAAGCCCGCTGCGGGATAGACCACCAGCGAACTGCCCAGCACGATGAACAGGTCGCAGTTCAGGGTCTCGTCCTGGGCGCGCGCCATCTGGATCTCGGGCATCGCCTGGCCGAAGGAAATGGTGGCCGTCTTGACGATTCCGTCGCACTTCTCGCAGACGGGCAAGGTACCGTCGGCCAGAAACGCCTTCCTGATCGGCGCCAGCTCGTAGCGCTGGCCGCAGTCGAGGCAGGTCGCGTAGGTCGTGTTGCCGTGCAGCTCGATGATCTTCGAAGCCGGCACACCGGAGCGCTGATGCAGGCCGTCGATGTTCTGGGTGATGATGGCCGTCATCTTGCCCTGCTCGACCAGCTTGGCGAGGGCACGGTGACCGGCGTTCGGCTCGGCCTTGACCATGGTCTCGTCGGTCGCAAACTTCCGGCGCCATGCCTCGCGCCGCATCTCCTCCGACGCCATGAAGTCATCGAAGTAGATGGGCTGGTACTTGGTCCAGATGCCGCCCGGCGAGCGAAAGTCCGGAATCCCCGATTCGGTCGAGATGCCGGCACCAGTGAAGGCGACGATCCGCTTCGCTTCCCGGATCATCTCGCGCAGCCGCTCGGTTTCCGTCGGGTCACTCATGGCACTCTCCTGCGTGCCCTCAGGATAACCAGCGTTTGCGCCGTTTGTAATGCTTCGTGTCGTGATAGCTCTTGCGCGCGCCGCCTTCGTTCAGCCCGAGATAGAACTCCTTGATGTCGGAATTGTCGCGAAGCTTTCCCGCCGGTCCTTCCAGCACGATGCGGCCGTTCTCCATCACATAGCCGTGGTCGGCCACGGTCAGCGCCATGCTGGCGTTCTGCTCGACCAGCAGGACGGAGAGCTTCTCCTGCTTCACCAGGCGGTTGACGATGCCGAAGATCTCCTCGACCAGCATCGGGGCGAGACCGAGCGACGGCTCGTCGAGCAGCACGACCCGTGGCCGGCTCATAAGCGCCCGGCCGATCGCCAGCATTTGCTGCTCGCCGCCGGAGAGGTAGCCGGAGAGCTGCTGGCGCCGCTCCTTCAGCCGCGGGAAGTAGGAGTAGACCATGTCTATTCCCTGCTTCACCGCCGTGCCGTCCATGACGTGCCCGCCGGCAACCAGGTTCTCCTCGGTCGTCAGGTGC
This sequence comes from Enhydrobacter sp., assembly GCA_026126105.1. Taxonomy (GTDB): domain Bacteria; phylum Pseudomonadota; class Alphaproteobacteria; order Reyranellales; family Reyranellaceae; genus Reyranella. The sequence goes on from JAHCJV010000038.1 coordinate 47,436, forward strand.
TGGAAGACGCGCCTGCCTTCGAACACCTGCACCAGACCCAGGCGGGTGACGTCATGCGCCCGCATCCCGTCGATCCGTTTGTCGGCGAGCTGGACGGAGCCCTTGGTGACCTCCCCGCGCTCCGATCGGAGCACGCCGGAGATGGCCTTCAAGGTCGTCGTCTTGCCCGCGCCATTGGCGCCCAGAAGCGTCGTGATCGAACCCTCGCGGACCTCGATCGAAACGCCCTTGAGCACCAGGATGACCCGGTCGTAGACGACCTCGATGTTGTTGATCGACAGCAAGGCTCAGGACTTCGAGGCTTCCGCGGCGAGATGCTTCTGGATGACCGGGCGATAGCCCTGGAACCAGTCCTTGGTCATCACCAGCTTGCCGCCCTTGACGGTCCAGATCTGGCACCAGCCGCCACCCTCATGGTCTTCCGGGGTCAGCTCCATCGGCGGCAGCAGGCCGCCCAGCGTCACGCCCTTTACCGACTCCATGCCCTTCTTCACGTCCTCCGACGTCGGCGCCGCGCCGCCCTTGGCCTTGATGGCATTGCGCACCGCCTCGACATGGAGCGCCGCAGTCATCACGCCGCGATTGTAATAGACGGTCGAGTCCATCTCCTTGGGGGACGCCTTGCCCTGCGCCTTGTACATGGCCTCGATGTCCTTCAGCACCTGGAAGTCCTTGCCGACGCCGGCGAACTGGATGGTGTTGTAGCCCTCGGCAACGCCCATTCCTCCGGCGGCGATGATGTCGGCCTCGGCACTTCCCCACACGAAGGCGACCACCTTGCTGAGCGGGAAGCCCTTGCCCTTCAGCTCCTTGATCGAGACCGATGGCGCGCGTCCGAACAGATGAGCGATGACGAAGTCGGGCCTGAAGCGCTGGACGATGTCGGTGATCTGCGAGCCCATCTCGACACCGGGCGCCGGCACGGCGAAGGTGCGCATCTCGAACCCTTCGGACTTGGCGAGGTCCTCCAGGATTGCCAGCGGCTCCTTGCCCGCCGGATTGTCGTAGAACAGGTAGGCGATCTTCTTGCCCTTCAGCCCGCCCATCTTCTCCTTGGCGAACTCGACGGCGGCCCCGGCCTGCGACCAATAGCTGGCCGCGATCGGGAAGGTGTACGGATAGCGCTTGCCATCGGCCGCCGCCGCGGTGCCGAAGCCCGGCGATGTGCCGAGGATCTTGTCTTCCTCGAGCTTCTTGTTCAGCGCCGCGGTCTGCGGCGTGCCGTACAGGCCCTCGAGCACCGCGCCTTCCTTCTTGAAGCGCTCGTGCGCCTCGATGGCCGGCGGCACCTTGTACTCGTTGTCGACCTCGATCACCCGGATCTTGAAGCCTTCGACCCCGCCCTTGCTGTTCACCAGCCCGATATAGTCGTGATAGCCGGGGCACAGCGCGGTGCCTACCGTAGCCGTTGGTCCAGTGCGGTCGCACTGGAAGCCGAAGACCAGCTCCTTGCTCTGCGCCGATGCGCCTGCCGCAAACGCCAGGCTGCCGGTCGCAACCGCCAGGCCCAGCCAACGCCTCTTGAACCTCACCATGCGTTCCTCCCTTTGCCTTTGCTTCGCTACGACACCCCGCCCCCTAGTAGGAGAAGGGCCAGACCCGGAAATAGCTCCGGACATTGCGCCACAGCCGGTTGAGCCCCTCGGGCTCGATGACCAGGAAAAATATGATCAGTCCGCCGAACACCGCGAGCCGCGTGCCCGAGACCACGCTCGCCAGCTCCGATTCGCTGAAGAACAGGGACCCGACGTTCTCCATCAGCATGCGGATCACGATCGGCAGCAGAGTGATGAACACGGCACCGAAGATCGAGCCCAGCACGGAGCCCAGGCCGCCGATGATGATCATGGCGAGGTAGTCGATCGAGACGCCGAGCTGGAACTGCTCGTAGTTGGCGATTCCGAAATAGTAGGTGTAGAGCACGCCGCAGACCCCGGCGAAGAACGACGAGATCGCGAACGACAGCAGCTTGTAGCGGAAGATGTCGATGCCGATGATCTCGGCCGCGATATCCTGGTCGCGCACGGCGATGAAGGCGCGGCCGATGCGGCTGCGCATCAGGTTGAGCGTGGCGATGATCGCCAGCACCGCGAAGAACAGCAGGAAGTAGTACAGCCGGCCCTGTGTGTTCAGGACGAAACCGAACAGGTCCGGCCGGTCGACCTCGATCGATGCCTGGGCGCCGCCCGAGATCGCCGGGACGTGGTTGATCGTCCATTCGATGATGAGCTGGCCCGCCAGGGTCGCGATCGCGAGATAGAGGCCCTTGATGCGCAGGCTCGGAACGCCGACGAGCACGCCGATGGCGGCTGCCATGAAGCCCCCCGCCGGCAGGGTGAGCCAGAACGGCAGGTCGAGCTTCACTGCCAGGTTGGCCGCGGTGTAGGCGCCGACCGACATGAACGCGCCGTGCCCGAGCGAGATCTGCCCCGTGTAGCCGACTAGGATGTTGAGCCCCAGCGCACCGACGATGGCGATGAAGATCAGGTTCAGGATCGACAGATAATAGTCGTGCAAGGTGAGCGGCACGATCACGACGAAGATCAGCGCCAGCGCCGCCACCGTCCATCTCGCGACCGGCAGCGGGTAGAGCGCCATGTCTCCGGCGTAGGTGGTCTTGAACACTCCGGCTTCGCGATGGAACATTGTCAGGGCGCCTCACCGGGATGCGGCCCCGTTGTGCGTCCGCTGGGAGCGCGGCTCTCCAGAGCCGC
>JAHCJV010000039.1 GCA_026126105.1 Enhydrobacter sp.
CCAGCCGATCTCGAAGTTCCAGGCGATCCAGCACAAGTTCGCCGATATGCGCATCCTCCTGAAGACGACGCAGGCGCTGACCTATCGCCTGGCCGACATGCTCGATGCCGGTCTAGATCCCGTCGAGGAGACCGCGATCGCCAAGATTCAGGGCACCGACGGCGAGTTCAAATGCGCCCATCTCGCGATGGAAATCATGGGCGGTGCAGGCTACACCATGGCGCACGACATCCAGCGTCTCTTCCGGGACGTCCGGGTCGGATCGATCGGCGGCGGCACCAACGATATCCAGCGCAATACCATCGCCAAAATGATGGGTCTGTAGTCTTTGGGAGGCAAATGCGATGTTTCTCCGAAAGCTCACGGATGATTCATGGTCAGCCCCTAGTTTCACGATTGAGCGCTGAAACAGCGGCAGCAGTGTCGAAGCCGCATATGCATGGGGCGTTGAGTGTCCTGTTTGAGAGTGGTCCTGCTAGGCTCGACGGTCGCTGGTGGATTGCTGGCGCAGCCTGCCATGGCGGCCGATCCGATCAAGATCGGCGTTGGCGGCTACTATGTCTTCTACGCCCTCGCGGGCAACATCAGCAGCCAATACGGTTACGTCAACGGCACGTCCACGCAATACAAGGGGCTGATGTTCCAGCAGGAAGGTGAAATCCACTTCACCGGCCGGAGCAAGCTGGACAACGGCACCACGGTGGGCGTCGTCGTCGAGCTCGAAGGCTGGAACCGGGCGGTGGCCACGAACGGCTCGCCCCGGCAGATCGACGAGGCGTACCTGTTCGCCTTTGGCGAATGGGGCCGGATAGAGTTCGGCGCCCGCGACATGGCCTCATTCCGCATGTACTACGGAACGCCATCCGCCCTTCCGAGCTGGGGCTTCGTCAATGCCAACACCTCGTTCAACTGGGCGAGCGGCACCATGATCAACAACCCGTCCTATCGAGGTGTCCAGAACGCCGCGCTCGGCCACCAGTTCCAGGACGCAAATCGCATAAACTACTTCACACCCCGCTTTATGGGCCTGCAGATCGGCGTCGGCTATGCACCCAAAATGAACCTCGCGCCGGGCCCGAGCGTGCTGGCGCCGCGGCTCACCTCCGGCCCGAGGAACAATACGGCGGGCGTTTGCGGATACAACGAAGCGACGAGCGCGAGCAACTGCCCGACCAACGACAATTCGTGGCAGAACGTGGTCGACATCAGTGCGAACTACCTGAACAAGTTCGGTGAGGTCGTCGTCGCCCTTTATGGCGGCTTCCTGTACGGCAGCTTCGTTCCCGCACTCCAGTTCAACTCGACCGGCGTCAATCTCGCGACCGGGGCGAACCTGACTTCGTGGAAGCAATGGGCGATCGGCACCCAATTCGGCTATGGCGGCTTCACGCTGGGTGGCTCGATCGGCTACGACAATAATGGTCTTGGCGGCAACTACTATACCGGCGTCGACAACGACAGCCGCAAATATACGGCCGGCATCATGTATGAGACCGGCGCGTGGGCGATGTCCCTCGGCTGGGGCGGTACGCGCAACGCGGCCGGCAACGGCCTGCCGCAGCTCACGGCCATTGCGCAGGGTACAAGTCAGGCGCTGACGATGCCTGTCGCGGGCAACAATGCCCTCGCCTTCGGCAATCAGTATGTGAACGGCTCCCTGACGTTCGGCTCGACCGCGGTCGACAAGTTCGAGGTGGGCGTCAACTACTCGCTGGGAACCGGCATCAAGGTGGCGCTCGGCGGCATCTACTGGAATGCCGTGGGTCCCACCAATGCGGTCGTCGGCGAATCGTGGGCCATCCTGATGGGCATGGATCTGCGCTTCTAGCGTCCTGCAGGAAGGGACGGCAGGGCCCCTCGAGGAGCCCTTTGGTCGAATCCGAGGATCACCTCCAGATGAGGTTCAAATGTGCTCACTGACGTTGCGTCCGGCTTTGGCCCTTGGAATCGTCCTGGCGTTGGAGGTCGTTGCTCCGGGCTTGGTGCTGGCACAGCCGGACCTCAAGGCGCGGTGCAGCCAGCTCGTTTCCTACTATTCGCGATATGGCAGCACCCGCGGCCACGACACGGATGGCAATCGCAACTTCATTCGGCTCGGCGCGGAGATCGATTGCCGGGACGGCCGCTATGAAAAAGGCGTTGCCGCGATGGAACAACTCATGAGGGGCAAGAACTGGACCGTGCCGCCACCGCCGCGGTCATGAGGGACTGAGCGCTCTTGCCGGATCGCGCTTGTCTGCGTTCATGAAGCCCGGCAGATTGAAAACATGAGCCAGCGATAACCACGATCGTCTACGCCGCCGTCGGATGACGGCTGTCCTCATTGTGGTTCCGTCGTCTGGAGCGCGTCCTGTCCCATCCCCTTCTCTCGGCGCCCATCGGGCAGAGCCTGGTGCGTCTCGCGGGTCCGACCACCGCGGTTATGGCCGTGCAGGTCCTCGTCGCCATCGCGGAAGCCTGGTTCGTCGCGCGCCTCGGAATCGAGGCGCTGGCGGGCATCGCGCTGGTCATCCCGTTCATCACCCTGATGATGAACATGGCCAACGGAGGAATGGGGGGCGGCGTCGCGTCCGCGCTTGCCCGTGCCCTCGGCGGGGGACGCCACGAGGATGCTCGGGCGCTGGTGCTGCATACGCTGCTGCTCGGTCTCGGCTGCGCGGCGGTTTTCACGGCGTTCGCCTGGACCATGCTGCCGACAGTGTTGCGGTGGCTGGGCGGTAGCGGAGCGGTCCTGCAGGAGGCACTGGCCTTCAGCACCGTATGGTTCAGCGGTGCCGTCGTGCTGTGGCTGAGTGCCTTCCTTTCCGCCCTGCTGCGCGGCGGTGGTGATTCCGCCACACCGGGCCGGATCGGCTTCGCGATGTCGGTGCTCTACATCCCGTTGCTGGGTGTGCTGACCCTCGGACTTGGCGACTGGCCCGGCCTCGGCCTCGTCGGCTGTGCCGTCGCCCCTCTCATCACAGGTGTTGCTAGCGTGGTCCTGCTCGCGCAGGCGGTCGGTCGCGGACGCCAGGACTTCTGGCGCACCCTCGCGCATGCGCCTCTGCAGCTGCGGCTGTTCGGGGAGATCCTTCGCGTTGGCGCGATGGGCTCGGTCACGACCATCACGGCGACTTTGACCGCCATGCTTGTCACCGGTCTGGTCAGCCGCTTCGGCACGGCAGCGCTCGCCGGTTTCAGCATCGGCATGCGGCTGGAGTTCATGCTGGCGCCGCTTGCCTTCGGCATCGGCACCGGCGCGACCACCTTGGTGGGCATCGCGGCAGGCGCCGGCGCATGGTCGCGCGCGGTGAAGGTCGCCTGGACCGCCGGCCTGTTCGCCTTCTTCGCGATGGGAGCGATCGGCTGGATCATCGCGCTTATGCCCGAGACCTGGTCGCGCCTCTTCGCGTCCGATCCGGCGGTCATCGCGGCGAGCGTTGCCTGCATCGTTCACATCGCGCCGTTCTATTGCCTGTTCGGCCTCGGCCTGACCCTGAACTTCGCGAGCCAGGGCGCGGGCCGCATGACCGTGCCGGTCGTCGCCAGTGTTGCGCGCCTGATCGCGGCGGCAGGAGGCGGGTGGTTCGCCGTCGAAAGGATGGGGCTCGGCCTCGATGGCGTGTTCGGCGCGATCGCCGCCAGCCTGGCCATCTATGGCCTGGTTATCGCGGGATCGCTGCTCGTGACGCCATGGAGATCGCGGCGAGGCTAATTGCCCTGCCCCTGCACCCGAATCGCCTTGCGACACCGGGCATGCCGGTCTAAACCGGCCCGCACCTTCGGCGTTGCGCCTTTGGCAAGGCGTCGTGCTTGCACAAATTGCCAATAAATACAGAGACTTGGCGCAAATGCTCTCGCGTTTGATCGGGCTTTTCTCGGCCGACATGGGGATCGACCTCGGTACGGCCAATACGCTGGTCTATGTGAAGGGTCGCGGCATCGTGCTGAACGAGCCGTCGGTCGTCGCGCTGACCACGCAAAGCGGCAAGCGCCAGGTCCTCGCGGTCGGCGAAGAGGCCAAGATGATGCTCGGCCGCACGCCCGGCAACATCCAGGCGATCCGGCCGCTTCGCGACGGCGTCATCGCTGATTTCGAAGTCGCCGAGGCGATGATCAAGCACTTCATCTCGAAGGTTCACAACCGCCGATCCTTCGCCCATCCACAGATCGTGGTCTGCGTGCCGTCCGGCTCGACGGCAGTCGAGCGCCGCGCCATTCAGGAGTCGGCCGAAAGCGCCGGGGCACGCAAGGTCTGGCTGATCGAGGAGCCCATGGCGGCGGCGATCGGCGCCGGCCTGCCGGTCACCGAGCCGACCGGCTCGATGGTGGTCGACATCGGCGGTGGCACGACGGAAGTCGCCATCCTGTCGCTCGGAGGCATCGTCTATCCGCGGTCCGTCAGGGTCGGTGGTGACAAGATGGATGAGGCAATTATCGGCTACATTCGCCGCAACCATAACCTTCTCGTGGGCGAAAGCTCGGCGGAACGGATCAAGAAGACGATTGCCTCGGCCTGTGCGCCCGACGAGGGCGAGGGCCGCACCATGGAGATCAAGGGCCGTGACCTGATGAACGGCGTGCCCAAGGAGCTGGTCATCACGGAGCGCCAGATCGCCGAGAGCCTGCAGGAGCCGGTGAGCGCCATCGTCGAGGCCGTGAAGGTCTGTCTGGAAAACACCGCGCCCGAGCTGGCTGCCGATATCGTCGACAAGGGCATCGTGCTGACCGGCGGCGGCGCGATGCTGAGCAACATGGACACGGTCCTGCGTCAGGCGACCGGCTTGCCGGTCTCCGTCGCGGAGGACCCCCTGCTCTGCGTCGCGCTGGGAACGGGGCATGCTGTGGAAAACATCGACCGGCTGCGCGGCGTTCTGTCCACGATGTACTAATCCGCCGCGCATCGCCGCCCGCTTGGGGTAGAATAGGCCGGACATGGCGATCCGCGATGATTTCGAGGTAGCTGCCAGCCAGGTTCGCCAGGCGGTGCAGCGCTTCGCCCTCGCTTTGCTGGTGCTCGCTGCCTTTGCGGTCATGCTGATCGGCAAAGCCGACACGGTGCTGGTCGAGAATGCCCGTGTGGTGGCGCTGGATCTCGCCAACCCGGCACTCGAGGCAATCGCCCGGCCAGTGGCCGCCGCCAACCGAGCGATTGCCGACTTGCGGGAATTCGCGACCTTGCGCGAGGAGAACGCCCGCCTGCGCGAAGAGAATGCACGTCTGCTGGCATGGCAGACGGCGGCGCGTCGGCTGGAGAACGAGAACGATCGCCTGCGCGAGCTATCGCGGTTCCACGAGGGGCCGGAGGCCTCCTTCATCACCTCGCGCATCGTCGGCGATAGTGTCAGCGCTTATGTGCGCGGCGCGCTGCTCAATGTCGGTCGCAGGGCGGGCGTCGCCTCGGGGCAGGCGGTCGTTACCGCCGAAGGATTGGCTGGCCGTGTTGCCGAGCTGGGCGAGAACAGTGCGCGCGTGCTGTTCGTGACCGATGTCAATTCCCGCCTGCCGGTGCAGATCGAGCGGACGCGCGAGCGCGCCATCCTGGCCGGTGACAATTCCACTTTGATGCGACTTACCCTCGCGCAGACCGTGCAGGGCGTGCAGCGCGGCGACCGGATCGTGACCTCGGGACATGGCGGCAGCTTTCCGGTCGGCATTCCGGTCGGTGAGGTCGTGCAGGCGGGCGACGGAAGCAGCGTCAAGGTGCGGCCCTTTGCCGACTTCTCGCGCCTGGAATTTGTGAGAGTGGTCGACTATGGCGTGACCGGCCTCGTCGGGAGCGGGGCCCCGCCGGCGACCGGCGCCGGCCGGCCTTCGGGACGCTAAGATGAGGACCGACGGCGTTCTCGCCAGGCTCGACCATTGGGGGCGGATGCTGATGCCCGGGGTGGTCCTGCTGTTCTTTGTGCTGCTGACCCTTGCGCCGTTGCGCGTGCCTTATATCTCCGACATCCTGCCGCTCCTGCCTGCGCTCGCTGTCTTTCAGTTCAGCCTCGCCACGCCTGAGCGCCTGCCCGGGCCGCTTCTGCTGGTGATGGGCGTGCTGCTCGATCTGCTGCTCGGCGGACCGGGTGCCCCGGTCGGCGTAAGTGCGCTGGGATTCGTGCTGATCCGTGCCGCCGTGGTCAACAATCGACGGTATCTCGTGGGAGTTCCCTTTCTTTTTCAGTGGATCGGATTCTGCCTGCTGACGATGGGCTACGTCATCATCGTCTGGGCCTTCACCGCCCTCTTCACCTGGACCAGCCTCGACCCCGGGCCCGCGCTTGCACAGTACCTCGTCATGGTAGTGGCCTATCCGCTCGTGGGGCCGTTGCTCGCGAGGGTGCGGCCGCGCGATCCGCTGAATGTTCCCGAGTCCTCGCGCGGTACCGCGCAGCCTGGCGAGACCACGTCGTGACCCGAAACCGCAAGGGCGACGGCGAGCGCTCCGGGCTTTTCACCCGGCGCGCCCTGTTGCTGGGAGGCGCGCAGGCTGTGCTGATTTCGGCGCTGGTCGGCCGGCTCTACCAGCTCCAGGTATTGGAGACGCGGCGCTTCGCGACCCTGGCAGAAGAGAATAGGATCAATCTCCGCCTGCTGCCGCCCTCGCGCGGCCTGATCTTCGATCGGACCGGCGAGCCGCTAGCCATCAACCGCAACAATTTCCGAGCCATGGCGACCTCCGACCGAGGCCGAGGCGCGGAGGTCGTCGTCGATCGGCTCGACCAGATCCTGAACCTCGGCGAGACCGATCGCGGGCGCCTGTTGCGCGAGCTCCGCCGCAGTCGCAATGCCCAGCCTGTCGTGGTGCGCGAAAATCTCGGCTGGGAGGAAGTGGCCCGGCTCGAGTTCAACGCGCCTGACCTGCCCGGTGTCTTCATCGATCTGGGTCAGACGCGCGACTATCCGGAGGGCGAGCTGATGAGCCACATCGTTGGCTATACCGGCCGCGTCTCCGACGAGGACCTCAATGGCCGCGACGATCCGGTGCTGTCGCTGGCGACCATGCGCTTCGGCAAGAAGGGCGTGGAGCGTTCGCTCGAAGACGACCTGCGTGGCCGTGCCGGTGTGGTGCAGGTCGAGGTAAACGCCGTGGGCCGCGTGGTTCGCGAGCTCGATCGCAGCGAGGGCCAGCCCGGCTCCAATGCGCTTCTCACCATCGATCTCGACCTGCAGCGCATTGCGGCCGAAAAGCTGGCTGAGCACAAGTCCGGCTCGGTCGTGGTGATGGACGTGATCACCGGCGATATCATCGCCATGGTCTCCACGCCCGGCTTCGACCCCAACACCTTTGCGCGCGGTATCACCCAGACCGAGTGGCGCCAGCTGCTCGACAATCCGGAACGGCCGCTCAACAACAAGTCGATAGGCGGCGTCTATCCGCCAGGCTCGACCTACAAGATGGTGACTGCGCTGGCAGCGCTCGAATCGAAGGCGATCGAGCCCTGGACGGTGCTGCCATGCAACGGCTTCCTCGAGCTTGGCGGAATCAGGTTCCATTGCTGGCTGAGGGGTGGTCATGGCGGGCTGAACGTGCAGGGCGCCATGGCGGCGTCGTGCGACTGCTTCTTCTACGAGGCGGCCCGGCGTGCCGGTGTCGATCGCATCGCCGAGGTCGCCGCCAAGCTCGGGTTCGGAAAGGTGAGCGAGCTCGGTCTCCCGGGCGAGTCCGCCGGCAACCAGCCGTCGCGCGGCTGGAAGCAGGAGAAGTACGGTGTCACCTGGCAGCAGGGCGACACCTTCAACCTGGGCATCGGCCAAGGCTATATGACGGCGACCCCGCTACAGCTGGCCGTCATGACGGCGCGCATCGCCAATGGCGGCTACGAGGTGCATCCCAATCTCCTCCTTGCCAAGGCAACACCGCGCGAGGAGCTGGCCCCGCCACCTCCGCGCGACAAACCCAATGCGCCGTCGCTGCGCTTCAATCCGCAGCACCTCAACCTGGTCCGCCAGGGCATGAGCGACGTGGTGAACAGCGCTCTGGGCACTGCCAACGCTCTGCGCAAGGATTCCAAGGGCAAGCTGCTCGATCCCGCCCTGCGTTTCGCCGGCAAGACCGGCACGGCCCAAGTCAAGCGCATCACCGAGCGCGAGCGCGAGATGGGGATCACCCAGGCGTCGCTACCGTGGCACCTGCGGCATCACGCGCTCTTCGTCTGCTACGGGCCCGTTGACGCTCCGCGATATGCCTGCGCGGTGATCGTCGAGCACGGCGAGGCAGGCGGCAAGACTGCCGGTCCGATCGGCCGCGACGTGCTGGTCGAGACCATGAAGCGGGACCCCTCGCGCCATGTCGACCGCTTCAAGAAGATGGCGTCGCGATGAGCCTGGGCGCGCTCGGACTCGGCGCCCCGCAACCGGTCGGTTTCGGCGAGAGAATCTGGCGCATCAACTGGGGTCTGGTCCTGGTCCTTTCCGCGATCGCCGGCATCGGCGTCCTGGCACTCTATTCCGCTGCCGGAGGCCGTTTCGAGCCTTGGGCGGCGCGCCATGGGATGCGCTATGGCATCGCGCTGGGCCTTGCGCTGGTCGTGGCGCTGATCCATCCCAAGGTCTGGCTGGCGCTCGCCTGGCCGATCTACATCGTGTCCATGCTCATGCTGGTCGCGGTCGACGTCATCGGCAAGATCGGCATGGGCGCGCAGCGCTGGCTGGTGCTCGGCCCACTGCAGATCCAGCCCTCGGAGATCGCCAAGGTGGCGGTGATCCTCTTGCTGGCGCGCTATTACCACGGGCTGAGCCGCGACCAGGCGGGCCGCATCTTCTATACCCTGCCGCCGCTGTTCATCGTCCTGGCGCCGGTCGGGCTGGTAATGATCCAGCCCGATCTCGGCACTGCCATGATGGTGCTGATGGGGGGCGCGGCGCTCCTCTTCGTCGCCGGGGTGCGGATCTGGATGTTCCTCGGCGCCGCCGTCGCTGCGGTCGGTTGCCTGCCGTTCGCCTGGTCGTTCATGCACGACTACCAGCGCCGGCGTGTGCTCACCTTCCTCGATCCGGACCGCGATCCGCTGGGTGCAGGCTACCACATCACCCAGTCCAAGATCGCCATCGGCTCGGGCGGCCTGCTCGGCAAGGGTTTCGGCAAGGGCACCCAGTCGGGGCTGAACTTCCTGCCCGAGAAGCAGACCGATTTCATCTTCACGACCTTCGTCGAGGAATGGGGCATGATCGGCGCGTGCGTGCTGCTCGGGCTTTTCGTCCTGGTGCTGATGTGGGGCTTCTCGATCGCGCTGCGCAGCCAGCACCATTTCGGCCGCCTGGTCGCGCTCGGCGTCACCTCGATGATGTTCCTCTACGTCTTCATCAACACCTCGATGGTGATGGGCCTGCTGCCCGTGGTCGGCGTGCCGATGCCGCTTGTCAGCCACGGCGGCACCGCGTTGGTCTCGGTGATGTTCGCCTGCGGCCTGCTGATGGGGGTGAACGTCTATCGCGACGCCCAGCTGCCGCTCGGCCGCTGACCTCCGGCGACAAAATTCCGCGCGTCTGGCCTATCGACAAGGTGGGATTGCCTTGCTAAACCCGCGCCTCTTCCGGGCAATGCCCCCGGCCAGTCGGGGGGCGCATAGCTCAGTTGGTAGAGCAGCTGACTCTTAATCAGCGGGTCCCAGGTTCGAGCCCTGGTGCGCCCACCAATCCTTCGAGGGGTTGGGTGGTTCGTTGCCGGAAGCTAGTCTCTCTGTCGTTCAGAGAGACCAACACTGTTGTTGGCCTAACTTCTCACTCCTGGTGCTGCCCGCAGCGGCTCGCGTGAAGCTATTTTCGCGATCGGTGAGTTGTTCTCATGTCGGTTCAGGTCGCCAGTGTCGTGAGGGCGGAGCCATCAGGTAACGGCCGGTCCGGATCAAGGAGCCAAAGCTGGGGGAAGCCCGATGTACCGCGAACCAACACCCGAGCGACAGTGCGCGGCTACCCGCTTCTTCGCCAGATGGACGCGGGTGGGCCTACTGCGGCTGATGCGCCGGCTCGCGCTGGTCCTCGCCGCGCTGCTGCTGTTGCCGGTGGCGGTGACCGTGCTCTACGGCTTCATGCCGCCGCCGGCGACGCCTCTGATGCTGATCCGCGCAATCGGCGGCGATGGTGCGGAGCGGAAGTGGGTGGCGCTCGACACCCTCCCGGCCGTGATCCCGCTTGCCGTGCTGGCTGCCGAGGACAACCGCTTCTGCGACCATCACGGCTTCGACTGGGCGGCAATGCGCGACGCTATCGACGAGGCGATTGCCGGTGACCGCTTGCGCGGCGCCAGCACGATCTCCATGCAGCTCAGCCGCAACCTGTTCCTCTGGCCCGGCGGCGGCTGGCTGCGCAAGGGATTGGAAGCGCTGTGGACGCCGGCGATCGAGCTGCTCCTCAGCAAGCGGCGCATTTTCGAACTCTACCTCAACGTCGTCGAGACCGGCCGCGGGACCTTCGGCGTCGAAGCTGCATCGCGGCGCTACTACGGTAAGGGTGCCGCCGCGCTGACGGCGTCACAAGCGGCCGGCATCGCCGCTATCCTGCCAAACCCGCGCGGCTGGTCCCCCGGCCGCGGCTATGCCGCCGAACGCGTGCCGGTGCTGCTGCGCCGAATGCGTGACATCGCGCCGCTCGCAATATGCGTGACCGGCTGAGGCACAAGCCCATCCACTCGGATGTGTCATGATTTGAGTGCGTGATTCAGCTGGCGGGTTTTTCACTTACCTCTTTCGCTAAGTATCCCGTCATGATACTTAGCCTTATGGAACAGTATTCACAGCGGCTGGACGTCGTCTTCCAGGCGCTGGCCGATCCGACGCGGCGGGCGGTGCTCGGGCAGCTGAACAAGGGTCCCGCGAGCATCAGCGAGTTGGCGAAGCCGTTCGGCATGGCCCTGCCGTCGTTCATGAAACACATCCGGCTGCTCGAGGAGAGCGGCTGGATCCAGACGCGCAAAGTGGGCCGGGTGCGAACTTGCAGCCTGGAGAAGAAGGCTTTCAAGGCTGCCGACGCATGGCTGTCGGCACAGCGCGCCCAGTGGGAGGCGCGGTTCGATCGGTTGGATGCATTGGTGGAAGGACGTGTCGATGACTGATGGCAAGCTCGATCTCGAGATCGTGCGAGTGGTCGCGGCGCCACGCGCGAAGGTGTGGCGGGCCTGGCAGGACCCGGAAATCCTGAAGCAGTGGTGGTGCCCCAGGCCGTGGAAGACGGAGGTGCGCGCTTTCGACTTCCGCACCGGCGGCGGCTTCCACACCTTCATGAGCGGCCCCGATGGAGGCACGAGCGACAACCCCGGTGTGTTCCTGGAGGTCGTGCCAATGGAACGCATCGTCTGGACATCCATGCTGCTCGCGGGTTGGCGGCCGGCAACACCGTGGCTGCCCATGACAGGGATTTTCATTCTGGCCGACGAAGGAAACGGCACCCGCTACACTGCGCGCTGCCTTCACCGGGACGACGCCGATCGCCAGAAGCACGAGGAGATGGGCTTCTTCGAGGGCTGGGGCACCATGATCGCGCAGATGGAGGAGGTCGCGCGCGCCCTGCCGTGATGGTGCGCCGTCATGCCTTTCCAGCCTCGACCTCGCGCTGGAAATACAGCAGGTCGAGGACCAGGCTCCTATGACCGAGGGCGCATAATATGGTGTGTGCCTGGCCGCGATGATGGGTCTGGTGATTGAAGAAGTGGGCGAGCGCCGGCTCCAGTGCTTGCACGAACTCCTCCGGCGTGGAAACCCGCCGGTAGCGGATCGTCCCAGTGAGCTGCGCCTCGGTGAGGCCGTCGACATAATCGACGATGCGCCGGTCCTCTGCCTCGCGCGCGCGACGCAGGTCGGCGAGCTGTTCGTGATGGATCATGTCCAGACGTTCGGGAGAGAGCCCTTGGCCTGTGAATCGGTTCATCCACACCAGGTCGGCGGTGAGCAGATGGTTCAGCGTGCCGTGCATCGACCTGAAGAAGGCGCCACGGTCGGCGCGGTAGTCCGCATCGCTGAGTTCGGCGGCAGCATCGTAGAGGCGACGGTTGGCCCACGCATTGTAGCGGGCGAAGGCCGAATAGTGGGCTTTCATGCCGCCATCATGTAGCCGCAGAGACAGCCGGCAAGATTGATTCAGCCGCTCAAGCTTCTTTGACGCTCTCAGCCGCAATAACCGCGCTTGCCGGCATCGCGCAGCCACAGGCGTACGAGATGGCGTTTGCGTTCCGGCTCCGCATGGTCGACGAACTCCGTACGCGCATGGCCGGTCGCGCGGTTGTTCACGTACTGAATCTGGCCCGGCACGAAGTCCAGCTCGAGATGCAGCTCGGGCCGATCGAAGACCGACTGCACGGCCGCGAGGGCGGCAGCGGTCTCGTTGTCAAGCCGCTCCCCGCGCAACGCATAACCGGCATGGATTTCGCCGAGGGCCAGCCGGGCCCTGATCGTGCCGTCCGCGGCGCGCTCGAACATCGGCGCGGCGAACGTGGTCGGTTCGCCGGGATGGTGCTCGGCATGGCGATCATACCAGAACGGCCGGTAGAGCCGCGGCATAAGCTCGGGATATTGGGTCTCCAGCGCCGCGTGGATGGTGGCGACGCTCATCACCTGGCTGACGCCGCCTTGCTTGGCAGGGTGTAGGCAGAGCAGGCAGACATACTCCGGGGGCGTCTGGTTATAGGAATTGTCGTTGTGGAAACGCAGGTCGACGTTGGTCACGGTGGGACGGATGCCGGAGCCGGGCTCGAGCTTCGCGCCCGTGTCCATGACGTCGAACAACATCTGTCCGGTGAGCTTCTGTGCCACCGGCCGCGCCAGCAGGCTCGAGATCAGCCAGTAGAGCTGGATCGCCTCGTCGCGCGTCAAAACGGCCATCGGCAGGCGGTCGAGCACCGCGAACATCGGCCCTTGCTGGGTCCTGCGGCGCACGTCCTCCATCGTTGCGCGGCAGGCGTCGAGCGTGAAGTCCTTCGGATCGAGCAGGAACGTCGGCACCGGCGCGCGGCGAATCTCGTCGCGCACGGCGAGCAGCTCTGCCACCGCCGCGTCGGGCAGCGGCACGGTCCAGTCGGCCGGTGCGATCGTGTCGCGTGTCCAATTGCCTGCAACGGCGGCCATCAGCGCTCCTCGCCCGCGATCAGGCCATAGATCATGACGTCGTGCCACTGGCCACCGACCAGCCACCGATCGCGAAGCGGCCCGCCCTCCAGCCGAAACCCCAGCCGTTTGGCGAGCGCCGCTGAGGGTTTGTTCTCCGGCCGAATCAACGCTTCGACCCGGTGGACCTTCAGCGTGTCGATCAGATAGCGCAGCAGCGCCCGCCCGGCCTCGGTCATGTAGCCCTTGCCCTGCATCGCGGGCAGGATCAGCCAGCCGACTTCGACACGGCGCTCGCGCATGTCCCGCCGGAAATAGTTGATCATGCCGACGATGCGCTTGCTCTTCTTCTCCTCGACGGCCCAGATCGTGTACTGCCGGGGTGCGGCGGCGATATGCCAGCGCATCATCTTGCGGGTGTTCTCGACCGACCCGCTCGGGTCCATCCCCCAGTAGCGAAGGTTCTCCGCATCGCCATAAAGCGCGTGCATCGCTTTCAGGTCGCTGGCTCGGAAGGGTCGCAGGCGCAGCCGGTCGGTTTGCAAAAGGGGGGCTATCTTGGGAGTCCTCGCCATGCGTTAGACTAACCGTGGAGGTCCGCATGACCAAGTGCATCGGTATTCTTACCAGCGGCGGCGACTGTGCCGGACTGAACGCCACCATCCGCGCGGTCGCGTTGCGCGCGCACCACGGGTACGGCTGGAAGACGATCGGCATCAGCCATGGCACGCATGGCCTGCTGCATCGCCCGGTGGCGGCCGAGCCCCTCGACCCGGGGCGGCTCGACGCGGTGCTCGCCCGGCAGGGCGGCACCTTCCTCGGGACGACCAACCGCGGCAATCCGTTTGCTTTCCCCATGCCGGATGGCACGATCAGGGACCGCTCGGGCGAGATGCTCGATGGACTTCGTTCGCTGCATCTCGACGGTCTGATCGGCGTCGGCGGGGATGGCAGCCTGGAGATCCTGCGGCGGCTGTTCTCGAAGACGACCCTGCCGTTCATCGGAATTCCCAAGACGATCGACAACGATGTCGGCCGGACCGAGCGTGCGATCGGCTATTCGACGGCCGTGGCAATCGCGACCGAAGCGTTGGATCGCTTGCAGCCGACCGGCGCCAGCCACGAGCGGATCATGGTGCTGGAGGTCATGGGCCGCGACGCGGGGCACATCGCAATTGCCGCCGGAATCGCCGGCGGCGCGGACATCGTGCTGATCCCGGAGGTCCGCTGGCGCCTGACCCATGTCGTGCAGCACATCGCCGCCTTGCGCCGCGCCGGCCGCACCTCGGCGCTGGTCGTCGTGGCGGAAGCCGCCGACCATTCCCACGAGGAGGGCGCGCGTGGCGAGGCGAGCGTCGGCGAATGGCTGGCCAGTCGGCTGGTGAGGGCTACCGGAGCGGAGGCCCGGGCCACGGTGTTGGGCCACGTTCAGCGGGGCGCCCAGCCCACCGCCGAGGATCGCCTGCTTGCGGCTGCGCTGGGAATTGGCGCGGTCGACCTGCTGGCCGCCGGCAAGGCCGACCGCATGGTCGCGTGGTGGAACCGCACAGTCATCGACGTGCCACTGGAGAGAGTTGTCGGCCGCTGCCGGGCTGTCGATCCGGACGGCACGCTGACGCGCACCGCCCGGGCGCTCGGCATCTGCCTCGGCGACGCCGCCTGAGACTTATCGCTTGCCTGCCGGCGAAGCGGGCGAATGCCAGAAGACTTCGCCCTCGCTTTGCTCCGTATCGAGCCAGACGAACGGCAGCTTGGGATAAGCCCGCTCCAGGGCCGCCTTCCCTCGGCCGATCTCGCACAGGAGCGCGCCGCCTTTGCGCAGATGCCGCGGCATGTCGGCCAGGATGCGATGGACGAGATCGAGGCCATCGGCGCCCGCGGCGAGCGCCATGCGCGGCTCGTGCCGATATTCGGGCGGGAGCTTCGCCATTCCGCCGGCATCGACATAAGGCGGGTTGCTGATGATAAGGTCGTACCGTGCACTGCCGAGAGGCTCGAAGAGATCGCCGCGGTGCAGGGCGATGCGATCGCCGAGCCGATGGGCCGCCACATTGCGCCGCGCAAGGGCAAGCGCTCCGCGCGAGAGATCGACGGCATCGATCGACGCGCGCGGAAAGGCGAGGGCCGCGAGGATTGCGAGGCAGCCCGAACCGGTGCAGAGATCGAGCACACGTCTCACCTTGCCCGGCTCGAGCGGCAGCACCCCATCGGCCAGGATGTCTCCGATGAAGGAGCGCGGGATCAGCGCGCGCCGATCGATGTGGAAGCGCACGCCCCGCATATACGCGGCGCCCAGCAGGTACGGCGCCGGCATGCGCAGGCTTACCCGCGCATCGATCAGCGTCAGGAGGCGCGCGCGCTCGGCTGGTGTCGGCTCGAGATCGAGCCAGGGGTCGAGATTGTGAATCGGCAGCCGCAGCGCCTCGAGCACGATGAACGCCGCTTCGTCCGCAGCGTTCGTCGTTCCATGGCCATAGGCCAAGCGCGCAGCGCGGAAGCGCCGAACTGCGAGACGAAAGAAATCGCCCAGAGTGACAAGAGATGGTTTTGCTGCGGTGGCCATGCGGCTCTAGATTACCGCACATGAATCGCCGCGCCCTCCTTTTCGCGAGTGTCGTCGCGCTCCCCATATGGCCGGGAGTGTCTAGCGCCGCGCACGGGAGTCACGAAATCCAGGTAATCTATATCGGTGCTCAGGACTGCCCACCCTGCCAGCGCTGGCGGGCCGATGCTCATCCGCGTTGGCTGGCTTCGTCCGATTTTCAGAACGTGGAATATTTCGAGATCGAGCCGATCACACTGAAGGACTCCTACGACGAGCGCAGTTGGCCACGCGCCTTGCGGCCGGTGTTGGCGCAGGTACCGCGCAAATCGGGCACGCCGCGTTTCCTGATCGTTCAGAAGGGGAGGATCGTGTCCAATCATGTCGGCCTCTCGGCTTGGGCAAGCACCCTGACGGACCTCAAGCAGTATCTGGAGTAGTCCTATGGCAGCTGCTCTCGATGGGTTGATCGTCCTCGACCTGACAACCCATCTGTCGGGGCCGTTCTGCGGCATGCAGCTCGCCGACATGGGAGCCGACGTGATCAAGATCGAAAGCCCGCAGGGCGATTCGATCCGCGGCGCGCCGCCTTTCGTCGAGGGCGAGGGCGCGCCCTTCATGCTTTGGAACCGCAACAAGCGCGGCATCGTGCTCGACCTGAAAGCGGCCGACGATCTCGCGATCTTCTGGGATCTTGTCGATGGTGCCGACGTGGTGCTGGAGAATTTCCGCCCCGGCGTGCTCGACAAGCTCGGCATCGGCTGGAGCGCGCTGCACCGGCGCAATCCCCGGCTGATCCTGGGCTCCATCTCGGGCTTCGGCCAGACCGGGCCGTACGCAAAGCGTGGCGGCTTCGATCTCGTGATCCAGGCGATGTCGGGCCTGATGTCAGTGACCGGACCGAAGGACGGTCCGCCCTACCGCATCCCGCTCGCCATCTCCGATGTGGGCGCCGGCCTTTATCTTACCATCGGCGTGCTGTCGGCATTGCAGGCGCGGCACAGGACCGGCGAGGGCCAATGGGTCGAGACCTCGCTGCTCGAGGCAACGGTGTCGCTCGGCGTGTACGAAGCGGCCAACTACTTCGCGACCGGCGTGCGGCCGGAGAAGCTTGGGCAGGGCCATCGCGGCTCCTCGCCCTACCAGGTGTTTCAGACCAGCGACGGCTGGCTGACGATCGGCGCGGCGCAGCAGAATTTCTTCAGAAGGGTTTGCGAGCTGATCGGCAAGCCGGAACTGCCCGACGACCCGCGCTTCAAGACCAACGCATTGCGCGTGAAGCATAACGGCGAAATCGTCCCCCTCCTGCAGGCAGAAATCATCAAGCGCTCGACAGCGGAGTGGATGGCTGCACTCGAAGCCGAGGGTATTCCGGCCGGTCCCGTGCTGCATCACGACGAGGTCTTCGCCGATCCGCAGATCCTCGCGCGCGGCATGGTGCAGGAGGTCGTGCACGCCAAGGCCGGCAAACAGAAGACCCTCGGCGTGCCAATCAAGATGTCGGGCACGCCCGGCGGAGTCCGCAGGGCCGCGCCAACTCTCGGCGAGCATAACGGCGAGCTGAAGAAGAACCGCAATTAGGCGAGTGCCGGCCCGAGGCAGGAAGACTCATCCGCGGGCGCGCGGCCGCCTTTCTCTTGGTACCGGCCATCACCCGCTGCTCCGCGTGCATGATGTCCGGCGCCAGGAGCAGCACGCCTCACGTACTGTGAGGCGTGGATCCAGTCAGATCGGGCAAACCCTAGTACCGGGGCCGACCCTGATAGCGGTCTGGCACGCGGTCGCCGTTTGCGTCGCGGTCGTAGCGGTTGGGAACGCCGTCGCGGTCGGCGTCGGCCCTCGCAGAATTCCAGTAAGTGTTGCTGGGCGTGCTGTAGTAGCCGGTATTGGAGTAATACGTGGTGCGCGGCGGGTTGTAAGCCGTGCTCGGGTAGTAGGTTTCCTGGACACAGCCTGCCGTCAGAACGGCAAGGCCAAGGGTGGTGACGATCAAACTGGCTTTGCGCATCTTTCTCTCCATCGATCATTTCAGGCCGTCGAACGACGGTGACTGAGATCAACGGAATACGAGTTCAAAAGTGGCGTGACGGCGGCGAGGAAAAGATTCTGTCCGGTCCGCAACCTCCAGCCGATCCGGGAGTCTATAGCGCTCCCGGTGGCGGCCCCTTGGTGGCCTTGGCATCGAGCTTCGGCGGGTGGGTCACGATCGACTTGAGCGCGGGTGTCGGATTACCGAGCTTTTTGAGATTGGGAAGAGGCCGGGCGAGACCGGGGATTGTCTTGAAGGCCAGTTCCATCGCGTGCGCAGCGCCCAGCACCTCGCCGTCGCCGCGGAAGCGGCCGACGACCTGCAGGCCGAACGGCATCTTCTTGTGGTCGAGCCCACAAGGCAGCGAGACCGAGGGATTGGTCGTGAGCGTGACGAAGTATTTCGTCGCCATCCAATGGTAGTAGGTGTTCAGCTTCCTGCCATCCATCTCGTCGATGTAGAGCTGTTTCCACGGGAACGGCGTGAAGCCGACCGTCGGTCCGATCACCAGGTCGTAGTCCTTGTAGAGTTCCTGGAAGCGGCGGAAGATGCGGGTCTGCTCGGCATGCGCCCAGGCGAAGTCGGCGAGCGTGAGCTTCGCGCCCAGCTCGTAGTTGGCGATGATGTTGGGGCCGAGCAGCTCGCGCTTGTTGGCGTAGAGGTCCTGATAGCGCGACAGGAACGCCACAGCGCGGATCACGTCGAAGCAGCGGTCTGCGCCGCCATAGTCGACATCGACCTTGTCGAGCCGCGCGAACAGCGGTCTCATCGCCTTGATTTTGTCGCGGAAGGTGGCGCGAATGCCCTTCTCGACCGGCGCACCGCCGAAATCCTCGGTGTAGGCCACCTTGAGGCTCCCAAGGTCAACCGGCCACGGCTCCGCATAGGCCTCAGGCTCGAGCGGGAAGCTGAGAGGGTCCATGTCGTGCTGGCCGATCTGCGTGGCATAGAGAAGGCACACGTCGGCCACGCTGCGCCCCATCGGGCCAAGAACGGAAATCGGCGTCCAGCCCAGCGCACGGCGCTCGACGGCAACCATGCCTGGAGAGGGGCGGAAGCCGACCACGCCACAGAACGACGCAGGATTGCGCAGCGAGCCGCCGGTGTCGGAGCCGGTGCAGACCGGCAGCATGTCGGTCGCCAGCGCCACCGCCGAGCCGCCCGACGATCCGCCAGGATTGAGCATCGGATTGAACGGGTTGCCGGAGGCGCCCCACACGGGATTGCGGCTGTTCGAACCTGCGCCGAATTCCGGAACGTTGGTCTTGCCGACCACGACCGCACCCGCGGCCCGCACGCGGGCGACCATGACATTGTCGTGGTTGGGCACGAAGTCGCGATAGAGCGGCGAGCCGTAGGTGGTGAGGAGGTCCTTGGTTTCTTCGAGGTCCTTGATGCCGGTCGGCAGGCCGTGCAGCAGCGGCAAATCCTCTCCGCGGCGCACCGCCTGCTCGGCGGCCTTTGCTTCCTTGCGCGCGCGCGGCACGCACATGGCGGTGACGGCGTTGACGGCAGGGTTGATCCGCTCGATACGTTCCAGGCACGCCTCGAGCAATTCGACCGGCGAGATTTCCTTGGTGCCGATGCGCCGGCGCATCTCCACGGACGAGAGCGCGAGCAGGTCTTCGTTGGCCAATTCTTTCTCCTGTCTGTCTATTGCGGCTTGTGCAGGCGCACGGGCTCGCGGGTCACGGTACGGCGACCGCGCTTGAACGCAGCCAGCACGGGCGCCACCGTGCGGAGCGCCATAATCGCGTCCGGCGCGTCCAGGACCACGAGATCGGCGGGATTGCCGACCGCGACGCCATAATCGTCCTTGCGCATCAGGCGCGCGGCGGCCGACGTGGTCATGTCCCAGAGCGCGCGCACTTCGTCGTCGTTGCCACGCTGGGTGACGATGCCGTGCATGTTGACCTGTCGCAGCAGCTGGCCGTCGCCGAACGGCGTGAAGGGGTTGAGGATGTTGTTCGAGGCGACGGAGCAGGTGACGCCGCGCTCGGTGAGGAAGTTGAGGTCGACCACGTTGCGCGGAACGTTGTGGTCGGTGTGGCGGCCGCCGAGATAGAGATCGGTCGCGGTCAGCACCGTCGCGGCCACGCCGGTGTCGGCCATGCGTCTGGCGACCTTGTCGAGGTCCTTGAACGCCATCGTCGCGAGCTTGCCGACATGCCCGACGGCGACCCGGCCGCCCCATTTGTATTTTTCGGTGAGGTCGCAGACCAGCAATGTATCGAGCTCCTCGGCCGAGGCGCCGCTGTCGAGATGCATGTCGATATCGACGTCGAATTCGCGGGCCATCTCGAAGACGCGCCGGATCTGCGCCGCACGATCGCTGTCGTAGTTCGGCGCCGCGCCGACGACGGTCGCACCGTTCTTCAGGGCGGCGACCATCAGCTCGTCGGTGCCGGGATTGTTGGTCAGCCCTTCCTGCGGCATGACGCAGAGTTCGATGTCGATCGCCCACTTGTACGTGTCGATCAGCGCCTTCACGCCCTCGAAGCCGCGGAGGCCGACCTTGGGATCGACCTCGACATGGGGACGCATGCGCGTGGCGCCGTGGCCGATGCATTTCTCGATGGTCGCCGAGGCGCGCTCGAATACGTCCTCGACGGTGAAGGTGTGCTTGACGGCCGACACGCGCTCCATCGCGAGATGGGGACTGCGCTGGGTCGTATGCTCGCAGCGACCGAGGATGCAGGCCTTGTCGAGATGGATGTGCGTCTCGACGAATCCCGAGCAGACCAGTCGATTGCCTCCCTGCAGTTCCTCTCTGGCGCTGCCGCCCAGCGCGGACGCGATGGCCGCAATGCGCCCGTCCTTCACGCCGATGTCGGTCGACGGCTGATCCGGTTTGGAATCGACAAGACGCACGTCACGCAACACGAGATCGAAATCCATCGAAATCCTGCCCCCATTGATGGCGGCACGCATGTTGCACCACACTGCTCTGCATTTATAGAAGGTTCGTTGTCCATGCTCTCTCGACGGCACTTCGTTATCGGCGCCTCCACGACGTCCGTCACCGCTCCGTGTATCGCGTCGGCGCAGGCGGCTCCCTGGCCGTCGAAGCCGATCCGCTGGATCGTCAACTTTCCGCCGGCGGGCGCGGCCGACATCCTGTCGCGCACGCTCGCCGAATGGTTCGGTACTCGGCTCGGCCAGCCGATCGTGGTCGAGAACAAGCCCGGCGCGGGCGGCATGCTGGGCGCGGACATCGTGGCCAAGGCCCCCGGCGATGCGTACATCGTCATGATGTCCAGCGCGGCCTCGCATGGCATCGGCCCGGTCCTCTACAAGAACGTGCCGTATGACCCGGTGGCGGATTTCCTGCACATCCACCTGGTCGGAACCTTCCCCTCGGTGCTGGCCGTCAGCAGCGCGTCGCCGATCACGAGCGTGAAGCAGCTGCTCGATCAGGCGCGCGCAAAGCCGGGCGAGGTTACCTACGGTTCCGGCGGCAATGGAACGATGAACCATCTCACCGGGCAGTTGCTCGCACGGGAGGCGGGTGTGTCGCTGACGCATATTCCATATCGCGGCTCGGCGCCGGCGATGAACGATCTCATGGGCGGACAGATCGTGGCGCTGATGGAGAGCCTGCCTACCGCGATCGGCTACTTCACCTCCGGCCGAATGCGGCCGCTGGCAGTGAGCGAGAGCGAGCGCTCGCCGTCGCTGCCTGACGTTCCAACCTTTCGCGAAGCGGGATTTCCCGGTGTCGTGACGACCAACTGGTTCGGCTTCTCGACGCCGGCCGGCATTCCGCCGGAGGTGGCAAAGCGTTGGGAAACCGAGATCGGCGCCGCTCTGCAGAGTGCCGAGATCAAGGAGAAGTTTGCCAAGATCGGCGTTCGTCCCGGCACCTTGGGCGCCGAAGGGTACACCGCCCTGATCCGCAGCGAGCTTGCGCGCTGGCGCGACATCATCACCGCAGCAAACATCCGCGCGGACTGAACCCCTGCGAGTGCACGAGACATCGCCAGTTCCTTGGGGCACGATGCGCGCCGGAGGAACATATGGCGCATGCGCTTCGCGAAAAGGCCGCGGTCAGCGGCATCGGTGAGACGGCCTACACGCGCGGGACCCAGAAGAGCGGGCTCGCTTTGCAACTCGAGGCCAGCCTCAAGGCGATAGAAGACGCTGGACTGAGCCCGCGCGACATCGACGGGGTCGTCCCCTACTTTCCCGGCGGGGCAATCGCCGAGGACTTCATCGCCAATCTTGGCCTGCCTGATCTCACACTTTCGCTGTTCGTGCCGATGGGCGGTGCGACGTGCGTTGCCGCAATCCAGAGTGCGGCGATGGCCGTGGCGACCGGAGTCTGCAAGAACGTTCTGATCTCGGTCGGCCGCACCGGCTATTCGGGCGCGCGCGTGTCGACGCGCCTGCAGCAGTTTCCGCAGTTCGCCCTGGCCAACGAGTTCGAGGCGCCGATCGGCATGTTCGCGCCGGCCCAGCTCTACGCCCAGGGCGCGCGGCGGCACATGGAACTCTACGGTACTACGCCGCGGCAGTTCGCCGAAGTAGCCATAACGATTCGACAGCACGCGATCCTCAATGGCAACGTGGTGATGAACAAGCCGCTCACCGTGAAAGAGCATCACGCCTCGCGCATGATCTCCGATCCGTTCCGGCTGTTCGACTGCAGCCTGGAGAGCGACGGCGGTGCGGCCATCGTCATCAGCGCCGCCGACCGGGCCCGCGACCTGAAGAAGCCGCTGGTGACGATCATGGGCGTAGCCGAGGGCCATCCCGAATCGCCGGCCTCGATCGCGCAGCGCCCGGACCTGCTCGACTTCGGCCTGGTGAAGGCGGCCAAACGCGGCTACGCGATGGCCGGTGTCGGGCCGAACGACATCGACGTCGCCGAAGTCTACGACTGCTTCACCTTCACGGTGATCCGCCAGCTCGAGATCCTGGGTTTCTGCAAGGAAGGGGAAGGCGGGCCGTTCGTGATGGACGGCCGCATCGGGTTGGGCGGCGAGCTGCCGATCAACACCCATGGCGGGCTGCTCAGCCAGGGCCATGTCGTGGGCCTCAATCACGTGATCGAGCTGACGCGCCAGTTGCGCCGCGAGGCGGGCAGGGCACAGGTGAAGGACGCGGAGGTCGGTCTCGTCACCGGCTACGGCGACATGGGCGACGGCTCCCTCGCCATCCTGCGGAGGGCGGCATGAGCACTGCGCCAGCACCCGCGGCCTTGCCCGAACGGCCAATGCCGACGCCGACGCGCGAGAGCCAGCCCTATTGGGACGGCATGCGCGAGGGCCGCTTCATGCTCCAGTACTGCGCGTCGTGCGGAAAGGTGCGGCACTATCCGCGGCCGGTCTGCCCGCACTGCTTCTCGATGGAGAGCGAGTTCCGGGAGGCGCCGCTCGGCGGCACGATTCACGCCTGGACGGTGTGCCACCACCCGTTCAACTTCTTCTTCAAGGCGCAGGCGCCCTACATCGTGGCGCTGGTCGACATGGATGCCGGCGTGCGCGTGAACGCGCCGCTGCGCGGCGTAGACGCGGCCGGGCTGAAGATCGGACAGAAAGTCCGGCTGCAGTTCGAGCCGGTAAGCAAGGAAGTGACGTTGCCGTTCTTCGTCGCTGCGTAGGAAATCGTCAGGGAGAGTCAAAGTGAAGCGTTCGACGTTCCTCGCTGCCGCGCTGTCGGCGGCCCTGCTGCCGGTCGCGGCAGTGGCACAGACCGACTGGCCGACCAAGCCGATCAGCATGGTCGTCCCCTATCCTCCGGGCGGCGTGAACGACGCGGTTGCCCGCGTTTATGCCGACAAGCTGACGACGATCCTCGGCAAGACCGTGGTGGTCGACAACCGCGCCGGCGCCGCGACCACGGTCGCCTCCAACTTCGTCGCCAAGGCCGCCCCCGACGGGTACACGATCTATGCTGGCGGTACGTCGCTGGTCGTCAATCCGGCCTTGTCCGGCAACGTGCAGTATGACCCGCACAAGAGCTTCGAGTTCGTGTCGCTGATGTCGTTCACGCCCTTCATCCTGCACGTCAACGCGGACTTCCCGCCCAAGACGATGGCCGAGCTGATCGACTACCTGAAGGCCAACCCCGGGAAGTTCAACATCGCGAGCTCGGGTGTCGGCGCCACCAACCACATGTCCGCCGAACTCTTCAAGGCACGCACCGGTGTGAAGATCACCATCGTGCCCTATCGCGGCGGGGCGCAGGGCGGCCAGGATGTGGCGGCAGGCAACGCACAGATGATGTTCTCCGCCTCGCTGGAGGCCAAGCCATTCCTCGATTCAAAGAAAACACGCGCGATCGCGATCTCGAGCCTGCAGCGGTCGCCGGCATTCCCCGATATCCCGACGGTCGCCGAGGCGGCGAACCTGCCGGATTTCCAGGCGATTTTCTGGCAGGCAATGGTGGTGCCGGCAGGGACACCGAAGCCGATCATCGACAAGCTGCAGGCCGCCATCGCCAAGGTCGCTTCCGATCCCGAGGTGGTGGAGCGCTTCAAGCGCCAGGGTGTCGAGATCAGAAGCTCGACACCGGAAGAACTCAAGGCCTTCTACCTCAAGGAAGAGAAGATGTGGACGACTCTGATCAAGGAGCAGGGCATCAAGGCCGAGTAGCCGCTGCAGCGCGCTAATCCTTCTTCAGGAAAGCCGCGATCGCATCGGCGGCTTCCTCGCCATAGAGGTCGAGGAAGAAATGAGTTGCGCCGTCGATGACGACGGGCTTGACGTCGGACGGAAGCTTTGCTGCCAGGTTGGGCACGATCTCATCCTTGCCGGCGACGACGACCAGGGTCTGGTGTCCGGTCTTTGCCGCCAGGCTCGCGGGCATGTCGGCATAGCCATCGAGGAAGGCCGCGTTCAGCACCGGTGCCTGCTTGCAGCTGAGAAAGTCGACGGTCCGCTGTTGCAAGGGACGTTTCCGCGCCTCGGCGATCTCGGGAGCGAGAGGATGTCCGAAAGCCCGCTGGTAGCTCTCGGCCTGCTCGTCGGCGGTGGCGAAGGCCGGAGCGAGGAGCACCACGCGGCGCGCTCTCGCCAGTTCCGGGGCAAACGTCGCCACCTGCGCGCCGCCGCGGGAGAAGCCCAGCAGATCGACCGTCCGGGCGCCCTGGCCGGCCAGCCACTCGAGCCACAGTCCGACCTCGCGCTTGGCCCCCGCCAATGCATAGTCGTGCACCACGTCGCAACGCCGCGGTCCCTGCCGGTCGTCGATGCCGAGCGAGAGGGTGATGGCCAGGGAGCCGATGCCGCGTGCCTTCAGGTTCTTCTGCAGTGCCGCGATCGTCTCCTGGCCGTGCCAGGAGAGGGTGCCGTGAACCATCAGGACCATGCCGTCGGCCGCGGTCTTGCCGGACGGCAATTCCAGGTTGGCGTTCAGCCTCTGCAGGCCAGGTTTGATCTGCACGGGCTCGGCGCGTGCTACCGCACTCGCGGCAGCCAGCAGGAGCAGGGCGAGAGAGATGTGCTTGCGCATGGCCGACAATCTATCACTTGAATAAGGGCGAAACGTCAGCAATCTCCCGTCTCTGCAATAAGGATTGGCATGATCACAACGTTTGCATGGACTGTGCCGGTTGCTGTCGTCCTCGCCGCGAGCGGCGCGGCAGCCCAGAGCGGCAATGAGGCTCGGGGTGAACGGTTGTTCAATCAGCAGTGCAAGGCTTGTCACACTCTGGACAAGGACGGGGCTCGCACCATGGGGCCGAACCTGCACGGGCTGATGGGCCGCAAAGCGGGCTCCACGGAAGGCTACGAGTCGTCCGACGCAATGAAGAACTCCGGAATCGTGTGGAACGAGACGACCCTCCTCGAGTACCTCAAGGACCCGAAGGGCCGCGTTCCCGGCACGAAGATGGTCTATGCCGGCCTGAAGCAAGCGGCTCAGCAGGCGGACATGATCGCCTTCCTTAGGAAGGCGTCCCAGTAAGTGCGTCTGCTCGCCTGCCTCGTGATTCTTGCGCTCTCCGCGGCGCCGGCCTTCGCCCAGGCACCGCTTGCGTTGGATGGCTCGGCCGCGCCTTCTCCCTGGCAGCGCTACCCAGGTTGGAACAAGACCAGTTGGGACAATTACAACTCGCTCGCCAATCCCCAGGCGACGCCACCCAAAGGCAGCGAAATCATCGTCGAGAAGGTGATCGGCGATCCGGCGAAGGGCCAGCGGCTCGCCTTCGATCGCGGCCGCGGCGGCGGCTGCCTGGCATGCCACGTGATGGGGCCGAGGACACTGGAGACGCCGGGCAATGTCGGGCCCAACCTGTCGGAGATCGGCAATGCCGGCCGCACCGACCAGTGGCTGTTCAACTACGTGTTCGACGCACGGGTGTACAATCCGCAATCGGTCATGCCGCCCTGGGGCAAGCACGGCTTCTACACCGAGGCCGAAATACGGGACATGGTCGCGTTCCTGAAGACGCTGAAGACGCCGGCGAAGTTCGCCAATCCGCTCGACGATCCCGAGAAGCGGCCGCAGCCGGTGGAAGACCGCGATGCGCTCGATCCGTTCGTCAACCCGGCCGCCGAGCGCATCGAGGCGGGAGCAGCGCTGTTCAAGCAGTCGTGCATCTCCTGCCACGCCACGCCCGAGACCAGCTTCAAGCGCTGGGCGGTCGAAATGCCCAGGTGGGAGCCGCGCCTCGGAAAGGTCCTGGGTGCCGAGGAGTTCATTGCGCGCCATGCCAAGGCAACGGCCGGCAAGGACTGGCTGATGCAGTCGCGCGAGAACACCGACATGTCGGTCTACCTGCACAGCCTGGCCAATGGCGAGGCGATCAAGGTCGATCTCTCCGCGCCGGAGTCGAAGGCAGCGTACGAGCGTGGCGTGAAGCTCGCCGGGCTCAAGATCGGCCAGTTCGACTTCGCCTGTGTCGATTGCCATGGTCGGGGCGCCAACAAATGGATCCGCGGCCAGTGGCTCGGCGAGCCGAAGGGCCAGTTCGATCACTTTCCGCTCTGGCGCACCAGCCGCAACGAGATTTGGGACATCCGCAAGCGCCTCCAATGGTGCAACGTGCAGGTACGCGCCAACGAGCTGCCGCCCGACGCCGTTGAATATGGCGAACTGGAACTCTATCTGCGCAAGATGAACGAAGGTTTGAAACTCACCGCGCCGAATATCCGGCACTAGGGGAATCGATGGTTGCTTCGAGACTGACGCGACGGACGGCGTTTGCCGCCCTGGCGGGCGTGCTGGTCGCCCGCAATGCCTTGGCCACGCCTGACCAGGCCAGGGACTGGATCGCGGCGATGGCCAAGGGAACGCCCCAGGCCGGCAAGATCAGTCTCAAGGCGCCCGAGATTGCGGAGAACGGCAATGCGGTCCCGCTGACCGTCACGGTCGACAGCGAGATGAGCGGGAAGTCCTACGTCAAGGCGCTCTATATCGCCGCCGACGGCAATCCCAATGCGGGCGTGGCCGTCTATGAATTCACGCCGCTGTCCGGAAAGGCCGAGGTGGCGTTGCGGGTGCGGCTGCAGCAGACGCAGAAGATCGTCGCCGTAGCCGAGATGAACGACGGCACGCTCTACACGGCGAGCCGCGAAGTGAAGGTCACCATCGGCGGCTGTGGCGGCTGAGGAGGAAGATATGGCTGACGACATCAAGCCGCGGCTGCGCGTGCCGACCAACGCCAAAAAGGGCGAGCTGGTCGAGGTCAAGACGCTGATCACCCATCCGATGGAGACCGGCCAGCGCAAGGACGCGGACGGCAAGCTCGTGCCCCGGCTGATCGTGAACACGCTTGCCGTCACCTACAACGGCAAGCCCGTCCTCAATGCGAAGCTCGAGCCTGCGGTGGCGGCGAACCCCTACCTCTCTTTCTTCGTGAAGGTCGAGGAGAGCGGCACGCTCAAGTTCACCTGGACCGACGACAACAAGCAGAGCTGGACCGCCGAGAGCAAGATCGAGGTGGCATGAGTCTCCGCCGCCGCGAGCTGCTGCAGGTCGCAGCGGCGACGGCGGCGCTCGGGGGGAGCCGCACCGGGTCGGCGCAACGGCGCCTGCCGACGCAGGAAGACCTGCTGCGCTTCGAGGCGACAGGGCAGGTGACGCTGCTCAACTTCACCGACCTCCATGCACAGCTTGTGCCGCTCTATTTCCGCGAGCCGTCGGCCAATCTCGGCGTCGGCGCCGACAAGGGGCTGCCGCCGCATCTTGTGGGCGAGAGGCTGCTGGAGGCCTACAAGCTCGGCCGCGGCAGCGTCGAAGCCTACATGCTCGCCTGCACCGACTTCGAGGGACTGGCGCGGACCTACGGCCGGGTCGGCGGCCTGGACCGGATGACCACCCTGGTCAAGGCGATCCGCGCCGAGCGCGGCGACAAGGTGCTTCTGCTCGACGGTGGCGACACGTGGCAGGGCAGCTACACCGCCCTGCAGAGCAGGGGCGCCGACATGGTGCGCCTGATGAATGCGCTGAAGCCCGATGCCATGACCGCGCACTGGGAGTTCACCTACGGCGCCAAGCGTGTCGAGGAGCTGGTCAAGGAACTGAAGTTTCCCTTCCTCGCCGGCAACGTGAAGGAGGCCACCTGGGGCGATCCGGTGTTCCAGCCGACTGCCGTGTTCGAGCGCGGGGGCTTGCGCATCGGCGTGATCGGGCAGGCCTTTCCCTACACGCCGGTCGCCAACCCGCGCTACCTGATCCCCGACTGGTCATTCGGTATCGAGGAAGAGAAGATCGCAGCCAACGTCGAGAGGCTGCGCGCCGACAAGGTCGATCTCGTCGTGCTGTTGAGCCACAACGGCTTCGACGTCGATCGCAAGCTCGCCGGCCGCGTGCAAGGCATAGACGTGATCCTGACCGGCCACACCCACGACGCGCTGCCCGCGCCGGTCATCGTCCGCGACACGCTGCTGGTCGCCGCCGGCAGCCATGGCAAGTTTTTGGCTCGACTCGACCTCGATGTACGCGACAGGCGCATCCAGAACTACGAGTTTCGGCTCATCCCCGTGCTCTCCGACGCGATTGCGCCGGATCCCGAGATGGCGGCGATGATCCGCGAGGTGCGCGAGCCGCATCTCGGCACGCTCGACAAGGTGCTGGGCCAGACCGACTCCCTGCTCTACCGCCGCGGCAACTTCAACGGCACGTTCGACGACCTGATCTGCCAGGCGCTGCTCGTCGAGCGCGATGTCGAGATCGCCCTGTCGCCCGGCTTCCGCTGGGGCGCGAGCCTCCTGCCCGGCCAGGAGATTACCTCCGACGATCTCTTCAACCAGACCGCCATCACCTATCCCGCGGCTTATCGTACCGAGATGACCGGCGCCTATCTCAAGGAGGTGCTGGAGGACGTCGCGGACAATCTGTTCAACCCCGATCCGTATTACCAGCAGGGCGGCGATATGGTGCGCGCGGGCGGTCTCGCCTACACGCTCACGATCGACCGGCCGGCGGGCCAGCGCATCTCCGACATGGTCCTGCTGCGCACCAGCGAGAATATCGACGCAGGCAGGAAGTACACGGTGAGCGGCTGGGCCTCCGTCAATGAGGGCACCGAGGGTCCGGCGGTCTACGACCTTGTCTCAAAACACGTCGAGCGCCAGAAGACGGTCCGCCTGCAGCCGAACCGTCATGTGAAGGTTGTCGGTGCCGATGCTGCCAGTATGACGGATGACAGCCGATAACGGTTCACCGGGAGCAGTCTCTTCAGCGCGACGCGTTGTCCGGTGAGCGGAAGTAGGCGAGCGAGCCGAGCACCAGACCGCCAGCGAGCGTGGCGAACACGACGCGATAGGCTAGGTCGCTCGCGCCGAAACCCTCGACGATATAGCCGGTGACCGCGGGCAAGACGGTGAGGCCGAGACATTGAGCCAGGTTCACGGTTGTGACGGCGCGTCCGCCAAGCCGGTCCGGAAACAGCGTGCGGCCTTGCGCCACGATCACCGTCCCGAAGGCGCAGAAGAAGCAGACCGCAACGAGCAGCCCGACAGCGACGGGCAGCGGCGGTCGGGCGATCAAGGCCAGCGCGAGGAACAGGCTGGCGGAGATATAGGTGCCCCCTATCACGACCTTCTTGCGCGAGCGCAGGACGCGGTCCATCGGCCCATAGGCCAGGATGCCGAGCGTCTGGGCCAGCCCCATCGCCAGCAGAACGTTGCCACGCTCGACGCCGTCGAGATCGTGCACGTCGAACAGATAAGGCCCACCCCACACGCCGAGCACCGTCAACATGGTGGCGTAGGCGAAGAAGTGCATGGAGAGCAGCGGCAGCAGGCCGGGCGTGCGCCACACCTCCAGCAAGCCTCGGAAAACGTCGCGCAGCGATTCCTTGTGCGTCGCGGGCAATGGCGAACCTGGCGGCCGGTCGCGGACGAACAGGTAGAACAGCACGACGACGACCAGTGTGACGACGGCGAGCCCGAGGAAGCCGTTGCGCCATCCGACGGTGGCCGCAATCCAGGCAAGCGGCGTGGCGCCGGCGAGCGTTCCGAGGTTGGACGCCGCGAATACCCACGACAACGCCGTCGCAAGTTTACTTGGCTCGAACCAGCGTGCGCACAGGAACACCACGGACATGAAGGAGGCCGCGCAGCCCAGCCCCATGACGATGCGTGCGGCAATCAGGTCGGCTGCGTTGGCCGCGAAGGAGATCCACACCGCTCCGACGACGGCGAGCAGCGACACCGCCGATACGGTCCGCCGTGCACCGAAGCGGTCGAACCACAGGCCGACCGGGAGCTGCACGGCAAACAGCGCCAGGAAGAACGCGCTGCCCGCCCAGCCGAGTTCCCGCGCGTCGAGATGGAGGTCGCGCACGAGGTCGGGCGCGATTACGGAGTTCGAGACGCGATAGAACTGGCTGAGGCAGGTGATCGCGATCAGCAGCACAAGCAGCGGCAGTTTGGAAGCCATAGGTTGCCGAGGTACCACGCAGCCTGCGTGCTGTCCTTCGGCGTGGGCCGAAGGGTGACTCTTCAAGTCGGTAAGCCTCTCAGCCAATAGGCAGTTCGCGGACTCGTACACGCGTGTCGTCGACAACGACGACCGCTCCAGTTTCCAATGCCGACGACGCGACGCCCAGAGCCGCCATCAAGCGCCCGATCTCCTGATCTGCACGAGGGTTCGTTAGGCGGATAATGACGGTACTGGGGAGCGATGCGCCAGCGTCAAATACGAGACGCGCGAAGTCGAGATCGAAGGTCAGGATCACGCGCGCTTCGTTGCGGGCTCGCGCGAAGATTGCTCGTCCGGCATGCGCAGCATGCCGATATCGCGGAGATGAACTACGCCGTGGCCTGTCAGCCGAAGGTGCAGCACTACGGAATAGCTGACGCCCATGTCGGCCAGAAAGCGCACCCTCGAAACCTAGGAAGCGATAACTTGCTCTCGGGTCAGCCATGCTGCGTATTGAAGTGCCTGAGAAATATCCTCTTGCTCTAGATCAGGGTACTCTCGAAGAACTTCGTCATTGGATGCTCCGAACGCGATTTGTGACACGATCACCGACACCGGAATGCGCATGCCCCGGATGCAGGCGCGGCCGCCCATGACCTTGGGATCGAAGGTGATGCGGTCGAACATGCGGCCAGTCTAATCCGCCGGACCGCGCTGGCCAACGGCCGACAGGCGCGTATGATCGCGCCATGGCACGCACCCTTGGGATCATCACCGTCGGCCAGGCGCCGCGCGACGACATGGCCGATCTGTTCGCCCAGCACGCGCCGCCGGGCACGAAAGTCATCCTCCGCGGCGCGCTCGACGGGCTGAGCGAGGTCGAGATCGACGCCGCCAGGCCGGAGAACGGGCCCGATACGCTCTACACGAAGCTGCGAGGCGGTCGCGACGTGAAGCTCTCCAAGAAGGCGGTCATCGCGCACTCGCCAGAGACCTTCGCCAAGCTGAGAGCCGATGGCTGCGACGTGATTGTCTATGCCTGCACGGGCGACTTCCCCCCGATGGCGGGCGACGAGGGCATCCTGTTCCCCTCGCGCGTGTTGAGCGGGATGGCGGCGGGCCTGTTGCCGCGCGGCCGGCTCGGTCTGCTGATTCCCGTCGCCGAGCAGGCCGAGAAGCTCGGCGCGAAATGGTCGCGACCGGGTTTGGAGGTCTTCTCCGAGGCCCTGGCGCCGAGCGCCGATGCGCGCGAAGCCCAGGCAGCGGCGCAGCGCCTCGCGGCGAAGAAGCCCGATCTCGTCGCGATGGATTGCATGAGCTATTCGCCTGAGACCAAGGCGCAGGTGAAGCCTGCGCTCGGGGTGCCGACGCTGCTCGCGATCACCGCGACAGGTCGCGTCTTGCGTGAGATGCTGGATTAGCCTGGCGAGCGGCGGATACCAGAAGGAACGACGGCCGCCGGTGGTCGATCTTCCATTCGGGGTGGGCGGCGATCTGCTCGCGGCTCGCGCCCCATTCCTCGACCCGACCGATGGTGAAGCCCACGCCGATCAGCAGGTTTAGGTAGGTCGCGAGCGTGCGATGCTGCTTGATGACGCCCTCGGCGAGCCAGTCGGTGGTCCGCGGACCTTCGTCGAGATAATCCGGGCCGGGCTCGGTGTAGAGCGGATGCTCGGCCGAGAAGACGAAGTGCCCGCCCGGCAGCAGGGCGCGATGGATCGTGGCAAATAGCGCAGCCAGATTATTCAGGTAGTGCAGGGTGAGTGCGCTATAGGCGAAATCGAATGCGCCTGCCGGCAGATCAAGCGTCTCGAGATCGGCCTGGCGGTAGGTGATGGCGTCGTCGTGCGTCGTTTCACTCGCGCGTGCCAGCATGTTCGCGGATACGTCGAGACCCAGCACTTTCGCGGCCCCGGCCCCGCGCGCGAAGCGGCAGAACCAGCCGAAGCCGCAGCCGAGATCGACAACACGGCTACCACGAAGGTCGGGCAGCATCGACCGGATTGCCGGCCATTCCGGCGCACCGTCGAGTCCGTCGACGGAGCGCCTGAGCTGGCTGTAGCGGGCGAAGAAGCCGGCATTGTCGTAGATGTTCTGAGTCACTTCACGGAGGCGGCTGCCTTTGCCTGCCGGATGGCGAGAGCCAGCGACGCGCCGAGGTCGGCGAGCAGCTTGGCGCCGACCTCGTCGTTGAACTTGCCGTCGACGAACTTGGTGTGCGCCGCGCCGATCATGACCTCGGGCTTGTTGACCATCCGGCCGTCGAGGAAAACCATCATCTGCCGCAGGTGGTACTGCGCGCGGCCCGTGCCGAGCGGACCACCCGAGGCCCCGAATACCGCCATGGGCTTGCCGGCGAAGGGTTGGGGCGTCATGCGCGACAGCCAGTCGATGGCGTTCTTCAGCACGCCGGAGATGGAGTAGTTGTATTCCGGCGTCGCGAACACGATGCCGTCGGCAGCGAGCATCGCCTTCTGCGCGGCCTGCACCTTGTCGGGAAAGCCCTGTGCCTGGAGGTCGGCGTCGTAGAGCGGCCAGTCGCCGATCTCGATCGTCTCCACCGTCGTGCCGGCCGGCGCGCGCTCGCTGAAGACCTGCAGTGCCATGCGATTGAACGAGCCCTTGCGCAGGCTGCCACAGAAGGCGACTAACTTGATTGGCTCGGACATTGCGTCGGGTTCCTTTGTCAGCTGGAAATCAGCGGGCTACATAGAGTTCGAAGAGGAGATTGGCAACGCAATGCCGCTACGCGAGATCACGTCGGACGATATCGAATCCCTCGCTGTCGGCGCCTGGGTGTTGGGAACCGGCGGCGGCGGCAGCCCCTACCTCGGCCTGTTGAACATGCGCGCGCTTTACAAGGAAGGTCATCGTGTGCAGCTCATGCCGGCGTCGGAACTCGCCGACGACGATTGGGTGGCCGCCGTGTCGAACATGGGCGCGCCGCTGGTCGGGCAGGAGCGCCTGACCGACAGCCGGACCATTGCGCGCGCGGTCGAGCTGATGGAAAGCCACATCGGCCACACGTTCCGAGGGATCATGGCACTCGAGATCGGCGGCGGGAATTCGATCCAGCCGCTGATGGCGGCGGCGCACCTGAAGCGTCCGGTTATCGATAGCGACATGATGGGCCGTGCCTATCCGGAAGCTCAGATGACCTCGGTGGCGGTCGGCGATCTGATGCCGTGCCCGCTGACGACGGTCGATGTGCGCGGTCTCGAATCGGTCGTCAAGAACGTACCGACGTGGAAGTGGATGGAGCGGGTCAGCCGCAAGATCTGCGCCGAGTACGGTTCGATCGCATCCACTTGCAAGGCGCCGCGCACCGGCGCCGAGGTGAAGAAGTGGGGTATCCATGGCACGACCACCAAGGCGATCGCCATCGGCGCCGCCGTGCGCGAGGCCCAGCGCAAGCACGAGGACCCGATCGCGGCGATCCTGTCGGTCGAGCCGGGCAAGCTGCTCTACAAGGGCAAGGTGGTGGACGTCGAACGCCGGGCCACCGAAGGTTTCCTGCGCGGACGCCTGCGCTTCGACGGCACGGACGAGCACCGCGGCGAAGCGATGGAGATCAACTTCCAGAACGAATGGATCGTAGCCTGGGTGGACGGCAAGCCGATCGCGATGACGCCCGACCTGATCTGCGTGCTCGACTCGGTCTCCGGCGAGGCGGTGGGCAGCGAGACCATCCGCTACGGCCAGCGGGTCACGGTGATCGCGCTGCCGTCGCCCCCGGTGTTCCTCTCGCCCAAAGGCCTGCAGCATGTCGGCCCTCGCGCTTTCGGTTATGACATCGAGTTCAAGAGCGTCTTTGCGTGAGCCTGCGCGAGCTCTCGATCGACGACATCGAATCGCTCGCTGTCGGCGCCTGGATTCTCGGCACCGGCGGAGGCGGCAATCCTTATTTGCCGCTTCTGAACATGCGTGCGCTCTACAAGGAGGGCCATCGCGTGCAGTTGATGCAGGCCGCCGACCTTGCCGACGATGATCTGGTGGCCGGCGCGGGCGGAATGGGCGCGCCGTTGGTGGGCGCCGAGCGCATGGGCGACCCCTACACGCTCGCGCGGGCGGTTAGGCTGATGGAAGCCCACATCAAAGGCCGATTTGCGGCCCTGATGAGCGTGGAGATCGGCGGCGGCAACGGCGTGCGACCGCTCATGGCGGCGGCGCTCATGAAGCTGCCCGTAGTCGACAGCGACCCGATGGGGCGCGCTTACCCGGAGGGGCAGATGTCGTCGACCGCCATCGGCGGCCTGACGCCCTGCCCGATCAGCCTGGTCGATGTGCGCGGCCTCGAAAGCATCGTGCACAGCACGCCCAATGCGAAGTGGACCGAGCGGGTGGCGCGCAAGATCTGCATTGAGTACGGCTCGACCGCCACGATGTGCACGCCGCCGCGCACCGGCGCGGAGATCAAGAAATGGGGCATCCACGGTACCACGACCAAAGCGATCCGGATCGGCGAGGCGGTGCGCCGTGCCCAGCGCCTGCACGAGGACGCGGTGGCGGCGGTCCTGGACGTCGAGCCCGGCGTGCTCCTTTTCAGGGGCAAGGTGATCGACGTGGCGCGCCGGGTGACCGAAGGCTACCTGCGTGGCGTCCTGCACGTCGATGGCGTCGACGAGTTCCGTGGTGCTGCGTTGCGCATCGACTTCCAGAATGAATGGATCGTCGCCTATCGCGATGAGCAGCCCCTCGCCATGAGCCCCGACCTGATCTGTGTGCTCGATACGGTGTCGGGCGAAGCCGTCGGCAGCGAGACGATACGCTATGGTCAGCGGGTGACGGTGATCGCCCTGCCGCCGCCGGCGATCTTCCTGACCGCCAGGGGCCTCGAACATGTCGGCCCGCGTGCCTTCGGCTACGACCTCGAGTTCAAGAGTGTGTTTGCGTGAGCTTGCGCGACCTTTCCATCGACGACATCGAAGCGCTGGCCCTCGGCGCCTGGATTCTCGGCACCGGCGGCGGCGGCAATCCCTACCTGCCGCTGCTCAACATGCGTGCCCTCTACCAGAAGGGCCATCGCATCCAGCTCATGGATGCCGCCGATCTCGACGATGACGACTGGGTCGGGACCGTCGCCAACATGGGCGCGCCGCTGGTCGGCCAGGAGCGGCTGATCGACAGCCTCACCCTGGCGCGCGCGGTGTCCGTGATGGAGAAGCATATCGGCAAGCGCTTTGCCGCGCTGATGAGCATGGAGATCGGCGGCGCCAACGGCGTACGGCCGCTGATGGCGGCGGCGCACCTCGGGCGGCCGATCGTCGACAGCGACACGATGGCCCGCGCCTATCCCGAACTGCAGATGACCTCGGTCGCGATCGGCGGGCTGGCGCCCTGTCCGGTCAGCATCGTCGACGTTCGCGGGTTCGAGAGCATCGTGCACAAGGTGCCGACCTGGAAGTGGGCCGAACGGGTGGCGCGCAAGGTCTGCACCGAGTACGGCGCGTCGGCCGCGACCTGCCAGCCGCCGCGCACCGGGGCGGAGGTCAAGCAATGGGGCATCCACGGCACCGTCACCAAGGCGATGACGATCGGCACGGCGGTTCGCGAAGCGCAGCGCAAGCATGACGATCCGATCGCCGCCATCCTGTCGGTCGAGCCGGGCAAGCTTCTCTTCCGCGGCAAGGTGATCGACGTCCAGCGGCGGGCCGCCGAAGGCTGGTTGCGCGGTGTTGTCCGGTTCGACGGATTCGACGACTGGCGCGGCTCGCAGATGAGCATCAACTTCCAGAACGAATGGATCGTGTCGTTCCGTGACGGTGCGCCGCTCGCCATGACGCCCGACCTGATCTGCGTGCTCAACTCGGATAGCGGCGAAGCGGTCGGCAGCGAGACGATCCGCTACGGTCAAAGGGTCACGGTGATCGCCTTGCCGCCGCCCGACATTTTCCTCTCACCGAAAGGTCTGGAGCATGTCGGCCCGCGGGCCTTCGGTTACGACCTCGACTTCAGGAGCGTGTTTTCAGCATGAGACGCATTGGCATCGACGTGGGCGGCACCAACACCGACGCGGTCCTGATCGAAGACGGCAAGGTTGCGGGCGCGGTGAAGGCGCCGACCAGCGAGGACGTGACCACGGGCATTCTCGACTCGCTGAAGAGCCTGGCCGCCAGTGGCGCGCTGAAGGATGCGAGCGGCACGCTGAAAAAGCTCGACGGCGTGATGATCGGGACGACGCATTTCATCAACGCCGTGGTGCAGCGCCGCTCCCTGACAAAGGTAGCGGCGCTTAGGCTCGGCATGCCGGCCTCCGCTTCGCTGCCGCCGTTCTGCGACTGGCCCGAGGACCTCGCGGCGCTGGTCCGCGGCGGGGTGTGGATGGTCGAAGGCGGTCACGAATATGACGGCCGGCTTTTCATGCCGCTCGACGAGGCGGCGATCACGAAGGCAGCCGAGGAGATGAAGGCGGCGGGCCTGAAGTCCGTCGGCATCTCGGCGATCTTCTCGCCCCTCGATCCAAGTCACGAGCGTCGTGCCGCCGAGCTCGTCGCCGAGGTGATTCCCGATGCGGTCATCACCTGCTCGGCCGATCTCGGCCGCATCGGCCTGCTGGAACGGGAGAATGCCGCGCTGCTGAATGCGGCCCTGGCCGATCTGTCGCGCGAGACGATCGCGGCGTTCGAGAACGCGATCCGGGATTCCGGAATCGACGCGCCGCTGTTCATCACCCAGAACGACGGCACGGTCGCCGAGGCGGGCCAGGCGCGCCGCCTGCCGGTCTACAGCTTCGCCTCTGGCGCGACCAACTCGATGCGCGGCGCGGCGTACCTCTCGGGCCTTGCCGACGCGATGGTGATCGATGTCGGCGGCACGACCACCGACGTGGGACAGCTCAAGAACGGCTTTCCGCGCGAGGCCAATTCGGTCGTAAAGGTCGGCGGGGTGCGCACGCTGTTCCGCATGCCCGATCTTCTGTCCATCGGATTGGGCGGCGGCAGCCATGTGCAGCTCGATCCGCTCGAGGTCGGGCCGGTCTCGGTCGGCTACCGCCTGCTTAAGGAAGGCCTCGCCTTCGGCGGCAAGCAGCTCACCACCACGGACATTGCGATTGCCGCGGGCGTGCTGACGCTCGGCGACAAGGCCAAGGTCGCGCATCTCGATGCAGCGACCTGCAAGAGAGTGTTCGATGAGGCGGCGCGGCTGTCCGAGGAAGCGATCGACCGGATGAAGACCGAAGCCGGCGACGTGCCGCTGATCGCTGTCGGAGGCGGCGCCTTTCTCATTCCGGACAAGCTGCCGGGCGTGTCGAAGGTAATCCACGTGCAGCATGGCGATTGCGCCAACGCCGTCGGCGCTGCGATCGCGCAGGTCTCCGGCGAGTGCGACCAGATTTTCAAGGACCTTAGCCGCACCGACGCCCTGGCAGCGGCGCAGAACATCGCCAACGACCGCGCGGTGGCCGCGGGCGCCGCGCGCGGCTCGCTGGCAACCATCGAAAGCGAGGACATGCCCTTGGCTTACCTCCCTGGCAATTCCGTACGAGTGAGGGTGCGGGTCGTGGGCGACGTCGCCGCGACCTGAGGAGGCAACCAGCGCGAGCGGCAGAGCTCGCGCTGATAGACATGTCACGCCGTCTGGGTCTTGCTGGCAGCTTGGCTCTGCCGTGATCGACTTGGAAGCAAGCTAAGTAAGATGAGCGCGACACCAGCGATAGCGGAAGCGATGTGAACCGCCGGCGCTTCCTCGAGAAGAAAGATCCCCACGAGCAGCGCTATCCCCCATGCGCCGTTCAGGACACGCACCGACCGCGCGAGATCGGCGGCGGCGACGGCCGTCGTCGTCAGGACCAGGGCGCCGATCACATGGTGAAAGTTCGCAGCCTCTTCCCCTGATCCCAGAGGCAGCCGGCTCAACATCAGCCAGGCACCGATGGCCGCACAAAGCGCCAGGGGCCAGGTGATGGAGACACCGCCGCCGACCATGTCGCGCGCCAGCACGGGCCATGGGCGGTCGAGCTCGTCGACTGGACGCGGCGCGGGCTCGCCCTCGTCGGTGTCGCCGAACAGCAGGACACGCAGCACCTTGCGGCCGGCCTGCCGACGGCGGCGCAGGAACTGCAGCGTCGCTTGCACTTCGTCCAGGGAATAGGGGATCTGGATCAGCATGGCGGCAGCGGCGATCAGGCAGAGCGTGCACCAGGTGCCGATGAGGATGGGCTGGATGACGATGAAGACGATGGACACCACGCCCAGCGGCACGATCATCAGGCCGAACAGCAGCACCAGCCAGGGCATCGTGCGCCACCGCCGCGTCGAGCCGATGATGCCGGTCAGGATCTCCAATGCGTAGGTCAGGGCGCCGACGGCGGCGTCCGGCACCGGCCAGGCGCGCGACACGTCCGAGGTGATGATCTCCTCCGTGCCGTTCTTCGGGTCCGGTCCGCCGGCGAAAAAGGGCTCCCACACCGAGCCGATGTGGCCGAGCTGATAGGCTGCCAGGTAGCGCGACGTCAGGAGGCCGATGACGGCGAGGGCGATGATCGGCAGGCGCTGCGTCCAGGCCGAAGGATTGTAGTCCCAGCCCGGCGGGACCTCGGGTCCGCTTGCCCCGGCCAAAGGCGACGGCCCCGATTCCGGGGGCGTGCAGATCGCGAAGGCGACGATCAGCCCGCCGACCAGCGTGTCGTTGAGATAAGCCATGCCGTTGGGCGTCCAGAACACGAACGCTGCGGTCATTACCCACATTCCGATCGCCGCGGCCGCCCACCGTGCCCAGCCATTGCGCGGATCGAGCGCCAGGGTGCCGAGCACCATGACCGCCACTCCCGACAGGACATCGCTCCAGGCGAGCAGCCCGGCGTCCAGTCCGATCAGCGGTGGCGACGCGGCAAGCCAGGCACCGAGAAAGATGTTGGCCAGATGCGCCCACCGGAAGCGCCGATGCTCGGCCAGGAATCGGCCGTCGTGCCGGCGGCGCAGAGCCTCCGGGTCGTGGCCCGCTTTTTCGGCAGCACCGATCCACGGTGGGGCCGTGATCTTGTTGTCGCGATACCAGCCCGCAGGGTCCTCCTTCAGGGCGGCCACGAGCCTGGGCAGACCCTTCGCAAGCCGGTGCCTAGGCTCCCACCCGATCAGCCGCCGCGCCGCGGCGATGTCGAGCGCATAGTGATCGTCCGCCATGTCGATCATGAACGGCCGGATGAAGGGCTTCTCGCCTTGATCTAGCGCGTCGGGAACGATCGGCTCGAGGGCGTTCTGTGCCCACGCGCCGGCCTTGGCGATCGGCTTCGGCACCTCGACGGTCGGCCAGCCGTCCTGGCCGTGGATGGCTTTGCCAATGGCATCCTGGATCGCGTCGTAGCCCATCGCCTCGCTTTCGCCGATCAGGAGCGTGACCTCGCCGGGCAACTCCGCGCGGCGGTCGACGACACGGCGGAAGGCGTCGATCATGTCGTCCTTGTGCAGCATTGCCTGGCCGGCCGCAGGATCGCCGGAATAGAGCGTGCTCTGCACGTTGCTTTCGTAGATGCGGGCGATCTGCTGGGCGAGGGTCGGCACGGCTGTGCGCTCGTCGTACAGACCGGCGAGATGCAGCAGCACGACCGGGATCTCGCCGTGTTCCCGGCGAATCACCTCCTCGGCTTCAGCCTTCGATCGCGGATAGGCCCATTTCGGCTCGATCGGCTGATGCTCGTCGATCCGTTCGCCGGGTCGGCACGGGCGGTGAACGAGCATCGTGCCCGAGTAGACGAACTGCCCGACGTCGAAGGGCTGCAGGAGGCGCAACAGGCGCCCCGTGCCTTCGACGTTCACGGTCCGGTACAGGTCATTGTCCTCGCCCGTGAAGTCGAAGTATGCGGCGAGATGGATGATGCTGGCGATGCTGCCGCCGTAACGCTGCCGCACTTCTTCGAGGGCGGCTGCGACCTTCTCGTCCGACGTGATATCGAGGGGAATGATGGGTGTCTCGCCAGAAGCGTCGCGCCGCTCGCGGTCGAGGCCGACGACGCAGTAGTGGTCGCTCAACGCTGCGGCCAGCGCCGATCCCACGTTTCCGGCGGCACCAGTGATCAGGACGAGGGGCTGAGAGGCTGGCATTCCGGACTCGCTTTGTTGGCCCCCCGGTCAATGCAACGAGGCCATACAACGGACGTTGCGAAACCAGCAGAAGTTTCCGTGTGGCGCCCGGCGACATCCCGGCGCGTCCTGAAAGTGTCTCCATGCTTGGCCGTCTTCTTTTTGTCATTGCGGCGGTGCTCGTCACTGCCGCGCTGCGTGCGACCTACCCCGTGACCATGCCGCTGGCCGTGGCCCTCGTCGTTGTCGCTGCCGTCTGGCCGATCAAGCAGTGGCTCGAGGGCTTCTTGCCACGCTGGGCGAGCTACGGCGGCACCGTCGTCGCGCTGCTCGTCGTCTCCGCACTGTTCGTAGGCGGCGTCTGGTTCTCCGCGACGCACGTGGTCAGCGTCTTTGCCCGCAACAAGGCTCGGTTTGAAGAGATATACGAATCCTTGAGCACTTGGCGGGAGCGGCTCGGCATCGACGACATCGGCGGCCCCCAAACCTATTCCGAGCTTCTGGGCCTTGCTCAAACCGTACTGACGAACACGTACAC
Organism: Enhydrobacter sp.; assembly: GCA_026126105.1. Lineage (GTDB taxonomy): Bacteria > Pseudomonadota > Alphaproteobacteria > Reyranellales > Reyranellaceae > Reyranella. The sequence continues at coordinate 40,943 of JAHCJV010000039.1, forward strand.
GCTGCTGGTCTATCTCGGCTTCATTCTCCTTCTGGTGATTCTGGCATTGCCGGAGGTGTCCTACGTGCGGCGCAGGCTCGCGGAGACTCTCGACAGGGAGGAACGCCTCGCCATGGTCGCAGCGATCGACGAGATCGGCCTCAAGGTACGGCGCTATCTTGGCACGACTTTCCTGACCAGCATCATCACGGGCGTCGCTTCGGCCGTCTGGTCGTTTGCGGTCGGCCTGGAACTGGCGCTCGTCTGGGGCGTCCTCAATTTCCTCCTAAATTTCGTCCCGCTGATCGGCAACGTCGTCGGTGTCGTGCCGCCGACGCTCTATGCGGTGGTGCAGTTCCAGAATGCGTCCATGCCCCTGCTCGTCCTGGCCGGTTTCCTGGTGCTGCACATCGTGATCAGCAACTTCATCTATCCGGCTCTGCAAGGTCAGAGCCTGTCGCTCTCGCCGTTCGCGATCGTGGTGGCGCTGGCGTTCTGGACATGGATGTGGGGTTTCGCCGGCGCGCTGCTCGCGGTTCCTCTCACGGCCGCGTGCGTGATTGCCGCCGACCATTTTGCCGGCACGAGATGGATTGCCCGTGTGCTCACGCGATGACGACTGAGGCGTAGCGCCGGTTTGGCGGCCCGCCTTCGGCAGATTTGCCGTTACTTGGTGCGCCGGTAGAGATAGCAATTGTCCGCATGGGGCATCTTGATGCCTTGATAGAAGGTCACCGCCGTCGGTGCCGAGAGCAGGAGCGTGGTCGTGAGCTCGGCGCCGGCCGCCTTGCGCGTCTCCTCGATCAGCCGCTTGCCGATGCCCTGGCCCTGGCACGCTCTGTCGACTGCAAGGTCCGACAGGTAGCAGCAGAAGCAGAAGTCGGTGAGCGAGCGGGCGAAGCCGACCAGCCTGCCGTCCTGTCGCGCGGTCACGAACAGGTTGCTGTGCTTCAGGAAGCGCTCGACACGCGGGCGATCCTCGACCGGGCGGTTGAGGCCCGACTTCCTCACCACATCGATGTATTCGTCGGCCGCGAGATAATCTTCGGTGGCATAAACCGTCGTCGTCATAGCGTCAGCCATCTCCTCAGCGCAGCCGAAACCTCGGCTGGCTTCTCCAGCGGCGCCATGTGGCCGCAGTCCTCGATGATGATAAGCCGTGCGTTGGCGATGTCCGCCGCCATCTCTTGGGCGCGTGCCAGGGGTGTGGCCTGGTCCTGCCGTCCGACGATCACCACGGTGGGCACGTTGATCTCGACCAGAAGAGGCCGGCTGTCGGGCCGCGCGATCATCGCCGTCTGTTCGCGGCAGAAGCCGTCGGCGCCGACCTCGGCCGCCATTTCGAGTATCGGCTTCACCACCGTCTGGTCGTTGACGCGGCTGCGATGCACGATCGTCGGCAGAAGCGAGGGCTGCACGCCATGGAAGCGCCCGAGCTTGCTCTGCTCGATGAAGCCGCGGCGGCGGGCACTCGCTTCCGGCGTGTCGGGAACAGCCTGCGTGTCCATCAGCGCCAGCCGCTCGACCCTCTCGGGCGCGCGGCGCAGGATCTCGAAGCAGACATAGCCGCCCATCGAGAAGCCGCCGAGCGCGAAGCGCTCCGGCGCCGCATCGAGCGCAGCCTGGGCCATCGCGCCGATCGAGTCGTGATGCCAGAGCTCGGGCACGATCGTGTCCGCGATGTCGGCAAGGTCGGCGATCTGGCTCTCGTACAGGCGGCGCGTGTTGAGCAGGCCCGGCAGCAGGACGAGCGTCTGGCCCGCCATCACACCTGGATCTGGTTGCCGAGCTCGATGGCGCGGTTGGGCGGGATGCGGAAAAAGGCCTTGGTTGCCGACGCGCTGTGGCTCAGGGAGATGAAATAGTCGCGCCGCCATGGGCCGAGGCGCGAGCGGCTGGCGGGCACGAGTGTTTCGCGGCCCAGGAAGAAGCTGGTTTCCATCTCGTCATAGGCGATGCCATGCGGCCGGCAGGCGCGCAAGGCCGCCGGGACGTCGGGCTGCTCCATGAAGCCGTAACGGGCGATCACCGAGTGGAACCCCTTACCCAGGCGCTCGACCTCCACCCGGCGGTTCTCGGGCACGCGTGGCACGTCCATCGTGTCGACCTGCATGACGATGATGCGCTCGTGGAGGATCTTGTTGTGCTTGAGGTTGTGCAGGAACGCGGGCGGGGTCGAGGAGGCGTCGGCGGTCAGGAACACCGCCGTGCCGGCGACACGATCAGGGGCGCGCTCCATGCGGTCCAGAAATTGCGACAGGGGCAGGGCGCTTTCGGCAAGCTCGGCGCTGACCAGCTCACGGCCGCGGCGCCACGTCGTGATGGTGAAGTACACCAAACCGGCCACGAGGAGCGGCAGCCAACCGCCGTCGGGTATCTTGAGGGCATTGGCGATGAAGAAGGCAACGTCCGGAATCGCCAGGAAGCCGAACACGGCAGCGGCCACCGGCCACTTCCACTTCCAGACGAGGATCGCGACGGCCATGGCAAGGGCCGCGTCGACCAGCATCGCGCCCGTGACCGCAAGGCCGTAAGCTCCGGCCAGCTTGTCCGAGGCGCCGAAGCCGACCACGAGGGCAATGATGCCGGCCATGAGTATCCAGTTCACCCGCGGGATGTAGATCTGACCGATCTCGGTTTCCGACGTGTGCTGAATTTCCATGCGCGGCAGGTAACCGAGCTGGATTGCCTGCCGCGTCAGCGAGAAAACGCCGGTAATCACCGCCTGCGACGCGATGATCGCCGCCAGCGTGGAGAGGATCACCAGCACCAGCACCATTTCCTGCGGCACCAGCTCGAAAAATACCTGCTTCACCACGGTAGGATCTTCGATGATCAGTGCGCCCTGGCCGAAATAGTTGAGCAGCAGGCCGGGCAGCACGATGACCAGCCAGGCGATGCGGATCGCCTTTCGACCGAAGTGGCCCATGTCGGCATAGAGCGCCTCGGCGCCGGTAACGGCGAGCACGATGGCGCCGAAGGCCCAGAAGATGTCAAACCCGCGATCGGCGACGAGATTGAAGCCGTACATCGGGTTGACGGCCACGAGCACGGCCGGATGCTTGGCGATCTGCCACGCGCCCAGCACGCCCAACACGAGGAACCAGACCACCATGACGGGCCCGAACAGCCGGCCTACCCGCGCGGTGCCGCGCGATTGCAGGATGAACAATGCGACGAGGATGATCAGCGACGCCGGTACGACGTAGGGCTCGAGGGCGGGCGTCACGGCCTCGAGGCCTTCCACGGCGCTCATAACCGTCATCGCCGGGGTGATCATGGCGTCGCCGTAGAACAACGCCAGTCCGATCACAGCGAACAGGGTGATCCAGCGCCGTACGCCGCGACCTCGCCCGTTCAACCCTTGGGTCGCCAGCGTCGCGAGCGCAAGCACTCCACCCTCGCCCTTGTTGTCCGCGCGCATGATCAGCGTGACGTACTTGATCGTGACCGTGAGAGTGACCGCCCAGAACAGGATCGACAGCACCCCCAGGACATGCTCGGGCGTCGGCGTCATTCCCGAGCCGTGGGTGAACGACTCGCGGATCGTGTAGAGCGGGCTGGTGCCGATATCGCCGAACACGACGCCGAGCGCGCCCATAACCAAGGCGGCCGAGGCGGCTTTGGCGGGGGTGGGGCCCGCGGGGTCGTTGGCGGGAGGCAGGGTTACGGCGGACAAGGGCGACGTGCGGTCGTCAGGGGCCAATCGTGAAACGCCGCCCTGAGGGGCGGCGGGCGACGGTTTGCGCCTGCCTCTCCGCCCTGTCAACGCGCCAAACGTCGGACAGCGGCGAGGAAAGCGCTTGACTCGGATGCGGGGCCGCGCGTGCAGTTGCACCATGACCGCACATCAAGACGTCGGCGATCCAAGACTTTACCGGGAGGACGAGTGGCGGCCGCATTTCGCGCGCCTGCGTGCCGAGGACCCCGTCCATTATCATCCCGAGAGCCCTTACGGGCCCTACTGGTCGATCACCCGATATGCAGACATACTGAAGGTCGAGCTCGACCACGGGACCTATTCGTCGGCGCAGGAGCTTGGCGGCATCCAGATCGCCGACCAGCCGAAGGGCTCGCAGCTTCCGAACTTCATTCGGATGGACCCGCCGCGGCACACCGCCCAGCGCAAGACCGTGGCCCCGATCGTGGCGCCGTCCAATCTCGCCAACCTGCAGGCGACGATCGTCCAGCGCACCGAGGCGGTGCTCGACGGCCTGCCGCGCAACGAGCCATTCGACTGGGTCGACCTGGTCTCGACCGAACTGACGGCCATGATGCTCGCGACGCTGTTCGATTTTCCGTGGGCGGAGCGGCGCAAGCTGACGCACTGGTCCGACGTGGCGATCGCCAATGTGGCGGATGCCGACGCCGTGGTGAAAAGCGAGGCCGAGCGCATGGCCGAGCTGCGCACCATGGCCGAGGCGATGGCCGTGCTGTGGCAGGAGCGCGCTGCGCAGCCGCCTAAGTTCGACCTGATCTCGATGATGGCGCATGCGGACGCCACGCGCGACATGCCGCTTAACGAGTTCATCGGTACATTCGGATTGCTGATCGTCGGCGGCAACGACACCACGCGCAACTCCATGAGCGGCGGGCTGATGGCTTTCGCCGACAATCCCGGCGAGCACGACAAGCTGGCGAACGACGCAGCGCTGCTCGCGCCGGCAGTGTCGGAGTTGATCCGCTACCAGACACCGGTCATCCACATGCGGCGCACGGCGACGCGCGATACCGAGCTCGCTGGCAAGACCATCCGCAAGGGCGACAAGGTGGTGATGTGGTACATCTCGGGCAATCGCGACGAGACGGCGATCGACGATCCCGAGACGTTCCGCATCGACCGGCCCAAAGCGCGGCAGCATCTCTCCTTCGGCGCCGGCATCCATCGCTGCGTCGGCGATCGTCTGGCGGAGCTGCAAATCCACATCCTGTGGCGCGAGATGCTGAAGCGCCGGCTGCGGCCGCAGATCGTCGGCGAGCCGGTGCGGCTCTACTCCAACTTCATCCGCGGCATCCGCTCGCTTCCGGTGATGATCCGCGCGTAAGGCGAGGGCGACCCGAGTTCCTTCGGTCCGGAAGCAACAACGCTAGCCTTTGCGGATTGCCGCCACGCCGGCGGCAAAGGCCTGCTGCAGAAGCCAGACATCTCCGGCGATCGCCACGAAATCGTAGCCAAGCTTGACGAACTCGGCCGCCTGACGTGCATCGACGCCGAGCCGACCTGCCGACTTGCCGTGCTTGCGGGCTGCAGCGATCGAGTCGCTCTCATGTTTGAGAAAGTCCGGGTGGTCGAAGGCGCCGGGCCTGTTCATCGCGACGGAAAGGTCGTTATGGCCGAGCCACAGCATGTCGACGCCGGGAAGCGCCGCAATCTCGCCGGCGGCGTCAGCGCCGCGGGGATCCTCGACCTGGAGGATGACCACGGTGCGCGTGTTCTGTTCGGCGAAGCGATCGAGCAACGGCTCGCTCCTCATCGCAAAGCGCTCGTGCGCGAGACCCAACGCCACGCCGCGCGTGCCGTCGGGCCAGTACTTGGCGGCGTCGAGTACGGCCTTCGCCTGCGTTACCGACGATACGATCGGCACCATGATGCCCTCGGCGCCGGCATCGAGGGCGCGAGAGATATGATGGCGTTGCTGTGACGGCACGCGCACGATCAACGGCAGCTCCGCCGCCTGGCAGTAGCGCACGACCTGGCGCACTGTGTCGAAGCCGAAGCCGGTGTGTTCCATGTCGAGCACGGCGTAGTCGGCGCCGGCCGCCTTCAGGATCTGGCCGATGCCTGGCGTCGCGAACTCGAACAGGAAAGTGCCGATCTTCGGGCCAGTCGTGCCGATCAGAGACCTCAGTGTCGGTGTTGTCATTGTGCAGTTTCCCCCGTTGTGGCGGCAATGCTAGCGTCCCCCGTCCAAAACTGACATCCACCACGGGAGACTGCGATGAAGCTCTATTACATGCCCGGCGCCTGCTCGATCGGCATTCACGTCCTGCTCGAGGAGATCGGCAAGCCCTACGATCTGCAGAAGATCGACGGCGCCAAACAGGAGCAGTACGGCCCTGACTTCGTGAAGCTCAACCCGAAGTCCAAGGTCCCGACCCTGCAGAAGGACGACGGCTCGGTGCTGACGGAATTCCCGGCTATCGCAACCTGGCTGGCCCGCAAAAACCCTGAAAAGAATCTGCTGCCGAGCGATGCCGACGCGGAGGCGAGGGCACTGGAGGCCATGGATTACGTCGTCTCGACCATGCACATGCAGGGCTTCAGCCGCATGTTCCGCCCGGGCAACTATGCCCCGACCGAGGCCGACCACGACGCCGTGAAGGCGCGCGGCAAGGAGATCATGGAGAAGGGCCTCGCCATCATGGACAAGGCGCTCGAGGGCAAGGAGTACGTCGCCGGCCAGTATTCGGTGGCAGATGCCGCGCTGTTCTACGTCACTTTCTGGGCGGCGGGCCGCATGAAGATGCCACTGCCCAAGAACGTGGCCGCTCACTACGAGCGGATGAAGAGCCGTCCGGCGGTAAAACGCACCATCGAGCAGGAAGGCCTGTCGGCAGCAGTCTGATCCCCTTTCCGGTTCACTCGGCGCTCCGCCTCGCAGCGATCGGCTGCGGGGCGGCTCGCCAGGGCACCGGCATCGAGCCGCAGCCGCCCGTCACCGCGTGGGTTGACGGCATCGGGCTCCTCGCCGTTCTGAGGTAAGCTCCGATCATGTCGCTGCCAGCCTTTCTCCAGAGTCGCCTCAAGCTGCCGCTGATCGCGGCGCCCATGTTCCTGGTGTCCGGCCCGGCGCTCGTCAAAGCCGCCTGCCGTGCGGGCGTGATCGGCTCCTTCCCGACCGCCAACTGCCGCACTGTCGACGAGCTCGACCTGTGGCTGGCCGACATCAAGGAAGCGACCGAAGGAGCTGCGCCCTTCTGCCCGAACCTCATCGTGCATCGCTCGAACCCGCGCGTGGCGGACGATCTGGCCGCCGTGCTGCGCGCCAAGGCGGAGATCGTGATCACCTCGGTCGGCTCGCCCGAGCCGGTGATGAAGCCGCTGAAGGACGCCGGCTGCCTGGTGCTGGCCGACGTGGCCTCGGTACGTCATGCGCAAAAGGCGGTCGCGGCCGGCGTCGACGGCCTGGTGCTGCTGACAGCCGGCGCGGGCGGGCAGACCGGCTGGGTCAATCCCTTTGCCTTCGTTCGTGCGGTCCGCGAGTTCTGGGACGGCATCGTGGTGATGGCGGGCGGCATGTCGGACGGCTATGCCATCGCCGCCGCCGAGACATTGGGCTGCGACCTCGCCTATATGGGCACCAAGTTCATCGCCACGCGCGAGAGCCTGGCAAAAGACGCGTACAAGAAGATGCTCGTCGAGTGTCGTCTCGACGACGTGCTGCTGACGCGGGCCTTCACTGGCCTCGAAACCAATATGTTGCGTCCATCGATCGCCGCAGCAGGGCTCGATCCCGACCACCTGCCGCAACGCGGCGCGATCGATATCGCCAAGGACATCAACGCCGTCGAGCGGGACAAGCCTACCGCGAAACGCTGGAAGGACATCTGGAGCGCCGGCCACTCGGTCTCGGGCGTATCCGACATCCCGTCAGTCGCTGAACTCGTGGACCGCACGGCGGCCGAATACGCAACGGCGCGCCGGGCACCTCGATGATGATCAGGCCGCCGGCCGGCCGTCAATGCAGGTGATACAGTCCCGAAGCGAAGCCGAACTCGGCCGGCTTGATCAGCTGGGTATTGGCAACACGGACGCGATGCAACTTGCCATCGAGGTTCGTTTCCCAAAATTCGAGGAACTTCGTCAGGTTCGGAAAGCGGGGGGCCTTGTCCAGGCTCTGCCACACATAGCTTTGCAGAACGTGCCTATGGTCGGGCATCCAGTAGAGGATTTCCGCCGTGGTAATGCGATAGTCGTTGAGCTGAGCAACAAAACTCCGGTCCATCCAGTCGCTCCTTGACGGGTAACACGCAACGGAATAGTCACGCGTCCTTAACGAAAAATCAGCAAAAATCGTTCCAGATCAATATGTTAGCAGCAGACAACGTGTGTTGCTGCCAATGGGCACGCTAAATTTCGCAGTCGCACACCTACTCCGGGAACTTTTTGGCGTTTGCCTTGACTCGTCGTGCTCACAACCCTAAATGCGCTGCGCCGTTGGCACTCATCGCACTTGAGTGCTGACAGGCGCAGGCATACCGAGGAATTAGGAGGCTAGAGCATGAAGTTCCGTCCGCTTCACGACCGAGTCGTGGTCAAGCGCGTCGAAGAAGAAGGCAAGACCAAGGGCGGCATCATCATTCCGGACACCGCCAAGGAAAAGCCGATGGAAGGCGAAGTCGTGGCCGTTGGCCCGGGCGCCCGTGACGAGAAGGGCGCGCTCGTGCCGCTCGACGTCAAGGCTGGCGACCGCATCCTGTTCGGCAAGTGGTCGGGCACCGAGGTCAAGCTCGACGGCGTCGAGTACCTGATCATGAAGGAGAGCGACATCATGGGGATCGTCGAAGGTTCCCCCGCCCTCAAGAAGGCGGCCTGAGCCCTTTCCGAAGGGCTCGAGCGCTTCCGATCCGAACCAATCCACATATACCAAAGAGGAATTTGAACAATGGCAGCCAAGGAAGTCCGTTTTAGCGGCGATGCCCGCCAGCGCATGCTGCGCGGCGTCGACGTACTCGCCGACGCGGTGAAGGTTACGCTCGGCCCGAAGGGCCGTAACGTCGTTCTCGACAAGAGCTTCGGCGCGCCGCGCATCACCAAGGACGGCGTCACCGTCGCCAAGGAAATCGAGCTCGCCGACAAGTTCGAGAACATGGGCGCCCAGATGGTGCGCGAAGTGGCCTCGAAGACCAACGACATCGCCGGCGACGGCACGACGACCGC
>JAHCJV010000004.1 GCA_026126105.1 Enhydrobacter sp.
CTGGGCTAGGCGCGCACCATGTCACACACCCTCACTGCCGATCTCCTCGCCATCGGTCTCTTCGTGGTCGCCACCTTCGGCGTGCTGTGCGGCTTCCCGATCGCCTTCAGCCTGGCCGGCTTCTCGCTGTTCTTCGCGGCCGCCGGCTGGGCGCTCGGCGTGTTCGATCCCATCATCCTCACCAGCCTGCCGTCGCGCTATTTCGGCCTGATGACCAACGAGGTGCTGGTGGCGGTGCCTCTATTCATCTTCATGGGCGCGGTGCTCGAGCGCTCGAAGATCGCCGAGGCCCTGCTCGAGACGATGGGCCAGCTGTTCGGCACGATGCGCGGCGGGCTGGCGATATCGGTGGTGATCGTGGGCGCCCTGTTGGCAGCGTCGACCGGAGTCGTCGGCGCCACCGTGGTCACGATGGGGCTTCTCAGCCTGCCGGCGATGATGCGAGCCGGGTACAATCCGGGCCTCGCGACCGGCGTGATCTGCGCCTCGGGGACACTCGGCCAGATCATTCCTCCATCGGTGATCCTGATATTCATCGGCGATCTCCTAATGGGAGCTAACCAGCTTGCGGCGCAGAAGACCGGAAAGGCGCTGGATCCGGTCTCGGTCGGCGATCTGTTCGCCGGCGCATTCTTCCCGGGCATGCTCCTGGTCGGTCTGTATATCGTCTATATCCTGGTGCTCGCCATTGTGCGGCCGTCGAGCTGCCCGGCGATGGTCATGGACGATGCCCAGCGCGCCTCGCTCGGCCGCCGTTTCGTGCGCGCCCTGATCCCTCCGCTGGTGCTGATCGTAGCGGTGCTGGGCTCGATCCTGGGCGGCCTGGCCACGCCGACCGAGGCGGCGTCCATCGGCGCGATCGGCGCGCTGGTGCTCGCCGCCTTCAACCGCGCGCTCTCGTTCCGCGTCCTGCTCGCCGTCATGCGCAATACGGCGGTCATCAGTGCCCTGGTGTTCGCCATCGTGCTCGGCGTCTCTGTGTTCTCGCTGGTGTTTCGCGGGTTGGGCGGTGAGCATCTCGTCGAGCAGATCCTGGTCGATGTGCCAGGCGGTGTCTTCGGCGCCGTCATGGCCGTGATGATCGTGATGTTCGTGCTGGGCTTCTTCATGGACACGATCGAGATCGTCCTGATCGTCGTTCCCATCACCGCGCCGGTGCTCATCGCCATGGGAGTCAACCCGGTGTGGCTCGGGGTGATGATCGGCGTCAACCTGCAGACCGCTTTCCTCACGCCGCCGGTCGGCTTCGCGCTGTTCTACATGCGCGCCGTGGCGCCGGCTTCGATCACCACCGGCGACATCTATCGCGGCATCATTCCGTTCGTCTGCCTGCAGGCGGTGGCAATCGCCTCCCTCTGGTTGATGCCGCAGCTCGCGACCTGGCTGCCCAAGCAGGTCTTCCCGGATGCGGTGCCTGCCGTCCGTTCAGACGGCAGCCAGCCCGGCTCGGTGCTCGACGACATCCTCAAGACTCCGTCGAGCAGGCCATCCCCGTCGGGCTCCGTCCTCGACCAGCTCCTCAACCAGCCGGCGTCGAACGCGCCACCGGCAAGCGACCCCATTCTCGATCGGTTGCAGGGGGCGCCGGGCACTCGCTGATGAGAACGACAAAGGGGCCGGCGTTTCCGCCGGCCCCCTGTATCGTTGGAGGGTTGAGAGCCTTCAGGTGAAACGGAAGCCGATCAGGCGGGCATTGAGATACTCCTGCAGGCCGATGCGCGTCCAGGCCATCTGCTCGCGCTGGAACTTGTAGTAGGAGTCCAGGGTCTTCTTGGTGAGCGCATCGCCGCTGTCGCGCAGCTCCTTCAGGACGTCGCCCCAGGCTGCACCGTAGGCCTTGACGAAGTCGTCCGGAAGCTTCTTGAGCTGCACGTTGTGCTGCTTGATCAGCACTTCGAGCGCGCCCGCGTTGTTTGCGTCGTTTTCGGCCGTGAGCTGGCTGTGCTCATCGCCGCAGGCCCAGGCGAAGATTTGCTGGATGTCCTTGGGCAGCGACTCGTACTTGGCCTTGTTGACGGTGATTTCATTCAGCGTCGCCGGTTCATGCATGCCCGGCCAGTAATAGTACTTCGTGACCTTGTAGAAGCCGGCTGCGAGGTCCTGCCATGGACCGACCCATTCGGTGGCATCGATGGCGCCGGACTGCAGGGCGCCAAAGATCTCTCCCACCGGCAGGTTGACGATCGTCGCGCCCAGCTTGCGCAACGCCTCGCCGCCGAGCCCCGGGATGCGCATCTTCAGCCCTTTGACGTCGTCTACCGACTTTATCTCCTTGTTGAACCAGCCGGCCATCTGCACGCTCGTCGAACCGGCATGAAAGCCCTTCAGGCCGAACTGGGCATAGGCCTCGTCCCACAACGCCTGACCGCCGCCATAGCGCAACCAGGCCACCGATTCGTTGTTGGTCATGCCGAACGGCACTGTGGTGTAGAGGCTGAGGATCTTGGCCTTGTTCTGCCAGTAATAGGGCGTGGAATGCATGCAATCGGCGGTGCCGCGCTGCACGGCATCGAATGCTTCGAACGCCGGCACCAGCTCCCCGGCGGCGAAGACCTTGATCGTGAGACGTCCGCCTGTCACCTCGCTGATGTTCTTGGCGAAGCGCTCCGCTGCGGTGCCGCCGCCCGGAAACATCTTCGGCCAACTCGTCACCATGCGCCATTCTTGGCGACCCTGGGAGATCGCAGGTGTCGCCACTGTCGTGACTGCGGCGGTTGCAGCGATGCCGCCCACCGCTGCCTTGGCGAACTTACGTCGCTGAATCTTTCCCATTTTCCGTCCTTCCCTGTTCGAAGCGCCGTTAGTCGGAGCTTGCGATGTTTCTGATTTGACTGCGGCAGTGCGCCGGACAGCTGCTCAGGATGCTACAGACCGGATTGCGGCCTTGTCAAAGCAGTGCACCTGCACAATCAAGGTGCGCAGGGTTTCCGAAGACCGCCCGCCGCCGATTGGCTGTGCAGGATGGAACCTAAAGCGCGGGCAATCCGGGCGGTGGACGCCGCGCGTTCGAGACCTGCTCGTAAGCGTAGGCGAGCCGCAGCAGCTTGGCCTCGCTCCAGGCGCGGCCAGCGAAGGTGATGCCGAGCGGATAGTCTAGCGTCTCCGTGCCACCGACGCCGCTGATGAAACCGCCCGGGACCTGCACGCTTGGATAGCCCGCCTTGGCCGCGATCGACGCGCCGGCAGTGCCCGGGAACACAACCGCGTCTAGCCGATGCCCAGCCATATAGGCATCGAGGCCGCGGTCCCTGGCGGCGAGCAGATCCATCGCGCGTGCCGAACGGTACTCGAGCTCCGACAGGTCGCCCCGCGTCGCCTGCGACGCGAGGAAGAGGTCTTGCCCGAATCGCAGTGCCCTGTCGGCGTTGGCCTCATTGAACGCGATCACGTCGGCCATGGTCTTGATGTCGCTGCCGATGGCCCAATCGCGCAGATAAAGATCGAGATCGTGTTTCAGCTCGTAAAGGAAGACGATCGACGCGCTCCCGGGATTTCCCTTGTTCCTGCTGAACGGGTTGCGGTTGAGAACGGCCATGTTCGTGCCCGGACCGCCGATCCAGCCGGCGGCGGGGATGCTGGCACGCACCAGGAGAGCGCCGGCGTCCTGCAGGACCTCGAGCGCCTGCGCCATGACGGCCTTCGCGCGCGCCGAGAGTCTGCCGTAGAAAGGATCGTTGAGCGGATCGGCAGGATCGCTCGGCACGCCGATGCGCGCGCCTTTCAGCCCATCCTTGTCGAGTGCCGACGTGTAGTCGTCCGGCCGCTGCAATGCCTCGGTGACGGGATCGAGGGGATCTCGGGCAGCGAGTACGTTGAGCAGGATTGCCGCATCGCGCACGGTACGGGTGAGGGGACCCGCCGTATCCTGGCTGTGCGCAATCGGGATGATGCCGGCCCGGCTGATCAGCCCGACCGTTGGCTTGACCGTGACCACGCCATTCTGCGTCGCCGGGCTGAGTAGCGAACCCGATGTCTCGGTGCCGATCGCCGCGGCGCACAGGCCGGCGGCGACGGCGACGGCCGAGCCGGCGCTCGATCCGCCGGGGGCGACGACCGGGATGCCGCGATCGTCGAGCAAGGCCGGCGCATAAGGATTCTTTACCTGGCCGCCCAGCGAACTGTAACCCGACGGCATTTCGACCGCGAGGATGTTGGCGAATTCCGTCAGGTTTGCCTTGCCGAGAATGACCGCGCCCGCCTCGCGCAGCAGCTTGACCACGGTCGCGTCGTTCCTGGCGCGCGCCGTCGCGAGAGCAAGCGAGCCCGCGGTCGTATGCTGCCTGTCGTCCGTGGCGATATTGTCCTTCACCAGGATTGGAACGCCGGCCAGCGGCTGCCGCGTCGAAGGCTTCACGCCGTCGAAGCCGCCTGCAATCGCGAGGGCGTCGGGATTGACCTCGCGCACGGAATTGAGTGCCGAACCGCCGCGGTCGTAGGCCTCGATGCGTGCGAGATAGGCTCGCGTCAGGGTGCTGGAGATGATCCTGCCGTCCGACAGCGCCTGGATAAGCTCGGTGAGCGCGGCGTTGTCGGCCGCGATGTCCGATTGCGCTCTCGCGCGCCCCGACGCCACCGCCGCGATCGCCACTGGGATCGCGGCGAGGTCGCGGCGGGTTGGCTTCACCATGTTGCTCTCCGGCAGGCTAACGGTTCACTGAAGTCCGAAGGCGTGCTTCTTGAGTTCATCGAGCGGCACGACCTGCAGGGTCACGGCATGCGTGGCCTCGAGCACGACCTGCGGGGCGGCGCCGGCATCGAGCGCCTCCTTCCAGCGCGCGGCGCACAGGCACCAGCGGTCGCCGGGCTTGAGCCCGGCAAAGCCATATTGCGGCATCGCGGTGCTCAGGTCGTTGCCGGCCGCCTTGGAGAAGGCGAGGAACTCCGCGCTCATGACCGCGCAAACGGTATGCACGCCGTGGTCCTCGCGGCCGGTGTTGCAGCAGCCGTCCCGGTAGAAGCCGGTCAGCGGCTCCGCCGAGCAGATCTGCAGGGCACCGCCCAACACATTGATGGCAGGTGCACGCCCGGGGCGGCCCTGTTCCGGTGTCTGATCGAACATGGCTTACTGTAGCACCCGGAGTTAGGGCTTTCGAGGCGCGCCGCCCGCTGGTAGAAAGCGCCGCGTCATCGAGCGGTTCGGCGGGGCGTAGCGCAGTCTGGTAGCGCATCTGGTTTGGGACCAGAGGGTCGCAGGTTCAAATCCTGCCGCCCCGACCATCGCCGGTGGGCAGGAGAGTGGAGTCCGATGAAGGTTCGCATCTTCAAGCCGGCCAAGACGGCCATGCAGTCCGGCATCGCCAAGACCAAGGAATGGCTGCTGGAAAGTGAGCCTGCGCCGAAGTTCGTCGATCCGTTGATGGGCTGGACCGGCTCGCGCGACACAATGCAGCAGGTTCAGCTCTGGTTTCCCACGCTTGACGAGGCCAAGGCGCACGCCGAGAAGAACGGCTGGCAATTTACCGTCGAGATGCCGCACAGCCGCCCGGTGAGACCAAAGGCTTATGCCGACAATTTCGCCTTCAACCGCGTCGGCCGCTGGACGCACTGAAGAGATTGACCCCGTAGCTCAACCGGATAGAGCACCTGCCTTCTAAGCAGGATGTTGCGTGTTCGAGTCACGCCGGGGTCGCCATTCCCACTGAAGGGAAGTCGTGGGCCGCAAACTACTTCTGCTGATTGCGCTGCTGGCAACCCTCGTCGTCCTGGGCTGCTGGGACAATCGGCAGTCGATTCAGCATGTGCTCGACAAGGGGTATGCGACGACCGCTCAAGTCATCGGCGCGCAGTACCAACGCAACATGCCGATTGCGGCCGACGGCTGGCGGCCGCGCTTCGTCGAGCAGGAGCTGTCGGTCGATCTGCGCTGGCAGGGCAAGGACGGCAAGCCGCGCGAATTCCGCAAGGTGCCGATCTCGGAGGCCCTCGCGCGCAGCATCGTGAACGGCGACCAGGTACGGCTGGTAACGCTTCCGGTGAAGGTGATCGACGACGAGAGCGCCGTTCCCGTGATAACCGCCGATGCATCGGCAAGGCTCGAGTCTCTGCAATCGTGGCTGACGGCGGCGGGTTACGTCGCGCTTGCGTCCTGGGCGGGCTTTGCCGCGCTCACCTTGCTCCAGGGCCGTGGCCACCCCGTCACGGCGATGGCAGGCTCCGCGCCCCGCGTGGTCCCTCCAGTGCGCACCCTGATCGGGCTTGCGGCACTCGTGGTCGGGGGTTTTCTCACGTTCAGCGCCTGGACGGGCGGACGTTCGGTCGACGCGATCTCCTTGGGTGGAAGCGAGGTCACGGCCGAGATCGTCGATGCCACCGTTGTGCCGGCCAAGGACGGCAACAAGGCTTCGTATGCCGTTCGGCTCGCCTGGAAGGACGGGCAGGGATCGGTCCACCACTTCGGTCCGATTCCGGTCACCGAAGCCTTCTGGACCCGTATCACCCGGGATGGCCAGCTTGTCGTCCGGCAAACCCCCATTCGCTACCGTCAAGACGATCCTCAGCCGCGGCCGCTGATCGTCGACGATGCGCCCGAACGGCAATGGTGGACGCAGGCCGCGATGGTTGCAGGCCTTGGCCTCCTGGTCCTCGGCAGTGCTTTGCTGGTTTCCGGAATGCGTGCTTTGCGGAACGAACCCCTAAAAAGATAATGCGACGTATTCGCATCTGATCTATTCAGATGCTAATAATTCGCAGTTGCCGCCTCACGGTCGAGGCGGAATAATAAGGGGAAGTACCTGTGAAGCGTCGTCTGCCTATGAAGACTGCCATGGTCGGCCTGCTTGTCGGACCGGCTGCGATGGCCCAGCAAACACCCGCCGAGCAGACGCCAGGCACCCCCGATCCAGCTACCGCCCAAGCCCAGCCGGGCGTTCCCACGACACCCGCGACCACCTTGACGCCGATCACCGTCACCGGAAGCCGGCCAAGCGAGGACTTCGCCCCACCGCCGGCCTCGATCAATCGTCTGGGCGGCGAGATCCGCGACATCCCCCAATCGATCGTCATCATCAACAAAGCGCTGATGGAGTCGCAGGGCGCGACCTCGTTCCAGAGCGCGATTCGCAACACGCCCGGTGTGACGCTCGGCGCGGCTGAAGGCGGCAATATCGGCAACAACGTCAACCTCAACGGCTTTTCGGCGCGCACCGACATCTATCTCGACGGCATGCGCGACCGCGGCCAGTACTATCGCGACACCTTCGCCCTGGAGCAGATCGAGATCCTGATGGGCCCGTCGTCAATGCTGTTCGGCCGCGGCTCCACAGGCGGCGTGATCAACCAGGTGATGAAGAAGCCGTCGCTCAACAAGGCGATAGAGCTGTCAGGGCAGGCGACGACCAACGGCCTGACTCGTTTCACCGCCGACGTGAACCAGCCGATGGACACCGATTCCGCCGCCCGCGTGAACGTGATGTTCCAGCGCGGCAAGGCGTCCACGCGCGACCTCACCGACGTGCTCGATTTCGGCATCGCCCCTACGGTCAAGTTCGGGATCGGCACGCCGACGGAGATCACCCTGTCGGCGCTCTTGCAGCACAATCACGACAACGTCGACTACGGCTTTCCGCACTACAACGGGTATCTGTTCCAGCCGGCACGCAACACCAACTACGGGCTGTCCGACGACTACACCAACAGCGACCACATAATGCTGAACGCGACGGTCGACCACAAATTCAACAAGAATTTGAGTCTGCGCAACCAGAGCCAATTCAGCTGGGTCAACACCGACGTGCGCCAGACTTCTGGCGCCGCCGTCGGAGTGCTCAGCGGGACCTGGAACTTCGTGGCGACCCCCTTCGGATCCAACAATCCGTCGAATCTCTTCGTTCGCCAGATCAGTCGCGACCGAAACATCAACGACATCACCGTGACGAACCAGACCGAGCTGACGGCCAAGTTCGATACCGGTCCGCTGTCTCACAATCTGCTTGTCGGATTCGAGGTCGATTACGACAGCTACACGAACAAGGCCTATTCACGCCGGGGCTTCTGCAACGGCAACGCTCTGCCGGCCGGCCAGATCAACTGTGTGCCGGCCGCTTACACCACCGGCTATACCAACAATCTTCAGGAGATCCCCGGCAACTACGCCACCGGCCAAGCCTGGGACTTTGCGCCCTATATCAACGACACGATCCAGGTCATTCCAGAGGTCAAGCTGGTCGGCGGCCTGCGGCTCGACAATTACTGGGCCCAGATCGGGAACTCGATCAACCTCTACACCGTGCCCGCCAGCACGGCCGCGCCGTACATGCAGCAGAATGTAAACTTCCTGAGCGTCCGTGGCGGCGTGTTATTTCAGCCCGACAAGGTGCAGAGCTACTATTTCTCGTACAGCACCTCCTTCAATCCCTCGCTCGAGCAGCTCGTCTCGACGACAGGCTCCAAGGATCCGCTGCCGCCGGAGAACAACGAGGCGTTCGAGCTCGGCGCCAAGTACGACTTCTTCAACGGTGGTCTCTCGCTCACCGGCGCGCTGTTCCAGATCACCAAGAACAACGCGCGCTCGCAGAACTTTGACGGCACCTATTCCGCCACCGGGCAGGTGCGTGTCAAAGGCGTCCGCACCGGAATTGCGGGGCGCATCACGCCGGAATGGCAGGTTTGGGGCGGCTACACGTATCTCGACGCGCGCATCCTCAACGGTACCGCCGCCAACACCACCGGCAACACGCCGCTCAATACGCCGGCCAATTCGGCGACGCTGTGGACGACCTATACCTTCGACAACAAATGGGAAATCGGCGGCGGCCCGACCTATCAGGGACTGCGCTATGCCAACAACACAAACACCGTGATCGTGCCGGCCTACATCCGGTTCGATGCGACGGCGGCGTACAAGATGGAGAGGTACGACGTTCGCCTGAACGTGTTCAACCTGACGAACACCTACTACTTCGAGCAGGTCGCGGCCTCGGACGGCGGGCGCGGCGTGCCGGGGTCGGGCCTCACGGCGATGCTCACCTTGAATTACCGCATGTAGGCAGGACCCGCCGGCCCGTGCTCGTCTGCATTCCCAATCTTCTCGATGCCGCTCAACTCGTCAGCCTGCGCGAGCGCCTGGACCGTGCGGGCGATGCGTGGGTCGACGGCAGGGTGACCGCGGGCTACCAGGGCGCACCGGTCAAGTTCAACCAGCAGATCGACGAGCGTTCGGATGTCGCGCTCGCGTGCCAGCGCATCATTGTGCCGGCACTCGAGCGCAACCCGATCTTCATCAGCGCCGTGTTGCCCAACACGATCTACCCGCTGATGTTCAACCGCTACAGCGAGGGCATGGTCTTCGGTGCCCACGTCGACGGCAGCGTGCGGATCAATCCGTACGACGGCCGCAAGATCAGGACCGACGTGTCAGCGACCCTGTTCCTCACCAATCCCTCGGAATATGACGGCGGCGAGCTGCAGATCGAGGACACCTATGGGCGCCACAGCATCAAGCTGGCGGCGGGGGACATGGTCGTCTATCCGGCGACCAGCCTCCACCAGGTCACGCCGATAACGCGCGGGGTGCGCACATCTTGTTTTTTCTGGGTCCAGAGCCTGATCCGCGACGATTCGCAGCGCGCCTTGCTCTACGAGATGGACGGCGCTATCCAGCGGCTCAACCAGACCAACGCAGATGAGGTCGCTCGCCGGTCGTTGATCGGCTGCTACCATAATCTCGTGCGTGAGTGGAGCGAGACCTGATGGTCGATGTTGCTGCCGGCGAGGTGCGCATTTTGCGCGCAAACAGCCGGCTCGCCTTCGCCGGTTCGCCGGGCGAGGATTTGGCGCCGGGGCCAATGCGGTGATGAGATCGCCGCGTCCCGGCGATTCCGAGCACCCCTTGCCGCTCGCCTTGCAGCCCGAGCCGGTCTATCAGGCGCCTCTGTCGCCGGCCATGCGCGGGGCGATCCTGACGCTGGTGATCTTCTTCCACGTCGGGGGCGGATGGGCGCTGACCCAGATCGAGCCGAGCAAGCTCATCGTCGGTGACCAGACCTCGATCGAGGTGCGCATGGTACCGGCTGAGCAGCCGTCGGAGCCCCGGCCCAACGTCGACGTTCCCACTCCCGAGGACACGCCGCCGCCGGAAATCGAGCCCGTCCGGCTCGACACGCCGCCACCGCTCGACACGCCGCCTCCGGAACTGGAGCCGGTGAAGCTCGATACGCCGCCGCCGGACGATACGCCGCCGCCCGAGGTGCCGATGCTCGAAACGATGGTTTCGCCCCCGACGCCCGACCTGCCGCCACCGGAGTTCCCGGTCGCTGCGCCGCAGCCGCCTCCCAAGCCCAAGCCGAAAGCCCCGCCACCGCCGCCCAAGCCGCGCCCGCAGGCCGCAGCGCCGGTCGACCGTGCTCCCCAGACTGCGCCGCCGTCCATGCCGCAGGCGCCGAGGACGGTGTCGATCGGCCAGGTTGCCTATATCAACCCGCCGAACGCCATATATCCGGTGCACTCGCGGCGCGCAGGCGAGCAGGGGCGGGTGGTCATGCGGGTGCTGGTCGACAGGACGGGCCGGCCGGCGCAGGTGTCCGTGGCGCAATCGTCAGGTCACGCGGCGCTGGACGAGGCGGCGCTGAGCGCGGTGCGCGCATCGTTGCTGCGGCCATACTCGGAGAACGGCGTGCCCCAGCCGGTCTGGGTGCTGATGCCGATCGATTTCGTGCTGCGTTGATAGAGGTGATTCATGGATGACGCGTCGGCACTGGGCTTTGGCCACTTCCTGGCCAATGCGGACATCGTTGCGAAGGTGCTGCTGGTCGTTCTGGCGCTGATGTCTGCGGTGTCATGGTACCTGATCGTGATGAAGGGCATCAGCCATTTGATCCGCCAGCATCGCAGCAAACGGTTCCTTGAGTTTTTCTGGAGCGCCACCTCGCTCGAGGCAGTGCAGAACGAACTCAGCATCCACGGCGTGAAGGAGCCGTTCGGCCATCTGACGGCGCATTCCCTTCACGCGCAGGCGCATCACGAGAAGTTCGGCGCCGGAAAGCTCGAGGAAGCAGGCAGCGAGCAGGAGTTCCTGACCCGCACCATCAAGAAGGTGCTCGACGAGGAGACGACGTCGCTCGAGAACGGCCTGACCATGCTGGCGACGATCGGCGCGACGGCGCCGTTCGTGGGATTGTTCGGCACGGTGTGGGGCATCTATCATGCGCTCATCGCGATCGGCATGTCGGGCTCGGGCATGCTCGACAAGGTAGCGGGCCCGGTGGGTGAGGCGCTGATCATGACCGGCATCGGTCTCGCGGTCGCGCTGCCCGCAGTGATGGGCTACAATTGGCTGACACGGTCGAACCGCGTTCTGACCGCCAAGCTCGACGCCTTCGCTTTCGAACTGCTGACCTTCCTTTCGATGGGACGGGCCCTGCAGGCGCGCTCGCTAAGGGCTGGCAGCGTGCCGCTCGCCGCGGTCAAGTAGCGTCAAGCAAAGGAGATTCCCCATGGCTTTCGCAAGTTTCGACCGCAAGTCGTCCTCGGCTCCGATGGCCGAGATCAACATGGTGCCACTGATCGACGTCGTTCTCGTGCTGCTGGTGATCTTCATCGTTACCGCCCCGCTGCTGACCAACACCGTGAAACTCGACCTTCCCAAAGCCTCGTCGAATGCCGACCTCCAGAAACCGGAGAAGATCGAGTTCGCGATCGATTCGACCGGTTCGCTTTTCTGGGGCGGCGAGCGGATCAGCCGCGAGGATGCCCAGGCGAAGTTCGTCGAGGCGGGAAAGAAGCGCCCTCAGCCCGAGGTCTATCTGCGCGCCGACGCAGGAGTCGCCTATCGCTATGTCGCCGAGACGCTGGCGGACGCGTCCAAGGGTGGACTCAGCAAGGTCGCGTTCGTCAGCGAGCCGGTGAAGTAGGGTCGTGTCCGTAGATGCCCGGCCGACGCTCGTCGCGCCGGACGACGATCCCTGGCTCTGGCTCGAGGAGGTCGAGGGCGAACAGGCCGCGGCGTGGGTCGACCAACAGAACGCGCGCACCCTGGCGGCTTTCGGCGGTCCAGACGTCGAGGCGGACGCTGCGACGCTGGCCGCGATCTTCGACCGGCCAGAGAAGATCCCGTTTCCCGGCCGGCGTGCCGGCTGGCTCTACAATTTCTGGACCGACGAGACGCATCCTCGCGGCTTCTGGCGGCGCACCACGCCGCAGAGCTTCCGCAGTGAAGCGCCCGATTGGGAGATGCTGATCGACGTCGACGCGCTGGCGGCCGCCGAGGGCGAGGACTGGATCTGGAGCGGCGCGGGAACACGCCCGAACAGGCACGATCGGGCGATCGTTCGACTGTCTCGCGGGGGCAGCGATGCGGTTGTCCTGCGCGAATTCGACCTCAGCACGAAGTCATTCGTGGCCGACGGCTTCGTCCTGCCCGAGGCCAAAGGAAACGTGAGCTGGGTCGATGACGACACCTTGTTGCTGAGCAGCGCGTTCGGGGGTGACGTCACGACCTCGGGCTATGCCCGTACGGTTCGGCTGTGGCGGCGCGGCACGAGGCCGGAGGAGGCTCCCATCCTTTTCGAGGTGCCTGCGACCAGCATGTCGGCTTCCGCGGGGATCGATCGCACCGATCCTGATAGGTCGATCTGGTTTTTCAACGCGATCGGTTTCTTCGACTTTGAAATATGGCGCGGAAAAGTGCGCCTCGACCTTCCGACGGGTGTACAGACCGACGTCGATCATGGCTGGCTCGTCGTCCGGCCGCGTAATGCTTGGTTCGTCGGCGGCAAGTCCTGGCCGGGCGACTGCCTGCTGGGTATCCGGCTCGACGCGTTCCTCGCCGGAAGCCGTGACTTCGCGCTTTTGTTCGCGCCCGGCAGGCGTCGGATCCTGAAGAGCCATTTCTGGAATGCCGGACGCCTGATCCTGTCGATCCTCGACAATCTCGCGCCCGTCTTCGAAGTGCTGACGCCCGCGGCCGATGGCTGGACGCGAACGACGCTGCCCGGCCTGCCGTCGATCGGCGTGGTCGACGTCTGGTCGCTCGATGTCGAATCGTCGGAGGGCAACGGCGACCTGCTTGCCAGCGCGCAGGACCCGCTGACGCCGCCCTCGCTCATGGTGCTCGAACCCGGGAAGGCTCCCGCCGTGCTGAAGCGCTCGCTGGCTGCCTTTTCGGACGAGGGGCTTGTGGTTACCCGGCACGAGGCTGTGTCGGTAGACGGCGAGCGCATTCCGTACGTGCAGACCGGGCCTGCGGGCGAGACCGGCGACGCGCCGGTCCACATGACCGGGTACGGCGGCTTCGGCCTGCCGTCGCGGCCTTACTACAACGCCTCGATCGGCAAGCTCTGGCTGGAGCGGGGCGGGACCAGCGTCACCGCCAACATCCGCGGCGGCGGCGAGTTCGGCGTGCCGTGGCACGACGCGGGCCGCGGCGCCGGCAAGCGGCTGACGCACGACGACTTCGCTGCCGTCGCCGCCGACTTGGTGCGGCGCGGCGTGACCCGCCCGGGCCGCATCGCCGCCGAGGGTGGCTCCAACGGCGGCATCCTGATCGCCAACATGATGACGCGCTATCCCGAGCGGTTCGGCGCGCTGCTCTGCACCATCCCGCTGATCGACATGCGGCGCTATTCGAAGCTGCTGGCCGGCGCGAGCTGGATCGCCGAGTACGGCGACCCCGACAAGGCCGAGGAGTGGGCGTGGCTGCAGACCTATTCGGCCTATCACCAGGCCGTGCCAGGGCGGGCATATCCCCCGATTCTGCTCGCAACGACCCGCCGCGATGACCGGGTTCACCCCGGACATGCCCGCAAAATGGCCGCAAAACTCCAGGCGATGGGCTACCGCGATGCCTGGTTCTACGAGCCGCCTGCCGGCGGCCACGGCTACGGCAAGGACAATCGCGAGCGCGCCCACTTCATCGCCCTGGGTTACGCCTTTCTGCGCGACCGCATCGGCTGGAAGTAGGCCCGACCCCTCAACTGCGGGCGCCGCTCATCGTCACCGTCGCGACCCCGGCGCCGATCAGCAGCCCGCCGCCGGTCCGGTTGACGATCCTGATGGCGCGCGGATTGCCCACCAGGCCGCGCGCCTTGCTGGCGACCAGCGCGTAGCTGAAGGCATTGGCGAAGGCGAGCACCAGAAAAGTCGCCTCGAACACCAGCATCTGCGTCAGGAAGTCCGCGCGCGGATCGAGGAAGGCCGGCAGGAAGGCGACGAAGAAGGTGATGCTTTTTGGATTCAACGCCGTCACCAGCCAGGCATGGCCCAGCATTTTCGCCGCCGACACCGCGTCGGTGCGCGGTGCCGCTTCGAGTGTGCCGCCGGCGCGCCAGAGCCTGATCCCGAGCCACACCAGATAGGCTGCGCCGATCCACTTCAGGACGGTGAACAGAGTCGCGGAGGTGGCCAGCAGCGCGCCCAGCCCGAGCATGGAGAGCGTCATGGCGGTGAAGTCGCCAAGCGCGACGCCAACCGCCATCGGAAGCGCTGTCCGCCAGCCCTGGCCGAGCGCGTATGAAACCACCAGCAGCACGGTCGGCCCTGGGATCAGGAGAAGTATGGACGATGCCGCAACGAAGGCGGCCCAGAGTTCGAGAGTCATTGATCGGTCTCGTCCTTGAGTTCAGCGATAAGGCGGACAACTTCCATCTTCAGCGAGGGCAGGTCGTTTTCGACGACATCCCATACAAGCATGAAGTCCACGCTCCAATAGCCATGAATAAGGCGATTCCGGAAGGCGACGACCTTCTTCCATGGCGCCTCGGAAAGCCCACGTGTCGGCGTGGAGAGTCTCCCGGCGGCTTCGCCAATGATCTCCAAATTGCGAATGACCGCATCCTGGATGAGCCGCTCGCGCAGAAATACATCCCGGCCGCCGGCAACATATGCCTGGATGGCGGCGATCGAATCTACGATGTGCGCGAGGTACGGAAGATCACTTTTTCACAAGGGCTGAGCCTCGGCTTCGATGTAAGGCCGGAAGTGCGGGCTGAGGCTGCGTTCGATCACGACATCGACGCGACGGGACAGTACGCTCTCGAGCTCCTCAACGAGCGCAAGATAGTCGTCGAACCCGCGGCCGTGAGCCAAGTCGATCAGCAGATCCACGTCGCTATCGGGGCGCTCCTCATGGCGTACCACCGAGCCGAACAGGCGGATGTTCGAAGCGCCATGCCGGGCAGCGATAGCGAGAATCTGGTCGCGTCGGCGGTGGAGATCTTCGAGCAACGGCATGAGATTTATCATAGGACGCAGAAGCGAACCGAACCAGCAACCAACCAGCAGGCGCGTTGAGCCATTCGGGGCGCGTCTATGTCATTTTTCGATCACGGCAAGGAATTCGTTCGCCGACAAGTTTGTCGTGCCATAATCTTTACATCGGCCAACGAAAGCGTGAGGCGATGACTGAAGAGATCAAGGCGACAGCTGAAACGGCGAAGAAGGCTCCCTACCATCATCGCAACCTGCGCGAGGCGCTCGTCACCGCCGGCCGGACCCTGCTCGAGGAGCGCGGCCTGCGCGGCTTCACCCTGCGCGAATGCGCCCGGCGGGCGGAAGTCTCGCATGCAGCGCCGGCCCACCATTTCGCTTCGCTCGACGATCTGCTGGCGGAGATCGCAGCCCGCGGCTTCGTCGAGCTTGCGGCCATGATGGCGGCAGAGGCTCGCCGGGGAACGGATGCGGCGAGCCGCCTGGTCGGGCAGGGCGTCGGCTACATGGCTTTCGCTGCGGCCAATCCGATGCTGTTCCGCCTGATGTTCAGCCAGGAGCGCTCGGAAGCGGCGAAGGTCGTGCGGGAGGCGCATTTCGCCACCGTCGCCGCCGCTATCCCCGACGCCTCCGCCGAGGTGAAGGCCCGGATGTCGGATTTCGCCTGGGCGACCGTGCATGGCTTCATCGGCCTCGTGCTCGAAAGCCAGATCGGCGGCGCGGAGTCGGCAAGAGCGCTGAAGGCGCGCGGGCTGGCGATCCTCTCGGCGATGGCCGAGACCGTGATGCGCGCCGGTGGTGCGCCGGCCTGAACCCGGTTGCCCCTTAAAGCCTGATGACGAAGCGCAGGTGATCCGTGTCGCCGTAGGCGGCTCCGGCGTTGAAGTGCTCGTGGAGTGTTCCGCCGTTGGCCAGGATCACCCGCTGTGAAGCCTCGTTGTCGGGATCTGTCGTGAGCGCGACATGGTCGAGCCCGCGACGGCGCGCATCGTCGAGCAGCAGGGCCAGGGCGCGCGTCGCATAGCCCAGGCGGCGCTTCCATGGCACGACGGCGTAGCCAATGTGGCCCAGCACATAGGGCGGCAGGGCGGAGGTGCCCTTCTGCCAGCGGAAGCCGATCGAGCCGCAGAACTCTCCGTCCCACATCCATCGCCGATAGCCGGGCAGGCGGGGGACCTTCGAGCCGTCGCCCAGGGTTACCGGGCCGGATTTCGCCTCCGGGTCGTCGAGTGATGCGACGAACGCCACCGGATCCGCGGCGATCTTCGCCAGCTCCTCGCGCGCGGCGACCTCGAGCCGGACATTGTCGGGCGACCAGCCGCGCTGCAGGGCCTCCTTGTAGCCTTCAAGATATTCAAGAGCGGGAACGACGAGCTTCATCGCTTTGCTGTAGCATTGTCGGCCATGAGTTCCATCCCTGTCCTCGTTCTCGATGTCGACGGCGTCGTCGTCCACTCCGCGCCCGACTGGCCGGAGAAGCTTCGCGCGGGCTGGGGGCTCGAGGCCGCCGATCTGCTCGCCTTCTTCGACAGCCCGCCGTTCGCCCAGGTGCTGCAAGGCCGGCTCGATGTCTACGTCGCCCTGCACGAGTGGCTCGAGCCGCGAGGGCTGGCCGACCGGCTGCAGGAGTTCGTGAGCTTCTGGTTCGAAAACGACAGCATCGTCGACCGCGAGGTCCTTGCGATGGCCGACTCCTGGCGCGCGCGGACCGGCGGCCGCGTCTTTGCCGCCAGCAACCAGGAGCACCACCGCGCCGTCTTCCTGCGCGATCATCGTGGCCTGGGCAGCCACTTCGACGAGATCGTCTATTCGGCAGCGCTCGGCGTGTGCAAGCCCGACAGGGTGTTCTTCACCAATGCGCAGGCGCGCATGGGCGTCACGGCGGCACGAGCCATCTTGTTCGTCGACGATCGCCCCGCCAATGTGGACGGCGCGCGGATGTGCGGGTGGCGCGCCGCGCTCTATCGCGGGCGGGACAGCCTTGCGCGGGTACTGGCGCCCATGGAGGAGGGGGATGAGTAAACGATGCTGATGTTCGACATACCCTTCGGCACGACCGACTGGGACAGCGTGGAGCGCACGGAGCACCCCGGCGAGACCGGCAAGGCCTACTGGCGCACGAAGAACTTCAACAATATCCGCGTGCGCATGGTCGAGTACACGCCGGGCTACCTCGCCGATCATTGGTGCCAGAAGGGCCATGTCCTGCTGGTGCTCGACGGCGAGCTGAAAACGGAGCTGGCCGACGGACGTACCGTCGTGCTCAAACGAGGCCAGAGCTACCAGGTGGCGGACGGCACGCTCGCGCACCGCTCCTGCACCGAAGGCGGCGCCAAACTCTTCATCGTGGACTGAAATGACTGACATGATCGGATTTATCGGCGTCGGCACCATGGGCGAGCCGATGTGCCGCAACCTCGCGCGCAAGAGCGGCATGACCGTGCTCGCGGCGGACCGCAATCCCGAGCCGCTGCAGCGCCTGGCGGCCGACGGCGTGAAGACTGCGTCGATGGACGAGATCGTCGCCAGCTGCCGGACGATCTTCCTGTCGCTGCCCGGCGGCAAGGAAGTCGAGCAGGTCTGCCTGGGCGAGGGCGGCATCCTGTCCAAGGTCCAGATGGGTTGGACGATCGTCGACACCAGCACCGCGCCGGTGGCTCTGGCGCGACGGCTCTATGCGGAGTTCGAGGGCAAGGCCTGCGCCTTCGCCGACGCACCGATCGCGCGCACCCGGCAGGCCGCGATCGACGGCACGCTGTCGATCATGGTCGGCGGCACCCGGATCACGTTCGAGCGGATCGAGCCGCTGCTGCGGCATCTTGCCAGCGAGGTCACGCACTGCGGTGAGGCTGGCGCGGGACAGGCGGTGAAGATCCTGAACAACATGGTCCTGTTCCAGACCGTGGTCGCGCTGGCCGAGGCGTTGAGCATCGCGCGGGCCAACGGCATTGACGGCACGATCCTGTACGACACGCTGACCAAGGGCTCAGCAGACTCGTTCGCGCTGCGCAACCACGGCATGAAGGCGATGCTGCCCGGCGTGTTTCCCGAGCGGGCGTTCTCGACGGACTACGCCCTGAAGGATCTTTCCTACGCCATCCAGATGGCCGAGGACAAGGGCGTGCCCGCGCTCGGCGCCGACGTCGCGCGCGAGCTGATGGAGCGGGCAAAGGAACTGGGCTTCAGCAAGGAATACTGGCCGGTCCTGATCAAGGCGATCGAGGACGGCACGAAGAAGTAAGAAACATGTTCCTCCCTGCGTGAAACGCGGGGAGGTGGCCGAGTCTTACGCGGCCGGAGGGGTCATGGGCCGCACCAAGACCGTGGCCCATGACCCCTCCGCCCCTTCGGGGGACCTCCCCGGCGTCGCCAGGGAGGAAGTTAAATCAAGAGAAGGGAGAGCGTTTCATGGCGCGTATCGCCGTCGGGGGATTTCAGCACGAGACCAACACCTTTGCGCCGCAGCAGGCGACGTGGGAGGAGTTCGTGCGTGCCGACGCCTGGCCGCCGCTGCTGCGCGGACCGGAGATGATCGCGGGTGTCGAGGGCTTCAACATCCCGATTGCCGGCGCGGTGAAGCGGCTGGCGGAGTTTGGCCACGAGATCGTCCCGCTGGCCTGGGCTGCGGCAGCGCCGGCATCTTACGTCACAGAGGACGCGTACGAGCGCATGTGGGCGCTGTTCGACGAGGATATCCGCAAGCACGGGCCCTTCGATGCGATCTATCTCGACCTGCACGGCGCCATGGTCGCGGAGAACACCGAGGACGGCGAGGGCGAGCTGCTGCGCCGCATCCGCGGCATCGTCGGCGATGAGCTGCCGATCGTGGCCAGCCTCGACTACCACGCCAACCTCACACCCGAGATGGCGCGCCTGGCGACGGCCCTGGTCGGTTATCGCACCTACCCGCACATCGACATGGCGGTCACGGGCAAGCGCGCCGCCGAGCTGCTCGACAAGCTGATGAAGGAAGAGCGGCCGGTCTATCGCGCCTACCGCCAGCTCGATTTCCTGATCCCGCTGGTCTGGCAGTGCACCTTCATCGAGCCAGCGAAGGCCATCTTCGATCTCGTGGGCGAGCTCGAGGCGGGCGAGAAGAGCCACAACCAGGGCATCGTGAGCGTGACGCACACGCCGGGCTTTCCGCCGGCCGACATCGCCCAGTGCGGGCCGGCGCTGGTGGTCTATGGCCATGACAAGGAGGCCGTCGAGGCGGCCGCCGACAAGCTTGCCGCTACGGTCAAGACCCAGGAGAAGGCGTTCGCCGGCGAGCTGCTCGATCCCGACACGGCGGCATTGCGTGCGATCGAGCTGTCGAAGACCGCCAAGAAGCCGATCGTGCTGGCCGATGTGCAGGACAACCCCGGCGCCGGCGGCACCTCCGACACGGTCGGACTGCTGGCCGCCCTGATGCGCCACAAGGCCAAGGGTGCGGTGATCGGCATGATCGTCGACGAGGGCGCCGCCAGGGCTGCGGTGGAAACCGGCGAGGGCAACATCATGCGGCGCGGCATCGGCGCCGTGGTCGGCTATGCCGGCGAGACGCCCCTTGAGGCCGACTGGCGGGTAGTAAAGCTCGGCAGCGGAGTCTTCACCGGCACCGGTCCGTTCTACGGCGGCGCGCGGTTCCAGATCGGGCCGATGGCGCTGGTCACGGACGAAGCGAGTGGGGTTTCCGCCGTGCTTGCCTGCAAGCGCGTGCAGGCCGCGGACCAAGAGATGTTCCGCGCCGTAGGGGTCGAGCCGTCGCAGGTGCCGATCCTCGCGCTCAAGTCCACTGTCCACTTCCGCGCCGACTTCCAGCCCATCGCCGAGACGATTCTCGTCGTCCAATCGCCCGGCGCGCATATCACGGACCCAGTCGACATGCCTTACAAGCACCTGCGCGAGGGTATCCGGCTGCGCCCGATGGGGCCGGTTCACACCGGCGGGTAGCTCGCGCCTTCTGCGCGAAAAGCCGGCCGCAGCGCCCAGACCAGCGGCAGGGTGAGCAGGGCGAGACCGGCGACACCCATCATGGCCGGGACGAGACCGATGAAGTCGCCCAGCAGGCCGAACAGGAACGGGCTGGTGGCGCCGGCGACCGAGCCGCCGGTGTAGAAGACGGCAAAGGCGTGGGTACGTCTCTCGACCGTCACGAACTCGGGGATCGTGCCGTAGAGCACCGACGAGGTGCCGTTCAGCATCAGGCCGACCAGAGGCAGCAGGACGAGCGCGGGTGTGAGCGACAGGGGCAGGAGTGCGAGGATGAGCACAGTCGTCGCCATCTCGGTCGCGATCACCGAGGACACGACGCCGAAGCGTGCGCCGAGCCAGCCCATGACCAGCTTGCCAGCAGCGCCACCGGCAAACAGAAGCGACAGAGCGAGGCCGATGGTGGGCAGGTTGGCGCCCTTGGCCTGCAGCAGGAACGGCAGGAAGATCAGGAAGCCCGAGCGCACCGCGCTGTCGGCGACGTGGATGCTGAACAGCAGCCAGAAGGCCCACGGCCGATCTTGTCCTGCGACGGCTTTGCCGCCTTTTGCTCCCTTCGCGCCTATTTCGGCCGGCCGGAGGCTGAGAAAGATCGTTCCTGCGCCGACGATCGCGATGGCAGCAGTGACCAGCAGTGCGTCGCGCCAGCCGATCGATGCGGCGACCAGCGCGAATATGGCGGGCAGCGCTACCTTGCCGAGGTCGCCGGTGAAGTTGTAGGTGCCGAGCGCCGTGCGCGAACGAAGGCCAGGATAGGCGCCCGCTACCAGCGAAGAGGCGATCGGATGCTGTGTGCTGCCTCCCAGTCCGGCGAGCATAAGACCGACGACCACGCCGTAGAGCGAGCCGCTCAAGCCTGCGAGCGCGTAGCCGACGCCAACGAGCGCCGTTCCGAGGACCAGCACCGCGACGCTGCCGACCTTGGCGGCGAGCCAACCCGAGGGAATCTGCCCGCTCGCCATCGCGCTCGAGTAGACCGCCTTTAGCGCACCGATCGCGGCATAGCTCAGCCCGAACTGCACCTGCAGCAGGGGATAGAGGACGTTAAGCAGATCGGTGAAGCCGTCGTGAAGCGCATGCGCTCCGCCACAAACCGACAGCGTCCGGTGCGCGGGGAAGCCTGGGTTGAGGGAGTGGCTCTTGCTCGGCATTCCAGCGGTCGTTCCAGGATGTAACCGCACTGTAACATAACCGTCTCCCGTGCCGAGAAATAGCGGTAAGGTTCGTCGTTCATGTCGGGGCTCGAAACACCTGCTGCAATTTCCGCTGCGGGACACACCGATGCGGACAACCGCCGCGGTCCACTTAATTCCTCTTGTTCAAGGTGTTACATTGGCACACCTTGCGTCCCGTAGGCGCGTGAGGTCGATCGAGACACGGCGGAAGTGCAGCCAGACGATCGCCCCGATCGCGATTGCCGAGAGAGGTTGCAATGCGCTGGATTCATTTGACTGTTGTCGCTCTTTTCGGCGTCGCCACCGTCATATTCGCGATACAGAATCTCGAAGCGGTCAGCATGTCGTTCCTGGGATTCAGCGTTCGCGCGCCGCTCGCCGTAATGGCGGTCGTCGTCTACGTTCTTGGCGCGATCAGCGGCGGCAGTCTCTACGAGCTTCTACGCAAGTCGTTCCGGGCGAGCCGGATCTGAGGGCAGCGGGGCGTCAGCGCCCCGGCATGCGCTCGACCCAGAAAGCGAGCTGGCGCTGGAAGTCGGCCTCGGCGAAAGCCTTGTCGGTGATGACGCTCGGCTTGCCGTTGCGGGCATAGCGAACAGAGGTCAGGCGGTTGAGATTCCTGTCGCAACTGTGGAAGATGAAGACCTCGTTCTGGAAGCGGTGCAGCACGAACTCGTAGACCTTGCGAATGCTGACGAGGGCAATGACGTAGCGGCCATCGGAACCGTTCTCGCCGAGCAGCCTGACCGGGATGTCGCGTCCTTCGTTCGTGATGCCCATCAGTGTGAGGGCATCCGGCGCCATCATGCGCTCCGTGCCGGTGTTGTACACCCAGCGCACCATTCGGTCGCCGCGCGATTGTGCCTTGGGCGAGCCGCTCGAGTCGCAGGCGGCGAGCGGCAGGACGGCGGCGGCGGCGAACAGCGCGCGCCGCGGCAAGCTACGCTTGGACAAGTTCAATCCTTTCCGAGGCCGGCCATGTCGATCTCGACCGGCGCGATCTCTTCCAGATCGCCGTTGCGGATCGCGCGGAAGAAGCAGTTGTGCCGGCCGGTGTGGCAGGCCACGCCCGTCTGCTCGACCTCGGCCAGCAACGTGTCACCGTCGCAGTCTATGCGGAGCTCGACCAGCTCCTGGATGTGGCCTGACGTGTCGCCCTTGCGCCACGGTGCCTTGCGCGAACGCGACCAGTAGGAGACCCGGCCCGTGCGCATCGTCTCGGCGACCGCGTCGCGATCCATCCAGGCCATCATCAGCACCTCCCCGGTGCCGTATTGTTGGGCAATCGCGGGCACCAAGCCCTGGCCGTCGAAGCGTATGGCCGCGAGCATCTTGTCGATGGCGGCCTGCGGATAGGTGGTCGGCGTGCGGGACATGCTGCCTTGGCCTCTCGGAGGAAGGGGGCGTATAGTGGTCGCTCTGCTGCTTGGCAATCGGGACCCTGTGAAGACGCCGGCAAAATCCTCTCCGCACAGCCACGACCATGAGCATTGCATCGAGGATGCGGTCGCGGCGGCGGACAAGCTCTGCGCCGACAAGGGGCTGCGGTTCACGCCGCTGCGCCGCCGCGTTCTCGAGCTCGTCTGGTCAAGCCACAAGCCGGTCGGGGCCTACGCGCTGCTCGACCAGCTGCGCAACGAGGAGCTGGGCTCGGCACCGCCGACCGTCTATCGCGCTCTCGACTTCCTGATCGAGAACGGACTGATCCACCGGATCGAGCGGATGAACGCCTTCGTCGGCTGTAGCCACCCCGGCGAGGCGCATCGCGGGTTCTTCCTGATCTGTGCCGAGTGCGGGAATGCGGAAGAGTTGGAGAGCGCCGGCGTCGCGGACTCGATCGCCGCGTCAGCCAGCCGCCGCGGTTTCACCGCGCGCGACATGACCCTCGAGGTCACCGGCACTTGCGCGAACTGCAGACGGTCGTAGGCCCATTCGTCGGTGCGATGGAAGTGTGCGAACCGGTGCATCTCCAGCCGGCGACCGATATGGCTCAAGAGTTCTTCGTATTGACTAATTGTCTCCGATAGGAGACAAAGTGGCTACGATCGAAGTTCGACAGACTGGGATCTACAAGAAGTGATTCAATGGTCTGCGGGACCAGAACGCGAAAGCCCGCATCGACATCCGCATCCGCCGCATGTCGCTCGGCAAGTTCGGTGACGTGAAGGCGATCGGTGAAGGCGTCCGGGAACTGCGGGTCGACTATGGTCCGGGATACCGAGTCTACTTCGTACAGCGCGGCGACGTGGTCGTGATCCTGCTGTGCGGCGGCGACAAGCGTAGACATCAAGGCTGCCAGGGCGCTGGCGCAAACCATGTAGGAATACGACGTGGCAACCAAGACGACCCGCTGTGACCCAGCCGAGCATCTGACCGACAAGAAGTCCATCGCTGCTTACATCAACGCGGCACTCGAGGACGGCGACCCGGCCGTCATCGCTGCCGCAGTGGGTGACGTAGCTCGCGCCAAGGGCATGACCCGGATCGCCCGCGACGCCGGGCTGACCAGGGCAAGCCTCTACAAAGCGCTGGGCGGGGAGGCCAAGGCGGAGTTCGGCACCATCCTCCGTGTGATGGATGCGATCGGGGTGAAGCTCCACGCCACGACCAGTTGAGTCGGTCTTCACGAGCACTCGACCACGCTCGCCATCCTTCAGCCGGGCTGCTCAGCTTCGAGCCAACCTATCGGGGCCCGATGAACATTGCGATCAGTCTCTTGGCTCAATCAGACGCGCGGGCGCGCCATCTACGCGTTGTGCGCCCGGTTGAGGCGCTCGAAACCTTCGGCAAGATCGGTCTTGAGGTCCTCTACGTCCTCAAGACCGATATGGACGCGCAGGATCTGCTTGTCCTTCGGCCAAGGCACGGCGGTGCGGTAGTTGTCGGGATGCGACGGGATCATCAGGCTCTCGTAGCCGCCCCATGAGGCGCCCATGCCGAAGATGTCCATGCCGTCGAGCATCGCAGCGAGGGCATTCCTGCTGTAGCCGTCCTTGAGCGTGAAGGAGAACAGACCGGACGCGCCCTTGAACATGCGCTTCCAGTTGTCGTGGCCAGGACAGTCGGGCAGGGCGGGATGCAGTACTTTGTCGACCTCTGGCCGGGTCTTCAGCCAGTTGGCGATATGGATGCCGCTCTTCTCGTGGTGGCGCAGCCGCACGCCCATCGTGCGCAGGCCGCGCAGCGCGAGGTAGCAGTCGTCCGGCGCGGCATGAAAGCCGAAGTTCTGGCATGCCGTCTTCGCGACCTCGAACATCGCCCGGTCGCGGCAGGAGATGATGCCCATCATCGCGTCGGAATGGCCGACGATGTACTTGGTGCCGGCATGGATCGACAGGTCGCAGCCATGGTCGAACGGCTTGAAGTAGAGCGGGGTCGCCCAGGTATTGTCGATCAGCACGGCGGCGCCGTGCTTCTTGGCGACCGCGGCGATCGCGTCGACGTCCTGCACCTCGAAGGTCTGGGAGCCCGGCGCCTCGAGATAGACGACCTTGGTGTTCGGCCGCATCAGCGTCTCGATGCCGGCACCGATCATCGGATCGAAGAACGTGGTCTCGACGCCGAAGCCCTTCAGCGTGGTGTTCGAAAAGCGCCGCGCCGGACCGTAGGCATTGTCGGTGACCAGCATGTGGTCCCCGGTCTTCAGGAATCCCACGATCGCGCCGGTGACGGCGGCGAGGCCGGACTGCACGGCGATCGAGCGATGCGCACCCTCGATGGCGGCGACGGCGTCCTCGAGCGCCTTCTGGGTCGGCGTGCCGTTGCGGCCATACCCGAAGCCTTCGAACGGCACCCGGTTCTCGAACTTTGCCATGGTCGGCGAGAGGATCGTCGAGGCGTGATAGACGGGCGGATTGACGATCCCGAAATTGTTGTCGGGATCGCGGCCGGCGACGGCCAAGATGGTGTCGGGATTGGTATAAGTTTTCTTCGCGGTCATGCCTTCGACTATGGCACGGCGATTACTTCGGCGGCCACCGATAGATGTCGGGCCACAGCACGCGCGGGTCCTGTAGTTCGCGTTCTTCGCGACGCACGATACGAAAGCCCGCCTTGCGATAGGTATCGAGCGCGCGCGGGTGGTCGACCGTATTCGTGTTGAGGATCAGTCGCGATGAACCGCGCGCGAAGGCGCGCTCGATCGCCCGATCGAGCAGCCAAGGACCGACCCGCCGGCCGATGAACCCGGGCGTCAGGCCGAAGAAGACGATCTCGTTCTCGTAGAGCTCGAAGTAACCGACCAGCCCACCCTCGTGGCGCGCGACATGGACTTCATGGCCGGGGCGACTGAGCATCGCCTCCAGTTCGTCGTGGCCGTACAGCCGGCGCTCGTACCACAACCACGGCCGGCCGACGCGATCGTAGAGTCGGAGATAGAACGACGCCGTCGGCTTCGGCTCGCAGACGATGTCGATCTCGATCGCGGGCGCCACGCCGCGCCGCGTCCAGCCGGCGGGCACCAGCTCGAGATGGGTGACCGTGACCGCCAGCACGCCATCGCTGCGCGGCGCTGGCTGGTGCGCGAAGAGGTCAGGGTCCGGTGACGATGGCCGTGTCGGCACGTCCGCCCCATTCAGTCCATGAGCCGTCGTAGATCGCCGCTTCCGGCGCGCCCGTGAGATAGAGGGCGAGACCGACGACGCAGGCGGTGACGCCCGAGCCGCAGCTTGCGGTGACTTTCCTGGACGGATCGATCCCGGAGGCCGCGATGCGCGCCTTGAGCTGGTCAGCCGGCAGCATCGTGCCGGTCCTCGGATCGAGCAGGTCGTTGTAGGGCAGGTTGAAGGCACCCGGCATGTGGCCGCTGCGCAGGCCCGCGCGCGGCTCCGGCGCTTCGCCGCGGAAGCGGCCCGCCGCGCGGGCATCGACGATCTGCTCTCGCTTGCTGCCGATCAGCTCCTTCACGTCGTCGATCGAGCGCACCAGCGTGTTGTCGAGGCGGGCCGTGAAGTGGCGCTCGCGCGGCGGCGTCGGGTCGTCGGTGACGGGTCGGCCTTCCGCCATCCACTTGGGGAGGCCGCCGTCGAGCACCGCCACATCCTTGTGTCCCATGGCGCGGAACATCCACCACACGCGGCAGGCGCCGGTCATCGGCGAGGTGTCGTAGACGACGATCTTGTTACCGTCGCCCAGCCCCAGCTTGCGGACGCGGGCCGAGAATTTCTCCGGCGATGGCAGCATGTGGGGCAGCGGGCTGTCGGTGTCGGCGATCTCGTCGATGTCGAAGAACACCGCGCCCGGGATGTGCTGATTGGCGAACTCGGCCTTGGGGTCACGCTTCTGCGCCGGCAGGAAGAACGAGCCGTCGACGACGCGCACGTCGGGTGCGTCGAGGTGAGCCGCCAGCCATGCAGTGCTGACGAGCGCGTCGGGGCGGGCGTAGGTCATGGCGTGTTTCCTCATTGCTGTCGTCCTGAGCGCAGCGAAGGACCTAACGCGTCGTCCAGCGACTCTGGTGCAGACGTTAGATCCTTCGCATCGCTCAGGATGACAATTGGCCTCACTAGGGCAGAGCGATGATGAACCGGCGGTTCATCTTGCCCTTGTTCTCGATCTTGGTGCACTCGACCCGGCCGATCTCGCCGGTGCGAGCGACGTGCGTGCCGCCGCAGGCCTGCAGGTCGACCCCCTCGATGGCCAGCAGCCTGACCCTGCCGGCGCCCATTGGCGGCCGTACGCTCATGGTCTTGACCAGCTCCGGTCGGGAATTCAGCTCCTCGTCGGTGACCCATTGCGGCACGACCGGCCGGTCGACAGCAAGGAGCTTGTTGATCTCCTCGGTGACCCATTCTTTCGTCGGGACCTCGCCTTCGAGGTTGAAGTCGAGCCGGCTCTTGTCGGCGTTGACCTGGCCGCCGGTGACGTTGCCCTTGACGACGGCCGACATGACGTGCAGCGCCGTATGCATGCGCATGTGCTTGTAGCGACGCTCCCAGTCCAGCACGGCGTGGACCTCGGTGCCGACGGCGGGCCTCGGCCCATCGGGCGCCAGCACATGGAGCACGTCGTTGCCCTCGGCCTTCAGCGTGTCGACGACCCGGGCCTCGCCGTCGGCCCAGCGCAGCAGCCCGGTATCGCCGGGCTGGCCGCCGCCGGTCGGATAGAAGATCGACCGGTCGAGCCGCACGCCGCGATCCTCGACCGCTGTCACCGTGGCGTCGGTTTCTCTGAGATAGGCATCCTGACGGAACAGTTCTTCGACCATGGGCAGGATTTAGGCCCTGGCCAGCCGCGCCGCAACTTCCTTGGCCGTCGGCATCGAGGGCGCGCCGCCCAGTTTCTCGACGGCGCAGGCCGCCGCCGCACTGGCATAGCGGGCCGCCTCGACAGGCGTCGCTCCGACGGCCAGCCGGGCAGCGAGGGCGCCAACGAAGCAATCCCCGGCGCCGGTCGTATCGACGACCTTTGCCGGAAAAGGGGGAATGTTGGTCTGCCCATCGGCGGTCACGACGACCGAGCCACGCTCGCCCAACGTGGCTATGACAGCCCGTGCGCCGCGCTGGCGCAGCTTCTCGCACGCCTCACCGACCACACGCCGGCTGCTTGCGGCACGCACCCTGGTGCCGGTCGCTTGCGCAAGCTCGATCTCGTTCAGCACCGCGACATCGACGCATTTCAGCAGGCGCGCAGGGTACGGGGCGAACGGCGCCAGGTTGAGCACCGTGCGGGCGCCGGCGCGACGCGCCTGCATCAGGAGGGCATGGGTCGTTGCCAGTGGTGTCTCGAACTGGGCAACCCAGACCTCGTCGGCACGCGGGCGGACCCGTACCATCGCACTGGTGAAGTGAAGGTTCGCGCCGGAAGCAACAGTGATTGCATTGTCGCCCCCGGCCACCTGGATCAGCGCCAGGCCGGTGGGATGCCCCTTGACGGCCCGCACGCCCGAGCTGTCGACGTCGCTGTCGGCCAGGAAGCCGCGCAGCGTGTTGCCGAAAGCGTCGTGGCCGACTGCGCCCGCCATGGCAGCCGCCACACCTAGCCGCGCCGCCGCCACCGCCTGGTTGAGGCCCTTGCCGCCGGGCAGGAACGACACCTTGGCGCCAAGCAACGTCTCGCCCGCGTGCGGCCGCCGCGCGCTTTCGACGACGACATCCATGTTGAGGCTGCCGCAGACCACGACGCGGCTCATGCGGTCCGCCTCACGCCATCCAGCGCGGCAGCGGCAGTTTCTTGTCGCGCAGGAATGCCGGATTGAACAGCTTGGACTGATAGCGCGAGCCGCCGTCGCACAGGATGGTGACGATCGTCTTGCCCGGCCCCAGCTCGCGCGCGAGCTTCATGGCGCCGACCACGTTGATGGCCGTCGAGCCGCCCAGCACCAGCCCTTCATGCTCGATCAGGTCGAACAGGACGGGCAGGGCTTCCTCGTCGGTGATGCGAAACGCCATGTCGACCGGAATGTCCTTCAGGTTCGCGGTCACGCGGCCCTGGCCGATGCCCTCGGTGATCGAGTTGCCTTCGGCCTTGAGCTCGCCGGTCTTGTAGTAGCTGTAGAGTGCCGACCCCATCGGATCGCTCAGCGCGATCTTGATGTCCTTGTTGCGCTCCTTCAGTGCCAACGCCACGCCGCCCAGCGTACCGCCGCTGCCGACGGAGCAGGTGAAGGCGTCGACCTTGCCGTCGGTCTGCTCCCAGATCTCTGGTCCTGTGGTGCGGTAGTGGCCATCGCGGTTGGCCGTGTTGTCGAACTGGTTGGCCCAGATCGCGCCGTTGGGCTCGTTGGCGGCGATTTCCTTTGCCAGCACCTCCGAGTACCGCACGTAGTTACCGGGATTGGCATAGGGGAGAGCCGGAACCAAGCGCAGATCCGCGCCGCACAGCCGCAGCATGTCCTTCTTTTCCTGGCTCTGAGTCTCCGGCATCACGATCACCGAGCGATAGCCGCGCGCATTGGCGACCAGCGCGATGCCGATGCCGGTGTTTCCGGCGGTACCCTCGACGATCACGCCCCCGGGCTTGAGCCTTCCGTGCTTTTCCGCGTCCTCGATGATGGCCAATGCCGCGCGGTCCTTGACCGAGCCGCCCGGATTGAGAAATTCCGCCTTGCCGTAGATCTCGCAGCCGGTCGCCGCCGACGCCGCCTTCAGCTTGATGAGCGGCGTATTGCCGATACTGTCGATAAAACCCGACCGGACATTCATAACGATCTCACACTTCAGCCCCTGCGCTGCGCTCCCGGCCGGACGGTAACGTTCTTTTTCGCCAGCGCAAAGCGTGGTGCATCTTTCTGTCGGCCACTGCGGCATGAGGTTTCGAGCAGCCCTCCACCGGACGCTCGCGGCGTTCGGTGGAGGAGTGACTTCATTTGAAAATGGCTCCGGAGGCAGGGTTCGAACCTGCGGCCAGGCGATTAACAGTCGCCTGCTCTACCACTGAGCTACTCCGGAAAAACTCGGTCGCGGCCGGTGGCACGCGGCCCGCGCGGGGGGTCTTTTGGCAGAGCGTTCCGCGCGAAGCAAGAGTGTAATCCACTGCCGTCGCGTGGAGGCCTGGGCCGGAATCGAACCGGCATTGACGGATTTGCAGTCCGCTACATAGCCACTCTGCCACCAGGCCAGCGCGAGGAACGGCGGTGCTATACGCACGCCGCGCCCGAGCGGTCAAGCGGGGCCGCGACGCGGCGGCCTTTGACGCTCTTGCGGGACACTGCCTATAAACAGCCAACTTTCTGGGGGCAGAGTCGATGACGGATTTCGTGCTCGCACGTCGTAACATGATCGACGGCCAGCTTCGGCCGAACCGTGTCACCAATGGGCAGCTCCTGGCCGCGATCAGCGACCTGCCGCGGGAACGGTTCGTTGCGGCGGGGCTGCAGTCTGTAGCCTATGCCGACGACGACGTACCGCTCGGCAATGGCCGTTTCCTCATGGAGCCCATGGTGCTGGCGCGCCTGCTCCAAACCTTGCAGCCGCTGCCGGAGGACAAGGCGCTGGTGGTGGCGTCGGGCGCCGGCTACGGTGCGGCGCTCCTGGCACGCCTCGTGAAATCCGTCGTGGCGGTAGAGGGGGATGCCGGTCTCGCTGGTTCGGCCGAGCAGACCATCAGGACCTTGGGGATAACCAACGTGCAACAGGTCGTCGGCAAGATGGAAGAGGGCAGTGCGCCCGGGGCTCCCTACGACGTGATCCTGATCGAAGGTGCCGTTCAGGAAGTGCCGGCGGCGATCCTCGATCAGCTGGCCGAAGGTGGCCGGCTCGCCACCGTCATCTCGGCGTCTACCGGGATGGGGGTTGCCCATCTGGTGGTAAAGGAAGGCGGCGTCGCGTCGGGCCGACCTCTGTTCGATGCAGGAACCCCGCTTTTGCCAGGTTTTGCCGCTCCGCCGCGATTCGCTTTCTGAACGCTCCGGTTCCGGTCAGTTGTGGGACTACCCATAGCGGTTCCGGCAGTGATAGGGTCCAGGCATATGAAGGTAGTTCCATGCGTATCCGACCCAACCTGAGGCTCGCCGGCGCTGCAGCCGCGTGCTCGCTCGTGCTCGGTTTGGTCAGCGCTTCGCCCGTCCGGGCTCAAAGCCTGATCGAGACCTTCTCGACCACGTACAACAGCAATCCCGACCTGCTGGCCCAGCGCGCATTGCTGCGCCAGACGGACGAAACCCTCGCCCAGGCTGTCGCGAACTGGCGACCACGGGTGTCGCTGTCGGTCGAGTACAACAAGATCCAGCTCGACACGGTGTCGCCGCTGCGCTCGGTGGCTACATATTACGCCTTGAGCGGCCGGACCGCGCTGCTATCGGTGACCCAGCCGATTTTCCGCGGCGGCAAGACTGTCGCCGATACCAAGGCGGCGCAGGCGAATATCCAGGCCCAGCGCGCGCTCCTGCAGGACACCGAGCAGACGGTGCTGCTCCAGGCGGCGAATACCTATGCCGATCTGCTGCGCGACGTCGGCATCGTCGACGTCCGCAAGAACAACGTACGGGTGCTGGTTCAACAGCTCGATGCAACGCGAGAACGCTTCCGCGTCGGTGAACTGACGATCACCGACGTCTCGCAGGCCGAGGCGCGTCTCGAGCAGGCCAAGGCCGATCTGGTGCAGGCCGAAGCCATCGTGCGCGTCGGTCAGGCAGCCTTTCAGCGCGTGGTCGGCGCGCCGCCGGGAGTGCTGGGTGAGCTTCC
This sequence comes from Enhydrobacter sp., assembly GCA_026126105.1. Taxonomy (GTDB): domain Bacteria; phylum Pseudomonadota; class Alphaproteobacteria; order Reyranellales; family Reyranellaceae; genus Reyranella. The sequence continues at coordinate 31,409 of JAHCJV010000004.1, forward strand.
CCTGATTGGCGCGCTGCCGGCGAGCGAGGATGAGTGTATCGCGCTCGCCATGGACTACGGTCCGCGGGCCGTAAGCGCCCAACACCGCATCACGGCGGCAAGCTATGGCGTGAACAGCGCCATTTCCACTTTGCTGCCCCAGGTGAACGTGGTCGGTTTCATGCAGTATCAGCAGGAACTGCAGTTGCCGACCGACCAGTTCTACCAATACGGCGTGCGCGTGCAGGCGACCGTGCCGATCTTTCAGAACGGGAGCGAATGGTCGGCGGTCCGCCAGGCCAAGGAACTGGTCGGTCAGCGGCGCAACGAACTCGACAGTGCTCGCCGCCTGGCGGCCCAGAATGTCATTTCGGCCTGGCGCAACCTCGATTCGGCGCGATCGCGCGTCACGTCCTTTACGGCACAGGTAAAAGCCAACGACGTCGCTTTGAACGGCGTGCGCCAGGAAGCGCTGGTCGGCTCGCGCACCACGCTGGACGTGCTGAACGCGGAGCAGGAATTGCTGAACTCGCAAGTGAGCCTGATCTCGGCCCGTCGCGACGTGCAGGTGAACTATTATGGCGTCCTCGCCGGAATCGGCCGGCTGACGGCTCGCACGCTCGGACTTCCCGTCGAATACTATGACGAGGAAAGGTATTACAAAGAGGTGGGGTCCCGTTGGATTGGCGACTGGGGCGCCGGCAGCTCGGGGAGCAACACGGGGAGCGGCAAATAGATGAGCGACACCAAGGGCCCGGGCAACGATCCCTCGATGGACGACATACTTGCCTCGATCCGCAAGATCATCTCCGACGACGAGGCACGCGGCCAGGCAGGTGCAGCTGCGTCGAAAGCGCCGCAAGCGGGCACGACCCCCGCACCGACGGGGTTGCCTGACGACGTTCTCCTGCTCACCGATCTGGTGGACGAGCCTGCGACCGGTCCTTCGCAGCGGCCCGCGCTCGCGCCCGAGGCGCCGAAGACCGACACGGGAGGCGCAGCCTCTAGCGCCGCCCGGTCCACCGCACCTGCATCTTCTTCTGTCATTCCACTGTCCGCGCCGATGCCACCTGGGCAATCAGCGGCAGCGGCGTCGATTTCGGTCTCAACATCAGCCTCCTCTGCGGAGTCCCCCGTGAAACAGCCTACCGCCGACAAGAGCCTTGTAGAACCCAGCGCAGCGGGTGTCGCCGCATCGGCCTTCGAGCGGCTGAATCAGGCGGTTCAGGAATCGGTGCCGCAACCCAAGGCGTCGGATCCGGGGCCGAGCCTGGGTCCGGGCGGACGGAACCTCGAGGACATCGTCAAGGAGCTGCTCCGGCCGATGCTGAAGGAGTGGCTGGACAAGAACCTTCCGACAGTGGTCGAACGCTTCGTCGAACGTGAGATCGTCCGGCTGACCCGCCGCTGACCCCAGGCGCCCGCATTCTCCATCAACGCCACGGGCCAAATCCGTGGCGTTTTTCGTTATAAGGCCCACCATGCTCGACAAGACCTACGACCCGAAGGAGATCGAAGCCCGCCGCTACCCCGAATGGGAGCAAAGCGGAGCCTTCGAGGCGCATCCGGAGTCCGCCAAGCCTCCATACTGCATCGTCATCCCGCCGCCCAACGTCACGGGCAGCCTCCACATGGGGCATGCGCTCGACAACACGTTGCAGGACATATTGATCCGCTGGCGACGCATGAAGGGCGATGACGTGCTGTGGCAACCGGGCACCGACCATGCCGGCATCGCGACGCAGATGGTCGTCGTGCGCAATCTCGAGCAGGAGGGTATCGGCCTCGCGGTCGAGGGCGCGTCGAAGACCGACGCCAACAAGAAACTCCTGAATCGCGAGGAGTTCCTGGCCAAGGTCTGGGAGTGGAAGGCCTATTCGGGCGGCACGATCACCGGCCAGCTTCGCCGGCTTGGTGCGTCGTGCGACTGGAGTCGGGAACGCTTCACCATGGACGAGGGTCTGTCCAAGGCTGTGCTGAAGGTGTTCGTCGACCTTTATCGTCAGGGGTTAATCTACAAGGACAATCGTCTGGTCAACTGGGACCCGAAGATGCTGACCGCGATCTCCGACCTCGAGGTCGAATCGCGCGAGGTGCGGGGCAATCTCTGGTACTTCAGGTATCCGATCGAGGGCAGCGACGAGCACATCATCGTCGCCACCACCCGGCCGGAGACCATGCTGGGGGACACCGCCGTCGCCGTGCATCCCGAGGATCCTAAGTGGAAGCACCTGATCGGCAGGCACGCGATCCTGCCGCTGGTCGGCCGGCGCATCCCGATCGTGGCCGACGAGTATTCCGACCCGGAGAAAGGCTCGGGCGCGGTGAAGATCACGCCGGCACACGACTTCAACGACTTCGAGGTCGGCCGGCGGCACAAGCTCGAGGCGATCTCGATTTTCGACAAGTTCGCGCGGCTGAACGACAACGCGCCTGAGAGGTATCGCGGCCTCGATCGCTTCGACGCGCGCAAGAAAATCGTCGCCGACATGGAAGAGGCGGGACTGCTCGACAAGGTCGAGCCGCATACCCATGCGGTGCCCTATGGCGATCGCGGGGGCGTACCGGTCGAGCCGCTGCTGACCGAGCAGTGGTATGCCGATGCCAGGAAGCTTGCCGAGGCGCCGATCGCGGCGGCACGCGACGGCCGCGTGCGCTTCGTGCCCGAACGCGGCCGTGAGGAGTTCTTCCGCTGGATGGAGAATATCGAGCCGTGGTGCATCTCGCGACAGCTCTGGTGGGGCCACCAGATCCCGGCCTGGTATGGCCCGGACAAGAAGGTTTTCGTGGCGTTGAGCGAAGGAGAGGCTCGCGAGGAAGCGCGCAAGCACTATGGCAAGGACGTGCCGCTCGAGCGCGACCCCGACGTGCTCGACACCTGGTTCAGCTCGGCGCTGTGGCCGTTCTCCACCCTCGGCTGGCCGGAAGAGACGCCCGCGCTCGGGAAGTATTACCCGACGTCAGTGCTCGTCACCGGCTGGGACATCCTGTTCTTCTGGGTCGCCCGCATGATGATGATGGGCATGCATTTCATGACGGAAGTGCCGTTCCGCACGGTCTACCTGCACGGGCTGGTGACGGACGAGAAGGGCCAGAAGATGTCGAAATCCAAGGGGAACGTGATCGATCCCCTGGAGCTGATCGAAAAGTACGGGGCCGACGCGCTGCGCTTCACCATGGCCTCGCTGGCGGCAGCTTCGGCCGGCCGGTTGCGGCTGACCCCGGCGCGGGTCGAAGGCTCGCGCAACTTCGCGACCAAGCTCTGGAACGCGACACGCTTCGCCGAGATGAACGGGGCGGCGCTGCCCGAGGTTTTCGATCCGGCCACGGCACAGCTCACCGTCAACAAGTGGATGCTGGGCGAACTCGCTCGCGCCAACCAGGCGATCGACAAGGCGCTCGAGGAGTTCCGCGTGAACGAGGCGGCGACAACTCTCTATGAGTTCATCTGGGGGATCGTCTGCGACTGGTACGTCGAGCTGACCAAGCCGATCCTGCAGGGAGCGGACGGTCCGGAGAAGAACGAGACCCGTGCCGTCACCGCCTTCGTGCTGCGCGAGACCGTGAAGCTGCTCCATCCGGTGATGCCGTTCATCACCGAGGAGCTTTGGGACAAGCTCGGCCACCGCGCCGTCCACGGCGCTTTGATCGGCCAGCCGTGGCCGGCGCCCGCTGCAACCGACACTGCCGCCGACGCCGAGATGGGCTGGCTGGTGAAGCTGATCTCCGACATCCGCTCGGCGCGGGCCGAGCTGAACGTTCCGGCCGGCGCCAAATTGAGGCTGCTGGTGGTCGGCGCTGACCAGACGACGCAGACGCGGCTCGCGACCCACCGCGCCGCCATCGAGCGGCTGGCGCGCGTCGAGGGTGTCGAGACAGCCGCGACCGCGCCGAAGGCCTCGCTGCAGCTGGTCGTCGGCGAGGCGACCTACGCGCTGCCGGTCGGCGAGGTGATCGACCTCAAGGCCGAGGGCGCGCGGTTGCAGAAAGAGATCAAGAAACTGGGCGACGAGGTTCTCAAGATCGACGCAAAACTCGGCAATGCGGCCTTCGTGTCTAAGGCGCCGGAAGAGGTCGTGGAGGAGCAGCGCGAGCGTCGCGCGCAGGCCGAGCAGACGCGCGCACGCCTCAGCACGGCCCTCGCACGCCTGAGCGCATGATCGACCTGCGCGTCGTCGAGAGTGCCGACGGCGATGCCTTGCATGCGATCTTCACCGAGCCCGGGGTCCGTCGCTTCCTGTTCGACGACCTCGAGCTGACGCGAGTGCAGACACAGGAGCATGTCGACGCGGCGTCCGCGCAGGGTGGCTGGACGATCCGGCGGGATGGCGGGATCGTCGGCCTGGTGGCGCTGCGTCCGGTCGGCGCCGACCGGGAACTGATCGTCGCGGTCAGCGAGCGTCACTGGGGGAGCGGCGCTGCGCTGCAGGCCGCGCGGCAGGCCATGCGGCACGGCTTCGAGTGCCTGGGTCTCGCACGCATCCTCGCGACGGTCGACCTGCCGAACGAACGCTCCCATCGCCTGATGGCGCGGCTCGGCTTCGCACCGACAGGCGAAGGCGACGGGCCGAAATACCGCTTTCGCCGCTACGAGGCCTTGCGCAGGTCCGGCACGTAGGGACGCGACGCGAAGTGTTCCTGGTTGTCGCCTCGCGCGAATCGCGGGCCGGCGCGACGCAGCGCGCCATCGTCGACCTTCTCGAGCGGCACGAAGTAGCGGTCGTCGCTCTTCATGATCGTGTCGTTGTCGACCCGGTTGTAGCAGATCAGCAGCGTCCAGCGGCGGTTGGCAGAGCGGTTGGCGTCGGAGCGATGGATCGCATTGCAGTGGAAGAACAGAGCATCGCCAGGCTCGAGCTCGCAATGCTCGATCGGGCATTGCTCGAGGATGTACGGCATGCGCTTGGGATCGACCTCGTTCTGGGTCGGTGACAGCGGCGTGTGGTCGATGCGGCCGAGCCGGTGCGATCCCGTCGCGATCTGCAGGCAGCCGTTGCTCCGGTCGGTCCTGTCGAGCGCGATCATCACAGAGAGCAAATCGGGCCGCAGGCAGCCGTTGTAGTACCAGTAGCCGTAATCCTGGTGCCATTCCCAGGCACCGCCGACCTCCGGCTCCTTGGCGGTGAGCTTCGACTGGTAGTGATAGATGTCGCCGCCCAGCAGATGGGCCGAGGTGTCGACCATCCGCTCGCAACGCGCCGCGAGGCCGTAGACGCTGTCGCCGGCACGGTTCCAGAGCGCGATGCGCGTCGAGCGCCCTTCGCCGTCGCGCCGGTCGAGGATGCTCGAGCGCACCGCGGGATCCTGCTCCATGGCATCGGTCAGCAGCTTCACCTCGTCCGGCGCGAAGAGGTCGCGGGCGTAGGTGAAGCCCTTATGATTGAACTCGGCCGTCTGCGCGGCGTTCAGCGTGTTGGGCATGGTTTTCTCCGCATTCCGGTCCGATCCTACTCGTGCATCACGGGAAGGGAAGGTTGACGGAAGGCATCGAGGGCTCAAATGTGAGGAACTGCGGGGGGCAATATGGCCACTCTCCACGTCAGGAACCTGCCCGATGGCCTCTACCGCAAGCTCAAGGCGAGGGCGAAGCGTGAGCGTCGGTCGGTGGCGCAGGAAGTCACGGTTCTATTGACGGCGGCTCTAGATTCCGAGCCTCCGCTGTCGATCCTGCAATCGCAGGGGCTGGGTAAAGAGCTGTGGCTCGACATCGATGCAGAGGCTCAGGTGCGCAAGAGAGTGCGACGGACGCGAGCTCGGACGGAGCCCATGGCGAAACTGCGCGTGCCTAAGCAACGTTGAAACGACAACTATGCTAGGTAGTGCCAGTGCGCCTTTCTCGCGAGATGAAGAGGGATACTGGCCGTGCATTCGCATCGGGATGAACTACCTTGTACAACGATGCATACTCCGAGCGCATTGCGCAGTTCTCACCCGCTCAGTACCGCTGCGGCTCTCTTGGATCCGTAGGCAACTGCACAGTTTGTTTCCCGCGGTCAGTTTAAAGCCCTTACCTGCGTGGACAAATGATGAGTAGGGACATGCCTAAAAAGAAATCCTCCATGACGCCCATTTCCTTGGTCGAGCATGCACTCATGCTGTCTGCGATACCTGCCACATTGATAGGCCTACTTGTCTTCTCGTGGTCGCCTATCGAGACAAAGGCAAGTAACGTCATTGCGACCATTCTAGGGAAGCTCTGTTCCGCTGGCATTCCGACGTTTTGGTGCCGTGCACATGATCGTATAACGTACCTGGCGGTTGTGCAGATGTTTAACTACTTGGTATTCATTCTTGTTTCCGCGGGCTATTTGGCATGGGTGTTCAGTGGAAAGTATAGAAAGCCTGCCAACTATATTGCCGGTGAAGCAACATCGGCCCCGCTTTGGGCGCGAGTTGTATGGTTTATATCCTGGGGTGTCGTTTTGGCTGGCGGGCAAATGTTACCTGCCAAGACCTCCCCGATGAGCTATGGTGGTCTTTTGTACACTATCGGGTTTTTTTGGTTTGGGCTGTACTCTCTGCGCGCTCTAGCGATAAGCGTTCGCTTCGCGCGCGGTTAGCGGGAGGCGAGATCTGAAATGCTCGACACGACTCGCTATGCGAAAGTGCTTACTTCCTCAAGGAGAACAGCCGCTTTCGTCCGCTGATTGTGCCTCTTTTCAGCGCGGCGGACGCTGGCAAGGATCGAACTCGACGTACCGGCGCTGACGCTACTCGAGGCATTGGTCGTTCCCTACCGTGCGGGAAATCTTGCCTTGGCCGAGCGGTATGAAGCCCTTCTGACGCGCGGTCGCGGCATTCGATTGGTCGATCCAAACCGCGATCATATGCGGTTGGCAGCGCAATTACGCGCTGCGACACGCGCGGCAGCGCCTGATGCACTTCAGCTCGCGACATCTCTAGCGACGGGCTGCTCATCCTTCCTGACCAATGCCTTCGGCTGCCGTCGATACGCGGTCTCAAGGCAGCTCGACCGCTAAAGAGGTCGAAAGACATTCCGGCCGTCTTCCTCGCCGACGGCGACCCTGCGGCCGAGCTGTTCCCGTTTCAGCATGTCGGCAAGCAGCGCCGGATCCCTGGGGGTCATGGCGACAAAGCGTTCGCCCGAGCTGTCGAGGCGGCCGAAGATGTAGCCTCGTTCTGGCGCGTCCTTGCCGTAGGCGACGCAGTAGGTCTCGATCGTGCCGGTGCCGGTCGGCGTGGTGTTGACGCTCTGCCTGGGCCGGGCGTCGAGCTCGGCCTGGAACTTCTTCGGATCCTCGCGGCGCCACGGGCCCTTGGTCGGTTCCGTGGAATAGAGGCCCGCCGAGTGCTTGGTGAGGTAGTTGCCGTTGGCGGTCACCATGCCGAACGAGCCGGGCTTCTTGCGCACCACGTTCATCATCTCGGCAATCGAATGAGTGACGTAGTTGTTGCCGGGCCCGCCGAAGAACGGCAGGCCGCCGGTCACGCTGATCGGCCGTGGGTCGTCCTCGGCGATGCCGATTTCCGTCATCGCCACCTCGACCGCCGACGGAAAACAGCTGTAGAGGTCGAAGGCCGACACATCGGCAACCGTCTTGCCCGCCATGTCGAGCGCGATCCGGGCACAGCCTTTGATCGCGGGCGATGTGTCGAGCTGCTGTCGCTCCGACACTACCCAGGTGTCCGTGCCGTCGGCGCAGCCATGGAGGAACACCCAGCGTTCGGGCGGAATGCCCCACTCGCGCGCCTTGCCGACCGACGTCACCAGCACGGCGGCCGCCTGATCGATGATGGCGTTGGCGTTCATCAGCCGGGGGTAGGGGAAGCAGATCCAGCGATTGTCGTCCGAGATCGTCGCCAGCCGCTCGGCGCTGTAGCCCTCGCGACGGGTGGCCAGCGGATTGTCCTTCGCGACGACGGCCAGCCGGTGGAACAGCTTGCCCATCGCCGTCATGTGGCCCGCGACATCGCGCTTCAACCCACCGCGGATCGCGTTCTCCAGCAGCGGATAGAAATGGATGGCGGCACGCAGCTCGTGGCGCGCCTCCTCTTCGGAGAAGCCCCAGCGATTGTCGCCGACCCGGGTCGGCTCGCCGCCGGGATCCTCGTTCCAGTCGATCGCCATGCCGGCTTTGCGCGCATTCTGTGTGCTGCGCAGCAGCTCGGCGCCACAGATCAGCGCCAGCTCCGTCTCGCCGTTCGCAATCTCCTCGGCGAAGCGATTGACGAGGTACTGGGGCATGTTGCCGCCCGAATGGCTGTAGAGCAGCTGTCGTGGGTGGGCGTGGAGACGACGCGCCACGCTTTGTGGCGGATTGCTGGAACGGCCGTAGGGCGAGGCGAAGCGCGGGCTGATGTCGCTGAAGAACTCCATCACGGCGATCGCATCGATCTCGTGGCCGAGTGCATGGCCGCCAATCGCGGCGCCTGCATCTTCGAGCGCCAGCTTCGCCGCATCGGCACAGAAGGCGACGCGCGAGCGCTCACTGGAGGGCTGGCTCGTGGTGTCGGTGATCTGGCCGCAGCCGACCAGGATGGGGGTGCGCGGATCGATCATTTGGTCAGAGCCTCGATTTCAGCGGGGCTCAGGCCCGCGTCGGCCAGTACGCTCTCCGTATGCTCGCCGAGGTCGGCGACATTGGGACCGCTCTGCAGCGGCGAGCCGGAAAACCGGAACGGCGGGGCGGGCGAGAGGTACTTGCCGGCGCGGTCCTCGATGGCGCAGAGCGAGCCGCGATGCTCGACCTGGGGATCCTGGAGCGCCTCGGTGACCGTGAGGTAGGGCGAGCAGGGCACGCCGTGCTTTTCCAGAACGGCCACGCATTCCGCAACGCTCAGCGTCTTGGACCAGCGCTCGAACTCGTCGACGAACTGGTCCCAGTTCATCCGTCGGTCGGCGTACTTCTCGAAGCGCGGATCGGTCAGCCAGTCGCGCCGCCCGGCCGCGGTCGCCATGTCCTGGAAGGTTCGTTCGCTCGCCGTGGCGAGCATGACGTAACCGTCCTTGGCCTCGACCGGGCCGTACATCGGCCGCGACGGCATCTCGAAGTCGAACTGCGCACGGTTGACCTCGCCCAGCAGCATGCCGACCAGCGTCTCGAACATCGACACGTCGACCATCTGGCCCTTGCCGGTGACGTCGCGCTGATGCAGCGCCGCCAGGATGCCGCCTACCGCATAGGCGCCCGACGCGTAGTCGGCGACGAAGATGCCGCAATTGTCCGGCCGCTCGCGGCCCTGCTGGTAGAAGAGATGCGCACGGTCGAAGCCGGTCGAAGCATGGATCACCGGCGCGTAGGCGGGGCGGCCCGCGCCGGGACCGGTCTGGCCATAGCCCGAGATGGCGCCGTAGATGAGCCTCGGATTGATCTTGGCAAGTTCGGGATAGTCGAGGCCGAGGCGCTTCATCACGCCCGGCCGGTAGTTCTCGACCAGGATGTCGACCTTGGTGATCAGCTTCTTGACCGCCGCGACCGCCTCGGGCTTCTTCAGGTCGAGCACGATCGAGCGCTTGCCCGCATTCAGCTGACCGAACATCGTGCCCCGACCGTCGCGCTGCACCGGCCGGCTGCGCATCAGGTCGCCCTCGGGCGATTCGACCTTGATCACGTCGGCACCCATGTCGGCGAGCAGCCTGGCGCAGTGCGGCCCGGCGATGGTGGTCGAGAAGTCGAGCACCCGCACGTCGGAGAGCGGGCGCGGATTGGCGTTGGTCATGTTCTTTCCCGGCAGATCAATGAGCGATGAGGATGAGGACCACGCCGCCGATCACGAGGATGCTGCCGATCCACTCGCCGGCGGACGGCCGCTCCTTCAGGACGACGCGGGACGCGATGAAAGTGAACACCAGCTCGATCTGCCCGACGGCACGGACCAGGGCCGCATTCTCGAGCGTCATGGCCAATGCCCAGCCGGCTGAGCCCAGCACGCTGAAGATGCCGACCCAGATGGACGATCGCCAGTTGAACCAGACCTTGCCGAGCTGCGGCCGGTCGCGTCGCGCGAGGTAGAGTCCCATCAGTACGACCTGGATGGTGTTCATGCAGGCTAGCACGGTGATGCCGCGGACGAGGAAATCGCCCTCGGTCAGAAGCTTGGACGCCTCGCGAATCGTGCCCGCCGCGACGGCGAAGATCGCGCCCGACGCGATGCCGAACAGTGCGCCCTTGTGCGTGAGGTCGGCCAGCACCGAGCGGACGTTGGCGAACGAGCCACGCACGCTCAGGATCGCGACGCCGCCGAGGCAGATCAGGATGCCGATCCAGGCGCCGAACCTCAGCGCTTCATGGGCGATGAAGGTCGAGAACAGGGCGACGAACACCGTTTCGGTCTTGGAGTACACCGTCCCGACGGCGTAATTGCGCAGCGAGAAGGAATGAATCATGAGCGACGTGGCGACGATCTGGGCGACGCCCGCGATGGTCACCAGGCCGAGAAACGCCAGGGAAATGTGCGGGAGCTGCCGTCCCGTGCCAAACACCAGGAAGGCCAGCATGCCGAGCGCGAGGGGCGCACCGTAGAGATAACGGACGAAGTTCGCGCCATCGACGCTCAGGATGCCGCGAATCTTCTGCTGCATCGTCGTACGGATGTTCTGGCACAGCGCCGCCGCGATGGTGATCGGTATCCAGAGTGGCACGTTTCCTCCGGCCATCAGTGTATGGCCTCGACGCGCCGGCGTCTGCCATCTAGATTTTTCACGATGCGACAGGGTTGGCCCGATGCAGCAATCCGCGCCAGAGGGTGCAATGACGACCACGACGGATATCGGATCGGCCTATTATCTCAAGCGAGCGACTTACAACGCACGGCTCACCGAAGTCGGACGCGGCACGCCGATGGGCGAACTGCTGCGCCGTTACTGGCATCCTGTCGGCCTTGCGGGGGATGCGGGCACGACGCCGCGGCCGGTGAAGATCCTGGGCGAAGAGCTCATCCTGTTCCGCGACGGACAGGGCCGCCCGGGCCTCGTCTATCCACGGTGCTGCCATCGCGGCACGACGCTCTTTTACGGCAAGGTCGAAGAGCGCGGCATTCGCTGCTGCTATCATGGCTGGCTTTTCGATGTCGAAGGTCATTGCCTCGAAATGCCGGCCGAGCCCAACCCGACCGGGCCGCAGTGCCAGAGGGTGCGCCAGCCCTGGTATCCGGCGGAGGATCGCTATGGTCTGGTCTTCGCCTATCTCGGGCCGCCGGAGAAGCGGCCGGTGCTGCCGCGCTACGAATGCCTCGAGGTCATAGGGCCGGGCGAGTTCGTCGAAGCCGACGATTCGAGCATCGGCTCCGGCGGAATTGCGATCGCCCCCTGTAACTGGCTGCAGCACTTCGAGAACGTCGTCGATCCGTATCATGTGCCGATCCTGCACGGCTCCTTCAGCGGTGCGCAGTTCGTCGAACAGATGTCGGCTTTCCCGAAGGTGAAGTTCGAGTACGGCCCGATGAGCGTGAAGGCAACCTCGGTGCGCCCGGGACCAGGTGGCAAGAGCTTTCGCCGCGTCACGGAGGCCGTGATCCCGACCCTGCGCGTGGTGCCCAATCCGCAAGTTGCGCAATACGGATGCGTCGAGTCGATCGGCTGGACCTTGCCGATCGACGACACCCATTACCGCATCTATGTCGCTGGACGCGTCACGGAGAAGGGCGATCTCACCAAGTTCAAGTCACGGTACAATGGCAAGAGCTGGGCCGAGCTGACGCCGGAGGAGCATCAGCGGTTCCCCGGCGATGCCGAGGCGCAGGTCGGGCAGGGGCCGATCACCTTCCACTCGGAGGAGCACCTGATGACCTCCGACCAGGGCATCGCCATGCTGCGCCAGATGTTCCAGCGCCAGCTCGAAGCGTTGGCTGCCGGCAAGGACCCGGTCGGCGTGGCGTTCGACGAAAAGGACGCCTACGTGACGTTCGACGCCGGCCAGTATCTCGACGATTGAAACCGGAAAGCATTCCATGGCGCGGATCGTCCTCGGAATCGGATGCTCGCATACGCCGATGCTCAACGTCGGGCCGGAAGAGTGGCCGCTCTTCGAGCAGCTCGACCGGCGGCGCTCGCACCTTCACAAGGACGGGCGGCCCGCGACCTTCGACGAGCTGCTGGCGATCGCGCCGTCGTCGCTGCAGGCCGAGCTTTCTCCGGAAAAGCACGCCGAGCGTCATGCGGAGGCGATGGCGGCGCTCGGTCGGCTGAATGAGACGCTGATCGCGGCGAAGCTCGACGCGCTCGTCGTTGTCGGCGACGACCAGAAGGAGATCTATCACGACGACCACATGCCGAGCATCCTGGTCTATCGCGGCGAGACGATCGCCAACGTGCCGAACCGCACGCGGGCAACGGACGCCGATGTGGCCTGGCGGCCGGATTGGGCGAAGCGCGCATCCGCCCGGTACTACGAAGAGAGCGAGACGCGGCACTATCCGGTCCACGCGAGGCTGGCCAACCATCTCATCGCCGGACTGATCGATCGCGAGTTCGACGTTGCGACCGCCAATGCCTTGCCCGAGGGAGAAGGCGAGGGGCACGCATTCGGCTTCGTCCACCAGCGCATCATGAAGGGGGCGGCGATCCCGGTCGTGCCGGTGTTCCTCAACACCTACTACCCGCCAAATCAGCCGTCGCCCCGACGCTGCTACAAGCTCGGCCAGGCGATTCGCCACACGATAGAGGGATACCGGGAAGACCTTCGTGTCGGGGTCGTCGCGTCAGGCGGTCTCAGCCACTTCACCATCGACGAGGAACTAGACGGCGAGGTCATTCGAGCACTCCGCGAAAAGGACGCCAGCGCACTGCAGTCGTTGCCGCGCGAGCAGCTCAATTCGGGAAGTTCAGAAATCCGCAACTGGATATGCGCGGCCGGCGCGCTCGATCATCTCGACCTGCAGTGGGTGCAGTACGCGCCAGGCTATCGAACGCCTGCGGGAACCGGAACCGGCCTGTGCTTCGCTCATTGGGCCTGAAACGACCTGGCGCTACAAGTCGGCTCCAACCGCGTCGGCCACCGAAGTGAACCGGTCGCGGGCGAGGAGGGCGGCCAGTTCGTCCTTGATGCGGCGGACAAGCGGCGGGCCTTCGTAGACCAGCATCGAGTAGAGCTGCACGAGGGACGCGCCGGCGCGGATCTTCGCATAAGCGTCGGCGCCTGAGCCGACGCCGCCGGTGCCGATCAACGGAAACCGCTTCTCGACCCGTCGCGCGGTCTTGCGCAGGACCTCGGTCGAGAGCGCCATGAGCGGCGCACCCGACAGGCCGCCGGCCTCGTTGCGCCGCGCCGAACGCAAGGAGCCTGGACGTTCCAGGGTCGTGTTGCCCACGATGATGCCGTCCATGCGCAGGTCGCGACAAACGGCGACGACGTCGTCCAGGTCGTCGTCCGTGACGTCGGGCGCGATCTTGACCAGCAGCGGCACCGGCTTTGCGGCGATGGCGTCCTGCACGCGTTTCAACAGGTCGGCGAGTTGCAGACGTCCCTGCAGGTTGCGCAGGCCAGGCGTATTGGGCGAGGAGACGTTGCAGACGAGATAATCGGCGTACGGCGCGAGCGCAGCCGCACAGGTCACGTAGTCGTCCTTGCGTCTGAGGCTGTCCTTGTTGGCACCGATGTTCACACCGACGAAACCCTGACGAGGGCGGGCGCTCAGCCGCGCGCGAACGGCGTTCAGGCCCTCGCCGTTGAAACCCATTCGATTTATTACGCCGCGATCCTCGCCGAGTCGGAACAGCCGCGGACGGGCATTGCCCTCCTGCGGCTTCGGGGTGACGGTGCCGATCTCGACGAAGCCGAAACCGAGGCCAAGCATGGCGTCGGGCACTTCCGCGTTCTTGTCGAATCCCGCCGCAAGGCCGATCGGGTTCGGGAGCGTTCGGCCCCAGACCGCCACGGCCAGCGACGGCGGATCCGGCTGTCGGTTACGCCGTACCAGACCGCTCTTCAGGGCGCGGATCGTGAGGCCGTGTGCGGTCTCGGCGTCGACCCGCGAAAACAGGAAATCGGCAGCCCTGTACCAACCGGCCATGCGTCTAGCGGCGCGAGCCGCCGGTTTGCGGACGCAGGCCCATCGCGTCGCTGAACACCACCGGGAAAAGCTCGCGGAACAGTTCACCAATGCGTGGATCGTTCGGGCCCGAGGCTTCGGTCCAAGCCGTGGTCTGCGACAAAGCGAGGTCGTTGCGGCAATATACGGCCTGCATGTAGACGCGACCCGGCGTACCGGCCTGGAAGCGCGGTTTGTCGCCGGCGCAGACCGCGTACGCCCCCATATCGTTGGCAGGGTCGAACATCAGCACCAGACGATAGTCCGGGCGGGGTGGCTCCGGCGGCTGCTCGTAAGTGAAGGTCAGACGAGGCTGCGGCTTGTTGGCCTGCATCTGGGCGAGCAGCTGCCCCGCTGCCTGCTCCATCGCCAGGCTGGGGAAGGGGTTGCCGAGAAGCACGACCCGGAAAGGCTTGCCATCGGCGGCCGCGAAGAACTCGCGGTAGTCATACTGCGGCGCATACTGCGTCCCGCCGATGGTCGCGGCCAGGGCAGCGACCGGCAGAACCGAGAGGGCGAGCGTGGTCGCGAGCTTCGTCAGGGCGGTCATCTAGACATCCAGATCATGGGCGAACTTGGCGTTCTCCTGAATGAAAGCGTAGCGCTTCTCGGGCTTTCGGCCCATCAGATCCTCGACGAGCGTGCGTGTCCGCATCTCCTCGCGCCGCTCATCGGAATCGGTCGCTGTCGGCACGTCGACCTTGAGCAGGACGCGTCTTGTGGGGTCCATCGTGGTTTCGCGCAGATGGACCGACTGCATCTCGCCAAGGCCTTTGAAGCGGGTGATGTCGGCCTTGCCGCCGAACACCGTGCGCAGCAATTCATCTCGCTGCACTTCGTCCTGCGCGTATTCGGTCCGGCCGCCTTTCGTGATCCGGAAAAGCGGCGGCTGGGCGAGGAAGAGATGGCCGTTCTCGATCAGCTTCGGCATCTCGCGGTAGAAGAACGTCATCAGCAGCGAGGCGATATGCGCGCCGTCGACGTCGGCGTCCGTCATGATGATCACCCGCTCGTAGCGCAGCCGCTCGTCGTTGTAGTGGGCGCCCGTGCCGCAGCCCAGCGCCTGGATGAGGTCCTGCACTTCCTGGTTCTCGCGCAGCTTGTCGGCGGACGCGCTGGCGACGTTCAGGATCTTGCCGCGCAGGGGCAGGATCGCCTGGGTCTCGCGATTGCGCGCCGCCTTGGCCGAGCCGCCGGCCGAATCGCCCTCGACGAGGAAGATCTCGGTGCCGACGGACGAAGAGTTGCTGCAGTCGGCGAGCTTGCCGGGCAGGCGGAGCTTGCGTGTCGCCGTCTTGCGCTGCTGTTCGCGGTCCTGTTTGCGCCGCAGCCTCTCCTCGGCCTTGGCGACGACGTGCTCGAGCAGGACGGTACCGGCTTCCTTGTCGCCGGTCAGCCAGTGCTCGAAATTGTCGCCGATGATCGTCTCTACCAGCTTGGTCGCCTCGACGCTGACCAACTTTTCCTTGGTCTGGCCCTGGAACTGCGGCTGCTCGATGAACACCGACACGAGACCGGCGGCGCCGTCGATCACGTCATCGGCCGTGATGATCGATCCCTTGCGGTTGCCGGTGAGATCGGCATAGCGCTTCAGGCCGCGCAGCAGGGCGCTGCGGAAGCCCGATTCGTGCGTGCCCCCTTCGATCGTCGGCACGGTGTTGCAGTAGGAGCGGACGAAGCCTTCCTCGTCATTGGGCCACCACACCGCCCACTCGACCTTGCCGCCCGCCGAGCCATTGCTCTCGCTCTTCGCCTCACCGGCGAAAGGCTGCGGCACGACGGTCGGTCGCTCGCCGATCTCCGAGACGAGGTAGTCCTTCAGGCCGCCAGCGAAGTGGAACGTGTCTTCCTCGGGGATCGAACCGTCCTTGGGCAGAACGCTCTTGTCGCATTTCCAGCGGATCTCGACGCCGCGGAACAGATAGGCCTTGGAGCGCGCCATGCGATAGAGCCGCTCGGGCGCGAATGTCTGCTTGCCGAAGATCTCATGATCGGGATGGAAGATGACGGTCGTGCCGCGCCGGTTGGGGGCAGGACCGGCCGACTTCAGCTTCGACGTCGGCTTGCCGCGCGAGAATGTCTGCATCCAGGACTGACGATCGCGCGCGACCTCGACGACCAGCTCGTCGGACAGGGCATTGACCACCGAGACGCCGACACCGTGCAGGCCGCCTGAGGTCGCATAGACCTTGCTGTTGAACTTGCCGCCCGAATGGAGCTTCGTGAGGATGACTTCCAGGGCCGAAATGTTCTTGTACTTCGGATGCGGATCGACCGGCATGCCGCGACCGTTGTCGCGTATCAGGACCTTGTTCCCGGCCAGCAACTCGACATGGATGGTGTCGGCGTGGCCCGCGACGGCCTCGTCCATGGCATTGTCGAGCACCTCGGCGACCAGATGGTGCATCGCGCGCTCGTCGGTGCCGCCGATATACATGCCAGGGCGCTTGCGAACGGGCTCCAGCCCCTCCAGCACCTCGATGTCGGCCGCGGTGTAGGAATTGTCCTTGGTCGCCGCGGCACGCTTGCCGCCCGACGCTCCGAATAGGTCGCCGTTCTTCGCCATGGTGCTTCTTGTCTTCTCGGCCGCGCGAGGGGTCCGCTGGATGGCCGGTTGGTCATCCGTATGGTAGGAAAACCGTTGAAAAGCAACCACATCCGGTGGGGAATTGATGTCCGAAATGCCGCGCGACCCGATCGTCCGGACCGTGCCCCAACCGGCCGACATGAACGGAAACGGTGACATTTTCGGCGGCTGGGTGCTGTCGCAGATGGACATCGCCGGCGGCACCCTGGCTGCCCGGGTGGCCAAGGGGAGGGTGGCGACGGTCGCCATCACCGCCATGACCTTCGTCCAGCCGATCAAGGTCGGCGACCTCGTCTCGATCTACGGCGAGGTCAGCAAGGTTGGCCGCAGCTCGATTACGATCGCCCTCGAGACGATCGTGCAGCGCAGGCTCGATCCGACGCCGATCCAGGTGACTCACGGCACGTTCGTGTTCGTGGCGATCGATGACGACGGCAAGCCGCGCCAGGTGGCGTCGTGAGGATCGTCGGCATGAAAATCGCAGGGGCTATGCTGGCGGCGGCCGTGGCTGTCGCTCCGATCGCTGCTGCCGCGCATCCGCATCTCTGGATTTCGCAAAGCCTAGGGGTCGTCGTCGAGAACGGAGCCTACACCCACGTCGAGATAGAATGGAAATTCGACCCCCATGCCAGCGAGGATGAGATTCCGGCAATCGACGAAGACAAGGACGGCCGGCTCTCCGAGGAGGAGATCCGCCTGCTGGTCCGCGACATGATGCCCGAGCTGCAGAAGAGCGGCTTTCTCACGTGGCTCAACACCGGCGACAAGGATTTCCGCCCCCCGAAGGTGCCGGCTTTCGATGCGCGCATCGACAACCCGGCGAGCTTCACGCCACCGGCGTGGGATCGCGGCGCAGGCGATGGCGAAAGGATGCCCGACAACAAGACGCAGACGATGTTGCTGCCGCCGAAGGCCACTCAGCTGCGAAACCTCGTCTACACGATGCGCTTCGAGCTGCCGCAGCCGGCAAAGTCGTTCTCGATCACGACCTACGAGCCGAACGACGAGATGCGGATCGAGGTCGACAAGGAGTCGCTGCCGGCCGGCTGCACGCTCGACAGGCATTCGACCTACAAGTCCGAATACGTTCCTGGCCAGCCGGTGTTCGCAGACAGGGTGACGTGCCGCCTTCCTTGACGCCTCCGGCTCCAGCGTACCGGCCGTGGCTCGGCATCTTCTTCATGTCCGTGGCCTGCGCGCTGTTCCCGGTCCAGAACGCCGTCGTCAAGCTGCTGACCGGGATCTACCCCTTCCAGGAAGTGGTCTGGGTCCGGCTCGCCGTGCACCTGGCCCTGATGTGCGTGATCTTCCTGCCGCGCCGCGGGCTGGCGCTCCTGCGCACGCGAGCGCCATTGCAGCAGGCCATCTGCTCGGCCGGCCTGCTCGGCGCGACGTTCTTCTTCTTCAGCGCGGCGAAGTCCATCGGCGTCACCGAGGCGATCGCTATTTCCTTCATCTCGCCGCTCGTCGTGACGTTCCTCGCCTGGCCGATCCTCGGCGAGCGCATCACGTTCGTTCGGCTGGCTTCAGTCGTCATCGGCTTCGCGGGCGTGCTGATCGTCATCCGCCCGGGCACTTCGGTGTTTCAATGGGCGTCGCTGCTGATCGTCGCGAGCGCGGTGTCCTATGCCGTCTATCAGATCGTCGTGCGCCGGGTGGCTGCGGTCGATTCGCCGGCCACCACCGCCTTCTACAGTGCCCTCGGCTGCACGCTGGTGGCGTCGCTGTTCGTGCCGTTCAACTGGAAGACGCCGGAAAACTGGGGCGACCTGCTGCTGATGCTCTCGCTCGGTGTCTCGGGCGGCTTCGGCCATTACTGCGTGGCCCGCGCCTTCAGCTATGCCCCGGCCAACCTGATCGCGCCGCTGAACTATACGCAGATGATCGGCTCGGTGATCGTTGGCTATCTGATGTTCGCGGAAGTGCCGGATTTCTATACCTGGATCGGCAGTGCGGTCATCATCGTGGCTGGCCTGCTCGTCGGCTGGCAGAGCCGCAACAAGAAGAGTTGAAGGAGGAATGGATGCCCTACCTCGTTGCTGCCGACCTGCCGACGGGTTCGGCAGGTTCGCGCTTCCGGCGCCTGTTCGAACGTCCGGGAATCCTGCAGATGCCCGGCACGCATAACGGCCTCGCCGCGCTGCAGGCCAGGGCGGCCGGCTTCGAGGCGCTCTATCTCTCGGGCGCGGCGATGTCGGCCTCGATGGGCCTGCCCGATCTCGGCGTCATCACCGTCGACGAGGTCTGCTTCTTCATCCGCCAGGTGGCGCGCAGCGGGCTGCCGGTGCTGGTCGACGGCGACACAGGCTACGGCGAGGCGCTCAACGTCATGCACATGGTGCGTGCCTTCGAGGAGGCGGGCGCCGCGGCGGTGCATGTCGAGGACCAGCTGCTGCCCAAGAAATGCGGCCACCTCAATGACAAGAAGCTGGCCGATGCGCGCGACATGGCGGCCAAGGTCGCGGCCGCCGCCCGGGCCAGGCGCCATCTCTTCCTGATCGCGCGCACCGACGCGGCGGCGAGCGAGGGCATCGACGGCGCCGTGGCGCGCGCGAAGCTCTATCTGCAGGCCGGCGCCGACGCGATCTTTCCCGAGGCGCTGACCACCGCCGAGATGTTCCGCGCGTTCGCCAAGGCGATGCCCGGCGTGAAGCTGCTCGCGAACATGACCGAATTCGGCCGCACGCCGTTCTTCACAGCCTCGGAGTTCGAGGCGATGGGCTATCGAATGGTCATCTGGCCGGCATCGGCGTTCCGCGTCGCCAACAAGGCGCAGGCGAAGCTCTACGCCGCCATCAGGCGGGACGGTGGCACGCAGAACATGATCGGCGAAATGCAGACCCGCGCCGAGCTCTACGAGACGATCGGCTACCACGCGTACGAAGCGCTCGACGCCTCGATCGTGCAGACGGTAGTGCCCCAGGGCATGCCGCAGCGGTAATTTCCGCTCAGGACGACAGGAGGATCAAAGACCCAGGCTGCTGAGATCGGGCGCGCGGCGATGGAAGTCGGTCGCGTCCTGGAAGGCCTTGCCGAACTTGAGCACGTCGCGTTCGGCGTAGGGCTTGCCGAGAATCTGGATGCCGACCGGCAGGCCGCGCGACAGGCCGCTCGGCATCGACAGGCCACACAGGCCGAGATAGTTGCCCGGCCGGGTCAGGTACCCGGCCGCGGGCGACATCTCGTCGACTTCGGTGAGCGGGATCGCGGGCACGGCGACGCACGGTGTCACAAGGCCGTCGTAAGGCCGCATCCACTCGGCAAACTCGGCACGGCGCTGTTTCATGATGCGCAGCTCCTCGGCGTAACCGCCCGGCACAAACGTCTTGCCGAGCAGGGCGCGGCCGCGAACGCCGTCGCCGATCGGCTTGGATTTGTCCTCGATCCACTCGCGATGCAGCGAGAACATTTCCGACGTCGAGATCGTGCCTGCACCTTTCTGCAGGTCGAAGAACCAGTCCGGGAGCCGCACTGCCTCCACCGCAGCGCCGAGGTCCTCGAATATCCGTGCCGCCGACTGCCAGGCACGGATCACGTCGGAATCGACGAATTCCGGCAGCTGGCTCGAGTCGGGGATTGCCAGCCGCATGCCCTCGATAGAGCCGCCCTTCGTCGCGGCGGTGAAATCCTCGAGCGGCTGGTCGAGCGTCGTCGGATCGCGCGGATCGGGCGCCGCGAGCGCATTGAGCAGCAGCGCGCAATCCTCGACGCTGCGCGCCATCGGCCCGATCGAGTCGAGCGTCCAGCTGAGCAGCATCGTGCCGTGCAGGCTGATGCGGCCGAAGGTGACCTTCAATCCCACCAGCCCGTTGAACGCGCAGGGGATGCGGACCGAACCGCCGGTGTCGCTGCCGATGCCCGCCGGTGCGAGGCGCGCGGCGACCGCGACCCCGGTGCCGCTCGACGATCCGCCCGGCGTGCGATGGGTCTCGAGGTCCCAGGGGTTCCACGGTGCGCCCATCAGCGGGTTGGTGCCCCACCCGCCGAACGCGAACTCGACCATGTGCGCCTTGCCCAGCGGAAACATGCCGGCGGCGGTCAGCCGCTCGACGGTGTTCGAAGTTTCGGCGGCGACACGGTTCTCCCACATCTTCGAGCCACCGGTGCCGATGCGGCCTTTGATGTCGCAGAGATCCTTGTAGACCATCGGCAGTCCGTGCAGCGGTCCGAGCGGAAAGCCCGACGTGCGGGCGGTGTCGGCGGCATCGGCAAGCGCGCGGGCTTCCCTGGCATAGACTTCAGTGAAGGCGTGCAGCTTGCCATCGGCTTTCTCGATGCGGGCAAGCAGGGCGTCGGCGATCTCGCGCGAGGAGAACTTCCTGGCCGAGAGACCAGTGGCCAGCTCGGTCAGAGTCATTTCATGCAGATTGGTCATCGATGAATTGCCTTTAGTATGTTGCTCTGCCGCCGGACAGATCGAACGTCGCACCGGTCGCGAAGGTGCAGAGCGGGGAGGCGAGCCAGGCGACCATCTCGGCCACTTCGTCGACCTCACCGAATCGATTCATGGGTATCTTGGACAGCATGTAGCTGATGTGCTGCTCGGTCATCTGGCCGAACAATTCCGTCTTCACCACGGCCGGCGCGACGCAGTTTACCAGCACGCCGGTCGTCGCAAGTTCCTTGCCAAGCGACTTGGTGAATCCGATCACGCCTGCCTTCGAAGCCGAGTAGGCCGAGGCGTTGGGATTGCCTTCCTTGCCCGCGACCGAGGCGATATTGACGATGCGGCCCCAGCCTCTGCTCACCATGCCGGGTGCGATCGCACGGTTGCTGAGGAACACGCCGGTCAGGTTGATCTCGATCACCTGCTTCCAGGCTTCGACGGGATATTGGATGACAGTCGTGTTGGGCCCGGTGATGCCGGCACTCGCAACCAGGATGTCGGCCGGCGCGAGCTGCTTCTCGGTCGTCGCCACGGCGTCGGCGAGCGACTGCTCGCTCGTGACGTCGACTTCCACGGCGATCGCATCGCCCAGCGAGGCGGCGGATTGGCGGGCACGATCCACGTCGCGGTCCCACAGCGCGATCCGCCCGCCTCCCGCGGCGATTTTTGCCGCACAGGCGAGTCCGATGCCGCGCGCGCCGCCCGTGACGACGGCCGTGCGTCCCTTGAAGGTCTCCGCCTGCATGCTGCCTCCCAAGCGCTTGAACTGGCGCTGTTTTCCCATCATATCGAAGGAACATGTCCTCCGCCAAACCTGCGTCGATCGACGCCACCGTCGAGTTGCTGAAGAGCGGCGAGTATATCGCCGACCGGAGCCTCGCCACCGTCCTCTATCTCGCTCTCAAGCTCGGGCGGCCGCTGTTCTGCGAAGGCGAGGCGGGGGTCGGCAAGACCGAGATCGCCAAGGTGCTGGCGACCACGCTCAAGCGGCCGCTGATCCGGCTGCAGTGCTACGAGGGACTCGACGTGTCCTCCGCGGTTTACGAGTGGAACTACGCCCGCCAGATGATCGAGATCCGCCTGGCTGAGGCGCAGGGCGTGCACGATCGCGGGCAGCTCGAGTCCGACATCTTCAACGAGCGCTTCCTGATCCGCCGTCCGCTGCTCCAGGCGCTCGAGCCGCACACCGAAGGCGCGCCGATCCTGCTGATCGACGAGCTCGATCGCACCGACGAGCCGTTCGAAGCCTACCTGCTCGAGGTGCTGTCCGATTTCCAGGTGACGATCCCGGAACTCGGCACGGTCAAGGCTGCGCAAACGCCGATCGTGATCATCACCTCGAACCGCACGCGCGAGATCCACGACGCGCTGAAGCGGCGCTGCTTCTACCACTGGGTCGACTATCCGGACCTCCGGCGCGAGCTGGAGATCCTCAAGGTCAAGGCGCCCGGCGCAAGCGAGCGCCTGTCTCGCCAGGTCGTCGGCTTCGTCCAGGAGTTGCGCAAGATCGACCTTTTCAAGTCGCCGGGTGTCGCCGAATCGATCGATTGGGCAACGGCGTTGTCGGAACTCGACGTCCTCGACCTCGACCCCAGGACGATCAACGACACGCTGGGCGTATTGCTCAAGTACCAGGACGACATCCAGCGCATGCAGGGCACAGAGGCCGCGGACATCCTGCGCAAGGTCAAGGCCGATATCGCCGCCCAGCCGCTGGGGTAGGGGGCATGCGTCGCTCACTGCTTCATTTCCCTTTCATGCTCCTCGCCCCCGCTAGGGGGAGAGGCCGGGAGAGGGGGTTGCACGAGCTCTTTCAACCCCCTCTCCTAGCCTCTCCCCCTAGCGGGGGAGAGGAACAAGAGGGGTCTTGGTGATGGACACGCACCCCCAAACTGACGAAAGGCCAAGCGGCAGGCTCGCAACCAACATTGTTCATTTCGCTCGGACATTGCGCACGGCCGGGCTCAGGGTCGGGCCGGGGCAGGTCTTGCGCGCCATAGAAGCTGTCGAAGCGGCGGGCCTCAGCAAGCGCGACGACTTCTACTGGACGCTCCATTCGGTGTTCGTGAACCGGCGCGACCAGCGCGAGATCTTCGACCAGGCTTTCCACGTCTATTGGCGCAATCCGCGTCTCCTCGAAAAGATGATGGAGATGCTGCTGCCCTCGATCGACGCGCCGGCCGATCCCGACAAGGGCAAGGAGCTCAGTCGTCGCCTGCAGGACGCCTTGTCGCCGGGGCAAGGGGAGGCACCGAAAGCGGACGAGAAAGAGCCGCCCGAGGTCGAGATCGAGGCGACCTTCACCGTGTCGGATCGCGAGGTGCTGCAGCACCGTGACTTCGAGCAGATGACGCAAGCGGAGATCGACGACGCCCTGCGCGCCATCGCCCGCCTGCGCCTGCCGGTGCCGGAGCGGCGCACGCGGCGCTACCAACCGTCCCGACGAGGGGCCAGGATCGACTTCCGCGCCTCGCTCCGCCGGGCGCTGCGGCCCGAGGGGTTGATCGAGCTGAGCCGCCGAGAACCGCGCCGCCGCCCGCCACCGCTGGTGATCCTGTGCGACATTTCAGGATCGATGGCCCGCTACTCGCGCATGTTCCTGCACTTCATGCACGCGATTACCAACGATCGCGACAGGGTCTTTTGCTTCACCTTCGGCACCCGCCTCAACAACGTCACGCGGGCTCTACGTTATAGGGATGTGGATATAGCGCTGGCCAAAGCCTCGGCTCAGGTGGAAGATTGGTCCGGCGGCACGCGGATCGGCGTGGCGCTGCACGAGTTCAACAACAAGTGGTCACGGAGGGTATTGGGACAGGGTGCCGTGGTGTTGCTGATCACCGACGGGCTGGATCGCGAGGGCGCGGTTGGCCTGGCGGAGGAGATGGAGCGCCTGCACAAGTCGTGCAGCCGCCTCGTATGGCTCAACCCGCTCTTGCGGTACGGGGCGTACGAACCCAAGTCCCAAGGCAACAAGGCGATGCTGCCGCATGTCGACGAGTTCCGGCCGGTCCACAATCTCGAAAGCCTGGCCGGGCTGATCGCTGCCCTCGACAGCCATCCCCAGCACCGTTCGGACAGGCGGCTGGTGGGCTGGCAGACCGAATTGCGCAAGGAGTGAGCCATGAGCGACGCGCTGGAAGTTCTGGATCAGGTCGGCAAATGGAAGGCGTCCGGCAAGGGCGTCGCCGTCGCGACCGTGATCACCACCTGGGGCTCCTCGCCACGTCCGGTCGGCAGCCAGCTCGGCGTCGACGACAGCGGACAGATGGTGGGCTCGGTCTCGGGTGGCTGTATCGAGGGAGCGGTGGTGCAGGAGGCATTGGCGGCGATCAAGGACGGTCAGCCGCGGCTGCTCGATTTCGGCGTCACCGACGAGCAGGCCTGGGATGTCGGTCTCGCCTGCGGCGGCAAGGTCCAGGTCTTCGTCGAGAAGGTGAGCTGATCCCATGAGGAGCGAAACCCTCGCCGCGCTGCAGGAGGCGCGCACCAGGCGGCAGGCCGTTACTCTTGCCACTCGCCTCAGTGACGGCGCCGAAGGCTTGATCTATCGCGACATGGCAAACGGAACGCTGGCCGAAGACCCGGCCGTCGTCTCTGCCGCGCGCCACGCCATGGAGATCGGCCGAAGCGAGACCGTCGATATCGGCGGTCAGAAAATCTTCCTGAACGTCTACGTGCCGCCGCCGCGCCTGATCATCGTCGGCGCGGTGCACATCGCGCAGTCGCTGGCTCCGATGGCGACCATGCTCGAGTTCGACGTCACTGTCGTCGATCCGCGCGGGGCGTGGGCGACCGCCAACCGCTTTCCCGGCGTGAAAGTCATCCAGGACTGGGCCGACGAAGCCTTCCAGGCGATGGGCCTCGATGCCTCGACCGCGGTCGTCACCTTGACGCACGATCCGAAGCTCGATGATCCCGCTCTCGAATCGGCGCTCAAGTCCGACGCCTTCTATATCGGTGCGCTCGGCAGCCGGCGGACCCATGCCAAGCGCAGGGAGCGGCTGGGTGAGGTCGGCATCACCGACGAGATGTTCTCCCGCATCCACGGCCCGGTCGGTCTCAATATCGGTGCCAAGTCGCCGGCCGAGATCGCCGTCTCGATCCTCGGGCAGATCATCGAGGTGCGAGCCCGTTGTCTCGAGGCATTGTCGGCGCCGAAGGTCGCGGCGGCGTGAGGTTCGGGGCGACTCCGATCGACGAAGCGAGCGGCGCCATCCTGGCGCATAGCTGGCGTTCGGGCGGAATCAACTTCGCCAAGGGCCGGCGCCTGTCGGCCGACGACGTCGACAAGCTCAAGACAGCCGGCGTGGCGTCGGTCGTCGCCGCGCGACTCGACGCCGAGGACGTCCACGAAGACCAGGCCGCGGAGGCGATCGCCAAGGCCCTGGCCGGGGTGGGGATCGATATCACTGCGCCCTTTACCGGCCGCTGCAACCATTTCGCGCGCGAGGCGGGGCTGGCCGTCATCGACCAGGAAAGGGTCGATGCGCTGAACGAGCTGCATGAATCGGTGACGGTCGCGACCTTGCCGCCGTACGCCCGCGTGACGGCGCGCCAGATGGTCGCGACGGTGAAGATCATTCCCTATGCCGCACCGCGCGCCGCGGTTGATCGTGCGATCGAGGTCGCGAAGGCCCCCAACCAGCCGTTGATCTCCGTCGCCCCGTTCAGGGCGATGCGCGCGGGGCTGGTGCAGACGCGACTGCCAGGCACGCGCGACAAGGTTCTGGACAAGGCGGTCAGCACGACCGGCAAGCGGCTGACCTCGCTTGGCAGCGCACTCGTCGCCGAGCGCCGCTGCAGCCATGACGCTGGCTCGATCGCCGAGGCGCTCAAGGAACTGAAGGGTGAGGGCTGCGACCTCTTTCTCGTCGCCGGTGCCTCCGCGATCGTCGATCGCCACGACGTGGTGCCGTCCGGAATCGAAGAGGCGGGCGGGAAGGTCATCCACTTCGGCATGCCGGTCGATCCGGGCAACCTGCTGCTGACAGCGGAGCTCGACGGCAAGCCGGTGCTCGGCCTGCCGGGCTGTGCCAAATCGCCGAAGTACAACGGGTTCGACATGGTGCTGGAGCGTCTTGCCGCCGGCCTGCCGGTCGGCCGCGCCGAGATCGTGAAGATGGGGGCGGGCGGCCTGCTGGCCGAGATCCCGACCCGCCCGCAGCCGCGCGACGACAGCGAGGACGAGGCAGCGCCGCAACAGGCACCCCGCGTCGCGGTGCTGGTGCTCGCCGCCGGCCGCTCGACGCGGATGGGCGGGCCGAACAAGCTCCTGCAGGAGGCCGACGGCGTGCCGCTCGTTGTCCATGCCGTGAAAGCGGCCCTGACCTCGCAGGCCGTGGAAGTCGTGGTCGTCCTCGGTCACATGGCCGACCAGGTGAAGCCCGCGATCGAACGGGCGGTCGGCGTGGAGAAGCGCCTGCGCTTCGTCACCAATCCCGATTTCGCCGAGGGTCTCAGTACCTCGGTGCGTACCGGGATCGCCTCGTTGGGCAAGGAAATCGATGCCGCGGTCGTGCAGCTGGGCGACATGCCGGGCGTGAACGCCGCGTTGCTCGACCGGCTGATGGCGGCGTTCAGCCCGGTCGAGGGTCGCTCGATCTGCGTGCCGACGGTCGACGGCAAACGCGGCAATCCCGTGCTGTGGGACCGCCGCTTCTTCGCCGAGATGACCGGCGTCTCGGGCGACACCGGCGCCAAGCACCTGATCGGCGAGCACGCCGACCTCGTCTGCGAGGTCGAGATGACCGGCGATGCCGCGATCACCGACATCGACACGCCCGAGGCCCTCGCCGCATGGCAGGAACGGAGCGCGAAGACTTCGAAACTCAGGGTGACAGAAGCATGAGTTTCGACGTCGCCGCGGTTCGGCACCAGTTTCCGATCCTGTTCGAGATCATCGACGGCCGTCCGGTCCACTATCTCGACAACGGCGCTTCGGCGCAGTCGCCGCTTGCCGTGCTCGATGCGGTGCGGCGCTACGAGACGACCGGTCGCGCCAACGTTCTGCGCGGCGTCCATCGACTCGCCGAGCGGGCGACCGAGCTGTACGAGAACGCGCGTGCCGACGTCGCGACGTTCCTCGGCGTGCAGCCGATGGAGATCGTCTTCACCGGTGGCTGCACCGCGGCGATCAACCTGGTCGCATTTTCCTATGGCCAACTCCTGACGCGCGGCGACCGCATTCTGATTTCCGAGCTCGAGCACCATTCCAACATCGTGCCGTGGCAGCTCCTGCGGCAGCGCAGCGGCATCGAGCTCGACATGCTGCCGCTGACCCGGGATGGCCAGATCGACCTCGACGCTCTGCCCAGGATGCTCACCTCCGAGACCAAACTCGTTTCCCTGGCGCATGTCTCGAACGTCACCGGCGCGCTGCTCGACGTGCGCAGGGTGGTCGACGCCGCGAAGGCCGTTGGCGCCAAGGTGATGCTTGACGGCGCCCAGCGCGCCCCCCACGGGCCGCTCGACCTGCGCGCTCTCGGCGTCGATTTCTACGTCTTCGCCGGCCACAAGGCCTACGGCCCGAACGGCATCGGCGCGCTGTGGGCCAGGCCGGAGCTGCTCGAGGCGATGCCGCCTTTCATGGGCGGCGGCTCGATGATCGGCCGCGTGACGCTCGCCGAGACGACTTGGGCGCCGGCACCGCGGCGCTTCGAAGCGGGCACGCCGCCGATCGGACCGGCGATCGGGTTGGGCGCCGCCTGCAACTGGATGGCCGCGCTCGACTGGACGGCGACGCACGATCACGAGATGGCCCTGGTGCAACGCGTGCTCGACGGGCTGCAGCAGATCGACGGCACACACATCCTCGGACCGGCCAGCCTGCAGAACCGCTATCCGGTGGTGTCCTTCATGCTCGACGGTGTGCATCCGCACGACGTGGCGCAGACCCTCGATTCGTTCGGCGTCGCGGTGCGCGCCGGCCATCACTGCGCCCAGCCGCTGATGGACCGCTTCGACCTCGACGGCACGACGCGGGTTTCGATCGCGCCCTATAACGACAACACGGACATCGACGCGCTGCTGGCCGGTGTCAGGCACGCAGCGGCAACCTTGCGATGAGCGACGAGCTTTATCAGGCACGCATCGTGGCGCTCGCCAGGTCGAAGCTCGGCGCCGGCAAGCTCGCCGACCCGACCAAATCGGTTCGGCGCGACAATCCCCTGTGCGGCGACCGGGTGACGATGGACGTCAAGCTCGACGATACCGGCCGCATCTTGCAGATCGCCCACCAGGTGCGCGGATGCTTGCTCTGCCAGGCCTCGGCGGCGGCGCTCGTCTCGATTGCCGTTGGCCGTGACGCCGGAGGCATTGCCGAAGTGCGCCACGATGCCGAGCGCGCCCTGGGCCGCGAAGCGGGCAAGGCGCGCGATCCGTTCGACGCGTTCGAGCCTGTCGCCGCGCACAAGTCGCGCCAGGCATGCGTACTGCTGCCGTTCGAGGCGCTGAAGGACGCATTGTCGTAGGAGACGGACTTTTCCTCGCTGCTGCCGCGGTTGCGTCACACTCGGCGGTCAGCGTACGCGTCCACTCAGACGAGGGAACGACATGCGCTGCTGGTTGATCGTGGCTCTGGTGAGCGTATTCGCGCTCCCGGCCTTTGCCCAGGACCTCGCGCTCAGGCGCGTGATGCTTTCCTCCGGTGGCCTCGGCTACTTCGAGTACGAGGCAACTGTCGAAGGCGACGCCACGCTGAAGCTCACCGTTGCTCTCGATCAGGTCGACGACGTGCTGAAGAGTTTGGTGGTCTATGACGACAAAGGGGGTGTCGGCGGCCTGAGCCTGCCCGGCAAGGAGCCGTTGCGGCAGACCTTCAAGGACATGCCTTTCGACCAGTCCGCCTTCGAGTCTCCGGCGGCATTGCTGGCGGCGCTCAAGGGTGCACGGATCTCGGTCGGCGGCCCGCGCGCTCTCTCGGGCCGAATCGTCTCCGTCGAGGAGGAGACGCAGACCCTTCCCGACGGCAAGACGACGACCAAACGTACGCGGGTGGCGGTCCTGACCGAGACCGGGTTGCAGCAGTTCATTCTCGAGGATGCCGAGAACCTGCAGTTCGCCGATGCCGCGCTGCGCGAAAAGATCGGCCAGGCGCTGCAGTCCATTCAGGCGAATCGGGCGAAGGAAACGCGTACGCTCGACCTCGCGACACGCGGCCAGGGCCGCCGCGCGGTGCGGGTCGCCTACATCGTCAGCGTGCCCGTGTGGAAGGCCTCCTACCGGCTCACCTTGCCAACCGACGGGACAGCGCCGAAGGCTGCTCTGCAGGGCTGGGCCACGGTCGAGAACCTCAGCGGGCAGGACTGGAACGAGGTTGATCTGACGCTGGTTTCGGGCCGGCCGGTCGCGTTCCACCAGGCACTTTACGAAGCCTATTACGTCACGCGACCGGAAGTGCCGGTCGAGGTGGCGGGCCGGCTCAACCCCTATATCGATCGTGGCGGCGTCGCGGCCAGCGAGATGCGCCGCGCATCGCCACCACCGCCGCCGCCGGCCCCTGCATCGGCGCCAGCATTGAAGTCGCGTGATGCGCAGTTCGAAATGGCCGCAGTGCCTCCGGGGCAGGCGGCAGGCGCCGAGCAGATCCAGGCGACGGACGCGGCGACGCAAGTGACGTTCAGGTTCCCGAACCCGGTGAGCGTCGCAAGCGGCCGCACGCTCTCGCTGCCCGTGATCGATCGCCAGGTTCCGGCCGAGCGGCTCGCGCTCTACGGCACCGATCCCGCGGCGCGCAACCCGATGGCGGCGGTGCGCCTCACAAACGACGGCGACACCGGCCTGCCGCCCGGTATCCTGACGATCTACGAGCGCGACAAGGCAGGCATGGTGTCCTACGTCGGCGATGCGCGCCTGTCTGCCTTGCCGATCGGCGAGCAGCGGCTGCTGGCCTATGCACTGGACGAGAAAGTCACGGTCGAGCGCGATGCGGCGCAGACCGATCGGCTGGCAACCGGCACGATCTCAGGCGGCGTTCTGCGCTACAGCCGCGTGGTCCGGCAGACCACGACCTACCG
Organism: Enhydrobacter sp.; assembly: GCA_026126105.1. Lineage (GTDB taxonomy): Bacteria > Pseudomonadota > Alphaproteobacteria > Reyranellales > Reyranellaceae > Reyranella. Next base: position 61,368 of record JAHCJV010000004.1, read on the forward strand.
CGTGCGCGGGCCGGCGAAGGAGGCACGGCAGCTCGTCGTGATGCAGCGCCGGCTGCCGGGCTGGACATTGACCAAGCCCGACGCCAAGGGCGTCGAGCTGAGCGAGGGCTACTACCGGATCCCGTTTCAGCTGCCTGGCGGTGACCAGACGCATACGTTCGAGGTCGCGCAGGAGCAGACCCAGCTCCAGGAGCTGCGGCTGCTCGACACCTCCAGCGACCAGATCAAGGTCTTCGCCCAGGCCCAGGAGTTCGACACCAGGACCCGTGAGGCCTTGACCAGGGTGCTGCAGCTCCAGCAAGCCGTCAGCGAGGCCGAGCGCAGGCTTGCACAGGTCGACGCCGAGCGGCAGAACATTGTCCAGGAGCAGGCGCGCCTTCGGGACAATCTCGCCCGCGTCCCTGCCAACAGCGATCTGCAGCGCCGTTACCTCGCGACCCTCGACCGGCAGGAGACCGAACTGGAAGCGATTGCGAAACGGCGTGACGATGCTGAAAAGACGGTACGAGCGGCGCGCGACGCGCTCCGCAGCTTCGTATCGCAACTCGGATAGACGCTGAGGCGCTTCGGCGCCAATCGCACGCGACTCCGGACTGCGATTTCAGGAGAACATCGGCGGCTGTACGCGATCGCCGACTCCGCGCTGCGCTGCAGCAAGAGTCCGCAGCTTGCTGCTCCATCGGCCGATCCCGCTCGTCCACCTCGTGAATACAGCGGTGGCGACCGGTCGTGTTCTCACGAGATTCTCCATTTCGAGATGTAGAGAGTTTCTCTTGTCATGCAAATGGATGATGAACCGAGTGCCAGCGGCGCCTATAGAAGTTGTGTGGGTAGGTGAAATAACGCCTCGTGGTAGGGCGTTACGTGTGTGTGGGGAGCTATGTCCAACCAACGGGGCGCGAGTCTCCGCAAACGGGATGATTCTACCAGTGAGCAATCCTGGTTCAAAAACCCGTGCGTCGTTGTTGGTGGCCGGCTGCGCGGTGGCATGGACGATATCATTTTGGCGGCCTACGACGTCGCCGTCGGGTCGGCGCGGTGGCCTCAGTTGGCGCGAGCGCTGGCTGAAGCTCTCGATAGCAAGAACCTACTCATATTCCTGATCGACGTCCGAACCGGCGTCGCCGACCTATTGGCGAGCACGGGGGCGAAGGCACAGGATCGGATCGAGCCTTACCTCACGGTCGCGCGTAGAATGGCGACACGCTCCGGTGACTCATCGCACCCCATGGAACTGGGACAGACGCGTCGCCTGGCTGCCGTCGCTTCGGACAAGGTGGCGCGCTGGAACTCGCTAAACGACGGGGATGCCGACTACTACCTCGCCGGTAGAGCGATCGCCGAGGCAGGCGAAGCCGTCTGGTTGTGCATCGGCCTCGACATCGGCAGTGCAATGGCTGCCGTGGAAGTTCACGAGACGGTCGAGCGCGTGCATCCTCACTTCTGCCGCGCCGCGGAGATCGACCTCAGCCTGCGGGCCGCGGTTCAGCGCTCTCGCTTGAGCGAAGCAGTGTTCGATCGGTTGCCCTTCGGCCTGTTGCAGTTCGATCGAAACGCGACGGTGCTCTATGCAAACGCCGAGGCCGAGCGGATAAGCCGGGCGCGCGAAGGCTTCGTTATCGCGGCGCACAAGGTGCGGGCCAGGTCATCGGCCGACGATGCCGCGCTTCAAAGTGCCATTCGCGAAGCGACTGTAACCGGCGAACCGGCGTTCGCCCGCTGGCTGAATCTCAAACGCGGCAAGGGGCGGCGTCCCTACAGGCTTCTCGTCACGACCGTGCCAGACGCTCGCGATGTCGCGGCAAGCGCGTCGGGCTGCGTCCTGTTCATCACCGATCCCGATCGTCCGTCGATGTTCGATCCGGATGCCGTTGCCGATGCCTTCGGCCTGACGGCGGCAGAGGCGAGGGTCGTTGCGCGATTGGCGGTCGGCAGTTCGCTGCCCGACATCGCCAGCAGCCTGAACGTCAGCATCAACACGGTGCGTACCCTGCTTGCCCGCGCGATGGGCAAGACCGCAACCAACACGCAGGTGGCGCTTGTCCGCCTGGTGCTCACGACGACTTTCGGTCTCACCGGCTGACGACGGCGCGGCGAAGGACGAGCGTGCCGTTTTTTTTCAATGTCATCCAATTGGATGACGCAATGAGGGGTTGTAGTCACTAGGGTGTTGATCACGCAGCCTGCGATGCTGGGGAGCAAATCAGGCATTGGAACGCGGATTCGATGGGGCTGGTTTCACGACCGGCGAAGAGGAGAGCGGGGTTAGCAATTCAGAACGTCGAGGCGGTGAGCGCGCTGCGAGCGTGTGATCGCTTCCAGAGTCTTCGTCGCTGCCAGAGCAGCTTTTCAATTTTGCGTAAGTGGAAGGTCCATGTTTTTGCCTGGAGCCACCGATACTTCACCGAAGCGCTGCCGCGCCGCCCCCGCGGATGCAGAGCATTTCCTATCGATCCTGGACACGGGCCCGGCAGGGGCCGCCATCAGACATGTCCGCGGATGGTCAAGTACCTCGCGGCTTGCATCGACTGAACGCTAATCGGCCAACAATCAGTAGTTATCCAGCAGGAGGTTCTCATGACCGTCACCATCGTCGGCAGCCCCACCGAATACGACACCATCCAGGACGCCATCGCAGCAGCGGTCGAGTTCGACACCATCGTCGTAGGCGCGGGTGATTACAGCGGGGTAGTGACGGTCAACAAGACCTTGACCATCCTGGGAGCCAACTCCGGAGTGGCTTGGGACGGCGCCCGTGGCGCCGAATCGACGCTAGCCGGCGGCTTCCACATCACCGCGAGCGGCGTGACGATCGACGGCATGGAGATCGAGGAGGGCGGAGTCATGTACGCCGGCATGCGCGCCGGCGTGTTCCTCGATGGCGCACGCTCGAACGTGAGCGTGCTCAACTCCATCATCGACCAGGGGTTGACCCCGCACCCAGAGGGTTCCCAGCACGGCATCATCACCACCTACGCGGCGGTTACCGCCAACATGACGGTGAGCGGCAACAGCTTCGCGAACTGGAATCAGGGAATGTACCTGAATCCGGGTGTGGATGACTCGACGATCTCGAACAACAGTTTCGGCGACAACGGCAATCACATCGTGGTCGATGATCCCCACGGCCTGACCATCGCCGGCAATGATTTCGGGGCGTCGGGAGGCTCGAAGATTGCCGTCGGCGCAATGGACAATCCGACGAACCTCGAGGAAGAGCTCGACCTTGCCGGGAACACCTTCAACCCCGACACGGCGCGACTCTCCATTTTCCCTTACGGGGGTGAAGGACAGCACATCGTCGGTACAGACGGTGCCGACAATTTCCGCGGCGATTACGCTTCTCCTCCGGGCAACCAGACGTACGAGGGGCTTGACGGCGACGACAAGTACTTCGTGGATAGCGGCGATAGCGTCGTCGAGGCGGAGGACGAAGGCAGCGACACCGTTATTACGTCGGACAGCTACATTCTGGGCGACAACGTCGAGAACCTGACGTTGCTCGATCTGGGCACCGACACGCAGACGTTCGATGACATGACGACCGGGCCGATCGCGAACGGCGAGAACGGCTGGAAGGATGTCGGCCCCGCGGACGATCAGGCAATAGTCGAGGTCGAGGGAAATCAGGTATGGCGGATCTCGAGCGATCCGGCGTCCGGCGATTTCGGCGGCCCGTACACGCCAGCGCTGAGCGTCACGGCAGGTGAGCCGCAGACATCGGCCGATGGCGACTTCCACTCGATCAAGTTCCGGGTAAAGCCGGTCAGCGAGACACCGGACGATTCGCGGATCGAAGTCGACTTTGCGAATGCGGCCGGCACGGACCGCAACAACTTCATGGTGATCGAGTCGACAGGCGCCGGCATTCGGATCGCGGTGAACGAGCCAAAGCTGGATGGGAACTGGACGAACAACACCTTCACCGCCTTTACAGGCAACGTCGAACTGGCGTCCGGGGTAGACCCGACGTCCTGGCACGACATCGAGCTCCGGTTGACCTACGTCGACGGTGCAGACAACGACGTGATCCAGGTCTATCTGGACGGCGCGTTGATCGGAACGACCACCACGTTCGAGAACTATCGAGATGCGATCGGCGGGACTCACTCGGACAACGCGGAAGCCAACCAGACGTCACGCATCATTTTCCGCGGCAGCAACGCCGGCCAGCCGGTGGACGGCGCGGGTGGGCAGAACCAAGGCTTCTACTTCGACGACGTGACCAGCACGGTCGCGAACAACGCGTCGGGCACGGGCAATGCCTTGAACAACGTGATCAGCGGCAACAGCGGCGATAACGAGCTGTCCGGGCTGGCTGGCGACGACACGATCGCCGGTGCCGACGGCAACGATACGATCGAAGGCGGCGAGGGCACCGACACCCTCTCGGGCGACGCCGGTGACGACGTTTTCGTCGAGACGATCGGCGAAGGTGTGGACACGATCGACGGCGGCAGCGGCACCGATACCCTGCAGCTGGTCGGCACCAATGGCGACGATACCTTCACGGCCAATGTGAGCGGCGGCAACCTGACCAATCCGGGCGAGACGCTGACCAGTGTCGAGAACATCGAGCTCGACCTGGGTGGCGGCAGCGCCGACACGCTGAGCTATGACGGCACGACGGAAGGCGTAACGGTCAACCTCGCGACAGGCGAGGCGACCGGCTTCACGTCGATCGCCGATGTCGAGAACGTGACCGGTGGCAGCGACGACGACAGCCTGACTGGCGACAGTGGCGACAACGTCCTGACCGGCGGCGGCGGCAACGACAGTCTTGCGGGAGGCGACGGAACCGACGTCGCCCACTATGACGGCGCGGCAACGATCACCTACGACGGCGGATGGTCGGTGACAGCGGCCGGCGAAGGCACCGACAACTTGAGCGGCATCGAGCAGGTCGACGCCGCCGGCGGCAAAGTTCTTCTCGTCGGCAACGGCGGGTACGAAACCATCCAGGAGGCGATCGACGCCTCGGTGGGTGGCGAAACGATCATGATCTCGGCCGGTACCTATGCCGGCAACGTCAATATCAACAAGTCGGTGACGCTCGTCGGTGTCGGCGACGCCGAGGACGTCATCATCCAGGGCACGTTCAAGAGCGCCAACGGCATAACCGGCTCGGTCGCCGACTTCATGAGGAGTGCCGCAGCCTATGCTTCGACCGGCGGGACCGGCCTTACGGTTTCGGCCGACAACGTCACCATCGAGAATCTGACGATCACGAGCTTCGTGAGCGGTATCGACCTTGGCAACGGTGTGGACCACACCACCATCGAGGGGGTGATAGTCGACGGGACCGTCAACGGCATCCGCAAGGGCAACAGTGCGGAGGTGACCGACCTCGCCGTGATCGGCGGCGAGATCCGTGATGGCGTCCATGGCGTCTATTTTGCCAGGGAAGAGGTTGGGACCGGCAAGAACATAACCAACGTGACCTTCGACGGCACGCACTTCGAGAATCTCATCGCGAAGGGTATCTACGCCGAGACGCTCGACGGCACGACCCTGTTCGACAACCTGACGATGGACGATGTCGGCCAGTTCGGCCGCGGCGACGCCTTCGGCAATCCGGGCGAATTCGGCAACGGCATCGACATCAATTTGAAATTCGGCGTCTACACGGGCAGCGTCGTCATCCAGGATTTCGAGTTCACCAATACCGGCAACTCGACCGGCGCGGACCCGACCGGCCACTTCGGCGGCGCCGCGATCGCCGTGAAGGCGCGCAACGACTCCAACCATCCGACGTACGGCCCGAACCCGGCCGATGCCTCTGGATTGTCGGTTCTGATCCAGAACGGCTCGATCGACGGCACCTCGACTGGCGTGCGCCTAGGCGAGCCGGGCAAGTCCGATCCGGCGTTCAACACGACCGGGCCGGACGTCACGGTGACCAACGTCACGATCGAGAACAACCTCGAGAATGCCAAGCATAACGACTTCGACAACGTCTCCCAAAGCACACTGACGGTGAATGGGACCGAAGACGGCGATACCTACACGGCCGTCAACAGCCCGACTTCGACCGGCGACATCGTGTATAATGGTCTCGGCGGCAACGACGTTCTGACCAGCGCCGGCGGCAACGATACGCTCAACGGTGGCGACGGTGACGACACGCTCGACGGCGGCAGCGGAACCGACACGGCCACCTACACCAGCAACGTGACCGTTGAAGCAACCGGCAGCGGCTGGACGGTAGACGGCGGCAGCGAAGGTACCGACACGCTCAGCAATGTCGAGATCGTCGAAGGCTCGGACAGTCAGGTGCTCCTGGTCGGAAACGGCGGCTTCGCGACGATCCAGGAAGCCATTGACGCCGCGGAGGACGGCGATACCGTCCTGATCTCGACCGGCACCTATAACGAGGCACTGTCGATCAACGGCAAGGCCATCACGCTCGAGGAGGCGGCAGGGGAAACGGTCGTTCTCCAGGCGCCGACCAGCACGAACGCCATCACCCTCACAGGGGATTTCGAGGGTGGCGACGTAGTGATCAAGGGTCTCGAGATCGTCGGTGCAGCGGCGGCTCCCAACCAGGGCATGGGTGTCTATGTCACCGAAGGCGCCGACGTCGGCAAACTGACGATCGACGATGTGTCGATCCATGGCGCCGGCTCCTACGGCGTGTTCGCCAATGGCGAGGACAAGACCGTCGGCGGGAATCCGGTGCCCGATGCGTTGGGCGAAATCGTCATAACGAACAGCGCGTTCTACAACAACGGCTACAACGGTGCCAACGGCTCGGCACACATCAAGCTGCACGGCTTCTCGGGCAATGCGACGATTCAGAATGTCACGATCGACAACGCGCCGCCTGCCACCCCGGTCGCGCAGCGCCCGGATTACGGCATCGAGCTCACGGGGACGGTCAACACGGCTCTCTCCGGTAGCAACGCGGTAGTGATGGGTACCGTCGTCATCGACAACGTCACGATGACTGGCTGGCTGCACAAGAATGCCTTCGCCGTGTTCAACTACGGCAACATCGACGGCCTCTCGATCGGTACGGGCGATCTTGATCTGTCGACGGTCGTCTCCGATTGGGGTCCCCTCCTCAATATCGACGGCATCCTCGATGACATCGATGCCTCTCAGTATGGCGTATTGCTGCCAGGCGGGATCATCTCGACGGAGCTGCAGGGCGACAAGGCCGCGCAGACCTCGACCAACCAGACCATCATTGGCACGACCTCATGGGACCGCCTCATCGGCAAGGGCGGTGACGACCACCTCATTGCCGGCGATGGCAATGACGAGCTGTACGGGCACGACAAGGGCACCGAGGCCCAGGTCGGGGACACCGGCGACGACTGGCTCGAAGGAGGCAGCGGCAACGACTTCTTGAGCGGTGGTGCAGGCGACGACATTCTCGACGGCGGCACCGGCAACGACACCATGGTCGGTGGCACCGGGGACGACACCTATGTCGTCGACAGTGCATCGGACGTGGTGACCGAGCTGGCCAACGAAGGGACGGACACGGTCGAGTCGTCGATTGACTACACCCTCGGTGCCAATCTTGAGAACCTGACCCTTACCGGCGCGGCAAACCTCATCGGCACCGGCAATGCAAGCGCCAATGAAATCATCGGCAACAGCGGCGCCAATACGCTCGATGGCCTGGCCGGAGACGACACGCTGAGTGGCGAAGGCGGCGACGACCAGCTGTTCGGCGGCGCGGACAACGACGCATTGTACGGTGGAGCGGGGCTGGATGTCCTTGCCGGTTCGACCGGTAACGATCTGCTCGACGGCGGGGCCGATGCCGACAGCATGATCGGCGGCGCCGGCGACGACACCTACGTAGTCGACAACGCAGGCGACACCGTCAGCGAGAGTGCGAACCAGGGAACCGATACCGTTGAGTCGGAAATCGACTACATCCTCGGTGCGAATCTGGAGAACCTGACCCTGCTTGGCGCTGCCAACCTGAAGGGTACGGGCAACTCCGTCGCGAACGTCCTTACCGGCAACACGGGCAACAACATCCTCGACGGCGGGACCGATGCCGACAGCATGATCGGCGGTGACGGCAACGACAGCTACGCCGTCGACAACGCGTCCGACACCGTCACGGAACTGGCGGGCGAGGGCACGGACTCCGTGACGTCGTCCGTGAGCCATATCCTCTCGGCTCACGTCGAAAACCTGACCCTCACGGGATCGGCGCTCAACGCGACCGGCAATGCCGAGATCAATGTCCTGACCGGCAACGATCTGGAGAACGTGCTCGACGGCAAGGCCGGCGCCGACACCATGATCGGCGGTAAGGGTAACGACACCTACTATGTCGACAACGTTGGCGACGTGGTTGACGAGGCCGGGAGCCCGGGCTCCGGTACGGACATTGTTTATAGCGAGGTGAGCTACACCCTCGCAGGCAACGTCGAGAACCTCACTCTGGTGGGCGGAGCAAACCTGAACGGTACGGGCAACAACTCGGCAAACACGCTGACCGGCAACACGGGTGACAACGTCCTCGACGGCAAGGCCGGTGCCGACAGCATGATCGGCGGTGACGGCAACGACAGCTACGTCGTCGACGATGCCGGCGATACGGTCACGGAACTGGCGGGCGAGGGCACGGACTCCGTGACGTCGTCGGTGAGCCATATCCTCTCGGCGCACGTCGAGAACCTGACGCTGTCGGGAGGAGCGTCGATCAACGCAACCGGCAACGCCGAGATCAATGTCCTGACCGGCAACACGGGTGACAACGTCCTCGACGGCATGGCCGGGGCCGACACCATGAAGGGCCGCAAGGGGAACGACACCTACTATGTCGATGACGCTGGGGACGTGGTCGAGGAGTCGAGCGGTGCGGACACCGGCACGGACATCGTCTACAGCTCGGTGAACTACACCCTGACGGCGAACGTCGAGAACCTGACCTTGGCAGGCGCGGCGCTCAACGCCACGGGCAACGCCGAGGCCAACGTGCTGACCGGCAACGCCAACAACAACGTGCTCGACGGCCAGGGCGGCGCCGACACGATGGTGGGTGGAGACGGCAGCGACAGCTACGTCGTGGACGATGCGGGCGACGTGGTGACGGAGCTGGCCAACGAGGGTACCGACGACGAGGTCACCTCGTCGGTGAGCTACGCGCTGACGGCGAATGTCGAAGACCTGACCCTGACCGGAACGGCCATCGACGGCACCGGCAACGACCTCGGCAATACGATCGTTGGCAACCTGCAGGATAACAACCTCGATGGCGGAGATGGCAACGATCACCTCTCCGGCGGCGACGGCCTGGATATCCTGACCGGCGGAAACGGCGATGACGAGCTGGAGGGCGAGGCCGGTAACGACACGCTGCTCGGCGACTCCGGCAACGATCGACTGGATGGCGGCGCTGGCGCCGACGTCATGCTCGGCGGAGACAACAACGACACCTACGTCGTCGACAATGCCGGCGACGTGGTGATCGAAGGAAACAACCAGGGCACCGACACGGTCGAGGCCTCGGTAACGTGGACGCTCGGAAGCTATCTCGAGAACCTTTCCCTCACGGGTTCCGACGCGATCAACGGCACGGGCAACTCGCTGGCGAACGTCATCACCGGCAACGCCGCGTCCAACACGCTGACGGGCGGTGGCGGCAGCGACACCTTCGTCTTCGATACGGTTCTGAACAGCGCCACCAATGTCGACAATGTCACCGACTTCGCCGTTGCGAGCGATCTGTTCAACCTGAGCCAGTCGGTTTTCACGGAAATCGACCTGGGAACGCTTACCGCGGACGAGTTCCACATCGGCGCTTCGGCAACCACCGATGATCAGCGGATCGTTTACGACAAGGCCAACGGCACGCTCCTCTACGATGCCGATGGTTCCGGAGCAGAGGCTGCGGTCGAATTCGCGACCGTGACAGCCAACACCGATCTGACCCACGACCACTTCGTGGTGATCTGACAAGCCAAGCGCGTCTGGCGGAACGCGAACAGGCGTTTCGCCAGACGAACTCTCGAGCGACAGCGAGGACGAGATACCCGATGGCCGGGCCAGCACGGCAACCCGCGTCCCCGACCCACCCGGCGGTCACTGAGGCGTTGCGCGACTGCCGAAGCGTGTTGTGGAGCGTCGCCGTGTTCTCAGGCGGCGTGAACCTGCTGATGCTCGCCGGTCCTCTCTACATGCTGCAGGTCTATGACCGCGTGCTGTCCAGCCGCAGCGTTCCGACGCTGGTAGCGCTCACGGTCCTGCTGGTTGGCGCATACGCTTTCCAGGGCATCCTGGATCTCGTGCGCTCCCGCATCGTCATGCGGGCTGCAGCACTTCTCGACAAGCACCTCGGCGGCACCGTTCACGCGGCGGTCGTCGCGATCGCCGTCCAGAATCCCGAGGCACGTGACGCAGGACAGCCCGTGCGCGATCTGGATCAGGTCCGCAACTTCCTGACCGGCAGCGGTCCGATCGGCTTCATTGATCTGCCGTGGATGCCGTTGTTCCTCGCAGTGTGCTTCCTGCTTCATCCGTGGCTCGGATTCACCGCGACGGCAGGGGCTCTGCTGCTCGTGACGCTGACGCTGCTCACGGAGCGGGCGACCCGCAAGCCCTCTCAGGACCTCGCCCAGCTGGCCGGCCTGCGGGCAGCGGCAGTGGAGACCGACCGCCGCAACAGCGAGAGTGTCGTCGCCATGGGCATGGCCGACGCGATGTCGCAGCGCTGGGCGGCGGTCAACGACCGATACCTGGCGGCCACGGCGCGCGCAGGCGACGTTGCCGGCACTTTCGGCAGCATCTCGAAGGTCGTCCGCCTTCTGCTGCAGTCAGCCATGCTGGGCATGGGCGCCTGGCTGGTGATCCGCGGTGAGATGACGGCCGGCGCCATGATTGCGGCCTCTATCATGATGGGCCGGGCGCTTGCCCCCCTCGAATCGGTGATCCAGAACTGGCGCGGGTTCGTGCAGGCGCGCCAGAGCGTACGCCGGCTCTCTTCCATCCTCGCCCGGCTCCCACCGCAACGTGACGTGACTAAGCTTCCGGGTCCGGTTGCTTCCTGCGAGGTCGATCGTCTGACCGTGGTGCCTCCAGGCGGGCGGGCCGCGATCGTGAATGACATAGGGTTTCGGCTAGAGGCGGGAGAGGCGCTGGGCATCATCGGCCCGAGCGGCGCCGGCAAGACGTCGCTGGTCCGGGCGCTCGTGGGCATCTGGCCGGCGGCACGCGGCAGCATCCGGCTGGACGGTGCGCGCACCGACCAATGGGATCCGGCTGCGTTGGGCCGTCATGTCGGCTTCGTATCGCAGAATGTCGAACTGTTCGACGGCACGATCGCAGAGAACATCTCGCGCATGGCGCCGCAGCCCGACAGCGAAGCCGTGCTGAAGGCCGCCGCCGCTGCCGGCGCGCACGACATGATCCTGAAGATGCCGCTCGGCTACGACACGCCGATCGGCGACGGCGGCGCGGCCCTGTCGGGCGGCCAGCGCCAGCGCATCGCTCTCGCCCGCGCGCTCTACGGAGATCCGTTCCTTCTGGTGCTCGACGAGGCGGGATCCAATCTCGACAATGACGGCGAGGCGGCTCTGACGGCGGCGATACTGGCAGTCAAGGCGCGAGGCGGGATCGTCGTTTCTGTGGCCCACCGGCCATCGGCGCTGTCCGCCTGCGACAAGGTGATGGTGCTGGCCGGCGGTAGCCAGCAGGCCTATGGGCCGCGCGACGAGGTGCTCAAGAAGCTGCGCGGCGTCAAGGCACCGCCTGCAGCATCGGCGACCAACCTGCTGAAGGTCGTGCACGGCATCGGGAGCGCGAGCGGTGGTGGAGGCGACCGTTGAGCGCGACGGCCAGCAATCCGCGGGCGGTCATCCGCAAGCTCAACATCGCGGGCTTTGCCGTGATGATCGTCATGGTGGGCGGCTTCGGCGGCTGGGCGGCGACCGCCGAGCTCTCCGGAGCCGTCGTTACGTCAGGCACGCTGGTTGTCGAATCGGCCGTAAAGAAGGTCCAGCATCCTACGGGAGGGGTGGTCGGCGAGCTGCTGGTGAAGCAGGGTGCGGCCGTCGAGGCCGGCCAGATCGTCATGCGCCTCGACGATACCGTGACCCGCTCGACCCTCGGCGTGGTCCGCTCGCAGCTCGACGAGCTGATGGCGCGCGAGGCCCGCCTTCTTGCCGAGCGCGAGGGCGCCGACGCAGTCGACATGCCCGCCGAGCTGACAGCCCGCCGCGGCGAGAAGGCCGTCAATTCGGCCGTGGCGGGTGAGCTCAAGCTGTTCGAGGCGCGTCGCACCGGCCGTTCGGGCCAGCGATCGCAGCTGCGGGAGCGTATCGGGCAGAGCCGGGAGGAGATCGTCGGGCTATCGGCGCTGCAGCAGGCCAAGGAGCGCGAGATCGCCCACATCGACGACGAGCTGATCGGCGTCAACGAGCTGTGGAAGAAGCAGCTCGTGCCGATGTCGCGCCTCAAGATGCTGGAGCGGGAGAAGGCGCGGCTCGAGGGCGAGAGAGGCCAGTACATTGCCGACATCGCACGGGCACGGGGCAAGATCAGCGAAACCGAGCTGCAGATCCTCCAGCTCGATCAGGATTTCATGACGGAGGTGTTGAAGGACCTGCGCGACTCCCAGGGCAGGATCGCCGAGCTCAAGGAACGGCTGACCGCGGCGGAGGACCAGCTCAAGAGGATCGACATTCGCGCACCGCAGGCCGGCGTCGTCCACCAGCTCAGCGTCCATACCGTGGGCGGGGTGATCGCCGCTGGCGACACGGTGATGCAGATCGTTCCCGACGGCGACAACCTGGTTGTTGAGGCCAAGGTGGCACCCCAGGATATCGACCAGATCGAGGCGGGAGCAGCGGCGCACGTGCGCATCATGGCCGGTAATCAACGGACCGCACCCGATCTCAACGCCACTGTAACCCTGGTGTCGGCCGACCTGACGCACGATCCCCCGTCAGGTGCCCAACCCGGCGCCGCTTATTACCTCATCCGGCTGTCGCTGCCGCCGGCCGAGATCCGGAAGCTGGATGGGCTGAAGCTGGTGCCGGGAATGCCGGCCGAAGTCTACGTCCAGACCTACGCCCGGACGCCACTCGAATACCTGCTGAAGCCGCTGCACGACCAGATCGCGCGGACCTTCCGCGAGCGCTGAAGCGTGTCCGGCCGCGGCGATTACCCCGCACGCAGGGTGCGCACGGCGTCGTCGCGTCGGAACAGGTAGAGCAGGGCGCGGAGGGCGGCGCCGCGCTCGGACTGCAGATCCGGATCGCGCCCGACGATCAGGCGCGCATCGTCCTGCGCGGCCTGGAGCAGCTCGGCGTGCACGGCAAGGTCGGCCAGCCTCATGTCGGGAAGGCCGCTCTGGCGCGTGCCCAGCAGTTCGCCGGCGCCGCGCAGCTTGAGGTCTTCCTCGGCGATTCGGAACCCATCTTCGGTCTCGCGCATGATGGCGAGGCGCGCCCTCGCGGTCTCGCTGAGCGGCTGGGCATAGAGCAGCAGGCAGCTCGACCGGGCGCTGCCGCGTCCGACCCGGCCCCTCAGCTGGTGGAGCTGGGCGAGCCCGAAGCGCTCCGCATGCTCGATGATCATGACGGTGGCGGCGGGCACGTCGACGCCTACTTCTATGACCGTCGTCGCTACCAGGATGGACAACTCCCCTGAAGAAAAAGCCGCCATGGTCGCTTCGCGCTCGGCGCTCTTCAGCCGACCATGCACGAGCCCGACCTTTCCGGGGTAGCGTGCGCTCAACAGGCGATGGCGCTCCTCGGCATTGGCGAGGTCGACATCCTCCGACTCTTCGATCAGCGGACACACCCAGTAGACCCTGGCGCCCGTGCCGATCATGCGGCCGACGGCATCCGCCACTTCACCAATGCGCTCGAGCGGCAGCGTCCGGGTATCGATCGGCAGCCGGCCGGCCGGCTTCTCGGTGAGCTTGGAGACGTCGAGATCGCCATAGGCCGCCAGCATCAGGGTGCGCGGGATCGGGGTGGCGGTCATCACCAGCAGGTCCACGGAATGGCTCTTCGACGACAGCGCCATGCGCTGGTGCACGCCGAAACGGTGCTGCTCGTCGACCACGGCAAGAGCAAGATCGGCGAACTCGACGTCGCCCTGCACCAGCGCGTGCGTGCCGACGACGAGCTGGATCGTACCGTCGGCCAGGCCCTGCAGCGTCTCCTTCTTCTGGCGCGAGCCATCGCGTCCGGTCAGGAGCGCCAGTCTTGTACCGGTCGCCGCAGCGAGCGGCGCGATGGTGGCGAAGTGCTGCCGCGCGAGGAGCTCGGTCGGCGCCATGAGGGCAGCCTGTGCGCCCGACTCGACAGCCGTCAGCATGGCGAGGAAGGCGACCAGCGTCTTGCCGCTGCCGACATCGCCCTGCAGCAGCCGCACCATGCGCTCGGGCCTGGCCATGTCGGCCGATATCTCCGCCGAAGCGAAGAGCTGGCTCGTCGTGAGCTGAAACGGCAAGGCTGCAAGAGCACGCTTCTGCAGCGTGCCTTCGCCCCTGGTCGCCCGGCCGGCGAGCGTGCGGTTGTGATGCCGCACCAGCGCGATGGCGAGCTGGCTCGCCAGCAGCTCGTCGAAGGCGAGGCGGGCTCGCGCCGGGTGCATCGGCGACAGATCGGCTTCGTCGGCGGGGGCGTGCGCCGCCGCGAGCGCTGCCCTCCACGCCGGCCACTTCTGCTTCTTCAGGTAGGCCGCGTCCTGCCATTCCGGCAGCTCGGGGGCGCGTTCGACGGCGGCGGCGATGGCCTTCTGCAGCGGGCGCTGCGTGAGGCCGCCGGTCAGGCCATAAATCGGCTCGACCCTCAGGATGGACTCGAGTTCGTCGAGCGGCACGACGTGGTCCGGGTGCGTCATCTGCACCTCGCCCTGGTAGAGCTCGATCCGGCCGCTGACGACTCGGCGTTCGCCCGGTGGCAGCAGCTTCATCAGGTAGGCTTCGCGGCCGTTGAAATAACTGAGACTGAGCCGGCCGGTCTCGTCGCTGCACCACACCCGATAAGGATGGCGGGGGCTGCGCGGCACGATGTGATCCTCCACCGTGACAACGAGCGTCGCCACCGTGCCCGCCAGCGCCTTGGCGATCACAGGCGCGTTGCGGCGGTCGATCACGCCAACCGGCAGGTGCCACAGCAGGTCGATGACCAGCGGCCCGGCCAGACGCTCCACCAAGACGCCCAGCCGCGGCCCGATTCCGGGCAGCGAGGTGACCTGGGCGAAGAGGGGCGTGAGACTGGCGGGACGCATGGCTGCTGGCGTGACTTCGCACCCGTCGCCGCCTA
This sequence comes from Enhydrobacter sp., assembly GCA_026126105.1. GTDB lineage: Bacteria > Pseudomonadota > Alphaproteobacteria > Reyranellales > Reyranellaceae > Reyranella. The sequence continues at coordinate 76,616 of JAHCJV010000004.1, forward strand.
TATGCTACGCCCCTTTTCGCAAAGGCCTGGGGAAAAATGGCCGACGACACAGAACTGGAGACGCGGCGGAAGCGTTTGCTCTATCGCAGCGTCTATCGTGGCAACAAGGAGAACGACATCCTCCTTGGGCAATTCGCGCGCGCTCATATCGCGGAATTCGGTGCCGCGGAACTGGATCAGTACGAAAGCCTCCTCCGTGCGGGTGACAACGACATTTACGACTGGGTTTCGGGCAAGGCGGAAGTGCCGCCCGAAGTCGATTCGCCCGTATTGCGCAAGCTGCTGGCCTTTCGCGTGAGGTTCTAGATGCCCACGCTCGCCGAACGGATCGCCCCGCTTCATCGCAAGCGCGGCCGCTGGACGCTGGCCGGTCTGCCCGAGGGCGCCGACGCGATGGTGCTGGCGGAGATCGCCCGTACCACCGGCGGTCAGGACATCCTGCACGTGGCGCGCGACGGTCAGCGGCTGGAGCGGCTGCAGGACGGCCTCCACTTCTTCGCACCCGAGCGCCAGATTCTCGCCTTTCCCGCTTGGGATTGCCTGCCCTATGACCGGCTCTCGCCGCATCCCGACATCGTGGCGGAGCGTCTGCAGACGCTGGTCCGTCTTGCCGCACCGAAGCGGCCTGGTACGCCGGCGCGCATCATCCTCGCCTCCGCAGGGGCGGCGCTGCAGAAGATCCCCCCGCGCAGCCTCTATGCCGAGGCGGCGACGGTGCTGCACAAGGGCTCGAGCGTCGACGTTGCCGGCCTGACGAAGTATCTCGGCGCCAACGGCTATGGCCGGTCCGACACGGTGATGGAGCCGGGCGAGTTCGCAATCCGTGGCGGCCTGGTCGATCTCTACCCGCCCGGCACGAACGAGCCGCTGCGGCTCGACCTGTTCGGCGACGTGCTCGAATCGATCCGTTCGTTCGATCCGATGAGCCAGCTCACCACCGGCGACCGCGACGAGGTCGTATTGCTGCCGGTCAGCGAGGTGCTGCTCACTCCCGACAGCATCGAGCGCTTCCGCACCGGCTATCGCGAGCTTTTCGGCAACGTGGCGGGCGACGACATCCTCTACGAGGCGGTGTCTGCCGCGCAGCGTCATGTCGGCATGGAGCACTGGCTGCCGCTGTTCCATGAACGCATGGAGACGCTGATCGACTATTGCCCCGGCGCGGTCGTCACGGCGGATCACCAGATCAGGGAAGCGTTCGAGTCCCGCTGGGAGCTGATCGCCGACTATTACGACGCCCGCGTGAAGACCGGCGCAAAGGGTGGCATGTCCGGCGGGGCGGACTACAAGCCGCTCCCGCCGGAGCGGCTCTATCTCAAGCCCTCGCAGTGGGACGCGCTGCTGGAGGGCCATAGCGCCGGACAGTTCACCAGCTTCGACGCACCGCCCGAAGCGCCGAATGTCGTCGACCTCGGCGGCCGCCGCCATGAAGGCTTCGCCCAGGCCCGCACGGCGCAAGGCGTAAACCTGTTTGACAAGGTCGCCGACCACGTGAAGGCCGCCAATGGCGCCGGGCGGCGTGTCGTGGTGGCGGGCTTCACCGAAGGCTCGGCGACGCGCCTCACGCATCTGTTGCAGGAGCATGGCGGCACGACGCCTGTCCCGGTAGCCGACTATGCCATGGTTCAGGGCCTGCCGTCCGGCGTGGTCGGCATTGCGATCTGGCCGCTCGAGCACGGCTTCGTGCTCGACGGGCTGGAGGTCATCGGTGAGGAGGACATCCTCGGCGACCGGTTGTCTAGACCGCAGCGCAAGCGGCGGCCGTCGGAACGATTCATCGCCGAAGCGTCCGCGCTGAGCGAAGGCGACCTCGTGGTGCATCGTGAACACGGCGTCGGCCGCTATGACGGGCTGGTCACGCTCGAGATCGGATTCGCACGGCACGACTGCCTCAAGCTCAGCTACGAAGGGGGCGACAAGCTGTTCGTGCCGGTCGAGAACATCGACGTGCTGAGTCGCTACGGGGCGTCGGAAGAGGACGCCGTCCTCGATCGGCTGGGCGGTGTTGCTTGGCAGTCGCGCAAGGCGCGGCTCAAGCAGCGCATCGCCGACATGGCCGACCGGCTGATCGCCATCGCCGCCGAGCGCGCGGTGCAGCGCGGCGAGACGATGAGCCCGCAGGAAGGTCTCTACGAGGAGTTCTGCGCACGCTTCCCCTATGCCGAGACCGACGATCAACTGCAGGCGATCTCCGACGTGCTCGACGACTTGTCGTCGGGCAAGCCGATGGATCGGCTGATCTGCGGCGATGTCGGTTTCGGCAAGACGGAGGTCGCCCTGCGCGCGGCTTTCGTGGCGGCGCTGTCGGGCAAGCAGGTCGCGGTGATCGGCCCGACCACCCTGCTGGCGCGCCAGCATCACCGCAACTTCGTGGAACGCTTCCAGGGCATGCCGGTGCGGATCGGCCGGCTGTCGCGCCTCGTGCCGGCCAAGGAAGCCAAGGAAACCAAGGCGGGGCTCAAGGACGGCACGATCGACATCATCATCGGAACGCACGCGCTGCTGGCCAAGAGCATCGAGTTCAAGGATCTCGGCCTGCTGATCGTCGACGAGGAGCAGCATTTCGGCGTAGGCCACAAGGAACGGCTCAAGGAGCTGCGCGCCGACGTCCATGTGCTGACGCTGACCGCGACGCCGATACCGCGCACCCTGCAACTCGCCCTCACCGGCGTGCGCGACATGAGCCTGATCGCCACGCCGCCCGTCGATCGCCTGGCCGTGCGCACCTTCGTGACGCCGTTCGACGGTGTGACGATCCGCGAGGCGTTGCTGCGCGAGCAGTATCGCGGCGGACAGAGCTTCTATGTCTGTCCGCGTATCGAGGACCTGGCGACCGTCGCCGAGGAGATCCGCGAGCTGGTGCCCGAGATCCGCATGGCCATGGCCCATGGTCGCCTCCCGCCGACCCAGATCGAGAACACCATGCAGGAGTTCGTCGACGGCAAGTTCGACCTGCTGCTGTCGACCAATATCGTCGAATCCGGCCTGGATATCCGCAACGCCAACACGATGATCATCCATCGCGCCGACAATTTCGGCCTGGCCCAGCTCTACCAGCTGCGCGGCCGCATCGGGCGCGGTAAGACCCGCGCCTATGCCTATCTCACCGTCCCGCCGGGGAAGGCGCTGAGCGAGGCGGCGTCCAAGCGGCTCGAGGTGATGCAGACGCTCGACACGCTGGGCGCGGGCTTCCAGCTGGCCAGCCACGACCTCGACATCCGCGGTGCCGGCAATCTCCTTGGCGAGGAACAGTCGGGCCATATCCGCGAGGTCGGCATCGAGCTGTACCAGCAGCTCCTCGAGGAAGCCGTCGCCTCGGCACGGGGTAGGGCGCAGGAGGCGGAGAAGGCCGACTGGTCGCCGACCATAAATCTCGGCATTCCGGTGCTCATTCCCGAGGAATATGTCGCCGACCTGTCGGTGCGCATGGGCCTCTATCGCCGGCTGGGCGGCCTGAACACCCAGGGGGAGGTCGATTCCTTTGCCGCCGAGCTGGTCGACCGTTTCGGGCCGACGCCTCCGGAGGCAGAGTTCCTGCTGAAGACGATCTCGCTCAAGCTGCTTTGCCGCATTGCCCGGGTGGAGAAGATCGACGCAGGCGAGAAGGCGGTGGTCTTGAGCTTCCATGAGAACAAGTTCCCCAAGCCGGACCGTCTGATCGGCTGGATCCAGAAGAACGCGCCGCTGGTGAAGCTCAGGCCGGACCATCGCGTGATCGTGCAGCGCGTCTGGAAGGACGAGCGTCAGCGGCTTTCGGGCGTGACCGGGATCGTTTCGGCTTTGGCGAAGCTCGCGGGGGCGTCGCCTTCGGCGCCAGTAGAGCCCGCGCCGCCCGCCGCGCGCAGCGCAGCAGCCAGTCGCTGAGCCGGCGGTCGCCGCTCGCGCGGGCGAGGCTCAGCGCGCCGATCACCAGGATGGCAGCCGCCGTCGCATCGGGGTCGAGCTTGCGCCGGCGGCCCTGCGCCATCTCCGCGATCACCCCATGCAGGATATTGGCGTAGGCGAGCTGCGCGGGGAGGGACGCCCGGGCGACATCACCGGCCAGCGCCGCAACGGTGCAGCCCTGCGCATTGGCAACGAGATCGTCCTTCGCGAGGTAAGCGTCGATTGCGCCGCCGACCGTCGCGTCGGCGGCCCGGAGCTTCCGGAGCAGCCCGTCGCCCGCACCGATCCCCTCGGCGAACAGATCCTCCTTCGAGTCGAAATGCGCATAAAAGGCGCCGCGCGTCAGGCCCGCTGCCAGCATGATGTCGTCGATGCTGGTCCCGGCGTAGCCGCGCAGCCGGAACAGGCGACCGGCATGCTTCAGGAGTTCGACCCGGACCCGGGCGGTATGGGCGGGGCTCGGAGGCATGGTATGTCGGTCAACATATCATATGCTGGACGACATATCGACTGACACGTTCATTCGGGCCCCCCACTCATAGGCGCAAACCTTTCCTCCCCGCGCTGCGCGCAGGGAGGAACCAAAAGAGCCGTAAAGAAGCCAAAGCCGGCTAGGCCGTCGACTGGGCGGTGCTGGTGGCGGCGTCGCGCTCGGCGAGATTGAAGACCTCGACGAAGGCCGATGGCGGCTGGGCGCCCGACACCGCATACTTGCGATTGACGATGAAGCACGGCACGCCATTGATGCCGAGCCGTCTTGCATAGACGTCGGACGCGACGACCTCCTGCCGGCCTTCCTCGCTCAGGAGGAACGTGCGCGCCAGCTCGCTGTCGAGGCCGGCACGCCTGGCGCATTCGACCAGGATCTCGAGGTCGCCGACATCGAGCCCGTCTTCGAAGTAGCCCTTGAACAGCTCCTGCACCATCTCGTCCTGACGCTCCTGCTTGGCGCTCCAGTGGACGAGACGATGCGACAGCACGGTGTTGGGTGTGCGCCTGATCTTGGAGAATTGGAACTCGATGCCTGCCTCGCGGCCGCTCTCGGCGATCGCCTGGTAGATCTGGCGCGGCCGGTCGCCGCCGCCGAACTTGGCCCGTACGTAATCGTCGCGCGTCATGCCCTCGGACGGCATGTCGGGATTGAGCTGGAACGGCCGCCAAGAGATGGCGATGTCATTGCGCCCGCTGAGATCGAGCGCGCGCTCGAAGCGTCGCTTGCCGATGTAGCACCATGGGCAGATCGTGTCGGAGACGATGTCGACGTAAATCATGCGGCAAGCTTACGCTTTTCGCGCCAGTGCAGGAAGAGACCGGCCAGCGCGGCGATCCCGAGCGCCACGCTGGTCAGCCATGCGGCGGCCGGCCAGCCGCCCGCTGAGACCAGTGCGGCGGTGATCGGCGGTCCGAGCAGGGCACCGAGATTCGAGACCTGCATCAGCAACCCGGTCGCCGCGCCGACGAGCTGCGGTCTCGGCGCATGGACGGGAATCGCCGTGAACAGGCACCCGGGCACCACGCCGATCACGGCGGAGTAGAGTCCGGCCAGCATGAGGCGGGCGATGTCGGGGACACCGTCGAGGAATATCCCGGCAGCGCAGAGCGCCATCGAGGCGGTCGCGCCGACGATGATCGCGACCCGCGGCACCCGGCGCTGCAGCATCCAGCCGGCTGCGAGGTTGCCGGCGACGTTCACGATCGTCACGATGGCGGTCACGATCGCGGCCGTCGAGGTCGAGAAGCCCAGCCGCTCGACCTGCAGGGTCGGCAGGAAACCGACCACGGCGAACCAGCAGCAGGAGTAGGCGCCGAAGCAGACCGCGATGGCGAGGGCTCCGCCGCTGGTCGCGACCTCGGCCATCTCGGCCAGCACCGGGCGGCGGATTGCGGCGACGAGATCGAGTTCCGCCCGAGGCCGCGCCCGAACCAGCAGGGCGGCCAGCATCGCGGCAGAAGCCGCGGCGGCCACCATCCAGGCGATTCGCCACGAGGTCCCCGGCAGGACGAGGGCCGCGACGAGCATCATCGAACCGGCGCCGGCCGGCATGTAAGTGGTCCACAAGGCCATGGCGAGCCTCTGGTCGCGCGGCGTCGCGATACGCAGCAGCAGCGTCGGGATGGCGACCACGACGGCGATGAAGCCGAGGCCCTCGACGACGCGCGCTGCCATCAGGGTTTCGACGCTGCCGCTCATCGCGCCCACCAGGCTGGCGGCGAAACAGAGCGCCGTGCCGAGGACGATCAGCCGGCGATGGCCGAAACGGTTGGCCGTCAGCGCGATGGCCATGCCGCCCAGCGCCGTCACCAGGTTGACGGTGGACAGCAGCCACCCCGCCTGCCGAAGGCTGGCACCGAGTTCTTCCCGGATCGAGGGCAGGGACGGCGGCACTTTGCCGACATGGAAAGCGGCCACGATGCCGGCTCCGACCAGCAGTGCGACCAGCCCCCACGGCGTGCGCGCTGGTGTCGTCAGAAGAGCACCCGTGGGGGGATCGCACCTTCGGCGACGAGCTCGGCGCCGCTCGCGAACCGGCCGGTAAAGCTGTTCGAGCTCACGGGCGACCTCCAGGATGCTCGCGAGGCGGCGATGATGGGCGTGGCCCCGAGGACAAGAACCGCAGCGCGGCGCCGGCGATCAGGGCGAAAGCGGCGAGAATGAGGAGGCTGCTTTCCACGGCGACAACGAACATCGGGCTCATCAGGTCCTCGCCCGACAGTCGTCCAAGCTGCCAGGCCATCATCGACGACGTGGCGGAGATCCCGATGCAGCTCCCGAACACGCGAGCGAGATTGACGAGCGCACCTGCGGTGGCGGCGCGGTCGGCGGGCGCGGCTTCGATCGTAGCGTGGCTGTTCGGGGCCATGAAGAGCCCCAGGCCGAGGCCGAACAGTGCCAACGCGCAAAGCCGGACTACGAGGCGGTCGGGCCCGAAGGCGATCAAGGCCAGAGCGGCAACGGCGGCGAGGCACGCCGCCATTCCGGCGGTTCCGACACGCCGGGACGATGAGCGTTCGGCAAGGGAGGTGCCGATGGGAGCGGCCAGACCGAGCACGACCGGAATGACGGCGAGCTTCAGGCCGGCCACGGTCGCGCTGTTGTCCAGACCCTTCTGCAGCGCGAAGGCCATCAGAAAGAGCATGCCGTAAAGCAGCGCATAGCCCAGCGCCACACCGGCAATACCGGCGGAGAATGCACGGTTGCAGAACAGTTTCAGGTCGACCAGGGGTGCGGCGGCCCGCTTCTCCTGCCGTACAAACACGGCTAGCAAGACGACCGAACTGCCGATACACAGGATCATCGCCGGTGAATGCAGAGACCACACGGACACCTGGTTGAGTGCGAGGATCGCCAGCACCAGCGACGGCACGAGCAGCACCGCACCGGCCCAATCGAACGTCGTGTCGGCAGGGCGGTCGGTCGAGCGCGGCAGCACGAGCCACCCCAGCACGAACGCGCTCACGCCGAACGGAAGGGCGACCCAGAATATCCAGCGCCAACCGAGCGCATCGAGCAGCAGGCCCCCGACGATCGGACCCGCGCTGACGCCGACCGCCTGCGCCGCCGTGAACAGTCCGATCGCGCGCGCACGTTTGTCGGCGGGTACCGACTTCACCAGGATCGCCATGCTGTTCGCGCCGAGCAGCCCACCGCCGACGCCTTGCAGGGCGCGACAGGCGATCAGCACTCCGAGATTGTCCGCATCTCCACAGAGCAGTGATGCACCGGTGAACAAGGCGAAGCCGCCGAGGTACAGCACTTTCCTGCCAAACATATCGCAGACCCTGCCGAATACGCCGAGACTGCCCGCGAAGGCCACCAGGTAGGCAATGGCGACCCACCGGACTTCGTTTACCGTTGCGCCGAACGCATGCGTGAGGGCGGGAAGGGCGAGCTGCACGATGCTGGCGTCGAGCTGGCCCACGAAGGCGCCGATGCAGGTCACCCCGACGATGAGCCAAGGATGGAAAGACTGGCGTGCGAGGACGCGAAGAGGTGGCGGTTCGAGCGTCGTGATAAGCATGGTGCCGGGCAAGAGGAGCTTGTGCATCATGGTCCAGGACCCGTCGAGCGGCGATTGTACGCGCTTGCGGCTGCGGGCCGAACGAGTTCCATTCCTGTAAGATGTTGAAAGCCGGTGAAATGACGACCTCCACGCTATTGGACCTGAGCGGCAAGACAGCCCTGATCACCGGTGCCTCGTCCGGGCTCGGAACGCACTTCGCGCGAACTCTCGGCCAGGCCGGCGCCTCGGTGGTGCTGGCGGCTCGGCGCAGCGATCGGCTCGAATCCCTGAAGGCGGAGCTGGAAGGACGCAACATCGCGGCGAAGGCGATCGAGCTCGATGTGCAGTCCGCCGACTCCGTGGGCAGGGCACTCGACGCGGCGGGGCCTCTCGACATCGTCGTCAACAATGCCGGCATCTCGATCGTGAAGCCCGCGCTGGAGATGCCGGAAAAGGATTGGGACGCCGTCGTCGACACCAACCTGCGCGGCGCCTGGCTCGTGGCGCAGGGCGCGGCAAAGCGCTGGGTGTCCGAAAAGCGGCCGGGCAGCATCGTCAACATCGCCTCGATCCTCGGCTTGCGCACGATCGGGCAGGTGGCGCCCTATAATGCCTCGAAGGCAGGCCTGATCCATCTGACCCGCGCGCTTGCCATGGAATGGGCGCGCCATCGGATCAGGGTCAACGCGATCTGCCCTGGCTATATCGAAACCGAGATGAACAGCGATTTCTGGAAGACTCCCGGCGGGCAGAAACTGATCGACCGCATTCCGCAGCGCCGGATCGGCAAGCCCGAGGAGCTCGACGGCGCGCTGCTGCTGCTCGCCTCGGAGGCCGGCTCCTTCATGACCGGTAGCGTGATCACCGTAGACGGCGGCCACACCGTCAGCTCGCTGTAGTTCTCACCAGCCGTTGATGCGGTCGTAGACATCGACGACCGACTTGCCGCCGTCGATGTCGCTGTCGACCACGTAATAGCGATCGTACGCCGCCGCCGTGATGCAGGCATGGTTCGGCAGCACGCGCACCCGGCTGCCGACCGGCAGGTTGCCGTACGGGATCGGCTCGTCGGAGGCGACGAAGCCGTGCTCCTGCGAGCAGGCAACTACCGCCATGTCCCTGGCCGGGGCATTCGCGATGGTGCCAAATCCGACTTTGGGTTGGAATTCCTGGGCGCTGATGTCCTTGGACAGTGCCAGCGCGCCGGCATCGATCAGCACCTGGTTGCGATGGGGATAGTGGCCGATCACGGAGCACAGCACCGACAGGGCGAGGTCGCCCGGGCCGCAGGAGCCGATGAACTCCTGGTCGAGATCATTGAAACAATAAACGCCAGGCCGCATCTCGGTGATGCCGGTGAAATCGCGCGAATGCATGGCCGTCGGCGTCGATCCGCCCGACACGATGGGGCAGGGGATGCCGGCAGCGCGGAGTGTCTCTGCCGCCGTGACGATCGCCAGCCGCTCCTGCTCGGCGACGGCCGCGATCCCCTCGACGCTGCTCTCATGATAGGAATGCCCGGCATGGGTCATCACGCCCGCCAGCTCGACACCGGGCGTGGCGTGCAGGACACGGGCGATGTCGAGCAGGCCGGGCAGCTTGGGGTAGGGCAGCCCGGCTCGACCGCCGCCGCTGTCGATCTCGATGAAGACCGAGAATGTGTCGCCGTTCGTCGCGGCTGCGGCGATCGCCCGGGCGACTGAAATATTGTCGGTTACGATCCGCAGGTTGACGCCCTGCCGTCGCAGCTCGGCCACGGCGGACAGCTTCGCCGGCACGATGCCGACAGCATAGAAAATATCGGTGAAGCCGCCTTTGGCGAAATAGCGCGCTTCCGCAAGGGTCGAGACGGTAATGCGCCCGTCATGTCCCTCGACGGCCATGCGGCCGACCTGCAGGGATTTCGCCGTCTTGAGGTGCGGCCGAAGGACCACGCCGGCGGCGCGAAGGCGGTCGCTCATGCGCTTGAGGTTGCGGCGCAGGATGGCACGGTCGAGAATGAGTGCGGGCGTCGGAAGGTCGTCGAGCGTCTGGTTTGCCATCGGGGATAAATAACGCATGCCGATCGAAAACGAACGCAAGTTTGTCCTCGAAGACGATGACGGCAGTCTGGAGAGGACCCTGGCGAGGACGCCGGGGGTGACACGCGGCGAGCTGCGGCAGGCCTATCTCGATCTGTCGGGGCTGCGCATCCGCGCGATCGACGCGGGCGGCAAGACGCGTCACATCTTCACCTACAAGCGCCTGGTCGACGACCAGATCGTCGAGATCGAGACCGAGATCTCGCCAATCGACTTCGAGAGGCTGTGGAAGATCCGCCGGGAAACCCTGCAGAAGGCGCGTTATTCCTGGACCGACGGACGCTTTCATTGGGATGTCGACTTCTTCCGGACCGACGAAGGCAGAACGTACTTTGCCTTGGCCGAGGTCGAAATGCCCGAAAGCGACACCGTGCCGCCTCAACCGCCCGCCATCTTGAAGCCGCACGTCCTGCTGCTGGCGCCGCGCAACGATCCGCGCTTCACCTCCAAGCGGCTGGCGGATCGCGGCCATGCGGAGCGCCTGCTCGCGGACGTCCGGGCAAAGGGAGAGGCGGCATGAAAATCGCCAGTGTCGACAGCATCTCGGTCAAGGTACCGTTCACCTTCGGCGGCGCGCCGACCGGTTACGGCGGCCGCACCTGGACGACCAACAACATCCTGCTGGTCAAGGTCGAGACCGATTCCGGCATCACCGGCTGGGGTGAGGCTTTCTGCTACGGCTGCACGGACGCCGTGCGGGCGGCACTTCACTCAATGATTGCGCCCATCGTGGTCGGCCGCGACGCGCGCGACATCGCGAAGCTGTCGCGCGATCTGCAGCAGGCGCTCCACCTGTTCGGCCGCTACGGCATCACGCTGTTTGCCCTGTCGGGCCTCGACATCGCGCTGTGGGACATTGCCGGCAAGGCGGCCGGCCTGCCGCTGTGCCAGCTGCTTGGCGGCGCGGGGCAGGCGTCGCTGCCGGCCTACGCCAGCCTGCTCAAGTACCGTGATCCGGAGCGCGTTGCCCAGCGGACGAGCCAGGCCATCGCGGAAGGCTATCGATACATCAAGCTGCACGAGACCGAGGAAGCCGAGGTTCGCGCCGCGCGCGAGGCCGCCGGACACGGCGTGCCGATCATGGTCGACACCAACTGTCCCTGGACGCCGGAAGAGGCGCGCCTCATGACCCTGAAACTTCGCGAATACGATCTGCACTGGCTCGAAGAACCGATCTTCCCGCCGGAGGATTTCCGCGCGATCGCCAAGTTGCGTGCCGAGACCGGCGTCGCGATGGCGGCCGGCGAGAACAACTGCACCTCGTTCCAGTTCCGCGACATGCTTGCGGCCGAGGCGGTCGACTACGCACAGCCGAGCGTCACCAAGGTCGGCGGTGTCACCGAGTTCCTCAAGGTCGCGACCCTGGCCGATGCCGCCGGCGTGACGCTGATGCCGCACTCGCCCTATTTCGGGCCGGGCTTTCTCGCGACCCTGCATCTCACCGCCGCGCGCGGCCAGCCGGGTGCGCTGGTCGAGCGCTATCACATGGACCTCGAGGCCAGCCTCTACGGTGAGCTGATCGATCCGGTGAACGGTGCCTTCGCGGTACCCGACGGCCCGGGCCTCGGCCGCGACCCCGATCCCGACGTGATCAAGACCTACGGTTCATCATCCTGAAGCGTTCTTTGGGGCAGGCGTGAGGTCCTTCGCTTCGCTCAGGACGACGGGAAGCGGATGCCGCCCCTTTGTCATCCTGAGCGAAGCGAAGGATCTTACGGTTCCCCAAAGGTTGTGCTCACGATTTGCGCGGCCGCGCTCTTGGCAGGGCGACAAGCCCCCAGGGGTCGGGCAAGGGCCCGACCGGGCAATCGATCAGCATGGGGCCACCGCGGCCGAGGCCACGCGAGATCGCGGCGCCGAGCTCGGCGGGCGACTTCACACGTTCCGACGCGATGCCGAAGCTCTCGGCCAGCTTCACGAAGTCCGGATTGTGCAGGTCCGAAGCGATGGTGCGGTTGTTGAAGGCCTGCTGCTGGATACGCTTCACGTTGCCGTAGGCCCCGTCGCTGAACACCACCGCCACGACGCCAATGCCGTTCTGTGCCGCCGTCGACATCTCCATCGCGGTGAAGAGGAAGCCGCCGTCGCCGCTGATCGACACGACCGGCGTGTCCGGCTTTGCGACCTTCGCGCCGAGCGATGTCGCGTAGCCCCAGCCGAGGGTGCCCTGATAGCCAGTCGACAGGAAGGTGCGCGGCTTGTAGGTCGGGTAGGCGAGGCGCGCGGCATATCCCATCTGCGTCAGCTCGTCGACCAGGATGCCGTCGTCCGGCAGTGCCGCGCGGATCGCCTCGAGATAGGCGATCTGCGGCGCCAGCGTATCGTGGATCTTCCTGGTCGCTGCGGCCTTGGTCTCTGCGACCGACTCGGCGCGGCCAGTGTGCTTGGCAACGTGCGAGCCGAGGCGGCTGGCGAGCGATCTCAAGGTCGCGGCAGCGTCGCCGATGATGCCGATCTCGGGCTTCTTCTGGCGATCGAGCTCCTCGCTGTCGATGTCGATCCGGATGATCTTGAGCTCGTCGTCCATGCCCCAGTTCATCTGCTGCGGCTGCAGGCGCGTGCCGACCGCCAACACCACGTCGGCCTCGCTCCAGAAACGATAGCCGGCGAGGGACGTGACGGAGAGGCGATGGCGGCCGTCGATCACGCCTTGGCCCATGCGGCCGGTCATCACCGGCGCGTCGAGCATCTCGGCGATCCGGACGACGTGTTCGCCAGCGTCCTGGGCGCCACCGCCGACCACGATCAGCGGACGTTGCGCGGCACCCAGAAGTTTCGCGGCGCGCTCGACGCCATCTTCGTCGACCGGGCAGGGATCGGCCTGCGCCGCCGTCGACGGCAGCACGACCGGGGCCTTCCGACCCCAGGTGTCCATCGCGCATTCGAGCGCGACCGGCCGACGGCGGCCGGACAGAAGGCGGCGGAACGCCTCGTTGACCAATCCCGGCGCCTCGGCCGGCGTGGTGATGCGGTCTGCCCACTTGGTCAGGCCGCGCATGATGGCGAGCTGGTCGGGCAGCTCGTGCAGCAGCCCGACATTGCGGCCGATCATCGATTGCTGGATCTGCCCGGTGAGGGCGAGCACCGGCGCGTTGACCGCATAGGCGGTCGACAGCGCCGCCGTCGTATTCAGGAAGCCGGGCCCGGGAACCACCACGTAGGCCGACGGCTTGCCGCTCGCCATCGCATAACCGAGCGCCATGTAGGCGCAGGCCTGCTCGTGGCGGGCGTGGATGGGCCGGATGGCATTGGTCCGATCGTACAGCGCGTCGAAGAACGAATCGTTCTGGACGCCGGGCAGGCAGAACAGGGTGTCGATGCCGTTGAGTTCCAGCATCGACACGACGGCCTGAGCCGTCGACAGGGTGGCGATCGTGGGGTTTTGCATCACCCTAGTCTACACGCGCGCCCGACGCCTTGATAATCGGCGCAAGGCGGGCTTCCTCCGACGCGCGGTAGGCCAGCGTCGCCTCCGGCGAGCGCCAGACCGCGGTCGCCGAGAGATCGAAGAACTTCGCCTTGAGGTCCTCGCTCTCGAGCGCCTTCTTGGCCAGTTCCGACAGCCTCGCGACGATCTCCGGCGGAAGCTTCGCCGGCCCTGTCAGCGTCGTCCAGGAGTTGATGTCGAAGCCGGGCAGCGTCTCGGCGATCGCCGGTACGTCGGGTACGACGGGCGTGCGTTCCTTCGACGTGACTCCGAGGGCGCGCACCTTGCCGGGCCGGGAAACCGCCAGCGCACCGGGAATATTGTCGAAGATCATATGCACCTGACCCGCCAGCAGATCTTGCATTGCGGGTGCAGCGCCGCGGTAGGGCACGTGCAGGATGTCGACCTTGGCCATCACCTTGAACAGCTCGCCCGAGAGATGGAGCGTCGTGCCGTTGCCGGCCGAGGCATAGGAGTACTTGCCGGGATTCTTCTGGAGGAAGGCGATCAGCTCCGGGACGGTCTTGACCGGCATGTCGAGGTTGACCACCAGCATGTTGGGCAGCGACCAGATGGTCGAGATGAAGGTGAAGTCGTCCGGCACCTTGAACGGCAGCTTGGCGTAGAGGGTGGGAGCGATCGCGTGGCTGGCGATGCCGCCCAGGCCCAGCGTGTAGCCGTCGGGCGCAGACTGGGCGAGCAGATCCATGCCCACATTGCCGCCCGACCCGCCGCGATTTTCCACGACCCATTGCTGCCCGCTGAGTTCGGTCAGCTTGGCGCAGAACAGGCGCGAAAGCGTGTCCGTGGCGCCGCCCGCCGGAAACGGATTGATGTACCGCACCGTCTTGTTCGGATAGGTGCCTTGCGCCCGTACAATCGCTGGAGCGGCCAGCGCTCCCAGGAGTCCGCCCACGAAGGCGCGCCGCGGCACTGCGGCACGTACGCTTGTCATTCTTTGATTTCCTCCCATTAGTCCGGCGCGAGCCTGCCAAAGCCGCACCATTCGGTCGAGTGGGAGTTTCTATGAATAAATTCAATCCGACAGCCGCAAGATTGTCGCATTACGGATGGAATTACTTATTGGCCTGCGCGTTGTATGCTAGGAGTTGCAACGGCATCCGGGTGTGGGCTTGCCGGAGCTTGGGCGCGGTTATGGGGCCGTCGTCGAAGTACTAGGGAAGGGTGATGCAGAGAAACTTTTGCCAGCCCGCGCTGGCCTTGCTGCTTGGCGTTTGCGGATTCGCGAGCGTGGCCATGGCCCAGAGGCCGCCGTCGACGTCCGTGCCGACGGTTCAGACCGCGCCACTGGCCCAGCCGAAGCGCGAGGTGATCGCGGCCGACACCGCGTCCACGCCAGCGATCTGCTACGCCGGATACGGCCTGCGACCCAGCCAGAAGGTCAAGGTCTGCACGGACGTGATCGACAGCGGCAGCGTCAAGGGCCTCGCTTTGGCGCTGGCTTATTTCAATCGTGGGCTGGCGCGCGGCAACGACGGCGATCCCAAGGGCTCGGTGAACGACTACCGCACGGCGCTGCGCTTCTACACTGACGCCATCCGCTCCTCCGCACCGTCGGCCCAGGTCGTCTTCCAGCGCGGCCTGATCTATCACACGATGGGCGACGCCGATCAGGCGATCGTCGACTACAGCGACGCCATTCGCCTGGCGCCGCGGGATACGTTCGCGTACGTCAATCGCGGAATCGTGCTCTACACGAAGAAGGACAACAACGAGGGAGCGATCGCGGATTTCGACGCGGCGCTGAAGATCGATCGCTGCGAAACCACTGCCTGGATCAATCGCGGCCTGGTCTACAAGCGCAAGGGCAACCTCGACCGGGCGATCTCCGACTTCACCGACGCCATCAAGTGCCTGCCCGCGAACTCGCCGCCGGTGACCACCGTCACGGTCGATCCGTCCGGCAAGCCGTTCCCTGCGCAATACTATCAGGCGGCGACGAAGAGCTCGCAGCTCGCCGACGCCTACTATCAGCGCGGCCTCGTCTACCTGTACAAAGGCAGCAAGGACAAGAAGCAGGCGATCCCGATGTTCGAGGCCGCCATCCGGGACTTCAACGATGCCATACGCATCAACCCGACGGCGGCGGCGCACTTCGTCGGACGCGCCTCAGCGCGCATGTACAAGGAGGAGTTCCGCGAGGCCATCTCCGACTTCACCGAGGCGATCCGGCTGTCGCCCGGCGACGCGTACACCTTCCTCCATCGTGGCATCGCCTATCACTCGGTGAACGAGCCCGACAACGCCATCGCCGACTACACCGAGGCCAACCGCATCAACCCGCTGGACGTGGCGCCGCTGCTCAATCGCGGCATCGTCTACTACTCCAAGAAGGGCCAGTACGACCTCGCGATCAAGGATTTCACCGACTGCCTGAAGATCGATCCGAAGGAGGTGAACTGCCTGATAAATCGAGGCATCTCATGGCGCGAGAAGGGCGATCCGGACAAGGCGATCGCCGACTTCAGCGAGGCGCTGCGCCTTGGCCTGCTGACCGGCGACGTACTGCAGTTCGGCTCGCAGGAGCCCGAGGCGGTCCGCCATTGGGCGCAGGTTGCGCACGCGCGCTATCAGCGTGGCACGGCCTACGTGCTGAAGACCGAGTACGATCTGGCGTTGGCCGACTTCAACGAATCGATCCGCCTCAACCCGACCGAGGCCCGGGTGTATGTCGCGCGCGGCGGGGTCTATCTCGCGCGAAAGGAATACAAGCGCGCGATCGCGGACTTCAACGAGGCCATCCGGCTCGATCCGGAATATGCCTATGCCTATTTCCAGCGCGGCTTTGCCTATCATGCGGTGGAGGAGCCGGATAAGGCCTACGACGACTACACGCAAGCGATCCGCTGGGATCCCAAGTACATCACTTCGTACCTCAACCGCGGCATCATCCTGTATACGCGCCGCGGCGACTTCAAGAACGCGATCGCCGACTTCACCACCGCCCTGCGCCTCGGACCCGACAACATCAACGCGTTGATGCATCGCGGCGTCGCGGAGGGAGGAGCCGGCGAGTTCGACAAAGGTCTCGCCGATCTCAACCGCGCGATCGAGCTGTCGCCCGACTTCGCGCGCGCCTATTACTATCGTGGCGTCCTGTTCGGCATCCGCGGCAGCGCCGATCGTGCGCTGGCGGACTACAACACGGCGGTGAGGCTCGACCCGAAGAGCGCCGAGGCTCATGTGGCGCGCGCCGCCGTCTACGCGCAGCTCAGGGAGCAGGACAAGGCGATCGCCGATCTGAGCGAGGCGATCAGGATCGTGCCGAACGCCGCCGGCCCTTACTACAATCGCGGCTACTCCTACTTCGCCAAGGGCCAGTACGACCGCGCCATCGCCGACTACAGCGAGGCGATCAAGCTCAATCCACGCATGGCAGTCGCCTACACCAACCGATGCCTGACGCGCGGGATCGTCGGCAAGGACCTCGCCGACGCGTTGCGCGACTGCGACGAGGCGCTGAAGCTGGGGCAGTCCAATGTCGAAGCGCGCGACACGCGCGGTTTCATCTACCTCAAGCTCGGCGACTTCCCTGCGTCGATCAAGGATTACGACGCCGCGCTGCAGCTCGATCCCAACCGCGCAAGGGCCCTGTACGGCCGCGGCCTGGCGAAGTCGAAGAGCGGCGACCGTCAGGGCGGGAGTGCCGACATGGCGGCCGCCGTGAAGCTCGCCCCGAAAATCGCCGAGGACTTCTCCCGCTTCGGGGTGCGCTGACGGCGGAGGAGGGGCGGGCTGCATGCTTTTCCAGCAGCCTCCCTCGTCATCGGGGACCATGCTGGTGGTTTCTGCCGCCACCCCCGCGGAGAACTCTGTCAACGTCGGTTCCCGAGAAATCATCGCCGACAATGAGCGGACGGCAAGACTGTTCCTTCGCCACGTCGTACGCGAACCAATCTCCAGTATTCAGCGCTGCAGCGTGCGCGGCTTTGTCCCAAGACTCGTATGCTCGGGCAACTCGCCTCGCTGATACGAGCGTGAATGCGCGCCGATATTGTCGGCTACCCTCGCGACGCGGCGATGCAGGACCGCTATCTGGGATTGCTGAACGCAAAGGAGACCGGCGGGCCGCCGACTCCCATCCATCGCGAGAATTCGAGTTGCGGCTATCGGCAAGGCAATGGGCGATCTCAGCTCGCCCTGCGACAAGGGGCCGAAGGTCACGAAGCTCGACAGGCAAACGCGCTTCGCGGCCGAGCGCGGCGTTCCGCCGTTCGTGACGTTGCCGAGGGCGACGCGCCACGCGGCGCGTCTGCCGGCTTTCGTGCGCATGGACTGATCGTGCGAAACCAGCCCCGCCCGACCGCAATCCTCCGTCAGTCTGATGGCGTCCTCACCGGATGCCGGGCCGATCAGCTGCGGTTTGGATCGAAGCCGACCAGTTCGGCCGCTCACGTGTCTCAGCGGCGAGCGCTCTGACGAAGCGACGGGCGCGGTCAGCCGATTTCCGGTGCTTCATCGCGCGCCCTTCGACTCTGCCCGCCCCGCAGTCGCGTCGGACGGCTCGTCTTGGTGCTCCCCTCAAGAACGAGGACTCAATGCGAGCGATGGGCGGGTCGTTGCGCAGCCTTGGCACGCCGAAGGGCGTTTTCTTCACCATGACCAAGAACACCGACAAGCCTGCGATTGCCCGGAAGGGTTCCGCGCAATGATCGCGATCCTCACCGCCTGCGCCATCTCCGGGTTCTATTCGAACGTAGGCCACTGCTACCGCGCAGAGGTCCCATTGGAAGCCTGCCAAGACGAGCGGACTCGTGCGGAGAACTGGATGAAAGACCACGGACAGGTGGTCAGGTTCACGAAGTGCAACCCGTTAGTAGAGCGCTCTACCGCGTCTGTGCCCGCCGACCGGCCAATCACCGAGCAGCGATAGTTGCAGTTCCAACGACCCCTCCACGAACTTGTGCAGAGTGGAGGCCGCGACGGCGGAGTCGTTCCACTTCACCGCAAGAACCTGAAAAGCCATAAGACGTTGGCGTTCTGGCGGATGGGGTGGGATTCGAACCCACGGTGGGCGTGAACCCACGCCGGTTTTCAAGACCGGTGCCTTAAACCGCTCGGCCACCCATCCCGCGTGGCGAACTCAATAGAGGAGGTCTTCACGCTCCACAATAAGCGATGAGGGAGCGATGAAGTGGTCCGATGCTATCGAGAAGGATGTGCTGCGGAGCTCAGTTCAACAAGGAGGAACAATCACCATGACGGACCACCCCGCGCGAGGTCGCCGCCGCTTCATCGCGGCGTCCGCCGCTGCCGTTGTGCTCGCGCCGACCGTCGCGCGTGCGCAGAAGAGCTGGCCGGAGAAACAGGTGAAGATCATCATTCCCTTTGCCCCCGGCGGGCCGAGCGACGTCACCGCCCGCATCGTGCTGGCAAAGGCGCTGGCTGAGCTCGGCCAGAGCGCTCTCTTCGACAACAAGGCAGGGGCCAGCGGCATGATCGGCGCCGAGGTCTTCAAGAGTGCTCCGCGCGACAATCACACCTTCTTCGCAGTGACGACCGGAATACTCTGCATCACGCACCATCTGCAGCCGGTGCCCTTCGACGCCGACAACGACTTCATCCCCGTGGCGCGCACCGCGACCGCCTGGACGGGGATGGCCGTGCATCCGTCGCTGCCAGTAAGCAACGTGGCGGAGTTCGTCGCTTACGCCAGGGCAAACCCCGGCAAGATCAATTTCGGATCGCCCGGCCAGGCGACCCTGTTCCACATCGTGGGCGAGATGCTGAATGTCGAGGCCGGCATCCAGATGACGAACGTGCCCTACAAGGGCAGCGCGCCGGCCCTGCAGGACCTCGTCGCTGGCCAGATCCAGGTGCAGTTCGATCCGGGGACGCTGCCGTTGATCGCCGACGGACGGTTGAAGGGGTTGGCCGTGATCGGTGACAAGCGCTGGCCGCGCAAGCCCGAGATACCCACGCTGAAGGAACAGGGTTACGCGAAGACGGGCGGGGAGTCCTGGCACGGCGTCGTGGCGATCAAGGATACGCCGCCATCCGTCGTCGACGCCTTGTCCAAGGCGATCGAGGGGGCGCTGCGGTCGCCCGAGGTCGTCGAGAAGCTGGCGAACGTTCAGCATTTTGCCAGCTATCTGCCGTCGGAGCCGTTCCGGGAGAAGATCGTCCAGGAGCGCAAGATGTACGGCGACGTAATCCAGAAGGCCAACATCAAGGTCTGATGTCGCTTGGGGGGTCGAGGTGCTGCGCGTTCTGGCCTATGATCGTCCGATGATCAGCAGGCGTTTCCTGAGTTCAGTACTGTTCCTCGCGCCCGCCCTCGCGCAGGCGCAAAGCAGTGATCCACAATTCGCAGCCTGGCTGCGCACGCTACGCGCGGATGCCGCCAAGGCCGGTGTCGATTCCGGAACGCTCGACAGTGCGCTCGGCAGCGTCGAGCAGATCCCGAAAGTGCTCGAGCAGGCCCGCAATCAGCCCGAGTTCAAGATGACGTTCGAGCGCTATCTCGAGATCGTCGTCTCGCCCGAGCGAGTGGCGCGGGGCAGGGCGATGCTCATGGAGAACCGGGCGCTGGTCAGCCGCTTCGCTGCTCCGGCGGGGATTCCCGACTCGACCCTCGTCGCGCTCTGGGGCATCGAAAGCAACTACGGCACCAGGCTGGGCGACTTCGAGGTCGTTTCTGCGCTTGCGACGCTCGCCTACAACAACTTCCGCGCCAAATTCTTCCGCGAGCAGCTGATCGCGGCGCTGAAGATCGTGTCGCAGGGCCATATCGGTCTGCATGCGATGAAGGGCTCGTGGGCCGGCGCGATGGGGCAGTGCCAGTTCATCCCGACCAGCTTCCTGGCCTACGCCGCCGATGGTGACGGCGACGGCCGCAAGGACATCTGGACCAGCAAGGCGGACGTCTTCGCCTCGACCGCCAATTACCTGCGCAGAGTGGGCTGGCGGCCGGGCCTGGGCTGGGGAAGCGAAGTTCCCGCCGGCACTCCGGCTGGCGCCGGCGAGCGCATCGTGCGGCCGTCCGGTGCCAACGGCCCGACCTACCGGACGACCGAGAATTTCCGGGTGATCCTGCGCTGGAACCAGTCGGATTTCTTCGGTCTTGCCGTCGGCCTGCTCTCGGATCGCATCGCCGCCTGACGTTCTCCGCAAGGTGATGTATCATGGGGCCCCCATGCCCCTAGCCCTAGAGAGACCCGCGCGCCTCTGCTCGGCCTTGCTGGCGCTGATGCTGGCCGGCGCCTGCGCCAGCAAGCAGACCACCGGACCTGGAGCAAGCACGGCGAGCCGCGGGATGTACAAGGTCGGCCAGCCTTATTCGATCAATGGCGTCACCTATGTGCCCACGGAGGAGTTCCAGCGCGTCGAGACCGGGGTGGCCTCCTGGTACGGCCCGGGATTTCACGGAAAGAATACCGCGAACGGCGAGACCTACGACCAGCACGACAGGACGGCCGCGCATCGTACCCTGCAGATGCCCTCGGTCCTGAGGGTCACCAACCTCGAGAATGGCCAGTCCACCGTCGTGCGGGTCAACGACCGGGGACCGTTTGCGCGCTCGCGCGTCATCGACCTGTCGCAGCTGGCGGCCGAGGAGATCGGCATGACGCGAAACGGCACGGCGCGGGTGCGGATCGACCAGCTCGAGACGGAGAGCCAGACGGTGAAGCAGATCGCCCTGAATGGCGGGGGGCCTCACGAGCAGCGCGCGGCGATCGAGAAGTCGATTGCCGGCGGGCGCGTGACGCCCGCGCCGCCGGCCGTCGCCCAGGTGTCGCCGCCACCAGCCCCGCAGCCGCCGCCGACTCCCGTTCTCGTACCACCGCCGCCCACCGTTACGGCGGCGCCCACGCCCGCGGTCACGGTCTATTCGAGCGCTCCGGCAGCCGCGCCTGCGCCTGCCGCTCCACCCGGCTGGGGCGGCAGGATCGGGCCCAGCCGTGGTCCGAGCGTCGCCTCGATCGCCGCCGCGGCCGCCGTTCCGCCTCCTGCGAGCGGAGTCGCCAACGGCGGATTCTACGTTCAGACTGGAGCATTCTCGACGGCCGACAACGCCGAGAAGCAGCGCGGCCAGCTTGCGAGCTACGGCGCGGCCGAGATTTCCCAGGCGTCCTCGGCCGGCCGCGAGGTATACCGTGTGCGCTTGGGACCTTATTCGACGCAGGATGCCGCCGGTATCGTCGCCGACCGGCTGAAGCGTTCAGGCTATGGTGATGCCCGTGTCGTGGCGGATTGATCGACTGCTTTCCCTGATGGCGGCCCTGGCTCTTGCCGGCGCCGTTCCCGCAGCCGTTGCCCAGCAGCAGGAGGCGCCCAAGCGCCAAACCCAGAAGCCGCCGGCCAAGCCCCCGGCAAAGCCGCCCCAGGCGGCCGGCAAACCTGGGAAGAACGACCCGTCGAAGATCGAATCGTTGCCGCCGTCTCAGATCGGCATCGGCACGCTGGCGCAGTTTGCCTTCATGATCGATCCGCAGACCTCGACCGTGCTGCTGTTCAAGGATGCCGACAAGCCGACGCATCCGTCGTCGATGGCGAAGATGATGACGATCTACATCGCCTTCGAGGAAATCGCGGCGGGACGATTGAAGCCCGACACCCGGTTCCGCGTCAGCGAGCGTGCCTATAAAATGCAGGGCTCGCGCATGTTCGTCGAGTTGAACAGTGAGGTGACGGTCGAGGATCTGATCAAGGGCATGATCGTGCTCTCCGGCAACGACGCCTGCGTCGTGATAGCGGAGGGCCTCTCCGGTACGGAGGAAGCCTTTGCCGAGCGCATGACCAAGAAGGCGAAGGAGCTCGGCATGACGGGCTCGGTCTTCAAGAATTCGTCGGGCTGGCCTGCCGAGGGTCAGGCGACGACGGCACGCGACCTCGCGCTGCTCGCCTGGCACACGATCAACGACTTTCCGAAGCTCTACCCGTACTACGCGATTACCGACTGGACCTATAACAACATCAAGCAGGCAAACCGGAACCGCCTGCTCAAGATTACCCCGGGCACCGACGGTCTCAAGACCGGCCATACCGAGGAGGGCGGCTACGGCCAGACGACATCGGCCGTACGCGACGGGCGGCGGCTGATCCTGGTGGTCAACGGCCTGACATCCATGGCCGAGCGCGCGCAGGAAACGTCGCGCCTGATGGAGTGGGGATTTCGCGAATCGACCAACACGACCATCCTGAAGGCGGGCGATACCGTGGTCGAGGCACCGGTATGGCTGGGCGCGCAGGAAACCGTGCCTCTGGTCGTCACGCGATCCGTGCAGATGACCAGCCCGACCGGGCAGGCGCCACAGCCGCGAATGGTCGCGCGCTTCGACGGCCCGCTTCCCGCACCGATCGTCAAGGGCACCAAGCTCGGCGTTGCGGCACTGACGCTGCCTGACGGACGGGTGATCGAGTATCCGCTCGAGGCTGGCGCCGACGTGCCGCGCCAAGGGCTTGTCGGGCGTGTCGCGACCCTGGTGCGTCACTACCTCTTCGGCTGGCTGTCGTGACGGATGGGGCACCGGCATCGGGGCGCTTCATCACACTCGAAGGCGGCGAAGGGGCCGGGAAGTCGACGCAGATCGCCCGGCTTGCCGCGTGGCTGAGAGCGCGCGGACGCGAGGTCGTGGCGACGCGGGAGCCGGGCGGCTCCCCAGGGGCCGAGATGATCCGCAAGCTTCTGGTCGAAGGCCCAGTCGAGCGTTGGGATGGCACGACCGAAGCATTGCTGCACTTCGCCGCCCGCCGCGACCATCTCCGGTCCACCGTTTGGCCGGCGCTGCAGCGCGGCGCATGGGTGATCTCCGATCGGTTCGCGGACTCGACGCGCGCGTACCAGGGTTACGGGCTTGGACTGGATCACGCGACCCTCGGCCGGCTGCAGGAGATCGCGATCGGCGGCTTTCAACCCGACCTGACGGTCATCCTCGATCTTCCCGTCGACATCGGCCTGTCCAGGGCCGCTGCCCGTCGCGGCAGCGAGACGCGCTACGAAAGCCTCCCGCGCCCCTTCCATGTGCGCGTGCAGGAAGGTTTCCGCGAAATCGCAAGATCTGAGCCCACGCGATGCGCCGTGGTCGATGGGTCCAGGGACATCGACACGGTCGCGGCCGAGATCGCCGACTTCGTGATCGAGCGGCTCGGAGCCTGAGCCGTGGCGCGCGGAAAGAGCAGCGTCGACCCGGCCGAGCTGGAAAAGCTCGAATGGCCGTACGACTGGCCACCGCCATGGCGCAACGGCAAGCTGGCAGGACACGCTTCGGCCGAACGCGCACTGCTCGCGGCGCAGCAGTCAGGGAAGCTGCACCATGCGTGGTTGCTGACGGGACCGCGCGGCGTCGGCAAGGCGACGCTGGCCTGGCGCTTCGCGCGGTTCCTGCTGGCAGGACAGCAGGGCGGACTGTTCGCGGCCGCACCGGACACGCTGGACGTGGCGCACGACGCCCCGGGACGCGCCCTGGTCGATGCGCGCACCCATCCTGACCTTTTCCATTTGCGGCGCACGCTTCATCCCAAGGAGGCCCGCATCCAGAACGAGATCACGATCGACGACGTGCGCGGCCTCGGCGAGTTCATGCACATGACGCCGTCGATGGGCGATTGGCGCGTCGCCATCGTCGATGCCGCCGACGAGATGAACCGCAACAGCACAAACGCGATGCTGAAGGTCCTGGAGGAACCGCCGCCGAACGCCGTGCTGCTGATCGTCGCCCATGCGCCGGGCCGACTGCTGCCGACCATCCGCTCCCGCTGCCGGCGTCTCGCGCTGCAGCCGCTTGCCGACGACACCGTGATCAGACTTCTGGCGGACCATGCGCCCGGAACGGCGCCGGAAGAGAGGAGGGCGCTCGCCCGTCTGGCGGAAGGCAGCGTCGGGCGCGCGCTCGAGCTCGCCAACGCCGGCAGCCTCGGCCTGTATCGCGAAATGGTCGAGGTGCTCGCAACGCTTCCCGAGCTCGACATGCCGCGCCTGCACGGTTTTGCCGAGAAGTTCTCGCGGCGCGGCGAAGAGGCCAATGCCGACTGGCGCTCCTTCAACTACCTTTTCGATCGGTGGTTCAAGGGCTTGGCGCGAAGCTGGGCAGTGACCTCGGAAGATCCGCCGATCGTTGCGGCGGAAAGCGGCGTGCACCGAAAACTGCTCGCCGCAGCCAGCCTTGATCGCTGGATCGAGGCATGGGAAAAGATCGCCCGCTTGTTGTCGGGCGCCGATCCTCCAATGAATCTGGACCGCAAGCAGACGGTGCTCAACAGCTTCCTGATTTTCCAATCGGTGATGCGCTGACGGCGACGGCGGCGACCGGAGTTCAGTGATCATGTCGAGCCGCACCTACTACGTCACCACGCCAATCTACTACGTCAACGACGTGCCCCATATCGGGCATGCCTACACCAGCCTCGCCTGCGACGTGCTCGCACGCTTCAAGCGGCTTGACGGCTATGACGTTCATTTCCTGACCGGCACCGACGAGCACGGTCAGAAGGTCGAGAAGGCCGCGGCCGCCGCAGGCCTGTCGCCGCAGCAGTTCACCGACAAGGTGAGCCAGTCGTTTCGCGATCTGGTCCACAAGATGAACTACAGCCCCGACAACTTCATTCGCACCACCGAGCCGCGGCATTACCGATCCTGCCAGGCGCTGTGGGAGAAGCTTGTCGCCGCCGGCGACATCTACCTGGGAAGCTATGCCGGCTGGTACTCGGTGCGGGACGAAACCTATTTCGTCGAAGGCGAGACCGAAGTCGGGGCCGACGGCAAGCGGCGGGCGACGGCGACCGGCGCCGAGGTCGAATGGGTCGAGGAACCGTCCTACTTCTTCAAGCTCTCGGCCTGGGCCGACCGGCTGCTCGAATTCTACGAAAAGAACCCGCGCTTCATCGGACCGGACAGCCGGCGCAACGAGATCCTGAGCTTCGTGAGGGGCGGCCTGCAGGATCTCTCGGTGTCGCGCACCAGCTTTGCGTGGGGCGTGCCGGTGCCGGGCGATCCCAAACACATCATGTATGTCTGGCTCGACGCGCTCACGAATTACATCACGGAGTGCGGTTATCCGGACACCAGTGGCCCGCTCTGGAAGTACTGGCCAGCCGACCTGCACATGGTCGGCAAGGACATCATCCGCTTCCACTGCGTGTTCTGGCCGGCCTTCCTCATGGCCGCGGGTCTCGCGCCGCCGCAGCGGGTCTTCGCGCACGGCTGGTGGACGAACGAGGGCGAGAAGATCTCCAAATCGCTGGGCAACGTGATCGATCCTGTGGACCTGGTGGATGCCTACGGTCTCGATGCCGTGCGCTACTTCCTGCTGCGCGAGGTGCCGTTCGGAAACGATGGCGACTTCCAGAAGCGCGCCCTGATCGGCCGCCTCAATGGCGATCTTGCCAACGCCTACGGCAATCTTTGCCAGAGGGTACTGTCGATCGTGGCCAAGAGCTGCGGCGAAAAGGTCCCGCCGAAGGGGACAGTGACCGGACCGGACAATGCGCTGCTCGGGCGTGCCGGGGGCCTGCTGGCAATCGTGCGGGCGGAACTCGACGAGCAATCCTTCCACCGGGCGCTCACCCAGATCTGGGAAGTGATCGGCGATGCCAACCGCTATGTCGACGCCCAGGCGCCGTGGGCGTTGGCCAAGACCGATCCCGTCCGACGCGACACGGTGATGTGGGTGCTGTCAGAGACGATCCGGCGGGTCACCCTGCTGATCCAGCCCTTCATGCCCGATTCGACGGCCAGGATACTCGACCAGCTCGGGGTGCCTGCGGAGCGCAGGACATTCAGCTCGTTCGATATCGAGCTGCAGCCGGGCACGAGCCTGCCAAAGCCCCAGGGTGTGTTCCCGCGCTATGTCGAACCCAAGGCGGCCGCCTGATGCTGATCGACAGCCATTGTCATCTGGATTTCCCGCAGCTCGCCGCTGACGAGACCGGCGTCCTGGCCCGCGCCCGCGCGGCCGGCGTGGCGGGGATGCTGACCATTGGCACACGGCTCGATCAGTTCGAGCGTGTCCGGGCCATTGCCGAGCGCCACGAGAACGTCTGGTGCTCTGTTGGAGTCCATCCGCACGAGGCGAAGGAGGAGGGGCAGCGCACGCCGGAACGGCTGATCGAGGCGGCGCTGCATCCCAAGGTGGTCGGCATCGGCGAAACCGGCCTCGACTTCTACTACGAGCACAGCCCGCGCGCCGAACAGGCCGAGAGTTTCCGCGCCCATATCGCGGCGTCGCGCCAGACCGGCCTGCCCCTGATTGTCCATACTCGCGATGCCGATCGGGAAACCGGCGACATGCTGGAGGAAGAATACGCCAAGGGCGCCTTCCCCGGCCTGATCCATTGCTTCAGCTCCGGGCCCGATGTCGCGCGCCGTGCGCTTGCGCTCGGCATGTCGATCTCGATCTCCGGTATCGTGACCTTCAAGGCAGCCGACAGCCTGCGGACCATCGTGCGCGACATTCCGCTCGACCGGCTGCTGGTCGAGACGGATGCCCCCTACCTCGCGCCCATACCGAAGCGGGGAAAGACCAACGAGCCGGCGTTCGTGGCGCATACCGCCGCCAAGGTAGCCGAGTTGAAGGGAATCTCGGTGGCGGAGCTCGAGGCTGCGACGACGGGCAATTTCTTCCGGCTGTTCGCGAAGGCTCGGAACGCCTCGGCACAAGCCGTCCAGACGGAGCGGCCCGCGTGCGGGTGACGATCCTGGGCTGCGGTACCTCGGGCGGCGTGCCGCGACTCGGCGGCAAGGACGGCATGGGCGAGTGGGGAGCGGCCGACCCGGCTGACGCCCGAAACCGGCGCACCCGTTGCTCGATCCTGGTCGAGGACAACGGGAAGACCGTGCTGGTCGACACGTCACCCGACGTACGGGCTCAGTTGCTGAGGGCACGGGTCGAGAAGGTCGACGCGGTGATCTGGAGCCACGAGCACGCCGACCAGGTTCACGGGATCGACGACCTTCGGCCCTACACGTTCCGCACCGGTGCGATCGAGGCCTGGGCGGACCGCCGCACCCTCGGCATCCTGAAACGCCGCTTCGACTACGTCTTTGCGACCGAGAACATCTATCACGCACTCTATCGGGTGCGGGAGATAGAAGGGCCCTTCACCGCGGCCGGCACCGTTGCCGTCACGCCGATTCCGCTCGATCACGGCTCGGTTCAGTCGCTCGGCTTCCGCTTCGGCGACATCGTCTACGCGAACGATGTCGTGCGCGTGCCGGAAGAGGCATTCTCGCTGATGCGGGGTGCCGCGGTGATGATCGTCGATGCGATGCGTTACCGGCCGCACCCGACACACGCCCACCTCGACCTCGCGTTGGAATGGATCGAGCGGATCGGACCGGAGCGAGCCTTTCTCACGAACCTGCATGTCGACATGGACTATGCCGAACTCGACCGGCGAACGCCCAAGTACGTGCATCCGTGCTATGACGGGATGGTAATTGAACCTTAATTCAAGGGATTAGGAATGAAACCTAATCTGACAATTGAAATAGGACAAAAGGTGGCCAGCCGGCGCGCCTTGCTCTTCGGAGCAGCGGCGCTGGCGCTTCTGCCAGTGTCCACCCGCGCGAAAGGCGATCTAGACGCCGGCGGCTCGACCTTTCGAGACTTTGCCGTAGCCGATCAGGGGTCCAGCTTCCAGAAAGTCGATCCGATGATCGGCAGCGGCGCGGTGCCCACTCAGGCGCGCGTGCTGAGCGTCGACAACGCCGGAGGCTTTGCCCGAATCAGGTTCGATGCGATCCGGGTCGAGGTCACCATGCCATTGGGCTGGCAGGCCAATGAGGACTGGGAACGCGGCATTGGCTTCAGCAGCGACAAGCGCTTTCGCCTCATCGTCTGGCGCGTCGATTTCGCCTATGAAGGCGTCAACGACGCCGAGCATTATGCAGCAACCAAGATCGGTGCCATCAAGGCCCGCAAACCGGGGATCGAGGCTCAGGCCCGGAAGCTCAGCGACGGCTCCTTCCTCATCGTCTACCGGAACGTGCCGGCCGGATCAGGCGACGCCGAAACCCGTGTGGTATACGATCTTGTGGTGCCACGACCGGGCAGGCCGAAGGAGGGCGTGCTGTTGACTCTGGGGGTTTCCGCGAGCGATTCGGAGCGTGGCCTCAGGCTTCTGGCGCTTCTTAGGCCAAGTATCAGGATCGACTGGTAAACATATGGATAATCTAAGATATCTTTATTTGTCATAATATATATTATACGATAATCATGAGCGAGCGTCCGTCCATCGAATCGCTTCCCAAAGAGCCTTTGAAGCGTCTTCTCGCGGTCATGGCCTGGCTGCGCGACCGCCGCCATGGCTGTCCCTGGGACATCGACCAGACCTTCCGAACGATTGCGCCGTACACCATCGAAGAAGCCTACGAGGTCGCCGACGCGATAGAACGTGACGACCTGCCGGGGCTGAAGGAAGAGCTGGGCGATCTGCTGCTGCAGGTCGTCTACCATTCCCAGATGGCCCGCGAGACCGGTGCCTTCGACTTCGACGACGTCGCTGCTGCGATCGCCGACAAGATGGTCGACCGCCACCCCCACGTTTTCGGCGACCTCAGGATTGCAGATGCCGAGGCCCAGACGGTCTCCTGGGAGGCGCGCAAGGCAGCCGAGCGGGCGAAGAAGGCGGGCGGCGCCGAGCCAACTGGGACACTGGACGGGGTGGCTCGCGCCCTTCCCGCCCTCCTGCGCGCCGAGAAGATCCAGAAGCGCGCCGCGCGGGTTGGCTTCGACTGGACCAGCATCGGGCCTGTGATCGACAAGATCGAAGAGGAGCTGGGCGAATTGCGGGCCGAACTGGATGCCGGGAAACCCGATCACGGCCGGATAGAGGACGAGCTCGGTGATGTGCTCTTCGCCCTCGCCAACCTGGCCCGCCACTGCAAGGTCGATCCCGAAGCCGCCCTGCGGTCGACCAACGACAAGTTCGAAAGACGCTTCCGCTACGTCGAGCAGCAGCTCGCCCTGGATGGTCGCAAGCCGGCCGAGGCAACGCTCGAGGAGATGGAAGCGCTGTGGCAGAACGCCAAGACGAAAGCCTGAAACCTCCGCCTAGGCTTTCGGCGCCAGCAGCGGCAATTCGACCAGCTCGAGGACTGCCTTTGCCTCTGCCACGACGTCCGAGGACGGAGCGGCGATGATGCCTGCGTCCAGGCGGCCCGCCGGTCGATATGGCTCGCCATTGAAGCGTACCGCCCGCCCGCCGGCTTCCGCCAACATCAGCGCCCCGGCGGCATGGTCCCAGGGCTTTGTCATTCGATAGAGGCTAAAGTCGAAAGTGCCTCTCAGGATCTCGATATATTCCCGACCGGCGCAACTGAGCGTGGTCAGTTCACCCAGTCTCTGACGTTGGCGGGGCGTCAACTGCCGGTCGATCTCCTTGCGGACCCGATAGCTGGCAAGACCTCTCGGCGGCCGGTCTGGCGCCTTACCGAGGATCGGAACACCATCGAGCGTCGTGCCCTGACCCTTGAGTGCGATCGCCAGCCGGTCGTTCGGCACGTCGAGTATCCAGCCGCCGACCGTCTCCCGATCGTGAACCAGCGCGACAATGATGGCGAAGCGGTCGCGCCCGGCGGCGAAATTGCTGGTTCCGTCGAGCGGATCGACGATCCAGCAGGTTTCGCCCGTCCGGGCGATCAGCTCGACCAATCCGGCATCGCCCTCCACTGCTTCCTCGCCCACCACCGGCACGCCGGGGAGGATTTTGGCCAGCCCGCTGGCGAGCCGCTGCTCGGCGGCGAGATCGGCCACGGTGACGAAATCGCCCGGGCGCTTCTGGCGGATGTCTTCCTTTGCGAGGTTTCGGAACCGGGGCAGCAGTTCGGCTGCCGCCGTCTCGCGCATCAGCTCGGCGACCCGCTGCGAATCGCCGGGCTTGAGCATTCGCGTCAGCCGAGAATGCCGAAAAGATCCTCTTCCTTCAGGATCACGTGGTCGGCGCCATTGAGCTTGACCTCGGTGCCCGACCACTTGCCGTAGATCACCTTGTCTCCGACCTTGACGTCGAGCGGCTGCAGGCGGCCGTCCTCGAGGCGCTTGCCCTTTCCGACCGCGATCACCTCGCCCTGCATCGGCTTTTCCTGCGCCGTGTCGGGGATGATGATGCCCGACTTCGTCTTGGTCTCGGCGGTCATCGGCTTGAGCAGCAAACGATCATGCAACGGCTTGAAATTCATGGTGTTTCCCCTTTTCTCGAACAGGCGCCGCTTATAGGAAGCGGTCGTGCCGGGTGTCAACGCGCGCCCTTCTCCGATTGCCGGCGCTCGAATTGGGCCGTGGCGGCGGCATCCAACGCCACCGTCAGATGGGCGACTTCGCCTTCGTCGTGGCGGCTGCGCACCTCGCCGTGGCGATAAAGCCAGGCGAGGGTCGCGCCATCGCTGAGCGGCACCGAGACCTCGCGAGCCTCCGCGTCCCTGGTCAGTAGATCCTCGATCGCGTTCAGCAGCGGCTCTACGCCCTCGCCGCTCAGGGCGGATACCGGAAACTGGCGCGTGCGTTCGGGGCCGATGGAGGTGCGGATCTGCAGTATCCCGCGCTGCTCGAGCGGCAGCGCATCGATCTTGTTGAGTGCCTCGATCATCGGCGTGCCGCCGCCCTCCTCGATGGCGCCGAGCGCGCTGAGCACCTCCTCGACATCGATGCGCTGGCGCTCCGAGTCCGGATGAGCGATGTCGCGCACATGAACGATCAGGTCGGCTTCCACGACCTCCTCCAGCGTGGCGCGGAAAGCGGCGACCAGATGTGTCGGAAGGTCGGACACGAAGCCGACGGTGTCGGATATCACGCACTCCCGCCCGCCGGGCAGCTTGATCACGCGCATCGTCGGGTCGAGCGTCGCGAACAACAGGTTCTTGGCGAAGACATCCGCGCCGGACAGGCGATTGAACAGCGTCGACTTGCCGGCATTGGTATAGCCGACCAGCGCCACCGTCGGCAGCCGGGCCTTCTTGCGGCCCGAGCGATTCACCGCGCGGGTACGGCGTACACCGTCCAGGTCGCGCTTGATCCGCACGATGCGCTCGCCGATCAGGCGGCGGTCGATCTCGATCTGGCTTTCGCCGGGACCACCGAGAAAGCCGAAGCCGCCGCGCTGGCGCTCCAGGTGGGTCCACGACCGGACCAGCCGGCCGCGCTGATAGTCGAGCGCAGCAAGCTCGACCTGCAGTCGACCTTCGTGGGTCCGGGCGCGAGCGCCGAAGATCTCGAGGATGAGGCCCGTGCGGTCGATGACCTTGGTGTTCCAGGCCTTCTCGAGATTACGCTGCTGGACGGGCGTGAGCCGGTCGTCGACGACGACAAGGCCGATTCCCAGCCGTTCCACCGCCTCCCTGACGCGCTCCACGACGCCCTTGCCGATCAGCGTCGCCGGCGTAACCCTCCGCAGCGGCACCGACTGCCTCCACTGCACGTCGAGGTCGATCGCCCGGGCAAGCCCCACCGCCTCCTCGAGCTTGGAATCGCTGCCGCGCTGATTGCCAGTGCGCGGGCCTTGGACGTAAGGGCTCAGGACGGCGGCGACCGTCGCGGGGCGCACCGTCTCCTTCAGCGCGCGGCGGCGCGCCTCAAGCTCGTGTTGCTCGATGTCGTCGGTCAAATCAGCCGTCGGCCTTGTCCCCGTCGAACAACTGCACGGGCGTAACCGGCATGATGGTCGAGATCGCGTGCTTGTAGACAAGCTGCGAATGACCGTCGCGGCGCAGCAGCACCGAGAAGTTGTCGAACCAGGTGACGATCCCCTGCAGTTTCACGCCGTTGACGAGGAAGATTGTGACCGGCGTCTTGTTCTTGCGCAGATGGTTCAGGAATACATCCTGAACGTTTTGTGCCTTTTCGCTCATGTTCTTGGCCTCTTGCTGGGCATCCGACGGAAAGAAACCGTCAGTTTGGAAGGCGTGGGCCTGCTACCCACTGCCGAGTTGGAACAAATATAGGCGTCGTCGAGGTCAAAGCAATGCCGTGAGTTCATGACAATCGCGCGCATGAAGGCGCGGCGGGAATTCGCGCAGCCGTTCCGACATGATGTCCACGCTGCCGAAAAAGACCGGCAGGACGCCGGCAGCGTGCGCGCATTTCAGATCCGCCGGGGTGTCGCCTACCATCCATACCGACAAGTCGGGGGCAATTCCCGTGCCGTCGAGGGCGAGGAAGATCGGATCGGGTGCGGGTTTGTCGCGCAGGGCATCCTTGGCACCGACTGCCCTGGCAATCCATCTGTCCCAGCCGAGATGGGCGACCTCCGTGCGCAGATTATCGCCGAACTTGTTGCTCACCACGGCGACATAGCACCCCGCGGCGACGGCACGCGCCAGGAGTCGATCGGCGCCCGGCAGCGGCTCGAGCCGGTCCAGATGGATGCGGCGGAATGTATCGTAGAACACGGCCTCCGCCTCGCCCGCCCGCTCGCCGAACAGCGTCGGGAAATGATCGCGCAGCGACCCGTGTGCGCGATCGCGGACTTCCTGTGCAGTCCATGGGGGCTTGCCCAAGGACCTGAAGGTGTCGTTGTAGCACTCGATGATGGTGGGCCACGTGTTCACCAGCGTGTTGTCCCAATCGAACAGGATGGCCTTCGGCCGTTCGATGTCGGCCGGCCGGGTCACGTGACTGCCTCGCCCTCGGAGGCGAAGCGGACATATTCCTCGCGCAGCCGGCGTGCCGTCGAACCAACCTTGCCGTCGCCGACCTTGTCGCCGTCGATCTTCACCACCGGCGTCACGAACGACGTGGCACTGGTGATGAAGGCCTCCTTCGCCTTCTTTGCCTCCGCCAGGGTGAACGGCCGCTCGACGAGCTTCAGCTGCAGGTCGGTGGCGATCTTCTTCAGCGTTCCGCGCGTGATTCCGGCCAGGATGCCGTTGTCGGTCTGGCGGGTGACCAGCTCGTTGTCGGGAGTCACGATCCAGGCGTTGGTCGAGGCGCCCTCGGTGATGCAGCCGCTGTCGTCGATCAGCCATGCCTCGTAGGCGCCGCCTTCGCGCGCCGCCTGCTTGGCAAGCACGTTCGGCAGCAAAGCGATCGTCTTGATGTCGCAACGCTCCCACCGGATGTCGGGATGGCTCTTCACCGCCACGCCGGGGCCCGGATCGGCGCCCAGATGCCTCGTATTCTTGGTCGTCAGCACGAGGGCGGGCTTGACCGGTGTCGTCGGAAACGCATGGTCCCGCCGCGCGACGCCCCGTGTCACCTGCATGTAGATCAGCCCGTCGCGCAGGCGGTTGCGCCGCATCAGTTCGCGCATGATGAAGCCCAGGGCCGGCCGAGCCACGGGCCAGTCGATACGCAGCTCGCGCAACGACCGCTCGAGCCGGTCGATGTGCGGCGTCTCGTCGATCAGCCGGCCGTCGCGCACGCCGACGACCTCGTAGACGCCGTCCGCCAGCTGGTAGCCGCGATCCTCGACATGGACGCTCGCATGGCGGTGATCGACGTAGCGTCCGTTGACATAGGCGTAACGCGCCATGACCTACTCTCCTCCTGCCGGCGCCGTCGCCTCGATGCTTCGCTCCTCTCCGCCGCCGCCGTGCAGCCCGAGAGACTTCAGCTTCCGGTGAAGGGCCGAGCGCTCCATGCCGACGAAGGTCGCGGTGCGCGAGATGTTGCCGCCGAAGCGCGTGACCTGGGCCAGGAGATACTCGCGCTCGAACACCTCGCGCGCTTCGCGCAACGGGAGCTGCATGATCTCCCCGCCCTTCTCCCAGCGCAGCACCGACGGCGCATCCTCGCTGACGTCGCTGGGCAGCACGTCCGCCCGTATCGGTCCGCCGCCGACAGGCGCCAGGATCAGCAGCCGCTCGATCACGTTGCGCAGTTGCCGCACGTTGCCCGGCCAGTCGTGGCCCTGCAGCGCCGCCAGCGTGTCCTCGCCCAATGGCCGCGTCGGGAGGCCAGTGGCATCGGCCACGCGGCTCAGCAGCTCCGTCGCCAGCTCGGGAATGTCCTCACGGCGCTCGCTGAGCGGCGGTATGCGCAAGGATACTACATTGAGGCGATGGAAGAGTTCCTCGCGGAAGCGGGTGGCGGCTATCTCCTCCTGCAGCGCGCGTGTCGTGGCGGCGAGCACGCGGACGTCGACTTCGACCCGCGTCTTGCCGCCGTCGCGGGCGTAGGACTGCTCGTGCAGCAACCGCGCCAGCCTGCCTTGCAGCGGCAGAGGCAGATCCGCCACCTCCTTGAGCAGCAGCGTGCCGCCATGGGCAAGCTCGAACGCTCCGGAGACGCGGAGGGAATCGCCGTCGGATGCGGTGTCCGTCCCGAACAGCTCGATCTCGAGACGCTCTGCCGGCAAGGTCGAACAGTTCACGACGACAAACGGCCCGTCTGCTCGCTTGGATCCCCTGTGGATCAGCCTGGCGACCGTCTCTTTTCCGGCGCCCGACGCGCCGGTGATCAGCACGCGGCTACCCATCGGCGCGACGCGCTCGATCTGGCTGCGGACGCTGGCAGCCTCGCTCGACGCCCCGACGAACTCCACCTCGCCGCCGGCCCGCCGGCGCAGCGTGGCGTTCTCGCGCCGCAACCGGTCGGCCTCGACCGCGCGGTCGACGACAAGCAGCAGCCGGTCCGCCTTGAAAGGCTTCTCGATGAAGTCGTAGGCACCGTTCTTGATGGCCGAAACGGCGGTGTCGATCGTGCCGTGACCGCTGATCATCACGACCGGAATCGGCGGATCTTCGCGCCTGATTTCCCCGAGCAGCTGGAGACCGTCCATCTCGCTACCCTGAAGCCAGACGTCGAGAATGACGAGCGCCGGTCGCCGTTGACGCACGGCCTCCATCGCTTCCGTGCTGTTGTGCGCGCGCCGGGCCGTGTGGCCTTCATCCTCCAGGATGCCCGCGATCAGCGTGCAGATGTCGCGTTCGTCGTCGACGATAAGGATATCGTGGCCCATGGCTCTTCAAGTCGCCCGCGGGGGGCAGCGGGTCATTGTGCGGCGGTCGCTTGAGCGCGCGCCGACGCGATTTCCTTCGCGTCGCGACGGAATACCAGACTGATGCGTGCGCCGCCAGTCTCCCGGTCCTCGAGCGTCAGGAGCCCGCCGTGGTCCTCCATGATCTTCTTGACGATTGCAAGACCGAGGCCGGTGCCCTTGCTGCGCGTCGTCATGTAGGGCTCGGTCAGGCGTTCGCGTCCTTCGACCGGCAGGCCCTTGCCGTTGTCCTGCACG
This sequence comes from Enhydrobacter sp., assembly GCA_026126105.1. Lineage (GTDB taxonomy): Bacteria > Pseudomonadota > Alphaproteobacteria > Reyranellales > Reyranellaceae > Reyranella. Next base: position 112,141 of record JAHCJV010000004.1, read on the forward strand.
ACAATCCGCACGATTGCACCTTCGTCCTTCAGGGACAGGGAAATCTCGCCCTGTGGCAGCACGACACCCGGTCTGGCCACGCGCCCCTCGATCGCCTCTGCGGCGTTCTTCAGGATGTTGGTCAGGACCTGGCTCACCTGCCGACGGTCGCAGATCAGCGGCACGGAATGATCCGGCAGCTCGGAGACATAGCGGATCGCGGCGTTGCCGTTGCGCTGCAGGAACAGGGCCTGCTGGCACAGCTCCTTGGCGTCTTCCGGCTGCACGGTGGGCCGGGGCATGCGCGCGAAGGAGGAGAACTCGTCGACCATCCGGCCGATGTCGCCGACCTGGCGGATGATGGTGTCGGTGCAGGTCGTGAATGTCTCGGGATCTTCCTTGATCTGCTTGAGATAGCGGCGCTTCAGCCGCTCGGCCGAAAGCTGGATGGGCGTCAGGGGATTCTTGATCTCGTGCGCGATGCGCCGCGCGACGTCTCCCCATGCCGCCATGCGCTGCGCCGACATGAGATCGGTGACGTCGTCGAACGTTACCACCGAGCCGGCATCCGATGCCGCGCTGATCCGCACGAGCAGGATCCGCCGCGTGCCGCCCTGCAGGATCTCGATCTGCCCCTGCGTCACGCGACCGGGCCGCTCCGCCGCCTGCGCGACGAGCGGCGCAAGGGCCGGCATGACCTCGATCACCGGACGGTCCAGGACGCCGTCCTCGGGCAGCGCCAGGAGCTCGAGCGCGGAGCGATTGGTCCGAGCCACGAAGCCCGCCGCGTCGACGCTCAAGACGCCGGCCGAGACGCCGGCCAACACCGCATCGGTGAGCCGGCGACGGGTGTCGAGCTCCTTGTTCGCATCGATCAGCTCCCGGCGCTGCTGCTCGATCTGGCTGGCCATGCGGTTGAAGGAGCGCGCCAGCTGGCCCAGCTCGTCGTTTGGCGGGCCCTCCTCGACGCGCACCGACAGGTCACCGCCGCGCATCTGCTCGGCAGCCGACATCAGCCCGCCGATAGGCTCCGTCAGGCGTGTCGCGAACTGGATCGCCAGCCACATCGCGGCCAGCAGCATCAGGAAGGCAATGGCGCCGCAGACCACGAACATGATGAGCTGGCCCTGCTCCAGCCGTGACTCGATCTGGGAGTAGAACTTGCCGGCGAGCTCGATGCTCTTGATGTAGTCGACGACCCGGAGATCGACGGAATGGCCGGTCACCAGGAAGTATGGCTCGCCGACGAACAGCTGCATGATGAAGTAGGCCCCACGTGGCGATTCGAGCTGAATCGGCGCACCTTGGTTGACCGTCTGCCAGAGATACTGCTGCCCCGGCACGGGATCGGCAAGCGGCTCGGCACCGGGTGCGACGGCCCGGGCGATCAGGCCCTGGTCGGCATGGATGAGATCGGCCTCGATCATGGCCCGTCCGCCGAGCAGCTCCGTCAGGGCTTCGGTGACGGCGGCGCCATCCTTGAGCGACTCGAGCCCGTGCTCCTGCAAGGGGGCGGAGATCGCCGCGATGTCGCGCAGGATCTCGGATTCGCGTGCGCGCCGGACCGGCTCGCCGATTGCGCGCGCTGCCTCGAACGACGTCTGCGCCGGCTTCACCACGAAGTCGGTGAAGTTGACGAACAGCAGCGCCATGATGATCGCCACGATCAGCGTCGGCAGGAGCGTGAACACGCCGCACAGCAGGACGAGCCGCATATGCAGGCGAGACCCCGCGGCACCCCGGCGCCGGTCCAGCCAGATCTGCGTCATCCGCCCGCCGAGCAATGCCACCAGCGCCATCGCGATGACGAGGTCGGCAACCAGCAGGCCGGTCATCCAGCCGCTCGTGCCGAAGTACGTCGGCACGAGCCCGGCGATCCAGGCATAGGTCGCGGTGCCTGCCACGAAAGCGAGGACGGCAAGCGATGCCGCAGCGACACGGCCCGTCATCCCTCGGCCGAGGCTGCTCATCCTGTCGCCCCAGCGTGAAACGCCTAGCGAAGCTGTCACCTGCTCACCCGCCTCGGCGGACCTGCGGGGTGCGTACCACTGGAACGTCGAGGTCCTTGATCTTCTTGCGCAAAGTATTGCGATTGAGCCCCAAAAGACGGGCCGCGCGCAACTGGTTCCCGCCCGTTGCCCCGAGCGCCAGCGACAGCAGCGGCCGCTCGACCTCGGAAATGACACGATCGTACATCCCATCGGCTGGCAGCCGTTCACCATGTGCGGCGAATATCGCCTGCAGGTGGCGGTCGACGGCGTCCGTCAGCGAGACGTCGCTCGACGTATCGCCGCTTGTCGCCTCGGGCTCGGGCGAAACCATTGCGTCGGCCAGCTCGGTCTCGATCGTCTCGAGATTGATGACCTCTTCCGAGTAGAGTGCCGAAAGGCGCCGGACCAGGTTCTCGAGCTCGCGCACGTTGCCCGGCCAGCGATGCTGGCGTAGGCGCGCCATGGCGTCGGGAGACAGCACCTTGGTCGGCAGGCCGTCGACCGTCGCGGCACGCAGGAAGTGGTTGGCCAGCTCGGGAATGTCGTCGAGCCGTTCGCGCAACGGCGGCAGCCGGATCGGCACGACGTTGAGGCGATAGAAAAGATCCTCGCGGAAAATGCCCTGCTGGATCGCCCGGCGCAGGTCGCGATGGGTCGCCGCGACGATGCGGACATTGGCCTTGATCGGCGAGCGGCCGCCGACAGTCATGTACTCGCCTTCCTGCAGCACGCGCAGCAGGCGGGTCTGGGCCTCGGGCGGCATGTCGCCGATCTCGTCGAGGAACAGTGTGCCTCCGGAAGCCTGCTCGAACTTGCCCGCCGAACGCTGCACCGCGCCCGTGAACGCGCCGCGCTCGTGGCCGAACAGCTCGCTTTCGATCAGCTCGCGCGGGATCGCCGCCATGTTGAGCGCCACGAACGGTCCCTTGCGGCGCTTGCCGTAGTCGTGCAGCGCGCGCGCGACCAGCTCCTTGCCGGTGCCCGACTCGCCGGTGACCATGACGGTCAGGTCGGTCGCCATCAGGCGTGCGAGGGCACGGTAGATCTCCTGCATCGCCTGCGAACGGCCGATCAGCGGCAGGCGCTCGCTTTCCTCCGGCGGATGCGAGCCGCGCGGCATCGAGGCCGCCGGCGCGGACAGCGCGCGATTCACGACGGAAACCAGCTCGTTCAGGTCGAACGGCTTGGGCAGGTATTCGAATGCGCCGCGCTCGGTCGCCCTGACTGCGGTGAGCAGGGTCGATTGCGCGCTCATGACGATGATGCGGAGGTCGGGGCGCAGCTTGCGGATGCGCGGCACGAGGTCGAGGCCGTTCTCGTCGGGCATCACCACGTCGGTGATGACGAGCTGCCCCTCGCCCTCCTGCACCCACTGCCAAAGCGTGGAGGCGGTGCCGGTGCTGCGTACCGTGTGGCCCTGGCGACCCAGCGCCTGATGCAGGACGGTTCGGATCGCCCGGTCGTCGTCGGCAATGAGGATCGTCGTTCCAGATGTCATGTAGCAGCCTGCGGCGATTGCATCGGCAGCATCACGCGGAAGGTGGTGCGGCCGGGTTCGCTGTCATATTCGATGGCGCCGCCGTGATCGTTGATGATCTTGGCGACGAGGGCGAGGCCGAGACCGGTGCCGGTCGGCTTGTTGGTGACGAAGGCGTCGAACAGGTGGGAGCGCAGCTCGTCGGACACGCCGCGGCCATTGTCGCGCACCGACACGACCAGCGGCAGATTCACTTTCGCCACCTGTCCGGGCACGGCGAGCCGCAGGCCGTGCTTGTAGGCGGTCGAGAGCTCGATCTCGCGCTCGACATCGCCCGGCACCTCGCAGGCATTCTTCACCAGGTTCAGGAACACCTGGATGAGCTGGTCGCGGTCGCCGAACACATCGGGCAGCGACGGGTCGTAGCTCTCGATGAAGCGCACGTTCTTGCCGAAGCCGTTCTGCGACAGCCGGCGGACGTGATTGAGGACCTGGTGGATGTTGAGCGGGCCGCGATCGATCGGCCTGCCCTCGGCGAAGGCCTCCATGCGGTCGACCAGTGCGACGATCCGGTCGGTCTCCTCGCAGATCAGCGTCGTGAGCTCGCGCTCGCTGTCCGGCACCGACTGCTCGAGCAACTGGGCCGCGCCGCGGATGCCCGACAACGGGTTCTTCACCTCGTGCGCCAGCATGGCGGCGAGCGCGCTGACCGAGCGGGCGGCGCTGCGGTTCGACATCTGGCGGTCGATGCTGCGCGCGATCGACTGCTCGACGAGCGAAAGCGCGACCAGACCGTTGCTTTCGACGATCGGCGAGAGACGAAGTCCGCAGAATCGGTTGCCGATGCGCGGGGAGCTCAAGGTGACGCCGTTCTCCGCGACGGCCCCGCCAGTCGCCAGAACCTGCTCGAGCAGCGAGAAGAGCGGTGAATCCTCGGGAACGAACTCGGTCATCGCATGGCTGATCAGGCGCGCGCGTCCGACACCGAAGAACTGCTCCGCGGAGAGGTTCGCGTAATGGATCACGCCCTCGCCATCGACCACCACGACCGCCTCCGACAGCGAGTCGAGGATCGACGTGGAAAACTGATCGCTCAGCGCGCTGGCCCGCGTGAGAGTGCGAACGGGCATGTCAGGCGGCCTGCCTCTCGAGGGCCGGCTGGAAGAAGGCGGCCAGCAATGCGCGCACCTTCCCCGCTTCGGTCTCGCGGTTGACGGCCGCGCGGAACTCGGCCGACGCGGGCAACCCCTTCGAGTACCAGCCGAGATGCTTGCGTGCCATGCGTACACCGGTCTCGCTGCCGTAATGCGCCAGCATCGCATCGAAGTGAGTCCGGACCGCGGCATACTGTTCGGCGAGCGACGGATCGGGCAGGCGAACGCCCGTGCGCAGATAATGGATCGCCTGGTTGAGGAACCACGGCCGGCCATAGGCGCCGCGGCCGATCATGATGCCGTCGGCCCCGGACTGATCGAGCGCCCGATCGACATCGTCGAGCGTGTTGATGTCGCCGTTGGCGATCACGGGCAGGCTCGTTGCGGCCTTCACGTTGCGGATGAAGGCCCAGTCTGCGTGACCATCGTAGAAGTCGCAGCGCGTGCGGCCGTGCACCGTCAGCATCCGGATGCCGCACTGCTCGGCGATGCGGGCCAGCGTCGGGGCGTTACGGTTGGTCGAATCCCAGCCGGTGCGCATCTTCAGCGTCACCGGCAGCTTCACGGCCTTCACTGTTGCCTCAAGGATCCGCGCCGCATGCACCTCGTCGCGCATCAGCGCGGAACCGGCGTGCCCGTTGACGACTTTCTTGACCGGGCAGCCGAAGTTGATGTCGATGATCGCCGCTCCGCGGTCTTCGTTCAGCTTCGCCGCGTCGGCCATCACCGAGGGTTCGCAGCCGGCGAGCTGCACCGACATCGGAAATTCTTCGGGCGAGTTCTTGGCCATCAGGAGCGTCTTGCGGTTCTCGCGCACCATGGCCGCCGAGGCGATCATTTCGGACACGACGAGCCCCGCCCCGCCCCGCTTCACCATCTGGCGGAATGGCATGTCGGACACACCGGACATCGGCGCAAGGATGACGGGGTCGTCAACGCGAACCGGGCCGATGTCTATAGGACGGAGACGAGCTACGCTGTTCATTCGTGATCAGTTTGTGGGCAACTTGTGCAGTGCACAATTAATAAGCCGAGAGATAGCGGGTCCGCCGCGACGGTGCAAGGGTGCTGAAGTGCGCACCCTCCAAGCCGATGTTATCTATGGCTTCAATGGTCACTTGCACCGCCCTGATCGTCGCGGCTGGCCGCGGCAGCCGCTTCGGTGGCCCACTGCCCAAGCAGTATGCTCTCTTGGGCGACCGCCCGGTCCTGCGGCATACGCTGGAAGCCTATCGGTCTACCTCTGAAATCACCGGCTTGCGGGTGGTGATCGCCCGGGGCGACGAAAGCCACTATCGGAATGCCGTCAGCGGGTTGGAGTTGCCACTCCCTGTATCCGGTGGTGTCAGCCGGCAACAATCCGTCCTCTACGGTCTCGAGGCGCTGGTCGGCGAATCTCCCCAGCTGGTGGCGATCCACGACGCGGCGCGTCCTTTCGTGCGGCCTGCGGACATTGCCGCCTGCATCGCCGCGGTCGCGACGAGCGAGGCCGACGGAGCCGTGCTAGGAACCCGGCTGGCCGATACGATCAAGCGCACGGATGCCGCTGGCGCCGTCAGCGAGACTGTCCCCAGGTCAAACCTCTGGCGTGCACAGACGCCGCAGGTCTTCCGCTACGTTGCGCTGCTGAAGGCGCATCGCGACGCGTCGGCACTCGGCACGGCGGAGGCAACCGCCCTCACCGATGATGCCGCTGTCGCCGAGCGCTTTGGGTTGAAGGTGATGATGGTCGAAGGCAGCGAGGACAACCGCAAGATCACGACGGCCGACGATCTCGCGCGGGGCATCGCCATGGAGAGCCGCACGGCCTTCGGCTTCGACGTGCACGGCTTCGCGCCCGGCAACAAGGTGATGCTGGGCGGCATCGCGATTGCGCACACCCACATGCTCTCCGGCCATTCCGACGCCGACGTGGCCTTGCATGCGCTGACCGACGCCGTGCTGGGCACGATCGGCGCCGGAGACATCGGCAAGCACTTCCCTCCCTCCGATAAACAATGGCGCGGCGTGTCGTCGGATCGCTTCCTGCGACATGCCGTCGACCTGCTCGTCGCCCGCGGCGGCCGGATCGTGCACCTCGACCTGACGCTGGTCTGCGAGGCGCCCCGCATCGGGCCGCATCGCGACGCCATGGTGGACAGCATCGCGCGCATCGCCGGCATCGACCCGTCGCGCGTCAGCGTGAAGGCCACCACCACCGAAGGTTTGGGCTTCACCGGCCGCCGCGAAGGCATTGCCGCTCAAGCCGTGGCTACCGTCGAAACCCCGAGGCGCTGATGTTCGATCATGAAATGCGAGAAGCCGCCGAGCACGTGCTCCTGGCCTGTCGGAAGAAGAAGCTGAAGCTCGTCACTGCCGAATCCTGCACCGGCGGCCTGATCGCCGCGGCCCTGACGGCGATCGCCGGCTCGTCAGACGTCGTCGACCGGGCCTTCGTCACCTACTCCAACGAGGCCAAGCGCGAGATGATCGGCGTGCCATGGGACGCCATCCTGGGCCACGGCGCGGTCAGCGAGCCGGTGGCGCGCGCCATGGCGGCCGGCGCGCTGGCGCGCTCCAACGCCGACATCGCGGTCTCGGTCACCGGTGTTGCCGGCCCGGGCGGCGGGACGGACGAGAAGCCGGTCGGGCTGGTCCATTTCGGCGCGGTTAGAGCGGGCATCGACCCGATCGCCGAGCGCCACATATTTCCTGGCGATCGCGACCAGATCCGGCGCCTGACCGTGCTGACCGCGCTGGCCATGGTGTCGTCGCTGGCAGAGAAGTGACAAGCCGGGGCAAATGAGTCCGAGGCTCGCAAGAGCATGAGCCGATACGCCTACCGACTCTTTCCATACAACTGCGCCGCGCGGGCCTCGAAGGCCGCGACCATGCGTTTGACGGCCTCGGCGAACAGCATACGCACGGTGTGCTGAAGGAGACGAGAGCGGAACTCGAACTCGAGCGAGAAGACGATTTCCGTGCCGCTTGGATGCGGCCGAAACTGCCAGCGGCTCGCCAGGGATCTGAACGGCCCCTCGATTCCCGTCGTCTCTATGGTGGGACCGTCCGGATCGTCGGGCGCCAGCACGACGCGCGAGACGAACTTCTCGTGAAATGGCCCGAAGCCGATGGCGAGCTCGTCGATCTCGACATTCGGCTCCTCCTTCTTGCGGACACGGGCGGCCGTGCACCAGGGCAGGAACTCGGGATAGCGCGGCACGTCCGCCACGAGATCGAAAAGCTGCCGGGGCGTGAAGGGAACGACCTTCCGCTCGGAATGCCGGGTGACGGCCACGAGTCTTGCGTCAGGTCTTCAGGTGGGCGGCACGGGCCGCGCGCAGTCGGGCGAAATCGTCGCCCGCGTGATAGCTCGACCGCGTGAGCGGCGAGGCCGACACCATCAGGAAGCCCTTGGCGCGGGCATGTGCGGCCAGTTCGGAAAACTCCGAAGGCGTCCAGAACCGGTCAAGCGCGGCGTGCTTGGGCGTCGGCTGCAGGTACTGGCCGATCGTCAGGAAGTCGACGTCGGCTGCGCGCAGGTCGTCCATCACCTGCAGGATCTCCTCGCGCGTCTCACCCAGCCCTACCATCAAGCCGGACTTGGTGAACATCGACGGATCGATCTCCTTCACCTTCGACAAAAGTCGCAGCGAGGTGAAGTACCGCGCGCCCGGCCTGATCGTCGGATAGAGGCGCGGCACCGTCTCCAGATTGTGGTTGAACACATCGGGCCGCGCGGCGACGACGGTCTCGATCGCGCCTGGCTTCTTCATGAAGTCCGGCGTCAGGATCTCGATGGTCGTAGTGGGCGCCGCCTTGTGCAACGCGCCAATCACTCGGGCGAAATGCTCGGCCCCGCCGTCGTCCAGATCGTCGCGATCGACAGATGTCACGACGACATGGCCGAGCCCGAGCTTGCCGACGGCTTCCGCAATGTTGCCCGGTTCGTGCGGATTGAGGGTGCCCGGCTTGCCGGTGGCGACGTTGCAGAAGGCGCAGGCCCGCGTGCAGATTTCGCCCATGATCATGAACGTCGCGTGCTTCTGCTTCCAGCACTCGCCGATGTTCGGGCAGGCGGCCTCCTCGCACACGGTGGCAAGGCCGTACTGGCGCATCAGCCGCCTGGTTTCGGCGTACTCCGGCGAGTTCGGCGCACGCACGCGGATCCAGTCCGGCTTGCGCGGAATCGGATTGTCCGGCCGGTGCGCCTTCTCCGGATGGCGCTCCGCCCGGCTCAGCAGGGGCTTGTCGTGCGAGCCGTCCATGACGGGCTAGATATGGAGCGTCCGGCCGTATGCCGCCAGTACAGACTCGTGCATCATCTCCGACAGGGTCGGATGCGGGAATACCGTAGCCATCAGCTCGGCTTCGGTGGTCTCCAGCGTCCTGGCAACCGAGTAACCCTGTATCAACTCGGTCACCTCGGCGCCGATCATGTGCGCGCCTAGCAGCTCGCCGGTCTTGGCGTCGAAAATCGTCTTGATGAAGCCCTCGGGCTCCCCCAGCGCGATCGCCTTGCCGTTGCCGATGAACGGGAACTTGCCGACCTTGACCTGCAGCCCCTTGGCCTTGGCCGCCGCCTCCGTCATGCCAATGCTGGCGACCTGCGGTTGGCTATAGGTGCAGCCCGGGATGTTCTCGGTCTTCATCGGGTGGACGCCCTTCACGCCGGCGATCTTCTCGACCACCAGCACGCCTTCGTGCATCGCCTTGTGGGCGAGCCAGGGCGGGCCGGCCACGTCGCCGATCGCATAGACGTTCGGCTCGCCGGTGAACCCCCACGGGTCGATCACGATATGGGTCTTCTCGACCTTCACCCTGGTGCCTTCGAGGCCGAGATTCTCGACATTGCCGACGATGCCGACGGCAGAGATGACGCGATCGACGGTGATCTCCTGGCTCTTGCCGGCCTGGGTGATCGTCGCCGTTACTGTGTTGTCGCCCTTCTTCAGGTTCGACACGGTCGCGGCTGTCAGGATCTTCATGCCCTGCTTCTCGAAGGCGCGCTTGGCGAACGCCGACACTTCCTCGTCCTCGACGGGGAGGATCCGATCGACCACCTCGCACACCGTCACCTCGGCGCCCATGGTGCGGTAGAAGCTCGCGAACTCGATGCCGATCGCGCCGGAGCCGATCACGAGCAGCGACTTCGGAAACTCCGGAGGCACCATCGCTTCCTTGTAGGTCCAGACCAGCTTGCCGTCGGCCTCGAGGCCCGGAAGGTTCCGCGCCCGCGCGCCGGTCGCGAGAATCACGTTCTTGTAGCTGAGCGTAACGTTGCTCTTGTCGTTCATCGCGACCGCGAGCTTGCCCGCGCCGGCGAGTTTCGCCGTGCCGTCGAACACCGTGATCTTGTTCTTCCTCATCAGCCCCTTGACGCCGTTGCTGAGCTGGTTCGCGACCTTGCGCGAACGCTCGACGATCTTCTTCGGATCGAACGACACGTCCTTGACGGTGAGGCCGTATGCATCGGCGTGCTTGATCAGCCCGTAGACCTCGGAGGTTCGCAGCAGTGCCTTGGTCGGGATGCAGCCCCAGTTGAGGCAGATGCCGCCCATATGCTCGCGCTCGACGACTGCGGTCTTCATCCCGAGCTGCGCGGCCCGGATCGCGGCGACATAGCCGCCGGGCCCGCCACCGACGACGATGAGGTCGAAATTCGTATCAGCCATGGCTGGACTCCCGAGGCACCGTGAATTGAGCCCCGACCGTCATCCCGACTGGAGCCGAGCGAAGCGAGGCGCAGTGGAGGGACCTCGTCATACGACGAACGCCGCCTGAACAGGTCCCTCGGCTTCGCTCGGGATGACGGAGTGAATCGGAGACGTCCATCATCACTAAACCAGCATCGCGGCTGGGTGCTCGATGTAGGTCCGCAGGGTCTGCAGGAATTGAGCGCCCATCGCGCCGTCGACGACGCGATGATCGACGGCGAGCGTGCAGCTCATCATGTTGCGGATCACCATCTCGCCCTTGCGCGCGACGACCCGCTCCTCGCCCACGCCGACCGCCAGGATCATGGCCTGCGGCGGATTGATGATCGCGGCGAATTCCTTGACGCCGAACATGCCCAGATTCGAGATGGTGAAACCGCCGCCCTGGAACTCCTCGAGCTTCAGCTTGCCCGCCTTGGCGCGCGACGCGAGGTCCTTCATCTCGAGAGAGATCTGCGCGGCGCCCTTCATGTCGGCGTTCCGGATGATCGGCGTGATCAGGCCGCGGTCGGTGGCGACGGCGACGGAGATGTCGACCGCGCCGTACTGGATCATCTCGTCCTCGGTCCACGAGGCATTGCATTCGGGGTGGTCGCGCAGCGCCTTGGCGCAGGCCTTGATCACCATGTCGTTAACGGAGACTCGGGCGTCCTTCTTGCGCGCCACCTCGTTGATCGCCGCACGCGCGGCCAGCAGCGCATCGATCTCGAATTCCACCGTCAGGTAGAAATGCGGCACGGTCTGCTTGGACTCGAGCATGCGCCGCGCGATGACCTTGCGCACGGCGGTGTGGGGAATGCGCTGGTCGCCGGGCGCGGTGACGATCGGCTGGGCCGGTGCGGGTGGCGCCTTCGCAGGGGCCTTCGGCGCGGCAGCCGGTGCCGGCGCAGCCGCTCCGGGCTTCGCGCTGTCGACATCGGCCTTGACGATGCGCCCGTTCGGACCGGAGCCCTTGAGGCTTGCGAGATCGATGCCCTTCTCCGCGGCGATCCGCTTGGCCAATGGCGAAGCGAAGATGCGCTTGCCAGTCGCGGCAGGTGCCGCAGCCGGTTGCGGCGCGGCCGCCTTTGGCGCGGGCGCTGCCTCCGCGGTCTGCGCCGGGGCCTTCTCCTTTGGCGCAGATGCTGCCGCCTTTGGAGCAGCGGGCGGCGCGGCAGCCGGCGTTTCCTTCACCTCGGTCTCACCCTCCTCCAGGAGAACGGCAATGACGTCGTTCACCTTCACGCCTTCGGCGCCTTCGGGCACGACGATCTTGCCGATCTTGCCCTCGTCGACGGCCTCGACTTCCATCGTGGCCTTGTCGGTCTCGATCTCGCAGATCACCTGGCCGGAGGTCACGGAATCGCCGGGCTTGACGTGCCACTTGGCGAGCTTGCCCTCGGTCATCGTGGGCGACAGGGCGGGCATCAGGATATTGATCGACATGGCCTCGCTCCCGCCCCTAGCGATTGCAGACTTCGCGGGCGGCCTTCACGATGTCGTCCGCCTGCGGCAGCGCCATCTTCTCGAGATTCGCCGCATAGGGCAGCGGAATGTCGAGGCCCGCCACGCGCTTGACCGGCGCGTCGAGCCAGTCGAACGCGTGGTCCATCATCTGCGCGGCGAGCTCCGCGCCGATGCCGGCGAACGGCCAGCCCTCCTCGACCGACACCAGCCGGTTGGTCTTCTTCACCGAGGCCACGATCGTCTCGGTGTCGAACGGGCGCAGGCTGCGCAGGTTGATCACCTCCGCCTCGATGCCGTGCTTGGCAAGCTCTTCGGCCGCCTGCAGCGCCTTGCCGACCATGATCGAGAACGCCGTGATGGTGACGTCCTTGCCGGCGCGCTCGACCTTGGCCTTGCCGATCGGCAGCACGAAGTCCGGATCGTCCGGCACCTCGAACTGCTGGCCGTAGAGGATCTCGTTCTCGAGGAAGATCACCGGATTGGGATCGCGGATCGCGGCCTTCAGCAGGCCCTTGGCATCGGCAGCGCTCCAGGGCGCCAGGACGCGCAGGCCCGGCACGTGGGCGTACCAGCTCGCGTAGCACTGCGAGTGCTGGGCGGCGACGCGCGCGGCCGCGCCGTTGGGTCCGCGGAAGACGATCGGGCAGCCCATCTGACCGCCCGACATGTAGAGCGTCTTCGCAGCCGAGTTGATGATCTGGTCGATCGCCTGCATGGCGAAGTTGAAGGTCATGAACTCCACGATCGGGCGCAGGCCGGCAAACCCCGCACCGACGCCGAGGCCCGCGAAGCCGTGCTCGGTGATCGGCGTGTCGATCACGCGCCTGTCGCCGAACTCCTCGAGCAGCCCCTGGCTCACCTTGTAAGCACCCTGGTACTGCGCAACCTCCTCGCCCATGAGGAAGACATTGCCGTCCTTGCGCATCTCCTCGGCCATGGCGTCGCGCAACGCTTCGCGGACGGTCATGCGCACCGTCTTGCCGGACCATTCCGGCTCCGGCGCCGGGGGCGGTGACGATGGCGCGGGCGGCGCGGCCTTCTGTTCCTCCGAGGGCTTCGCCGCCGTCGGCGATTCTTCAGCCTTCGGAGCCGGAGACTCAGATGCCGTCGACGACACAGACTTGGCCGCGTCGGCGGCGCTCTCGCCCTCCGCCGCCAGAATGCAGATCGGCGTGTTGACGGCGACGCCCTCGGTGCCTTCCTCGATCAGGATCTTCGCGACGGTGCCTTCGTCGACTGCCTCGACTTCCATCGTGGCCTTGTCGGTCTCGATCTCGCAGATCACCTGACCCGACGTCACCGGATCGCCGACCTTGACGTGCCACTTGGCCAGCTTGCCCTCGGTCATGGTCGGCGACAGGGCGGGCATCAGAACCGGAATCGACATGCTCAGGCTCCGACCAGGACGTCGGTCCAAAGCTCCGACGGATCGGGCTCGGGACTGTGCTGCGCGAACTCCGCCGAGTCGTTCACGATCTTGCGGATCTCCGCGTCGACCGCCTTCAGCGCCGCCTCGTCGGCCACCTTGCCTTCGAGCAGCAGCTTGCGGACGTGATCGATCGGGTCGCGCTCGCTGCGGTATTTATCGACCTCTTCCTTGGTTCGGTACTTGGCCGGGTCGCTCATCGAATGGCCCCGGTAGCGATAGGTCTGCATCTCGAGGATGTATGGCCCCTGACCGCTTTTTGCATGTTCGACGGCCTTCTCGCCTGCCGCGCGCACCGCCAGCACGTCCATGCCGTCGACTGCCTCGCCCGGGATGCCGAACGCCTCGCCATGCTTGTAGAGCTCGGTGATCGCCGTCGAGCGCTCGACCGACGTGCCCATGCCGTAGCGGTTGTTCTCGATGATGTAGACGACCGGCAGCTTCCACAGCGCCGCCATGTTCATCGCCTCGTAGACCTGGCCCTGATTGGCCGAACCGTCTCCGAAGTAGGTCAGCGAGACATTCTTGTTGCCGCGATACTTGTGCGCAAAGGCCAGGCCGGTGCCGATCGGCACCTGCGCGCCGACGATGCCGTGGCCTCCGTAGAAATTCTTCTCGCGGCTGAACATGTGCATCGAGCCGCCCTTGCCCTTGGAGTAGCCGCCGCTGCGTCCGGTCAGCTCCGCCATCACGCCCTTGGGATCCATCCCCGCCGCCAGCATGTGGCCGTGGTCGCGATAAGAGGTCACGATCGAATCCTTGTCGTCGATCGTCGATTGCATGCCGACGACGACGGCTTCCTGGCCGATGTAGAGATGGCAGAAGCCGCCGATCAGGCCCATGCCATAGAGCTGCCCGGCCCGCTCCTCGAACCGGCGGATCAGCAGCATGTCACGATAGAAGGTCTTGAGCTGCTCGGGGCTCACGCTGTTGTCGCCGGCTTGTGGCGACTTTGATTTGCCCGGAAGCGTGTCCGCTTTCGGCTTCGTGGCCGGTCTTGCCATGGCGTTTCCCCTCGAGTGGCCCCGCAGCGATCTATAGCATCGCCCATGCCGATGTGGTTGATCTAGCGCGAAAAAACCAGATCGGCAGGAGTGCGCCGCAGCATTTGAGCGAATGTTCTCGGAACTCCGTTAGCGGCGGACAGTTTCTTTCATCCGGCCGCAAGGCGGTTCGACTCACCGGGTCGGCGTGAAGACGATGATGTCTTCCTTGCGCGCATAATTGAGAAGAGCGCGGGCACGCTCGTCGAGCATGTCGGGATCGAGGCTCTGATTGCGCAGAGCCGACACGCGGCGCTCCCAGATCTTTCGCGTCGTCTCTGCCTCAGTCAGATTCTGATCGGCGATCTGTACCTCGCGTTGAAGGTGCGCCATGGCCAGCAATCCGCGATCGCCGTTCACCAGGTGATAGCCAAAATAGCCGAACACCGTGGCGAAGATGATGGGAGCCAGTATCTGACGCGGTCGCAACAACATGTGTGCTTGTCCTGAACGGATAGAGCAACATGTGGTGCGGACAAGTCAAGGTGTATCGGCCAAGGCGATGCGGATGCGGCGATTGTGCCGGCCCTTGTTGTCGATCTTCAGGATGCGGATCGGCGGCGACCCGCCGGTCGAGGCGAGATGGGTGCCACCGCACGCTTGCCGGTCCAGACCCGCGATCTCGACGATTCGGATCGTGCCGTCCGGTGCGGGTGGCGGCGCGACTGACCGGCTGCGGATCAGGCCGGGCGTGTTCTGGGCCTCGAGCATCGGCACGTAGACGAAACCGACCGCGATGTCCTGCCGGATCAGGTCGTTGATCGGCCCCTCGAGCGCGCGCAGGCGGTCGTTGTCGGCGGCCGGCAGGTCGAAGTCCATCCGCGCGGTGCCGTCTTCGGCCATCTGCACACCGGTCACCAGCGCGCCGTCGAACTGCTGGAACACGAGCGCGTTCAGCACATGGGTGTCGGTGTGAAGCTGGCGCATCCTGCGGCGAAAGTCAGGATCGACCGACACTTGCACCGTGCCCGTTACTTCCATCGGGGCGTCGAGCAGATGCCACAGCTTGCCGGCGGAGTAGTCGAAGCCGATGACCCTGGTCTCTCCCCCGCTCCACCGGACGACGCCTCGGTCGGGGAGCTGCCCCCCGCCGCCGGGATAGAAGGGCGATAGCGCCAGCGCAATCTTGCCCGGCCGCGCGTCGGCGACGTCGGTCTCGAGCGTCAATGTCTCGGGATTGTCATGGCAGTAAAGGTGCATCCCCTGCACATAAGCCGGACCTGTCCGACCGTATTGGCGAAAATTGATCGGAGCAGCGTTCTATGCCGCCGCGGCGCGGGCGAACTGAAGAGGCGTGATGCCGTAGCAGCGCTTGAAATGCTTGTTGAGCGCGCTCTGGTCGTAGAAGCCGACCGCCGCCGCGACCTCCGCAAGCACCGGGGAGCGCCGCAGGTGACGGCACGCCACGGCGAGACGCAGCTGCGTGAGATAGGCATGCGGGGTGAGGCCGACGGTGCGTTTGAACAGCCCGATGAGCTGAAACGTCGTGAGCCCGACAGCGGCGGCCAGATCTTCCAGGCGAAGGTCGGTATCGTACGCCGCGCGCATGCGCTCGACTGCCTTCGACAGCAGCACGCGGTCGCGTGGCGGCGGCTCGACCCGGTTGCGGCCGCTGCCGTGGCGTCGGAACAAGGTGCCGAAAGCGCCTACCAGCAGCTCGCGCTCGGCGAATACGTCGCTTCCCCGCTCCAACGCCAGATGCATCGCGAGAAACGCCCCGATCAGGTCACGGTCAACGAAAGTGTTGCGGGTGAAGTATGGAATCACGTCGATCCCCAATTCCGCGCCCAGGCGATCGAGTGCCCGTCGGGTGAGATAGAGCGATCGATAGCGCCACCGCGCGCTGCGCCCCATCCACCCGCCGTGAGGTTCCTCGGGATTGAACACGAACAGGGTCGACGGGTCCGCATCCTGCAGCGCGCCACGGCTCTTCACCACCGACCCGCCCTGCTCGGTGATCGCGACCACCAGCGCGTCATGCGTATGCTGCGGATAGTCGTGGGTCGTGAAATCGGCATGCATCAGGCTGAGCCCGCCGAGATGGCGATCCCACCAGTACCGGGTCGAGTTCTTCGGGTCGACGCGGGGCATCCGATGTTCCTGGTGCAATTCCTACCAATACAGCCGGGCGATAGCTCGTAGATTATTGGTGCTGCAGGGGAGCGCCGACGAACACTCACGAACAGGTGGAGCTCACGACATGATCGCACGCATCTGGCACGGCCGCGCGACGCCGCAGAACGCCCCGGACTACGTCAAGCATTTCACGGAGAGGTCGTACCCGCCCTGAAGGCGCTACCCGGCCATCGTGGCGCATCGCTGATGCAACGCGAGCTCGACGGACAGATCGAACTCGCAGCCCTCACGCTCCGGGACACGCGCGCCTCGATCGCAGCCTTTGCCGGCGCAGACATCGGCCGCGCGCACGTCGAGCCGGCGGCGCGCACCGTACTGGCCTCGTTCGACGACTTCGCCGACCACTACGAGGTCGCTTACGGCGGCTGATCCGCGCCTCGGCGCCCGCTGAGTGTGGCACCTGCAGTATCTTGACGAACCTCCCTGCTCGACTGGCGCGACGGCCAGGATAGAGTACGCTGAACTCATAGTCGCGTTCCTGTCCTGTTCATTCGCGCTCGGCCGCCGCCGCCAAAAACGACACGGTTGAGAGCAACGTCAAATCATGCGGGATCCGGCGCTGCGCCGGTTGGGGGGAAGTCATGGCGATTTTTCTACACGACGTCGCGAGCGGAATCGGCGGATTCGTCATCTCGACCGAGAGCGATGCGAAAGTAACCGGAATGTCGGTCTCTTCGGCCGGTGATTTCAACGGCGACGGGTTTGGTGATTTTCTCGTCCTGTCTCCCAACGCTCCGTCGCTCGCCGGCACGGGTGTCGGCTATAGCCGCGCTTATGTCGTCTTTGGCGGCGAGGGCCTGGGAGCGGTCGACCTCGGTGACATAGCGGCGGGCGTCGGCGGCGTCATGATTCAGAACGACGAGTCCGGCAAGACTCCAGAAACGCTGGGCTTCACTGGCCGCCTGACCAGCTTCGGCGACGTCAACGGAGACGGCTTCAGCGATGTGATCATCGGCGTGCCGGGCGCGGTGGGTACGAGCACGAGCGACGACAGGAGCGGCGAGGTTCATGTCATCTTCGGCACCGCGGCCGTTCCGACGGGTCCGATCCTCCTGTCCGACATACAGGCGGGCAACGGGGGGTTCACGATCTTCGGGGGTACAGGATACGCGTTCGGGCATTCCGTGGCCGCCTCAGACATCAACGGCGACGGCTTCGACGACGTGGTGATCGGCCAGCCGTCGGAGTCCAGCGATCTGAATGGAGTGGTCGGTCGTCAGGGCGGACGCGGCTGGGTTGTGCTGGGAGGAGCCGACCCCGGCAATTTCGATGTCGCGACGCTCCTTCCGCCCGATCCCGGCGCGCCCGCTCCAGGAGGCTTCATTGTCCTGAACAACGACGATGGCGCGGTCAACGGCAGTTCCACGCTGGGTAGCGCCGCCTCCTCCGCTGGCGATTTCAACGGCGACGGCATGGAAGACATCGCCTTCGGCGACGCCTTCAACTCGATGAACAATTTCGCTGGTACCCCGGGTCTTGGGACGGTGCACGTCCTGTTCGGCGGGGTCGTCGCAAATCCAGTCGACACCGCCCTGGCCGGCCTCACCATCGTTGGCGAAGACGTAGGCGACCAGGCCGGCTGGGCATTGGACAGCGCGGGCGACATGAACGGCGACGGCTACGACGATCTCATCATCGGGGCGCGCTTCGCCGATGGGCAAAACAACGGCGCGAGCAGCGCGGGCGATGCCTATGTCGTGTTCGGCCGCCCCGGGCTCGGCGGCACGATCCTGCTCGATGACGTGGCGCAGGGAATCGGCGGGTTCGCCATCCGCGGCGTCGACGCGAACGACAGGGCGGGATACGCGGTGGCCGGGATCGGCGATTTCAACTGCGACGGCTTCGACGATATCGTCATCGGCGCCTATCACGGTGACGGAGCGAGCCGCAACGACGCAGGCGAGGCCTATGTGGTCTTTGGCAAGGCGACCGGCTTCGGCGCGGAGGTGCTGCTGTCCGCCATCGCCGCCGGCAATGGCGGCTTCGTCATCCGCGGGCTGAACGACGGCAATCTACCGGGTGGCGCCGGATATTCCGTCGATGGCGCCGGCGATGTGAACGACGACGGCTTCGACGACGTGCTGATCGGCGTGCCCGGCGTGGCTTACAATGGGCAGGCCTACGTGGTCCATGGCTTCGCTACAGGTTCCCTCAGCCGGAGCGGAACGAACGCTGCAGACCGGCTATTCGGGGGCGATTTCGCCGACACGCTTTCCGGCGCGCTGGGCGACGACATGCTCGATGGCCGCGGCGGAAACGATACGCTCGACGGCGGAAGGGGCAACGATGTCCTCGTCGGCGGCGCCGGCGATGACTCGCTCAACGGAGGCAATGGCACCGACACGGTGAGCTATGCCTCGGCGGCGGCCGGCGTGACGGTCAGCCTGGCGATCGCCGGTGCGCAGAATACTCTGGCGGCGGGCGCCGATACGCTGCTTTCCGTCGAAAGGCTGGTCGGCTCGGCGTTCGGCGATACCCTGACCGGGAACGGGATCGACAACGTGCTGGACGGCGGCTCGGGCGACGACACGCTGGCGGGCGACGCCGGCAACGATACGCTGAAGGGCGGGGCCGGCATCGATACTGCTTCCTATGCCGGCTCGGCGGCCGGTGTCACGGTGAGCCTGCTGCTCGGCGGCGGCCAGAAGACCGGCGGCGCCGGCAAGGACACCCTCTCGTCGATCGAGAACCTGACCGGCTCGTCGTTCGACGATTCGCTAACGGGCAACGGGGGCGCCAACATCCTGAAAGGGGATGCGGGAGCCGACAGGCTGACTGGGGGCTCCGGAGGCGACAGCCTGATCGGTGGCAGCGGCGCCGATGTTGCCTCCTATGCCGATGCCGCCACGGGCGTCACCGCCTCCCTCGCCAATCCGGACGGCAATACCGGCGACGCCGGCGGCGATTCCTATTCCTCGATCGAAGGACTGGTGGGTTCGCGTTTCGCGGACGTACTGACCGGGAACGGCGGCAACAATTCGCTGGAAGGCGGGCGCGGCGCGGATGTCCTCAATGGACGCAGCGGGGCGGATACGTTGTCGGGCGGTGGCGGTCTCGATTCGCTGACCGGCGGGGACGGCGCAGACACGTTCGTCTTTGAGCAGACGCTTTCCGGCGGAAACGTCGCGACGGTGGTCGATTTCTCCGCCGGCGTAGACCACCTGTCCTTGTCGCTCGCAATCTTCGGAGCGGCGGGTCCCGCCGGTGCGCTGAATGCTGCCGCCTTCCATACGGGCGACGAGGCAAATGATGCCGACGACCGGATCATCTACAACGCAGCCAACGGCAAGCTCTTCTACGATGCCGATGGGTCCGGTGCGGGGACCGCGAGGGCATTCGCCGTCGCAGCTCCCGGCCTTGCTCTGTCGGCGAGCGACTTCGTGTTGACCTGACCGGCCCGCATTGCGGGCAACTGGTAAGAGACTACGCGCCGCGCAGGATCGACTTGCCGGCGTAGCGCGCCTGGGTGCCGAGCTGTTCCTCGATGCGCAGCAGCTGGTTGTACTTGGCGAGGCGATCGGAGCGGGACAGCGAGCCGGTCTTGATCTGGCCGCAGTTCGTGGCGACGGCGAGATCGGCGATCGTGGAGTCCTCGGTCTCTCCCGAGCGATGCGACATCACGGCGCCGTAGCTCGCGTTGCGCGCCATCGACACGGCTTCCATCGTCTCGGTCAGCGTGCCGATCTGGTTGACCTTCACCAGAATCGCGTTGGCCAGACCGTCCCTGATGCCATCGGCGAGGCGCTTCGGGTTGGTGACGAACAGATCGTCGCCGACCAGCTGGACCTTCTTGCCGAGCTTGTCGGTGATCGCCTTCCAGCCGGCCATGTCGTCCTCGGCCATGCCGTCCTCGATCGAGACGATCGGGTACTTGGCGACCAGCGCGGCGTAGTAGTCGACCATGCCGCCGGCATCGAGCGACTTGCCCTCGCCTTCCAGCTCGTACTTGCCGTTCTTGAAGAACTCCGTCGACGCCGGGTCGAGCGCCAGCATGATGTCCTCGCCCGGCCTGTAGCCCGCCTTCTCGATCGACTTCATGATGAAGGACAGCGCCTCGTCTGCAGTCGCCAGGTTCGGCGCGAAGCCTCCTTCGTCTCCCACATTCGTGTTGTGGCCTGCGTCCTTGAGCTGGCTCCGCAGCGCATGGAACACTTCGGAGCCCATGCGCAGCGCCTCGGCGAAGCGATCGGTGCCGACCGGCATGATCATGAATTCCTGGATATCGATCGGATTGTCGGCATGCGCGCCGCCGTTGATGATGTTCATCATCGGTACCGGCAGCACCGATGCCTGGCTGCCGCCGACATAGCGGTAGAGCGGCAGGCCGGCATCCATCGCCGACGCCTTCGCTACGGCGAGCGACACGCCGAGGATCGCGTTGGCGCCGATGCGTCCCTTGTTCGGCGTGCCGTCTAGGTCGATCAGGGCCCGGTCGATCTTGATCTGGTCCAGCCCGTCGAGGCCCGACAGCAGGTCCATGACTTCGCCATTGACCGCGCCGACGGCCTTCAGAACGCCTTTGCCGCCGTAGCGCTTCTTGTCGCCGTCGCGCAGTTCGACCGCCTCGTGCGCGCCGGTCGAGGCGCCTGACGGGACTGCGGCCCGCCCCATGGCGCCGCTTTCGAGCTCGACCTCGACCTCCACGGTTGGATTGCCGCGACTGTCCAGGATTTCGCGGGCGCGGATGTCGACGATGGCACTCATGAGAGAAACTCCTTCAGGGGCGCGGTTTCTCTAGCGGTGTGACTACCCCCCTGCAAGTGACGTGTGAACCGATGACTCCCGAGGCCAACTCGAGTGCGCGCCATCGCGGCGCGATTGCCAGCGCCCCCGCGCGGCTCTATGAAGAGCCATCGACGGTCCTCCTTAACCGGAGGCTAACAGGGAATGCCGTGCGCCCCTGATGGGGCCAATCGGCAGCTGTACCCGCAGCTGTAAGCGGTGAGCGAACGCCGACACGTCACTGGACTTCGGTCCGGGAAGGCAGGCGCAAGCGACGACCCGTGAGCCAGAAGACCTGCCGGCGATAGCGTCGCTCTTCCGATGGACGGGATGATCCAGCGGGACGGTCTACCGAGCGGTGACGCGCTTGTGCGAACCGTTTGGGAGATCCGTCCTGTGACGCCGATCCGTGTTGTCTCGTCTGCCCGCGGTGGGGACCTTGCGGCCCCTGCCCCGGGTGCTCCGCTGCCCGACCGCTTCCAGCGCTACGATCGCGCCCTCGCCTACAGCGCGGAGCGCCGCGCCGACGCGCCGACGCCGTCCCTCAACGCCGATTTGGCCTTCCGGCGGGGCGGCTTTGCCAGCCTGTGCGATGCCCTCGACTATGCCGCGCATGGTGAAACCGGGCTCAACTTCTTCGATGCGCGCGGAAGCCTTCTGAGCTCCCTGCCCTATCGCGACTTGCAGGTCCAGGCGCAGGCTTTCGGCCGCCGCCTGGTCGGCGCGGGCTTCGAGCGCGGCGACCGTCTGGTGCTGATCGCCGACACATGGCCGGGTTTCTGCATTGCCTTCTTCGGCGCCCAGTATGCCGGCGTCGTGCCGGTCCCGGTCGCGATGCCGGTCGGGCTGGGGTCTCGCGCCAGCTTCATCGAGCAGCTGCGCAGCCAGATCGAGGTTGCCGGCGCCGCGGGCGTGCTGGCACCGGACGATCTTGCCGCGTTCGCACGGACGGCCGCGGAGGGAACCACCGTGCGGCTGGCGGGCCCCATGGCCGCGTTCAATGCCGTGCCGGAATCGAAGGCCTTCCTGCGGCCCTTCGGCCCCGGTGAATCATGCTACGTCCAGTTTTCCTCGGGCAGCACGCGTCAGCCGCGCGGGATCGACATTCGCCAGAACCAGCTGATGGCGAACATCACCGGCTCGCTCGCCGCGCAGGAGGTCTCGGCCAGCGATTCGGGCGTGAGCTGGCTGCCGCTCTATCACGACATGGGGTTGATCGGCTTTGTCCTCGCGCCGATGTGCGCGCAGCGCAGCGTCGACCTGCTCGCGCCGTGGGACTTCGCACGGCGCCCCCTGCAGTGGCTGTCGATGATCTCGCGGCGCCGGGCCACGATCACATACGGCCCGAGCTTCGGCTACGAACTGGTTGTCCGACGGGCGCACAAGAAGACGCTGGACGGGATCGATCTCTCGTCCCTGCGCCTGGCCGGCGTCGGAGCCGACATGATCCAGCCGTCGGTTCTGCAGCGCTTCGGCGACAGCTTCGGAACTGCGGGCTTCGACCCGCGTGCTTTCCTGCCGAGCTACGGCATGGCCGAGGTCTGCGTCGGCGTGAGCTTCGTTCGCCCCTTCACCGGCCTGCGGCTCGACCGGCCGACGGATACGAAGGCCGTCACCGACCGCGCGTTCGTGATTTGCGGCAAGGTGTTGCCGGACCATCGCATCGAGATCCGCGACGCCGAAGGCATCGTCCTCGGCGACGGACGCGTGGGCCGGCTCTTCGTCCGCGGTCCCAGCGTCATGCCCGGCTATTTCCCGGCGAGCGAGGACAGCACGACTGTCCTGCGCGACGGCTGGCTCGACACCGGCGATCTCGGGTTCTGGAGCAGTGACGAGATCGTCATCACCGGCCGGGCGAAGGACCTGATCATCGTCAACGGCCGCAACATCTGGCCGCAGGACATCGAGTGGAGCGTCGAGGACCTGCCGTCCTTGCGGCGCGGCGACGCCTGCGCCTTCTCCGTTGACGATGGCGCGACGGAGTCCGTCGTGATCGTCGTGCAAGCCCCACCCGCCGACGCGGCCGCCGACGAAGCCCTCCAAGGCGACATAAAGCAGAGGACGAAGGAAGCGTTCGGCGTGGACGGCCGCGTGGTCCTGATCTCGCGCCGCCTCGGCCTGCCCCTCACCTCTTCGGGCAAGCTCAGCCGTTCCGCCACCAAGGCCAGATTCCTCGCAGGCGGCTACGCCGAAGAACGGGTCGCACCCCGCGATCTTCCTCTATGACAGGCGGGCGCCTCGGACGCCGAGATCTGCTGGTCAGTGCCGTCGCCGGAGGCGTTTTGCTTGCCATGTCTTCCGTTCAGGCGCAGCAAATTCAGACCATCGCGCTCCTTCATCTGGCTCCCCGCGCCGGCGCGCTCGACTACAACAGGAGTCTGATCGAGAAGGCGGTCTTGCGAGCCTCGGCGCTGGGCGCGCAGTTGATCGCGACCCCGGAGCTTTGCCTCAGCGGCTACGCCTTCCGCGATGTCATCGGCACGAACTGGATTCCGGAGCAGCAGCCCGCGCTGCTCGACTGGGCCGCGCGGCTGGCGCGGCGTGCGGGCGCGGTTCTGGTGCTGGGCCAACCGGAAGCCGACAGCGATGCGCTCTTCAACAGCATGATCGTCCTTGCGCCGGACGGCGGCGTGATAGGACGCCATCGCAAGATTGCCGTGCTGAGAGTCGGCGCCGAATCGTGGTCGACGCCGGGCGACCGGCCGACAGTCGTCGATCTTCCCGCCATCGGCAGGATCGGACTGTTCGTCTGCGCCGACATGTACTCGAAGCGTCTCGTCGCCGAGACGGCCGCGCAGGGTTGCGATCTCCTGCTCTCATCTGCTGCCTGGGCGCCGGGCGAGCACGGTCCGAGCGGCGAGTGGGAACGCGCGTCGCTCGAGACGCAACGCCCCGTGCTGGTCTGCAACCGCACCGGACGTGACGCGCTCGACTTTTCCGGCGCCCGTACCGTCGCCGCGGTCGCGGGAACGCTTGCATTCAGCCATGCGGACGTCGATGACAGCATCGTGCTTGTCGACTGGACGCGTGCAAGTCGTGCCGTGAGCAACTGGCGAACCATGTCGCTGGACGGATAGCGCGCATCGCCGGCGCCCTCGCGCTGGCCCCTTCCTTCGCGTCGCAGGACCGATGTAGTCTGACTGCGCAGTGCGTCCGGATGGATGAAAAGTCCACGAGAAGGCGCCACTCTGGAGGAAGCATCATGAATATCCGTCGCCGAGCCCTCGCGCATCTGGCCGTGGGCGCTGCCGCGTTGCCGGCCCTGGCCGGAACTGCGCGGGCACAAGCCTACCCTTCGCGAACGGCACGCATCATCGTCGGCTTCCCCGCCGGCGGGGCGACCGACATCCAGGCTCGCCTGATGGGCGAATGGCTGACCGAGCAACTCGGGCAGCAATTCATCGTCGAGAACAAGCCCGGCGCCAGCGGCAACATCGGGACCGAGACGGTCGCCAAGGCGCCGGCGGACGGCTACACGCTGCTGCAGATCGTGACCCCGCACGCGATCAATGCCGCGCTCTACAGCAATCTCCCCTTCGACTTCGGGCGGGACATCGCCCCGGTCGTCCATGTCGCGCGGCTGGCCTATGTCGTCGTCGTGAATCCGTCGGTGCCCGCCACCACGCTTCCCGAATTCATCGCCTACGCCAAGGCCAACCCGGGCAGGATCAACTACGGCTCGGCGGGCCAGGGCACGCCGCAGAACATTTCCTGCGAGCTCTTCAAGATGATGACCGGCCTCAACCTGGTCCATGTCCCCTACAAGGGCGGCGCGCCGGCGGTGGTCGACCTGATCGCCGGCCACGTGCAGGTGATATTCGCTCCGGTGTCGGAATCGATCCAGCAGATCAAGGCCGGCAAGCTGCGCGCCCTGGCAGTAACCACCGCGGCACGCCTGGACGTGTTGCCGGACGTTCCCCCGATAGGAGACTTCGTGCCTGGCTACGAGGCCAGCGGCTTTGCCGGCATCGGCGTGCCCATGAAGACGCCGCCCGAGATCGTCGGCATCCTGAACAAGGAGATCAATGCCGGCCTCGCCAACAGCAAGATCAGGTCGCGAATCGTCGAGCTGGGCGGCACGGTGGTGGGAGGCTCGCCTGCGGAGTTCGCCAAGGTCATCTCTGAGGCGACCGAGAAATGGGCGAAGGTCATCAAGTTCGCCGGCGTAAAAGCCGAGTGAGCGATTAATGGTTCACGAGGTGGCATGAACATACTCTTCATTCACCAGAATTATCCGGGGCAGTACCGCGAGATCGTTCCGACGCTCGCGGCGATGGGCGGCCATCGCGTGGTTTTTCTCACGCAGCGGACCGGACTGCCTCAGGCCACCGGCCACATGATCGGGGTCTACAAATCGGCCCACAAGCCGGCACCGAATGCGTGGAAGTATTCGGCCTGGTTCGAGGAGTCGATCGGCAATGCGATCGGCGTCGGCAATGCGTGCAAGCTCCTGAAACAGAATGGCTTCGAGCCGGACATCGTTACCGGACATGCCAATTGGGGAGAGCTTCTCTACGTCAAGGATATCTGGCCGAACGCTCCGCTGCTCGGCTACTTCGAATACTACTTCATCGCAAAAGGCGGCCTGATCGGCTTCGATCCGGAATTCCGCGAAGCCGGCGATATCGGACCGCGCCTGTTCGCCAATAATGCCATCAACCACCTCTCTTTCGAACGTTGCGATTACGGCATCACCGCCACCGAGTGGCAGAAATCGACCCATCCTGCCTCGATGAGGGACAAGCTCGCGGTGATCCACGAGGGTATCCGTACCGATCGCCTCATTCCCGATCACGACAGCGAATTCGTCGTGGAGTTTCCTGCGGCAAAGTTCGCGCGCGGCGAGGAGATCGTCACCTACGTCGCACGCAATCTCGAGCCGGCCCGCGGATTCCATACGATGATGCGGTCGCTGCCGCGCCTTCAGGCGCTGCGGCCGCAGGCGAGAGTGGCGATCGTCGGCGGCGACGAGGTTTCCTACGGATTCAAGCTCGCCGCAGGCGAGACTTTCCGCGGCTGGCTGACACGCGAGCTCGGCGACTCGGTCGACTGGTCGCGCGTCCACTTTCTCGGCCAGATCCCCTACGAAAAGCTGATCGCGCTGCTGAAGCTCGCGCGCTGCCACGTCTACCTGACCGCACCGTTCGTTCCGTCCTGGTCGTTTCTGGAATCGATGGCGCTGGAAAAGACGATCGTGGCGAGCGACGTCGGCCCGATTCGCGAGATCATGTCGGACGGCGAGACGGGACTGCTCGTGGATTTCTTTCAGCCCACGCAGCTTGCAGAGCGAATCGCCGACGTGCTCGCCCATGAAACGAATTATCGCATGATCGGAAACGCCGCACGCAAGAGGATTTTGTCCGATTACGATTTCAAGGCTGTGACCTTTCCGAGGCTAAAGGCGCTGGTTAATAATTGGCTGCCGCAACAAATTCGGTTCTGACGAAACATTCCTTTCCGATTCGAATTGCCGCTGAAACAGGGGTAACCAACCATTAATTGAGACGCGCCGGAGCAATTAATACCGTTCCGCCACTTGACGATCGGCGATGCCCTATCCTGGGTTCGCCCGCGTTCAAGGAGGAGGAAAAGCGATGACGACGACTCCGACGACATGGCGCGCCCCATTCACGGCGAATGCCTCGAACACGGCAGGCTTCCAGTTCAACCCTTATACAATCGGTCTTTCCAACGGCAATTTCCTGGTGGTCTGGACCGACGACACCAGCGGAACCAACGCCGGCAACGACGTCTTCGGCCAGATCTACGGACCCGAAGGCAACACGGTCGGCGCAGCGTTCGAAGTCAACAGCTCGTTCTTCGTCGACGGCGAGTTCCTGGGCTCGATCGCGCCGCAGACCGACGGCGGTTTCGTGATCGCCTATGTCGACGACGAAGGTGCAGGCGCGGATGCCATCAGGATCGAGCGCAAGGACGCGGCAGGCGTTTCCACGTTCGTCGGCTCGATCACCGGCGGAGCCGGTGCGGTCAGCGACCCGGAAATCACGGTGGCGCCGAACGGCAGCTACATGGTCACCTTCACGCGCAACATCGGCGGCGACCTCGACGTCCGGGCGGTGATCGTCAGCTCCGCCAACGTGGTCGGCGCCGAATTCGACGCCGCCCAGAACAGTGCGGATTTCGACATTGATTCCGACACCGCCGGGCTGAGCAACAACAATTTCGTGACCGTCTACGAGGAGGACGATGCCGGCGTCACTAGCATCGAGGCCAAGATCGTGAACTCTGCCGGCACTCAAGTTAGTCTGCTGGGGGTCGCCGGCAGCGGCACCGATCCGCACGTGGCGGCGCTGACCGGCGGTGGCTTCGCGGTCGTCTGGAACGATACTGCCAACAACGGCGACATCCGGTTCAGCGTCTATGACAACGCCGGTACGCTCATTGCCAACCAGATCCTGGTCGCCGGAGGCGCCAACTCCCAGAACGAGCCCAAGGTCGTCCGCCTGCTCGACGGCGGCTTCTTCGTGGCCTGGGACGACGACACGACTGGCGCCCTGATCGGCCGCCGGTACAGCTCTACCGGCGTGTTGGTCGGCGGAAACGTGACCATCGACACCGGGGGTGGAATCACCGAACCCGAGCTCGGCCTGACGAGCGACGGCCGCATCCTCGTGACCTACAGCAACAATTCAGGCGAGATCTCGCAGTCCATCCTCGATCCGCGCGACAATGTGATCACCGGCACCGGCTCGAGCGAGGTGCTCACGACGCAGATCGGCAACACCACCATCTTCGGCGGCGGAGGCCTGGATACCATCTTCGGCCAGGGCGGCGACGATGTGATACAGGGCGGCTTCGCGACCGATTCCATCTTCGCCGGGTCGGGCAACGACACCATCCAGGTACTGGAAGGCGAATTCATCGATCACGTCGACGGCGAAAGCGGAACGGACACGCTGGATCTCAGCAACATCTCGTCCCGCCCCGCCAACGTGAACCTCGATACCGGGACCTGGGATCTGTCTCCCAGCTTCGGCGGGCCTGCCACGATCAGCAGCATCGAGGTCGTCACCGGCACCCAGGGCAACGACACGATCACGACCACCTTCGGCACGCAGACGCTGAACGGCGGCCTGGGCAACGACAGCTTCGTCATGCTCGAGGGCCGCTTCATCGACGAGGTCAACGGCGGCAGCGGAACCGACACGCTCGATCTCAGCAACATCACGTCGTCTCCCGCCGACGTCAATCTCGATACCGGCATCTGGGATCTCGTTCCCACGTTCGGTGGCCCCGAGACCATCAGCAGCATCGAGGTCGTGATCGGGACGCAAGGCAACGACACGATCACCACCACCTTCGGCACACAGACGCTGAACGGCGGCCTGGGAGACGACAGCTTCGTCATGCTCGAGGGCCGCTTCATCGACGAGGTCAACGGCGGCAGCGGCACCGACACGCTCGACCTTACCAACGTCACCACGCACGGGGCGACCATCGATCTCACCGCGGGGACATGGGACCTCACGCCCAGCTTCGGCGGGCCGCAGACGATCTCCAGCATCGAGATCGTCGAGGGTACCCAGCTCGGCGATTCCGTGACCGGGAGCTTCGCCGACGAAGCGTTCTCCGGCAAGAAGGGCGACGACTCGCTGTTCGGCGGCGGCGGCACCGACACCATCGAAGGTGGCAAGGGCGACGACCTGATTCAGGGCGGCTTCAACACCGACTTCATCTTCGGCGAGAATGGCGGCGATACGATCGCCGTGCTGGAGGGCGAGTTCATCGACAACGTCGATGGCGGTGCGGGCGCAGACACCCTCGACCTGAGCGCGATCACCAGCCGTGGCGCGGTGATCGATTTCGGCGCCGGAACGTGGGATCTTTCGCCGAGCTTCGGCGGCCCGGCGACGATCGTGAGCGTCGAAAGGGTGACCGGAACCGCCGTCAATGATTCGGTTACCGGCGCCGCGGCAAACGAGGTCTTCAACGGCGGCAGCGGCGACGACGTGCTGAGCGGCGCCGCGGGCCTCGATCAGCTCAAGGGCGGCAACGGCAACGACACGCTCGATGGCGGCAGCCAGGCGGATACGCTCGAGGGCGGCGGCGGCAACGACCGTCTGACCGGCGGCACCGGCCAGGACAACATGACGGGTGGCGGCGGAAACGACACATTCGTGCTCGGTCCACTCCAGGCCGACCGCGATACGATCGCCGACTTCTCGTCGGCCGCCGACCAGTTCGAGATCTCGGCCGCGCTGTTCGGCGGGGGGCTCGTGGCAGGCGTGCTGCCGGCAGCCCGCTTCGTCATCAACGCGACAGGATTGGCCGGGGATTCCAACGACCGGTTCATCTACAACAACACGACCGGCCAGCTGTTCTATGACTCGAACGGCAGCGCGGCGGGCAACAGGGAGCACATCGCCACCCTTACAGGGATACCCGGCCTCGCCTCGAGCGACTTCACGATCGTCTAGCACCCACCCGGCGATCGAACGCCAGACATGCGCCGTTCCTCTTTCCCACTGGAAAGAGGGGCGGCGTTTCCTTATCTAATGTGACACGTCGACTGAGTTTATGCCGAGTTCACGGCACTGGATTGCAGTGTGCCGGGTGCGGGCCGATGAGATTCCCGATGTCTCTAGGGTCTGTTCTCGATTGCGGGAAGCATTGGCTGTCGGGGTGCTGACAGGTGCGCTGCTACGCCCTTCCACGTTCGAAGAGGAGGACAAGGCAGTGACGACTCCGACGACATGGCTCGCCCCTTTCACGGCGAATATCTCGAACACGGCGGGCTTCCAGACCAACCCCTACACGATCGGCCTCTCCAACGGGAATTTCCTGGTGGTCTGGACCGATGACACCAGCGGCACTTCCGCCGGGAACGACGTCTTCGGCCAGCTCTACGGCCCCGAAGGTAACACGGTCGGGGCGGCTTTCCAGGTGAACAGCTCGTTCTTCGCCGACGGCGAGTTCCTGGGCTCGATCGCACCGCAGACCGACGGCGGCTACGTCATCGCCTACGTCGATGACGAAGGCGCGGGAGCAGCCGCTATCCGGATCGAACGAAGAAACGCGGCCGGCGTCTCCACCTTTGTCGGCTCGATCACCGGCGGGGCAGGCTCGATCAGCGATCCCGAGATCGCGGTGGCGCCGAACGGCAGCTACATGGTCACCTTCACGCGCAGCATCGGCGGAGACATCGACGTCCGCGCGGTGGTGGTCAGCTCGACCAATGTCGTCGGTGCCGAGTTCGACGCCGCGCAGAACGGCCCCGACGTCGACACGGATTCCGACACGGCCGGCCTCAGCAACAACAACTTCGTCACGGTATACGAGGAGGACGATGCCGGCGTCACGGGAGTAGAGTTCAAGATCGTCACCTCGGCGGGAGTTCTGGTCAGCAACATAGAGGTTTCATCGACCGGCACCGATCCACACGTTGCGGCGTTGACCGGCGGCGGCTTCGTCGTCGTCTGGAACGATCCCGTGGACAACGGCAATATCCGCTGCAGCATTTTCGACAACGCGGGCGCGAGCGTCGCCAACCAGATCCTGGTCGCCATAGGCAACAACACCCAGAACGAGCCCAAGGTCGTGCGCCTGCTCGACGGCGGCTTCTTCGTCGTCTGGGACGACGACTCACTTGGCAGGCTGATCGGCCAGCGGTTCAGCTCGACAGGCGCGACGGTCGGCGGCATCGTGTTCATCAACAACGGTGACACCGGGCCGGAGCTCGGCCTGACGAGCGACGGTCGAATCCTCGTAACCTACAACAACACGGCAGCCGAGGTCTCCCAGACCATCCTCGACCCGCGCGACAACGTGATCACCGGCACCGGCGCGAGCGAGGTGCTGACGACGCAGATCGGCAACACGACCATCTTCGGCGGCAGCGGCGCGGATACCATCTTCGGCCAGGTCGGATCTGACCTGATCCAGGGCGGCTTCGACACCGACTCCATCCTTGCGGGATCGGGCAACGACACGATCCAGGTGCTCGAAAGCGAGTTCGTCGATCACGTCAACGGCGAGAGCGGAACGGATACGCTGGATCTCAGCAACGTCTCGTCGCGTCCCGCCAACGTGAACCTCGATACCGGTACCTGGGACCTGTCTCCCACCTTCGGCGGGCCCGCCACCATCAACAGCATCGAGGTCGTGATCGGCACCCAGGGCAACGACACCGTCACGACCAGCTTCTTTAGCGAGACCCTGAACGGCGGCCTGGGCAACGACCTCTTCGTCATGCTCGAGGGCCGCTTCATCGACGAGGTCAACGGCGGCGGCGGAACCGACACGCTGGATCTCGCCAACATCACGTCGTCTGCCGCCGACGTCAATCTCGACACCGGCATCTGGGGTCTCGTTCCGGCGTTCGGCGGACCCGAGGTCATCAGCAGCATCGAGGTCGTGATCGGCACGCAAGGCAACGACACGATCACCACGACGTTCGGCACCCAGACCCTGAACGGCGGCCTGGGCAACGACAGCTTCGTCATGCTCGAGGGCCGCGACATCGACGAGGTCAACGGCGGCAGCGGCACGGACACGCTCGACCTGACCGACATCGCCACGCGCGGCGCGATCATCGATCTTGCCGCCGGCACGTGGGACCTTTCGCCCAGCTTCGGCGGGCCGCGGACGATCTCCAGCGTCGAGATCGTCGAGGGGACCCAGCTCGGGGACTCGGTGAGCGGAAGCATCGCCAACGAGGAGTTCTCCGGCAAGAAGGGCGACGACACCCTGTTCGGCGGCGGAGGCGTCGACACCATCGAGGGTGGCAAGGGCGACGACCTCATCCTGGGCGGCTTCGACACCGACCTGATCTTCGGCGAGAACGGCGGCGATACGATCGCCGTTCTGGAGGGCGAGTTCATCGATCATGTCGATGGCGGCGCGGGCGCGGACACGCTGGACCTGAGCGCGATCGCCAGCCGGGGCGCGGTGATCGATCTCGGCGCCGGAACCTGGGATCTGTCTCCCAGCTTCGGCGGACCGGCCACGATCGCCAGCGTGGAACGGGTAACCGGCACCGCCGTCGGCGATACGATCACCGGCGCCGCGGCGAACGAGGTCTTCAACGGCGGAGGCGGCGACGACGTGCTGAACGGCGCCGCAGGCCAGGACACGCTCAAGGGCGGCAACGGGAACGACACGCTCGATGGCGGCAGCCAGGCGGACACCCTCGAGGGCGGTGGCGGCAACGATCGACTGACCGGCGGTACCGGCCAGGACAACATGACCGGTGGCGGCGGCGGCGACGTCTTCGTGCTCGGACCGCTCCAGACCGACCGCGACACGATCGCGGACTTCTCGTCGGCCGCCGATCAGTTCGAGATCTCTGCCGCCCAGTTCGGCGGCGGGCTGGTGGCCGGCGTGCTGGCCGCCTCGCAGTTCGTCATCAACGGAACGGGACTGGCCGGGGCTTCCAACGACCGGTTTATCTACAACAACACGACCGGCCAGCTGTTCTATGACTCGAACGGCAGCGCGGCTGGCAACAGGGAGCACATCGCCACC
>JAHCJV010000040.1 GCA_026126105.1 Enhydrobacter sp.
TCCGAACGAGTTTCTGGCGCTGACCGGCAAACTCCATTGCCAATACCTCGGTGAGGAAACCGTCGCTGGCATCGATCCGTGAACCTGGTACGAAGCAGGAATCGTCGAATGGCGGCCGCCGCCGAAGCACGCGATACCGCTGTTCACGCGAAGGGATACGGTCCGGGAAAAGTGCCGATCGGCACGAAGTGCGTGACCAGCCCGGCGTTGGGTCGCCAGTGGTGCAGCAGGAAGGCCGGCGGCTCGAGGTACGACGCCGGCCTGGCGTCCTGGCGGAGCTGCAATGCTATCGCCGTCGTCGTGCTGGGCGCGGTGCAGAGCAGCGTCCCGGCGAACCGTAGCAGCATGAAGCGGTGGACGTGGCCGCAGACGATGCGCTCGACCTGCCGATGGCGCGAAACCACCGCTGCCAGCCGCTCGCCATCGCGGCAGGCGTAGAGGTCGAGATAGGGAACGCCAGTATTGAACGGCGGCTGATGCATCATCACGATGGTGGGGCGCTCGGGCTCCTGCGCCAGCGTCTCGTCGAGCCATCGCGCACCCGCCTCGTCGACCGTCCCGTGATGCAGAGCAGGCAGAGTTACGTCGAGAGCCACGATCCGCACCGGCCCGTGCGCGCCGGCGGCATAGTGCATCGGACCGGTAAGCGGCAGGTGGTCGTGGTCCGCGAAGGCCTTGCGGAAGGCGTCACGATCGTCGTGATTGCCGGGAATGACGAGCGACGGGATGTCGAGGCCGCCGAGCAGCTGGCGCAGCTTTGCATATTCGGCGGGTGTGCCCTCGTCGACCAGATCGCCGCTCAGCAGCACGAGATCGGGCCGCGGATCGAGCGCATGAAGCGCGGCGATCGCGGCGGCGAACTGCGCGTTGGAATCAACGACGTCCTGATAGAGCACACCGTCGGGGCGGACATGCGGGTCGGAGAGCTGGGCGATCAGCATTCAGGCTCCCGTCCAGCCGTGCTGCTCGAGTCCGGCCCTTCCCTTTGGCGTCAGGCCGTAGATGCCGCGCTCGACCCGCTCGAACCAGCCATAGTGGTCCTGGCTCAGGATGGCCGCGGCCTTGGGCGCCTCCGCCGCCAGCTTGAGCGCCGCGACCTTCATCGGGCCGTTCTTCGCCAGCAGTCCGGCGCAGCGCAGCGCCTCCTGCCGGTAGGCGGTCATCAGCGGCACCTTCGTGGACGAGCCGCCGCGGTTGGGATCGCCGACCCGGCGGGCATGCTCGCCCAGCATGCGGCCAACGCGGCGCGCGTTCTTGCGCGGCTTGTAGGGGGCTGGATCGAGCAGGATGTCTACCCGCTCCCCGACCACGATCATCAGCCCGACGCCCAGGTGGCGGCAGAGCTTCTTCACGTCGCGCAGGTTCTTGGGCCAGGTGCCGACCGCGAGATAGACCGCGTCGCTGAGCGCCAGGCGATTGACCGCCTGCAGCACCAGGCCGATCCCGAACGTTCGCTTCAGCTCGACAATCACCGGTGGCTCGCTGCCGCGCACCGCGACCACGTCGCAGCCGCGGACCTCGCCCTTGACGCTGTACCCCTGGCCTTCGAGGAGCGCCTTGACCGGCGCATAGAGGTCGCTTTCCAACGACATGCCGGGTTAGCTTATCATGATGGCGCGGACGAACGCTGGGGGAAATGTGTATCTACCTGATGAGGTTGCGCCTCTTCGCTCATGGTCGCGAAAGTAAGTGAAGGGATGAACGTGCAACACTTCCACCTCACCCTGAGGAGCCTAGCGAAGCGAAGCGTCTCGAAGGGTGGCAACGGGCAAGGTCCGGGTTGCCACCCTTCGAGACGCTCGCTGCGCTCGCTCCTCAGGGTGAGGTGGGAGGGTAGCCCTGACCGAGGAAAGACGGCTGCCGCGAGAACCGCTTATCTCGAGACGGTTGGAACGGCGTGATGGCCCGCGTGCGAGAGAAGATTTCCGCCGCCGCGGCGCGGCGTATCGCGCTTGCGGCGCAGGGGTTCGGCGCGGGGCGGCCAGCTGCCACGAACGCCGGCCACGTGCAGCGCGCGATCGACCGGCTCGGCCTGCTGCAGATCGACTCGGTCAACGTGCTTACCCGGGCGCACTACCTGCCGCTCTTCTCCCGGCTGGGGAACTACGACAGCGCCCTGCTCGACCGCGCCGCCTGGGGGCGGAAGAAAGAGCGCCGGCTTTTCGAGTTCTGGGCGCACGAGGCTTCGCTGCTGCCGCTCGCCACGCAGCCGCTGCTGCGCTGGCGCATGCAGCGCGCCGCCGAGGATGACGGCAACGGCAAGGGCAAGCTGCGGATGTTCCGAAGCGCGAACAAGGCCTACATCGACGAGGTCCGGCGCGAGATCGCGGATCGGGGGCCGCTCGCCGCGTCGGAGCTCAGCAACGGCGGGCCGGGCCGCGGCGCGTGGTGGGGCTGGAGCGACGGCAAGCTCGCGCTCGAATGGCTGTTCTTCGCGGGCGAGCTCACGACCGCGACGCGGCGCGGCACCTTCGAGCGCGTCTACGATCTGACCGAACGCGTGCTGCCGGCCGAGATCCAGGCGATCCCGACACCCTCGCC
The DNA here is from genome assembly GCA_026126105.1 of Enhydrobacter sp. GTDB lineage: Bacteria > Pseudomonadota > Alphaproteobacteria > Reyranellales > Reyranellaceae > Reyranella. The sequence goes on from JAHCJV010000040.1 coordinate 2,542, forward strand.
TGAAGAGGCGCAACGCGACCTGCTGCGCCAGTCGGCGCGGGCGCTCGGCGTCGGCACGGAGTTCGACCTGCGCGATTACTTCCGGCTGGACGTCGCAGATACCAAGACGCGCCTGGCCGAGCTCGTGGAAGCGGGCGATCTGCTGCCGGTGTCCGTGGAGGGCTGGGACAGACCCGCCTATCTCGATCCCGCTGCCCGCCAGCCGCGCTCGATCGAGGCGCGCGCCCTGCTGGCGCCGTTCGATCCGCTGATCTGGGAGCGCGACCGTACCCACCGCATCTTCGACTTCTTCTATCGCATCGAGATCTACACGCCCGTCGCCAAGCGCAAGCACGGCTACTACGTGCTGCCCTTCCTGCTCGGCGACCGGCTGGTGGGTCGCGTCGACCTCAAGGCCGACCGCGCCAACTCGACGTTGCTCGTGCCGGCCGCGCACCTCGAGGCGGGCGTGGACGCAAAGGACGTGGCGGCGCCGATGCGCGAGGAGCTGCGTCTGATGGCCGATTGGCTGGGCCTCGAGGGGCTTTCCCTGCCGCGGGCCGGCGCCCTGGGCCGCGAGTGGAGCAGGATGAGATAGGTTGACAATAGTCCTATTTCCTGTCAATCAAGAAGGCTGAGACGGACGGGGCCGAAGTGCGCGTCATCGAAGGGGAGTGGAAAGATCGGCGAATGCCGCAGATCGTGCGGCATGCCGTGTCGCAGGCGAGAAAAACTTCCCGCAGCGAAATCAGGCACTTGGCTTGCGCCCGTTGTGTCGGCAAGTGACACAAGTTCGGAACGCGCAAAGTCGCAGGGGAGTTCGAGGCAGCAATGAACGATCTGGTGCTCAAGGGTGGCCGCGTGATCGATCCTTCGCAGGGGATCGACAAGGTGACCGACATCGCCTTCGCCGGCGGCAAGGTCGCGGCGATCGGCGATGGGCTGTCGGGCAAGGACACTCGCGACGTGAAGGGCAAGATCGTCTCGCCCGGCCTGATCGACCTGCACACCCACGTCTACTGGGGCGGCACCTCGCTCGGCGTCGAGGCAGAGCTGCTGGCACGCACCGGCGGCGTCACCACCTTCATCGATGCCGGCAGCGCCGGACCCGGCAACTTCCACGGCTTCCGCAGGCACGTGATCGAAGCCTCGCCGGTCCGCATCCTGCCCTACCTCAACATCTCCTTCCCCGGCATCTTCGCCTTCTCCAAGACGGTGATGGTCGGCGAGAACGACGACATGCGCCTGATCGACGCGCGCGAGGCGGTGAGGATCGCGCGCGAGCACGCCGATCTGGTGCTCGGCATCAAGGTCAGGGTCGGCAAGTCGGCGAGCGGCGATTCCGGCATCATGCCGATGGAGATCGCCCTGGACGTTGCCGAGGAATGCGGTCTGCCGCTGATGGCCCATCTCGATATGCCGCCGCCGTCGCGACACGACGTGTTGAGCCGCCTGCGGTCTGGCGACATCCTGACCCACTGCTTCCGTCCCTTCCCCAACGCGCCGGTACGCGCCGACGGCAGGGTGCGCGACGAGATCATCGCCGCCCGCGCCCGCGGCGTGATCTTCGACATCGGCCATGGCGGCGGCTCGTTCGGCTTCGGCACGACACGCGCGATGCTGGCGGCCGGCTTCCTGCCCGACGTGATCTCGTCGGATGTCCATGTGATCTCGATCGAGGGGCCGGCCTACGATCTGCTGACCACGATGTCGAAGTTCCTCTGCCTCGGGGTCGACCTGCCGACGGTGCTGAAGCTCGCGACGGTGAACCCCGCTGCCGCCATCAAGCGGCCCGACCTCGGAACCCTCGCGGTCGGCAGCGTCGGCGAGGCCACCGTCATCGACCAGGTCAGCGGCAAGTTCGACTACGCCGATTCGCTCGGCGAGCACATGATCGGCGACAAGCGTCTGCTATCGGCCGGGGTCGTGCTGGCCGGCAGATGGTGGCATCCGGTCTAAGCCGTTGTTTTAATGAGAGAATGGAATCTTGCCGTCACCGCCAGAAAAGACGGCAACCATTCCGGGGGTGGGCCGTTCTATTCATATGGTCGGGTAACCCGGCGTCGCCCCTGCCCCCCGCTCAGCGGCGCCTCTCTCCCCATCTGACCATCTCGCCCGCCCTCGATTAAGTTCGGGGGCGGGCTGCCTGCTTTGGAACGCCGGAACGCAGCCGTTGCGTTCGGCGGCGCGGCGCGTCTTAGGTCAGCCAGCAGCTTCCAGGTAGACGACGGCGAACAGACGCGAAGGGTCCGTCCAGCTCTCGGCGATGCGGAAGCCGCCGCTGCGCGCGAGCGCGCCGATCCCCGCCTCGTCGTACTTGTAGGAATATTCGGTGTGGACCCTCTCGCCCTCGACGAAATCGAAGCGCCGTCCGGCGACCGTCACCGACTGATTGCGCAGGCTGCGGAAATAGATCTCGATCCGGCCCTCGGCCGGGTTGTAGAATGCCTCGTGGGCAAAGCCTGCCAGGTCGAAAGTGGCGTGCAGCTCGCGGTTCATGCGGCGCAGCAGGTTCAGCGTGAAGGCCGCAGTCACCCCTGCCGAATCGTTGTAAGCCTCATGAAGCACCTGCGGATCCTTCTTGAGGTCGACGCCGAGAACCAATGCACCGTCGTCGCCGACGAGCTGCCGCGCGTTGCGCAGGAAGGCCGTGGCCTGAGCCGGCTCCAGATTGCCGATCGTGGAGCCCGGGAAAAACCCTACCCGTCGCGCCGCATGTTCGATCGGCGGGACCGGACCCATGAAGTCGGCACACACCGGCTCGACCCGAAGGCCCGGATAGTCGCGCCGCAGCCGCGCCGCCGTCGCTTCGAGGTGCTCGCGGGAGATATCGATCGGTGCATAAAGCGCCAGGTCCGGCAGCGCCTCGATCAGCAGGCGCGACTTGACGCTCGAACCACTCCCGAATTCGACCAGCGCGCAGCCCGGCCCGGCCCGCTCGCCGATCTCGCCGGCATGCTGCTCCAGGATCTTCGTCTCGGTGCGCGTCAGGTAGTATTCCGGCAGATCGCATATCTCGTCGAACAGCGCCGAGCCGCGCGCGTCGTAGAGGAATTTGGCCGGGATGGCGCGAGGTGTGGCCGAAAGGCCCGCCACCACGGCACGACGAAATTCCTCGCGGTCGCCTGTATCGGCGACGTCCAGGGAGAGCACGGGCCCGTTCATCGGAGATCCTCTGCGAGACGAATGCCGCCGAACATCCAGCGAGAGTCGGGCGGAAAGAAGTTGCGATAGGTCGTGCGGATATGGTCACGCGGCGTCGCGGCGCAACCGCCCCGCAGCACCATCTGGTTGGCCATGAACTTGCCGTTGTATTCGCCGATCGCGCCCGGCGGCTCACGGAAACCGGGATAAGCGACATAGGGACTCGCGGTCCATTCCCAGACGTCGCCGATCATCTGCGCCAGCCGGTCGCCTTGCGGCGCGGCGACGGGATGAAGCCGCTCGTCCTCCAGCATGTTGCCGGTCAGCGCGACATCGGCCGATGCCAGCTCCCACTCCGCCTCGCGGGGCAGGCGCTTGCCCGCCCATTTGGCGAAGGCCGCCGCTTCATAGAAGCTGACATGGCATACCGGCTCGGCAGCGCGTATCGGACGCAGACCCGAGAGCGTGAACACGTTCCAATGATCGCCGTCGAGGTGCCAGTAGAACGGCGCCTGCCAGCCGCGCTGATTGACACACTCCCAGCCGGCCGAAAGCCAGAACTCGGGTCTGCGGTAGCCCTCATCGTCGATGAATGCCTGGTATTCGCCGCAGGTCACGAGCCGCGAGGCGAGGGCGAACGGCTCGACCCACGTACGGTGACGGGGACTCTCGTTGTCGAATGCAAAGCCCTTGGTGTCATGACCGATCTCGATCAGGCCCCCCTCGAAGTCGAGCCAGCCCAGCGGCGTCGCCTCGCCCGGCGCCGCCGCCTTTTCCGGCAAGTAGACGGGGAACAGCGGATTGAGCGAGAGCATGTGCTTGGCATCCATCAGGATCAGCTCCTGATGCTGCTGCTCGTGGTGCAGCCCCAGTTCGACGATCTCCGCCCAGTCGCCGCTTCCGGAGGCGATGAACTCCGCGACTGCATTCGTTACGTGGTGACGATAGGCGAGGATCTCCGCGACGCCGGGCCGCGTAATCATTCCCCGCTGCGGCCGCGGATGACGCGGGCCGACCGCTTCATAGTAGGAGTTGAAGAGATACTCGTATGCCGGATCAAACCGACGATAGGCCGGCATGTGTGGACTCAGCACGAATGTCTCGAAGAACCAGGTCGTATGCGCCAGGTGCCACTTTGTGGGGCTGGCGTCGGGCATCGACTGCACCGTCTGGTCTTCAGGCGAAAGCGGACGGGCCAGCTTTTCGGATTGTCGGCGAATGGACAGAAATCGGTCAACGAGCGAAGCGGCGTCCGCCGATACGTTGCGCGTTATGATATTCGACACGACACCTCCGCACCGGTCCAACGCCGGTCGAGGATAACCGGTTGCCGGGAGTATGTTAGCGTCCGATTTGGGACGGGAGCCAAGCAAGTGCCAGTTTGCGAAATCGATCCTTGGCGAGTTCAATATTTCGCGCGGGTGGCCTGCCCGCCTGACGTCTTCATACCGACTGAGGACAGCGACGCCTGGTTGTGGAACCCCCTTCATCGCTGGGTTTACGACAAGCTCGCGGTCGCAGCCAGCCAGGGCCTGGAGGCCGCGCCACACGGCGTCAAACCTTCGCACTACCCGGTGTTCTCGAAGCCGATATACAACCTGAAAGGCATGGGGGTGGGAAGCCGTCGACTGCTGTCGGAAGCGGATTACACTGCCGCCTATCAGCCGGGTCATTTCTGGTCGATCTTGCTCGAGGGTGACCATGTCAGCACCGACCTCGTGGTGATCGACGGCGAACCCCGGTGGTGGAGGCACGCGCGCGGAATCGTCGGTCTGGAGGGGACCTTCGACTATTGGGAGATCGGTTCGCGCGCCGAGCCGAAGATCGAGGACTGGACAGGTGCCTGGTGCCGGAAGCACCTGCGCGGCTACACGGGAATGGTGAATCTCGAGACGATCGGAGCACGCATCATCGAGGCCCATCTGCGCTTCGCTGACCAGTGGCCCGATCTTTATGGCGGGGATTTGTGGGTGGCAGCGCTTATCCGTCTCTATGCCGAGGGCGTGTGGTCCTTCGACGACCGCGAGATGCGGACCGGCTACAGCGTTGTGCTTTTCTCGCCCCATGGGCGGCGCTACCGGCACCCGGCGCCAGCGCTGCAGCGAGAGATCGCCGCAATGCCCGGCGTATCGAGCCTGCAGATCACCTTTCATGAAGAACTGGCGCCCGAGCGGCACGCCATGCCGCCCGGCGGCTTTCGGGTAGCGATCGTGAATTGCTGGGATCGCGTCGCGGGAAACGCAGCGCGAGAGCGCTTGCGCTCTCTTATCGAATCCTGAGGACAGCAGGCCACCTACCTCTTCAACCGGGCATGGCTCGGCGCAAGCGAGCTCGGCCGGAAGGCCGGTTTCGTCAACGCGCCGCTGCGGCCGGCTGTTCCGGCGCAACTAGACCCGACACGGGATCGTTAGGGCCTCACGCCGATGGATGAAATTGGCGGCGAATGCAGAGCCGCACTCCGGCAACTGCGGAAGCCGAAACGTGCTCCCGTCCTGAGGCACCCTTATTCAACGGAGACTTCCCTATGGACCGCAATCTGACACCCACCGAGTCACGCAGCGGCGCAGTGAGCGGCCGAGTGATTCTTGTCCTTGTCTCGTCGTTCGCCGGCGCAGTCATCGGAATGGGTCTGGCATGGGCTCTGTTCATTCAGGCTTGACAACAGTCTCACCCTCTTTTTTGCGAGTAGCGTTGGTATGAGCCCACCCGGTCACAAGCTATCCGATGCCGAGGGCGCGTTGCTGGATGAAATTGCTATTCTTACCCGCAGCGAAGGCCCTGAAGTGCCAATAAAGGACCTCGAATTGCGCCTGGAGGATCGAGGCTTCACCGACATGCAAACGCGACGGGCCCTGATGTCGCTGCTGCGGCGTGGACAGGTCAGCCTTTCGGGCGCAAAACGAGTCTCACGGAAGGGCAGCGAGGCCGCTGCGCGGTATTGATCCCATGAAGGGATGGTTGATCGCCTATTCAGCCGCCTTGGCCAGCCTGCTCGTGCTGGATGGCTTGTGGCTCGGCATCGTTGCGCGCGACTTCTACAAGGCGCGTCTCGGGGATCTCTTGCTCGAGAAGCCAAACCTTGCCATCGCCGCGGTTTTTTACCTGGCCCATCCGGCAGGCATCGCCACGTTCGCAGTCCCACAGTCTACCGCCTGGACAAGCGCCCTCCTCTATGGGGCGCTGTTCGGCTTCTTCATTTATGCCGCCTACGACGTCACCAACCTCGCAACGCTGCGGGGCTGGTCGACCAGCGTTGCCGTCGTCGACCTCGCATGGGGCACTGCAGCGACGGCAGCCGCTACCGCCGTTGCGTTCCTCGTTATGCGCAAGTTTGCCTGATCAGCCGCGATACTCGGGATGCCGTCGGACGTAAGCTACCACGAAGCTGCAGGCCGGCACGATCTTGAGCCCGCGCCGGCGCGTATCGTCGAGCGCTTCCTTCACGAGCCTCGAAGCGTAGCCCTTGCCCTCGTCGGCCGGCGGCACTTCGGTGTGGGTGAAGATCAGGCTGTCGCCCTGGCGACGATAGACCGCAAGGGCAAGGCCATTCTCGGTCTGCATCTCGTACCGGTTTTGCGCCGCGTTATGGGTCACCGACATCGTCGCGTTCTCCCTATCGATCGACTTCCCAGAACATCGGGTACGATGACCGGATCAAGCCCTTGAGATCGCTGCGGTAGCCTGCGGGGATCGTGAACTGGCCCCACATGATCGACGGCGTAAGGTCGTAGGCCGCGGCCTGGATCTCCGTCGCGATGCGGCGCCGATCGTCCAGCGTGGCGGCCTGGGTGAAGGCCTTCAGGAGCGCCGGAATGCGAGTGTCGCACGACCAGCCAGGGAAGTCGTTGCAGGTCGCCGCAACGTAGAAGTGCGTCAGCGGCGAGTACATGTCGGTGCCGTTCGAATAGACGGGAAACATCGACCAACCGTCCTTCTTGGCGCGGCGCGCCAGAACGGTCGGCCAGTCGCGCGGCTGCTGCTCCACGGTGAAACCCGCATCCCGCATGTTCTGCACGAAGACGCGTGACGCCGTCTGGCTGATCGAGCCCGCAACCTCGAGGATGATCACGGGCTCGCCCTTGTAGCCCGACGCCTTGAGCTCTGCCTTCGCCGCCGCCATGTCGTACGAATTACCCTTGGCGCCGGCATCGGTCGTCAGCGGCGTGCCGCACATCCAGAACGAGGGGCACGACTTGGCGCGATACTGCTCGGGCACGCCGATCGCGGTCAGCGTGGCGTCCTGGTCGACGAGCTTCCACAGCACCTTTCGGACGGCCGGATTGTCGAACGGCGGAAAGGCGTGATTGAGCCGGAAATTGCCCTGGAACTGGTGGATGCCGCCCAGCCCCATCAGCTTCACGTTCTTGTCGCTCTCGAGGATCGGCAGCATGTCGAAGGGCAGGTACTGCATGTAATCGATCTCGCCCGCCAGCAGCGCATTGGCGCCGGTCGACTGGTCGGGCATGACGCGCAGGGTGAGCTGGTCGATTTTGACCTTCTTGCCGCCCGCCAGGAAATCGGGCGGCTCGTCGCGCGGCTTGTAGTCCGGATTGCGCTCGAGCAGCATCGTGTTTCCCGGCCGCCACTGGTCCTTGACGAAGCGGAACGGTCCCGAGCCGATGGGCTCGGGGATGCGCTGGTCGGCTGGCGTCGCGGCGATGCGCGCCGGCATGATGACGGGCAACGGGGCGTTGGGCTTGCCGAGAACCTCGAGAATGAGCGGGAACGGCTGCTTCAGCACGAACTCGAAAGTTCGCGCATCCTTCGCCTCGAGCGACGCAGTCTCGGCCATCAGCATCTTGCCGAGCGAATCGCGCACCGCCCAGCGCTTCAGCGACGCGACGCAATCGGCGGCCGTGACCGGGCTGCCGTCATGGAACTTGAGGCCGTCGCGCAGGACAAAGGTCCAGGTCAGCTTGTCCGCGCTGGTCTGGAAGGTATCGATCATCTGCGGCTTTATCTCGCCCTTCCCATTCATGGCGAACAGCATGTCGAAGACATGCAGACCGAAGGTGCGCGTGATGGTGGCCGTGATGAAGTGCGGATCGAGGATCGTGACCTCCGACTCGAGCACCACGGTCAAGCCCTTGGCGGCGCGCGCCGCGCGTGGCCGGATGAGAGACGCTGCCGCCAATGCCGCGCCGCCCGCAAACGTGGTCCGCCGTCCAAAGCCACTCATGTTACGCTACCCCTTCTGAGTACGACGGCACCGTAGCGCTGTTTGCGGTCCAACGAAAAGGCCGGTCCTTCCGAACCGGCCTTTTCATACCAGGGACACTCCCGACGACCGCAAAGCGGCGTCAGGACCCATCCCCGCTTCCTCTACATGGTTTTCCGCTTGTGCTCCCAACCGCTGACCTGAGCCTCGGCCTGCTCCTGGCTGATGCCGTAACGGACCTGAATTTTGCCCACGAGCTGATCACGCCGCCCCTGGATCTCCATAAGATCATCCTCGGTGAGCTTGCCCCACTGTTCCTTGATCGCGCCTTTCGTCTGAACCCAACTGCCCTTCAGCTTCTCCCACATGGTGTCGAGTTCGCTCTGAATACCGGAATTGGTGGCAGAGTTCGATTGGGCGTGCCCCGCCAGCGGGAGCATGGCGGAGGCGATAGCCGCGGAAGCAGCGAGGAGGGCGATGATGCGCATGGTACCTCTTGTAAAGTGACCGAAATCGGGTGCGAATGGTGAACGACCGTCGGGGTGCCGAGGTTGCCCGTCAGCGCGATGTCAGGACCACAGGGCCCTGAGGAGCCAGGCGATGGGAACGACGATCAGGATCGCGGCATAGAGATCCAGCAACTCGCCATCGAGAGGGCCCTGACGGTCCTGGCGCGCACTCTCGGCACGCTGATCTCTGACTCTTGCGACCGCGGAAGACTGTCCGCTGGAGGGGGAAGCGATCGAGCGAGAACTTATCATCATGGCGCCCCTATGTTCGATCTTGTGCAGAATGAACGCCGCGCCGCCGCAATCGGTTGCAGAATGAGGCGCCTAGATGGCGACGCCTTGTCGGGCGACCTCTTCCAGCGCCTGTTGAAGGTCGATCGAGGAGTAGGGCTTTCCGATGAACCTCACGCTGCCCGGCTCGGCGTTGCTCTTGCCATAGCCACTTGCGATTATAACAGGAAGGCTAGGGAACCGTTTGCGCACCTCAGATGCAAGTTGTTCTCCCGTGATGCCCGGCAATCCGAGATCGGTGAGGAGCACATCGAACGCGCGGCCCCTGCCTAGAATTTCCAGTGCCTGCTCGCCGCTGCCCACCGCGGCGACCAGGCAGCCAAGGCGCTCGAGCATGTCGACCGTCGACATGCGCAGCACGACTTCGTCTTCGACGAACAATACCCGCCGCGGACGCTCGGTCTCCGACGCGGGAACCGGCACCTGCTCCGCGGTCGCGACCGGGGGTCGATGCCGCGCAGCCAAGGCTGCAGACACCCGCGCCGCCAGCTCGTCACTTCGATAGGGCTTCACGATGATCGGAAACTCGGCCCCGTCGTCCTGCGGGATCAGATCCCGTGCATAGCCCGAGGTCAGCAGCACGCCGATCCCCCCCGGCCGCCGCGCCCGGGCGATCTTTGCCAGCTGCAGAGCCGAAATCGTACCCGGCATGACGATGTCGGTGAACAAGAGGTCGAAGGCCGGATCTTTCTCGAGCAAGCTGGCTGCAATGTCCGGATTTTCGACGGCGACGACCCGGTAGCCCCAGCCTTCCAACATGTCGACAACGGCGCGGCGGACCTCCTCGTTGTCTTCAACCACGAGAATCCGGTCGTTGCCCGTCACAGGAAGCGGTACTTCCGCCACGGTCTCGGGAACCGGATCGAGCGTGCGGGGGAGATAGAGTTTGACGCTGGTGCCCTGACCGATCGCACTATCGATTCGAATGTGCCCGTTCGATTGCCGCACGAAGCCGTACACCATGCTCAGCCCGAGCCCTGTCCCGCGACCTTCGAGCTTGGTCGTGAAGAAGGGGTCGAAGGCGTGGGCGACCACGTCTGCCGGCATTCCAGTCCCCGTATCGGCAACGGCGATCAGCACGTAGGAGCCAGGCGAGACCTCCGGGTGAAGCGCGGCATAGCGTCGATCGAGGGTAGCGTTCGATACCTCGATGCGCACGGCGCCGCCGTCAGGCATTGCATCGCGAGCATTCAGGGCAAGGTTCAGAATGGCGTTCTCGAGCTGGCCGGGATCGATTCTGGCGTTCCACGCATCGCCCGAGACCACATACTCGAGCACCACGCGCTCTCCCAGGGCATGACGCAGGAGTTCGCCCATGTCGGAGGCCAACCGAGCGATGTTGGTCGGCTGCGGCGCGAGCGGTTGGCGGCGAGCAAAGGCAAGCAGCTGCCGCGTCAGCCGAGCGCCGCGATCGGCTGCGGCAGAAGCGCTGTGCAGGCGCCGCAGCACCTCGGGATCGGACGGCACGTTGCCCTTGATAAGGTCGAGGTTGGTCTGGATGACCTGCAGGATGTTGTTGAAGTCATGCGCCATGCCGCCTGTGAGCTGACCGATCGCCTCCATTTTCTGGCCCTGCCGCAAGGCCGCGTCATCGCGCAGCTTCTCGGTGACGTCGACGCATCGCACCACGGCCCCGCCGCCGGACATCTCGCCACGCGAGACTTCGTAGTCCCGCCCGTCATAGGAGACTCGCGCCGTGACCTGCCTTTCCTGCTGGGGCTCGCCAAGGCGCAGGGGCTGGAGCAACGCCCGTGTCGCCGGAAAGCGCTCCGACAGCAGCTGGTCCCGCGTTGGTGCAGCCTCCCGCGACGGCGTCCACGATGCGAGGCTCGAAAAGGCTTCGTTCCAGGCGACCACCCTGCCCTCGGCGTCGAGAACGCAGATCGGATCATGCAAAGTCTCGAGCGTGGTCTGCAGAAGTCGGGTGCGGGCCGAAAGCTCGGCGCGCGCGGTCTCGAGCCTCGAGCTGCCGCGCACGATCAGGACCATGCCGACGACGAGGCAGGCGAAGGCACCGCCCAGCACCAGCAATCCGGCAAGGTCGGCCTGCTCCTGCTCGGACCGCAGCGCGGCGAGGCGGCGCGAGAGCAGCACGCTCTGGCCCTCGATGAAGGCGTCGGCGATCCGACGGATGCTGTCGCTCGTGACCCGCCCGGCATCGCGCGGCAGCGTCGCCTCGCGCCCGTAGAGCTGATACGCGACGATGGTGGCATTGAGCTCGCCCAGCTTCGCGGCAGTGGCTGCGCGGAACTCGGCGACATGGCGCAGTGCGCTGGAATCGCCGGACGAGGCCGCTTCGAGCTGTCGCACGATGGGGTCGAAGCGCAGCCGCGCGCGCTCATAGGGCTCCAGGTTGGCGATGTCGCCGGTGAGCAGGTAGGCGCGCTGGCCGATTTCCGCGTCCTGCAACACGATCAGCGCCTGGCGCATCAGCGCGATGGTCTGGTAGGTGTTGGCTACGAGGCGCTGCTGCTTTGCGGCCGAGTTGCTGTGCATGAATGTCAGCGCCGTACCGGTCGCCACCAGCACGGCAATCGTCAATCCGACAACCAGGCCGATGGAGCGAGCGGTGCGCATCTAGTCGTGCCCCGCCTCGTCGCGCGGCAGCGGGAAGGTCACGACCACACGAGTCCCGCCCCCTTCACGCGGAGTAATCTTGGCCTCGCCGCCCAGCTGCATGGCCAAGCCGCTTATCAGCGTCAGGCCGAAGCTGCCGCGCGCGCCATTGCCGACCACCCCGCGAGACGTCTCCGCACCGTTGTCCTCGATGACGAGCTCCGCTTCTCCCCCTTCCTTCTCGACCGCCTCTATGACGATCTCCGGCACCTTCACGCCGCTGAAATCGTGATTGAGCGCGCGGCCGACCGCTTCGGTCACGATCAAGCCGACGGGTATGGCCGTGTCCGGACCCACCGCCATGATCGGCGCGCGGATTTGATAGCGCGGAGTCGGCCGCTCGATGCCGGGGCGTGGAACCGAGATCTGGCGCACGAGATCGCTGATGAACTGCTGGAAGTCGACCAAAGACCAGCTCGACCGCTCGTACAGATGGCGATGCAGGATCGACAGCGTCAGCACCCGGTTCTGCGCGTCGCCGAAGAAGCGCCGGATCCGCGGCGAGCGAATCTCGCCAGCCTGCAGATTGAGCAGGCTCGAAATCATCTGCAGGTTGTTCTTCACACGATGATGGATCTCGCGCAGCATGTGGTCGCGCTGCTCGAGCCCCGCTTTCAGCTCCTGTTCCCGGCTGGCGATCGCGGCAGCCATCTCGCTGACCCTGGCCCCGACCGAGACCATTTCCGGCGTCCAGGGATGCAATGGAGCAAGCGTTACACTCTCGCCTCGTGCGACCCGGCCGGCAAAGTCCTGAATGTATCGAAGCGGCCGTACACACCAGCGATCCGCCCCCAGCCAGATCGCGGTCATGACGACGGCCATCGCCAACAGGATGAGAACGAACTCCCCCCAGTCGAGCAGCAGCGCCATGAGGCTGCGGTCCGTCGGAACGGTGCCGATGGCGTAGAGCGTCTCGCCTTGCAGGGGACGAACGGAAAAGTCGTAAGGCGCGCCATTCTGGCCATAATCGGCAAAGGCGTCCTGCCCGGACGCAATCCACTCGGCGACGCGCGATGCGACGGGCAGTGCCGACGTCGCGCGGGCGTCGCCGCCCAGCCGGCCGCCAGCGCGATCGACGAGTGCAACGCCTGCCGAGCCCGCCGACTGCGGCGACCCGATCTGCTCGGCAAGTCCACGGATCGACAATCCCAGGGCACACATGCCCGCGAACTGGCCATCGCGCACCACCGGCACACCGATCGGGATCACGGTTTGCTGCGTGACACGGCTCGCGACATTGGCGCCGATGTCAGGCGCGAGGGAGGTCTTCACGAGGCGGAACAGCTCACGATCGGAGAAGTTCATACCCCGTGCGGTGGGCGTGCTGCCACAACGTCCGATACCGAGATCGTCGACGACTATCGCGGCAGAATAGTCGGACGGAAACTTCTGCAGAACCTGCGCAAGGTATCCATCGCAATGCTGCGCATCCGCGGCTGTGGACGCGGGTTCGAGCGCGCGCTTCACGGCGTCGCCTTCGCAGACCGCGATCAGAAGGCGGCGCGACCCCTCCATCAGCTCATGATATCGAGCAGCCGCGAGGTCGGCGACGGTGAAAGCGCCCTGCGCATGAAGCGCCCGTTCCTGGCGAGCATTGTCATATGCCCGCCATCCGGAGAGCGCCGCCACTGGCAGGAGCGCCAGCGCCGTGACCGCGACCAGTCGGGTGCGCAGCGACCAGCGCGACATGATGATGAAAGCGCCCGCGCCGCTAGATCGAGACTGTATCCAGCGCTTGGGCGATGGCCGCGCGCAGCAGGTCCGGATCGAACGGCTTGGAAATCACGAATGCCGGCTCCAGCTGCGTGCCGGTCAGCAAGCGCTCGGGATAGCCGGTCACGAAGATGACCGGCACGGTCATCGCCTGCATGATCTCCTTGACCGCCGAAATGCCGCTGTCGGAGCCGCGAAGCTGAATGTCTGCGAGGACGAGGTGCGGCGAGTGCTTCTTGGCAAGTTCGACGGCAGTTTTCTCGGTCGCCGCGATGCCGACCACTTCGTGCCCTGCATTGCGGACGATATCCGCGACGTCGAGAGCGATCACCGCTTCGTCTTCGATCACCAGCACCCGCACGGACGCGACGCGCTGAAGCTCTCGCCGCGCTTCCAGGAGGCTGCGTTCAGCCTTGTCGACATCGATGCCGAGGATGTGCGCCGCATCCGGTACGGTGAAGCCTTCGAGCACGGTCAGGAGCAGCACTTGCCGCTGAAGAGGCGCCATCTCGGTCAGGGATTCCTTCAGGCGTCCGCTCACGCCAGCCGCATCCGACTGCTGCTCGAGGCTGCCAAAGGGCTGCTGCAACCGATGGAACAGGGCAAAAACGCCGAGCTTGGTGTCTTCCGCACCTTCGATCAGGTCGGGCTGGGCCACGGCGACCTCAGCGCACAGCCGCACCCACTCGTCGCCGCGCTGCTGCGATCCGGTGACGGCACGCGCGTAGCGCCGGAGAAACGGGAGAGTCTTGGTAATTGCTTCGGAAAGTTTCTTCGTTGCCGGTCCGTTTGACACAGCTACCCCCTCATATGTTGCTCGGCCGCATCGTGGCGTCCGACGCTACATCACGCCGACCCGAGAATCGAACTCCCGGCCGCCAAGGCCGGGAGCCGCCGGACTCGAGAGCTATCTAGGTTCTCTTGCTCCCAAATCGCCATCTAATGCTAGTAGCGCCTCTCCGGGGTCGTGGCAGCACCGACCACTGCGCCGGCCGCACCACCCACGACCGCGCCGGCGATCGGGGCTCCCACGGTAGAGCCCACCACGGCCCCCGTGCCCGCACCGATAGCGCCGCCCGTCAGCGCGCGATCGGTGGGATTGTTGCCACAGGCCGCAGTCATAAGTCCCAGAGCTACCAGCGCCGCCAGCGGCGCAACATTCCTGACCAACATCATTGTCTCCATGTTTGCAAAAACCTGCTGCAGCCAGATACCGCTCAAGAGCACCGGAAGCGTACTCCCGGATCCATGAGACCGCGGCGCGTCACCGTCTTACTCCTATTCAAGTCTCCGAGCTAACGTCGAACATGCTTCTCGGTTCCCGTACGCTCCGTGCATCGCGCGGAAGCGATGGGTCGACGCCCGAGCCCACGTGCGCGGCCGAAAGCTAGAGCCCGCCCGCCCAGGTCTTGACCTGCTTCTCGGCTTCATCCTTGGCGATGCCGTAGCGCTCCTGAATGCGGCCGACGAGCTGCTCCTGCTTGCCACCGATTACGGTAATATCGTCGTCGGTAAGCTTGCCCCATTGCTCCTTCACCTTGCCGGTGAACTGCTTCCAGTTGCCTTCCACGCGATCCCAGTTCATGGCCTGCTCCTTGTTGCTGGGTTGCTGGCGAATTGCCGAACGTCTCGACATCGCAAACGCGGAGTGCCACGGACTGTTCCTGTACTGTTTTTCCTTTGCGACGATGCAGCTTGCGCCCACATAAGGCGTAACTCACCGACTTGCGTGTTACCGGAGCGATCGTTTCGATGTTGAAGGACGATATCGTCAGATTGCTGCCGGATCTGCGTGCCTTCGCCCGCTTCATGTGCCGCGAACGGGAGGCGGCGGATGATCTTGTGCAGAACACCATACTGTCTGCGCTGGACAAGCAGTCCCAGTTCGAGGCCGGCACGAACCTCAAGGGCTGGCTGTTCACCATCATGCGCAACCGGTTCTACTCGGATCTGCGCGCACAGCGCCGGCGCCCGAGCACGCTCGATGACGTCGAGACGGTGCCCCTGGCGGCGGTAGACAATCCCGAAGCGACCCTCGAGTTGAAGGAATTGTCATCGGCGCTCTGGAAACTCAGCCCTCAGTCGCGCGAGGCGCTCATTCTCGTCGGAGCTGGCGGATTCTCATACGAGGAGGCCGCGGAGCTGTGCGATTGCTCCGTAGGGACCCTGAAGGCACGCGTTTCGCGGGCGCGGAAGCTCCTGTCCGAGCAGTTGCGCTGATTCTTCCCGAGGGCGTCGAATGCCGCGCGGAAAATAATGATACGCCGAATGTAACCTTTTGGCGCCACCGGCATTGGTCGAGGAAGAGAACCTGCATTCCCCCGCTGCTGGAGAACAACATGGCTAACGCCGCCGCGACGACACCGAGCACGACCGAGCGCAACGAGATCAACGATTTCCATGAGCAGCTCAAGGCCATTCTCCCCCGCCTGCGCGTCTACGCGCTGTCGCTGACGCGCGACCGCGACGCCGCAGAAGATCTCGTGCATGACACCGTCATCAAGGCGCTGACCGGTCGCCAGAGCTTCGAGCCCGGCACCAACCTTTCCGCTTGGGTGTTCCGCATTCAGCGCAACGAGTTCATCTCCGGTCTGCGACGCCAGCGTCCTACCGTGCCGGTCGATACCGCCATCGCCGAGACGCTGTCGCACCAGCCCCATCAGGAGAGCCGGCTGGTGATGCGCGAGTTCATGTCCGCGTTCGGCAAGCTCGCCGCGACCCAGCGCGAGGCGCTGCTTCTCGCCGTGCTCGAAGGGCAGTCATACGAGGTGATCGCCGCTCATACGGGGGTATCTGTCGGAACCGTCAAGAGCCGGATTTCCCGCGCCCGGGACACTCTCGAGCGGCTGCTGCTGGAAGGCGATACGTCCGAGCGTCCGGCCCGGGCCGAGCGCCGCCCGGCCAGCTTGGACGCCGGCACGTCGGATGCTGCGGTATCGCTCGGCCGGTGAAAACTCTTGATCGATCCTCGTGGACGGCGGAAATAGCTATGGGCAATCTCACGGGGAGAGATCAGTGCCTCGGGCAGGAGTCCACGGAATGCTCCTCGTCCCGAGGAGAGTACGCCATGGCAAATGACAATAAGCCTCAGAAGGAACGGGCCGCCAAGCTCGTCCGTGGGAAGAGCATGAATGTGCCGGCCGACAGGCCTTTCGACATGTGGCTGCACAAGCAGCTTCATGCCATGTACGATGAAATCGCAGCGGAACCTCTGCCTGACGAGTTGATCAAGCTGATCGAGCGGGACGAGGAAAAGAAGGACACACCCCCTCGAAAGGAGTGAGCGGCTGGCGCCTTCGGCGCAGCGCCAGACCGACATGAAAAAAGAATGGCGGCAACCTCGCGGTTGTCGCCATTCCCGATTCGCTGCCGTCAGTCAGCCCGGCTGGCCGGCAACGAGCTCGGCCGGTTCAACGGCTGACGCGCCTTGAAGGTTCCGCTCCCTTCGCTATACAGCTTTCGACAAGGCGGGGGACGCACATGAAGCTCTTCGATCTTTCCGGAAAGGTCGCCGTTATCACCGGAGGTAACGGGGGCATTGGCCTCGGTATGGCCCGCGGAATGGCCGCCGCCGGAGCGACGATCGTGGTGGCGGGCCGCGACGCCGAAAAAAATGCTGGCGCCGTAAAGGAGATCGTTGCGGCCGGAGGGAGTGCGAGCGCCATCCCCGTCGACGTCCTCCGGGAAGAGTCATGTCGCGCCCTGATCGCCGAGACCATCAAAGCGCATGGGCGGCTGGATATTCTCGTGAACAACGCGGGGATGAGCATCCGAAAGCAGCCAGAGACTTACACGCTCGCCGAATGGCACACCGTCCTCGACAGCAACCTCACCAGCGCGTTCCTGTGCAGCCAGGCCGCCTATCCTGAACTGAAGAAGGGCGGTGCCGGCAAGATCATCAACATCGGCTCGATGATGTCCATCTTCGGGGCGCCCTTCGCCACAGCGTACGCCGCGAGTAAGGGCGGTATGGTGCAGATGACGAAATCGCTGGCAACCGCTTGGGCCAAGGATGGGATCCAGGTCAACGCCATTCTGCCAGGCTGGATCGACACCGCCCTGACCCGCCGCGCGCGAGAGCAGGTCGAAGGGCTGCACGATTCAGTGCTCAAGCGGACGCCCGCAGCGCGCTGGGGTGTACCCGACGACTTCGCGGGAATTGCCGTGTTCCTGGCAGCTCCGGCATCGGACTTCGTAACCGGCGCCGCAATCGCAGTGGACGGCGGCTACTCGTCGCTGGCGTGATCCCTGCCTCGGCGGTAGCTCAACTCAGGCCAGGGGAAAGCGCGATCCATGCGCCGCCCGCAGCGATCGCCGGACCGAACGGCATATCGCCGCTCAGCCGCGCGCGAAGCGTGCACGCGTCCCACCCTGGCGACCTGCTGACCAGCGTCCCTGCCAATGTGGCGACGCCCAGGACGCCGCCGGCCAGGGCAGCCACCGCAAGCAATTCCAGAAGCCGTGCCGACCCCGCGAACAGGCTGACGGCCGCCAGCAGCTTGACGTCGCCGCCGCCCAAGGCGCCGATTGCAAACGCTCCCGCACCGACGCAGTAGACGAGCACTGCGCATGCCAAAGCCGCGCCTATCGAAGACGTCGGCAGCCGTCCGGACACCAACCCGGCGATCGCGAATACAGCGAACAGGGCAACGATAGAGATTGAGAACCCGTTGGCGATTCTCCGGGTGCGCAAGTCCTGCGCCGCTGCGCCAGCGAGCACGGCGGCAAGGAGCAAGAGGCAGGCATCTTGTATTGCCGACATGCGTCAACGAACCGGAAGCACCGATCTGCGTCTGGGGTACGGCATTAAGAAATTACCGTAATCTATTGAAAATTATATCATAGTCCCCCGCATCCGGATCGAATGCGAGGCGCGGCGGCTGCCGGATCTCCGACGGGCGTTCAGGTCAACGAGCCTGCAGCGTTCGCCAGCACATTGTTGACCTTGGAGCTCACGCTGCGCATCGAGGCGATGGCGGCGACCGCAATCAGGGACACGATAAGAGTGTATTCGAGAGCGCTGGCGCCGCGTACGTCCCGGGCCAGGCGACGGAAGATCGACAGCATTGGTATCTCCACCAGGTACGTTCAGTCGACAAATCGACTTTTGTTGTTTTTCCTCGACTTAAGGAACGTACTTAATGTCGAAACTAAGGTCAATGGTCAGATGTCGCACTCCGTATCGGAACGACGTCGCTCGTTACCGCCACCTGGTCGCGCGCGACTTGACGCCGGTAAGTCATCCAACTGTAAGGAACGAGGCCGAGATAGATCAGGCCGAGCAGCGACATTCCGATCCAGGGCGAGCTGGCGATCACTCCCATCATCAACGCCGCCACCAGAAGGGACGGCAGGACCAGGTGCCGTGGGATACGGCCTTTCTTGAAGGAGAACGTGGGAATGCGGCTGACCATGAGACCGCCGACCAGAACCAATACTGCCCCTGCCACCATCGGGTGGCGCGGCCAGGCGGCCTCGGCCTCGAAACTCAACACCAAGGGAACCAATGCCAGCAGGGCTCCTGCGGGCGCAGGAACGCCGGTGAAATAGGAACTCGTCCAGGCTGGCGGCGGCGTATCCGAGAGCAGTGCCGTATTGAAGCGCGCCAGCCGGAGCGCCGAGCAGATCGGGAACATCAGCGTGACCACCCACCCGAGCGCACCGCCGTCTTTCAGAGATGCGAGGTAAAGAACGAGAGCCGGCGTGACGCCGAAACACAGGAAATCTGACAGCGAATCGAGTTCGGCCCCGAACTGGCTGGTCACGCCGAGTTGACGCGCAACGCGGCCATCGAGCGCATCGAAGATCGCCGCAACGAGAATGGCGATGACGGCAAGGCGGAACTGACCCTGCAGGGCGAAGCGGATCGCCGTCAGCCCCGCGCACAGGGCCGCCAGGGTGATGATGTTGGGGATCAGCCGATTGATCGAAAAGCCGCGCAGCCCGCGTCGCTTGCGGAAGTCATCGTTCATGACTGATGTCCTCTTGCTGACAGTCTTCTAGAACTCGACCGCCCCGCGCGCGGTTGCGTTCTGCGCATTCAGCTCGGCGATCACCGTCTCCCCGCCGATCATGCGCTGCCCGGGCGCCACCAGCAGACGAGCGCCGGCCGGCAAATAGAGGTCGGTGCGACTGCCGAAGCGGATATGACCGAATCGCTCGCCGGCCGCCAGTGCCTGGCCCGGCTTGACATAGCAGACGATGCGGCGCGCCACCCACCCGGCGATCTGCACGAAGCCCACCGTCACACCGTCGCCGCGGCGAAGCGCTATCGCCATCCGTTCATTGTCGTCGCTTGCCTTGTCGGCGGCGGCGTTCACGAACTTGCCGGGCCGGTAGGCGACCACGTCGACGGTCCCGGCGCACGGTGCGCGATTGATGTGGACGTCAAAAACGCTGAGGAAGATCGACACCCGGGTCAGCGGCTGCTCGCCCAGGCCAAGTTCCGCTGGAGGGGCCGCCTGCACCACCATCTGGACCAGCCCGTCGGCGGGGGCGATCAGCAGGCCGTCGTCCTGGGGCACGCCGCGCGGGGGATCGCGGAAGAAATAGATCGACCAGAGAGTCAGGATGAACAGCGGCCAGAACAGCCACGCCGCGCCGGTCAGCGCCGACAGGAACGTGACGGCCGCAAAGATCGCGATGAAGCGCCAGCCATCCTGCAGGATGGGGACGAAAAAATTCGCCAGCATCAATTGACCTTGGGAATGCTGAATACCTGGCCAGGATAGATCAGGTGCGGATTGCGGATCTGGTCCTTGTTGGCTTCGAAGATCATGGTGTGACGCCAGCCCTCGCCATAATGGGCGCGCGCGATGTTCCAGAGATTGTCGCCGCGAACGACAAACAGCCGGCGAGTCTTATCCCCGGCAACTGCGGCCACGGCAAGGCGCGCAAACGGCAACTCGAGTCGCGACGTGGGCTTGCCCTCTTGCGAGAGGCGATCGAGCCTCAGCATGTGTTGGCCTTCCCGGATCGGCTCGGCAGGTGCCATCTTCCAGCGCCCGTCGGGACCGGCCTTGCCTTCGGCCACCACCTTGTCGTCGATGTAGGCCCGCACCGTGGCACCTGGCGTCGCCTGGCCAGTGATCGTCGTCTGGCCATGCTGGTCGTAGTCCATTGTCGAGACCTGCAGGTCCCTCGATCTGGGAACGCCCTGCTGAGCCGGCGACTGCATCAACGTCGCCGCGCCAGACGGCGGCACGAGCAGGACCATCGTCTGGTCCCTGCTGACCTCGGGTGTCGCAGGGCTGGACGGCGCTGCAGCGTTCTTGGCGGCCAACGGGGCGGGCGCGGGCTCAGGCACGACGGCGACGACGACTTGCTCGGAGGTCACCGGTGCCCGCCCATCGATGTGATGAACGACCCGCAGCTCATGCTGGCCGGATGCCAGCGGCGGATCCTGCAGCAGGATGACCCATTCGCCGCGCCCATCCGCCTCGCCACGCGCGATCTCCTTGCCGCCGTCGAGCAGCACGACTTTCGAGTTTGGCGCTGCGCGGCCCGCAATCACAGCCCGACCGTCTGCCCCGATCCGGGCAACGTCGAAACTCGGCGCCATCACGGCAGCCGTGGAGGCCGCCCGAGCAGCAGGAGCAGCAACCGGAGGAGCCGGAGCAGCAGCAGCAGGAGCAGCCGGAGCCGCCGACGGTGCCGAAACGGCAGGAGCGACGGTGGCTGGAGCAATGCCGGGCGCCGGAGTCGTGCTCGGTGCCGGCGCGGCCGCCTGCCGGGTCGCAGCCGACGCTGGCGAAGGCGAAGGCTGGGAACTTGCCGGCACTGGCGTGGACGTGGCGCTCGCGGTAGGAATGGCAGCCATCGCCGCCTGATCGTTTTTCTTGCCGCGCCAGGCGACGCCGACGGCCGCGGCGATTACCGCCGCGCCGACCGCCACCAGCACCAGAACTGTACGTGACATGTATCTCCCACTGGTGCGACGACCCACCGCAAGTGGCGTCGTGCTCCGCCTCCGCGAAATGATACCATGGCGTTTCGCTGCGGAAAGGCGTCGAACGACCTTTTACCGCCCTTCTCAGCCCGAAAAACAGTGTGAACCGTGTCCAAAGCAGCCTTTTCCCCCCTGCCCTCTTCCATCTGCGTCTTCTGCGGCGCCCGTTTCGGTTCCGCACCCGGAAGCCGCGAACTGGCTGCGGAGCTGGGTGAACTGCTGGCGCGAGAGAAAATGACCCTGGTTTACGGCGGGGGCGGCGTTGGCTTGATGGGCGTGCTCGCCAACGCGGCGCTGAAGGCCGGCGGCAAGGCCGTCGGAGTGATCCCGCGCTTCCTGCTCGAGCGCGAAGCTGGGCATCCAGCTCTGACCGAAACGGTCGTGGTGGAGAACATGCATCAGCGCAAGCTCGAGATGTTCGAGCGGTGCGACGCGATCGTGGTCCTGCCCGGCGGCCTCGGCACGCTCGAGGAGTTCTTCGAGGTCCTCTCCTGGCGGACGCTCGGCCTGCATTCCAAGCCGATCGTGATCGTCGATCTGGGCGGCTACTGGCAACCCCTGGCGGCCCTACTGCGGTCCTGCGTCGACGGCGGCTTCGCCGAGCGCTCGCATCTCGATGTCGTGGCCTTCATCGATTCGTTGGATCATCTCCTGCCGACCCTGGCGGCGATGCCGCGCGACATCGCGGGTGAGAAGCAACTCGACCGGTTCTGATCGTCCGTTCCCCGCGGCGCGCGACGGGCCGCCTTGCCGGCTCCGTCGCGCATTGTTTTCAGGCACCGTGTTCCTCGCGAATCATTTCGGCGGCGCGCTCGCCGATGATGGCGCAGGGAGCCTGGGTGTTCCCGGTCGTGACCCGCGGCATGATGGAGCCGTCGGCCACCCGCAGCCCCTCGACGCCATAGACGCTGAGCGTCGCGTCGACGACCGACATCTCGTCGCGCCCCATTTTCGCGGTGCAGCTTTGGTGCCAGTAGGTGACCGCGGCGTCGCGGATGTAGCGATCGAGCTCGGCGCCTTTCACGCTCCCTGGCATGGCTTCGCCGCGAACGAAGGGGCGGAATGCCCGCGCATTGCCCAGCTCCCTGCAGAGTTCCACGCATGCTGCCGCCGTCGTTACGTCCCTGGCGTCGGAGAGGAAGTTCGCCTCGATCGCCAACGGAGCTTCGGGATCGGTGCTCAGCAGGCGCAGGCGTCCCAGACTCTCAGGGTGCGCGAGCCCCGCGAACATCGTCCACCCGTGCGCCGGCACACCTCGCGCAGCCGTTCGCTCGCTCGGCACCGGGAACTCGACCTGGCAGAACAGCAAGTCCGGTGCATCCAGCTCCGGCCGGCTCTTCCAGTACAGGGTCGCCTCACTGCCGCTGTTTCGCGGTGCCAGCGGTTCTGAGAATTCCCAGGTGCAGCCGAAGGAAACGTGGTCCTGCAGGTTCCGCCCGACGCCCGGGAGGTTCTGAACGACGGGGATCCCAAACTTCTCCAGTTCCGCGCGATCGCCGACACCCGAATGCATCAGGACCTTGGGTGTCTGGATCGCGCCCAGCGACAGCACGACTTCCATTCGGGCCTCGATCACCATCGGCTGCCCCTTGTGCACAAGCTCGACGCCGATCGCCCGTCGACCCTGAAAGACGACCCGTCGCACCAACGCCTCTGTGAGAACCGTCAAGTTGGGTCGATCGAGCCAAGGATGGACATATGCCCGATAAAGCGAATGACGCCGTCCATTGCGCACCAGCATATCGGTGATGGCGGCCCCGCCGGCCTGTTCCATCATAAGTCCGTTAGGGTGATCGAACACCGGGATGTCGAGCTCGCGCGCGGCCTCCAGCATGGCGAGCGCGATCGGGCTTGGAGAGGACGCCGGCTGCACCCAGACCGGCCCTCCCGTTCCTCGGAACTTCGGATCGGGAGCGCCCTGCCAGTTCTCGATCCGGCGAAAGACCTCGACCACGTTCTCGTAGCCCCATCGCGGATCGTCCGCCTGCGACGCAAAGAAATCCCAGTCGCTTCGATGTCCGCGCGCCCAGACCATGACATTTATGCTCGACCCGCCGCCCAGGCCCTTGCCCATGGCCATCGGAATTTCGCGTCCGTCTAGATGGGGGTTGGGCTCGGCGCGAAATCCCCAGTCGCGATCGCTGCCGAGATTGGCGGGCCACAAGGCCGGATTCAGAACCGAGTCGGACTCGTCGCTGCCGCCTGCCTCGAGCAGCAAGACCCGAGCTGCAGCGTTCTCCGCCAGTCGTCGGGCGATCACGGCGCCAGAGGATCCAGCGCCACACACGATGAAGTCATAGCTGGGCTGAAGTGCCGATGTCAGCCGCGCCTGGTTCTCACGCGCGCGTCGCGCGAAATCCGGGTGATTCGAATAAACAGTATCGTCCATGATCGAACTCCCTGGCCTACATCCCATAAGTATTGCGATATTTAATAGCGCGATATCTTTTAGGTAGGTTAGACGGCGAACTTGTCAACCGAGACAGTTATCGCGATATATTTTCTGACGGCTAAGCTCCGGCGTCCCGGGCAAGCACAGGAGGCAAACTTGAGAAAGGTGAAGGTCCGAAATGCAGTTCCCGCCCACCTCGAAGATCAGCTTTGCTACTCGATCTATTCCGCCAACTTGGCTATCCAGCGTGCCTACAAGCCGTTGCTGGACGAACTGGGGCTGACCTATCCGCAGTATCTCGTGCTCAACGTGCTCTGGTGCGACGATCAGCAGAGCGTCGGCGCGATTGCCGATCGGTTGGGGCTCGAGTCCAGCACGCTCACGCCGCTGCTCAAGCGCCTCGAAGGCGCAGGTCTGGTGCATCGGGCGCGCAATCCGGAGAACGAGCGGCAGGTGGTCGTGGAACTGACCGGCAAAGGCCGTGCGTTGCGCCTGAAGGCAGGTTGTTTAGGCGAGGCGCTGCTTGCATTCTCGGGGGAGACTGCGCAGCGACTGGCAACTCTCAACGCCGACGTGCGGCGTCTGCGCGATGCGATCTACGCGAACATCGGAGGCTGGAGCCTCTCGGGAACGTAGCGCGGAGGAAGCCGCTCACGCGCCGATCTTCAGCGCCGCGATCTGCCCGTCAGCGAGCAGGAACGCAAAGGTGAGCAAAGCCGGGCTGCCTGGAAACTGTCCAGTCACCCTGGCTCGGACGACGGTGAGTTCCTGCTCCTTCCGAAGCTCGCACGGCTCCGCAGTGTGACTGTACTGCGCCTTGGCAGCGCGCCACCACGCCTCAATGGCGTCGCGACCGACATGCGTTCTGCCTTCGTCCATGACGACGGCTTCGGGCGCGAACGCACCCGTGGGAGCAACGTGGCCGGTGGCCTTGTCTGCGTCGAAGTAGGCTTGGATGGGGGCTGGTAGGTCCATGACGGTCTCCTTGTCGAATGCGGCCTGCGCCGGTGATCTAAGCGTCGCTGCTGATCCCGAAAAGAGGGACAAAGCGGGATGCGTCGTCCCGAATCTCGGGATAAAACAGAGCAATGTACCGGCCTTCACTCGGCGATCTCGACGCCGTCGTCGCCATTGCCCGTCACGGTTCATTCAGGGGCGCGGCCTTGGTGCTCGGCATGTCAACGACGGCACTGAGCAACGCCGTGGCCAAGCTGGAGGCAACTCTCGGCGTGCGCCTGTTCAACAGGACGACACGCAGCGTCTCCCTCACGGAGGCCGGCCACACCTTCGTCGAGCAGGTGAGCCCCGCCCTGCGGGATATTCATCATGCCATGGACGCGGTTCGTTCACGGCAGGCGACACCCTCCGGCACATTGCGCATCAATGCCTTCGTCGCCGGCGCGCGGGAAATCATTTCGCCGCTGGTGGTGGAGTTCCTTCGCCGGCATGTCCAGGTGCATGTGGACTTGGTGACCGAGGGCCGGTTGGTCGACATCGTCGGCGAAGGCTTCGATCTGGGCGTACGCCGAGCGGACCTCGTGCCCGCCGACATGATCGCGGTCCCGCTCGGCCGACCTCAACGCTACGCTGTCGTCGCCTCCCCACAGTATTTCAAGCAGCATGCAAGGCCTCGCATACCGGCGGATCTCATCACGCATCGGTGCATTCGCACCCGCCTGCCGGCCGGGGCGATATTCAGATGGCATTTCGAGAAGCGCGGCGAAGCGGCCCAGATCGATGTGAGCGGGCCGATTACCCTGGATGAAGCCAGTCTTGCGCGCTCGGCGGCTCTCGAAGGCGTGGGCATCGGCTTCTTCCTCGAGCAGGATGTTCGTGACGAGATCGCGACCGGACGTCTCGCGCGCGTGCTCGAGGACTGGACGCCACCACTGGCAGATCTTTGCCTCTATTATCCGGGACGGCGCAATCGGTCAGCCGCCCTGAAGGCGTTCGTCAACCTGGCTCGCGAACTCAAGAAGACAGGGTCATAGTGGACTCGACCAGGAGAGATGGCCTGACCGCGTCACCGCGATGGTCGCGCCCGGCAAATTGCCGGAGCGGCGATCCCTCACATCACATGAGCGCTCGCGGGCGCGCGGGACGCGGTCACCCTGGCCCGTCCGGAGATTGCCTTTCCGTCGCGGCGGTGCAACAAGACGGGCCATTAATCAGCAATAGATCAACTCGAGCCGAACCCAAAGCGGCGCACGGAGGTGCAGGTATGTCTGATCTCGAAATCGTCTGGACGAAAGTCGATGAAGCACCCGGGCTTGCGACGTTTTCCCTGCTGCCGATCGTCCAAGCCTTCGTCGCGACAGCCGGCGTCAAGATGAAGCTGAAAGACATTTCGCTGACCGGCCGCATCATCGCCAACTTCCCCGAGAAGCTGAAGCCCGAGCAAAAGATCAACGACGAGCTCGCAGAGCTCGGCAAGCTCGCGATGCGGCCCGAGGCCAACATCATCAAGCTGCCCAACATCTCCGCGTCGATCCCGCAGCTGAAGGCCGCGATCAAGGAGCTTCAGAGCAAGGGCTACGACGTCCCGAACTATCCCGACAGCGACGCGACGCCAGCGGACAAGGAAATTCGCGCCCGCTACGGCAAGGTGCTCGGCAGCGCCGTCAACCCGGTGCTCCGCGAGGGCAATTCCGACCGCCGCGCCGCCGGCGCCGTGAAGCAGTACGCCCGCAAGCACCCGCACAAGATGGGCGCCTGGTCGAAGGACTCCAAGACGCGCGTGGCGACCATGTCGGGTGGCGATTTCTACGGGTCGGAGGTCGCGACTACCGTTTCGGCGCCGACCAACGCGCGCATCGAGCTGGTCGCAGGTGACGGCGCGGTGACGGTGCTGAAGGCAAAGACGCCGCTCAAGGCCGGCGAGATCATCGACTGCTCGGTGATGAGCCGCAAGGCGTTGCGCGCCTTCTTCGCCGAACAGATCGACGCCGCGAAGAAGGACGGAGTCCTGTTCTCGCTGCACGTCAAGACGACCATGATGAAGATTTCCGATCCCATCCTGTTCGGTCATTGCGTCTCGGTCTTCTTCGCCGACGTGTTCGAGAAGCATGGCGAAACTCTGAAGCGGCTGGGGGTCGATCCCGACAACGGCGTGGCCGACATGCTGAGCCGCATCGAGACGCTGCCGGAGGCCGAAAAGGCGGCGATCAAGGCCGACATCCAGGCCACCTATGCCAAGCGGCCGGGCCTCGCCATGGTCAATTCCGACCGCGGCATCACCAATCTCCATGTGCCGAGCGACGTGATCATCGATGCCTCGATGCCGGCGATGATCCGCGAATCGGGCAAGATGTGGGGCCCCGACGGCAAGCTGCACGACGTGATCGCGGCCATTCCCGACCGGTGCTACTCGACGCTGTTCCAGGCCGTCATCGACGACTGCAAGGCGCAAGGTGCGTTCGACCCGAAGACGATGGGGTCAGTGCCGAATGTCGGTCTGATGGCGCAGCAGGCCGAGGAGTACGGCTCGCACGACAAGACGTTCGAGGTCGCCACGGCGGGAACGGTGCGCGTAGTCGCCGAAGACGGCACGGTCCTGATGGAACAGAAGGTCGAGGCCGGCGATGTCTTCCGGATGTGCCAGGTCAAGGACGAGCCGATCCGCGACTGGGTCAAGCTCGGCGTGCGCCGCGCGCGGCTGACCGGCGCCCCTGCCGTCTTCTGGCTCGACGCCAGGCGCGCGCACGACGCACAGCTGATCGCCAAAGTGGAGAAGTACCTCAAGAGCGAGGATACGTCGGGCCTGGACATCCGCATCATGGCACCGGTCGAGGCCATCAAGTTCTCGCTCGATCGCATTCGCCAGGGGCTCGACACCATTTCCGTCACCGGCAATGTGCTGCGCGACTACCTGACCGACCTCTTCCCGATCATGGAACTGGGCACGTCGGCCAAGATGCTGTCGATCGTCCCGCTGTTGGCCGGCGGCGGGTTGTTCGAGACAGGCGCCGGCGGCTCGGCACCCAAGCACGTCGAGCAGTTCCAGCAGGAAGGCTACCTGCGGTGGGATTCGCTGGGCGAATTCCTGGCGCTTGGCGCGTCTCTGGAACATCTGGCGCAGAGGACCGGCAACGAGGACGTAAAGGTCCTGGCCGAGACGCTCGACGAGGCCAACGGCAAGATCCTCGACGACAACCGCTCGCCGGCACGAAAGGTCGGCGAGCTCGACAATCGCGGCAGCCATTTCTATCTCGCGAAGTATTGGGCGGAGGCCCTCGCTCGGCGCGATAACAGCACGCCCCTGTCAGCCCGCTTCAAGCCGCTGGCGGAAGCGCTGGCGGCCAACGAGGCCAAGATCAATGCCGAGCTGATCGCCGCGCAGGGCAAGCCGGTGGACACCGGCGGATACTACCTGCCCGATCAGAAGAAGACATCGGCCGGCATGCAGCCGAGCACGACGCTGAACGGGGCGCTCGCGGCTCTCTGACGCGCTCGGGATGACACCGCTCTTGTAGACTTCTTGAGGATTCGGGAGGGACCGAGGATGCCGAAGATCAAGGTCAGGAAGCCCGTCGTCGAGATGGACGGCGACGAGATGACCCGCATCATCTGGAAGTTCATCAAGGACAAGCTGATCCTTCCCTATCTCGACATCGACCTGAAGTATTTCGATCTCGGCATCGAATACCGCGATCGAACCGACGATCAGGTGACGATCGATTCGGCAAAGGCGACGCAGCAGTACGGCGTTGCCGTGAAGTGCGCCACGATCACGCCCGACGAGGCGCGCGTGAAGGAGTTCAACCTCAAGAAGATGTGGCGTTCGCCGAATGGAACGATCCGCAACATTCTCGGCGGCACGATCTTCCGCGAGCCTATCGTATGCCAGAACGTCCCGCGGCTGGTGTCGAGCTGGACCCATCCGATCGTGGTCGGCCGCCATGCCTTCGGCGACCAGTATCGCGCGACAGACTTCGTCGTTCCCGGCAAGGGCAAGCTCTCGATCAAGTTCACGGGCGACGACGGCACGGTCATCGAGCATGACGTGTTCGACTTCCCCGGCAGCGGCATCGCCATGGCGATGTACAACGTCGACGAGTCGATCATCGGCTTCGCGCGCAGCACGTTCAATTACGGGCTGAACCGCGGCTGGCCGGTCTATCTGTCGACGAAGAACACCATTCTGAAGGCTTATGACGGCCGCTTCATGGACCTGTTCCAGAAGGTCTTCGACGAAGAGTTCGCCGACAAGTTCAAGGCCAGGAACCTCACTTACCAGCATCGTCTGATCGACGACATGGTCGCCTCCTCGCTGAAATGGCACGGCGAGTTCGTGTGGGCGTGCAAGAACTACGACGGCGACGTGCAGTCCGACTCGGTGGCCCAGGGCTTCGGCTCGCTCGGCCTGATGACCTCGGTGCTGCTGACGCCGGACGGCAAGACCGTCGAGGCGGAGGCCGCGCACGGAACGGTGACCCGCCACTATCGCGAGCACCAGAAGGGCAAGCCGACCTCGACCAACCCGATCGCCTCGATCTTCGCCTGGACGCAGGGTCTCAAATACCGCGGCACGTTCGACGGCACGCCCGATGTGGTGAGGTTCGCCGAGACGCTCGAGAAGGTCTGCGTCGAGACGGTCGAGAAGGGCAAGATGACAAAGGACCTCGCGATCCTGATCGATCCGGCCCAGCC
Organism: Enhydrobacter sp.; assembly: GCA_026126105.1. Taxonomy (GTDB): domain Bacteria; phylum Pseudomonadota; class Alphaproteobacteria; order Reyranellales; family Reyranellaceae; genus Reyranella. The sequence continues at coordinate 31,941 of JAHCJV010000040.1, forward strand.
TTATCTCAATACCCACGACTTCCTCGACGCGCTCGATGCCGGCCTGAAGGCCAGGATGGCAACGTGGTAGCGCCGAGTTGATCGTCGGCGGCGCCGACGGTTGTCGCGCCGGCTGGGTGATCTGCCGGCGGTACGCGCTGGGCATTCTGGAGGTCGCGGTCGTAAGGACCCTCGCGGAAGCCTGCGAGGGTCTTTCCATTCTGGCCATCGACATGCCGATCGGCCTCGTCGACACGCCACGCCCCGGCAGGGCGTGCGAACGCGAGGCGCGTGCGCTGCTGCCGGGAAAGGCGAGCTCGGTCTTCCCGACGCCGTGCCGGCCGGCCCTCGCCTGCACGGCCCATGCGGAAGCCAATACGCTCAGCAAGACGCTGGGCGTCGGCATCAACCGGCAGACCTTTCACCTCTTCCCGAAGATGCGCGAAGTCGACGCGCTGATGCGCAGCGACCGCGAGCTGCATCGCGTGGTCCACGAAGCGCACCCCGAGCTCGCCTTCGCGCGCATGAACGGCGGCAGGCCGGTGCTGAGCAAGAAGCGCCAGCCCGACGGCTACGCGGAGCGCCGTGCGCTGCTCGCACGGCACGGCTTCGACACGCCGGTAGAGCGCCTTTCCGGTGCGGCGCGCGACGACATACTCGATGCGATCGCGGTCTGCCGGACGGCGACGCTGATCGCCGCCGGCACCGCGACCCGTCTCGGCGCGGCCGACGAGCGGGATCGCCATGGCCTGCCGATGAACATTTGGTTCTGACCATCCGGAGACGGGAGCACCCAACCCCTGCTAGACTGCCGGGCACAAACGATCTCGGGGGTAGAGATGAAGTCGATCGCCGTCGCAGTTCTGGTCGTCGCGGCCCTTGGCGCCTGCGCGCAGAAGCCGGCCGAACCAGTGCCGGTGGCTGCCGCCAACCCTCTTCCTCCCGCATTCCAGCCGTATTGTGGTCCGGTATGGTCCGTCGCACGGCAAGGCTACGTCAGCATCCCGTGTCCGGCTGGCACCAGCTACGACACCATTCGACAGTGATGCGGCGCTGGAGCCATTGCGCCCCTGACCGCGGATCAGGCGATCCGGCCTGACGCAACAGACGAAACCATGCCCGCGCATTGCACAATCTTGCGGAAACCAGCTGTTCGTAAGGTGAAGCATCAATAGCTTCCCGGACGAACAATGTTTCGAGAGATCGGTAACACCCTCAGTCGGCCACGGATAGCGAGACGCAGAAGGGACGATGCGACCTTCATCGTCATCGCCACGCTGGTAGCGCTCCTTTTCGTCGCACAGGCGGGCTGGGTCATCGCGCAGCAAGCGCATCCCTGAACCGCTTCGCGCGTCGGCGCCGGCACGCGCCGGAGAACCGTGGGGAACTTCTCCAAGCTTTCCTGCGTCATGTCCATGAGCCAATCGGCCTCGAAGGAGAGAGTCGTGGCCGCATCACTGGAGGCCCAAGTGGGGTTCGGAAAGGCTCCTGCCGCTCGCACAGCTATCGTTCTTCTTGCCATCGCCGGCACCCTGGCAGCTGCCGGCTGTGCCGCGACGGATCCGCCGCCGGTCGCTGCGCCCGTCACCGAGACGGCGACCGACCTGGCGCCCAGTCCCTATCTCGCCATGCTTCGCGACCACGGAATCGGCGCCTCAATTCCTTCCCGAGGCAAGTTCGTCCTCGTCAACATTCCTTCCTTCGAGCTGATCGCTCTCGAGGACGGCGTGCCCGTCCTGCGCAGCCGCGTGGTGGTCGGCCGGCCCGGGAACACTACGCCCGAAATGCTGTCCTCGATGTTTGCCGTCCGGTTCAACCCTTCCTGGACCCCGACGCCGTCGATGGTCCGCAATGAAGGGCTGCGCTACATGCCGCCGGGTCCCCGGAACCCGCTCGGCAGGATCATGTTCGATCTCGACAACGAAGAGTTCATCTATCTGCACGACACCAACGATCGAACGCTGTTCAATCGGACCCAACGCGCGTTGAGCCATGGCTGTATCCGCGTGGAACAGGTGCGCCCACTGGCGGCCTGGGCCCTCGGCGTGTCGGAAAAGGAGATCGATTCGATGATTTCGAGAGGAACCCATTCGGTCGCGTTGCCGGAAGCGATCCCCGTTTCTCTTGCCTACTACACGCAGTTTCCCGACCAGAACGGCGAGATCGCCTCTTACGCGGACATCTACGGCAGCCGGCACGGGACGCAACTCGTCGCTGCTCGGGCCAGGGCGTCGGTCGGAGCGCATTAACTCAGCTTCCCGAGCGCGGCCGCATCGCCGTTGAACAGGTCTGCCCGCTGCCGCGGTGATCGGCGCCCACCGGCGCCCGACCGCGCTATTCTGGCTTTATGCCGGCCGCCTGAAGCACGGGGACCCAGAGCGGTGCCTGTAGAGCCGTCCATTTGGCGAGTTCCTCGGGCGTGCCGCCCATCGCCACGAAGCCGCGCTTGCGCAGGTTCTCGCGCATTTCCGGCGTTGCCACGGACGCGTTGAGCGCGGCATTGAGCTTGGCGATGACCGGCGCCGGCGTGCCCGGCGTGGCGATCAGCGTGTAGACGATCGTGCCGTCGACATCGCCCAGGCCCAGCTCCTTGAAGGTCGGAACGTCCAGGGCCGACTGTGCACGCTCCGGCGCGGCCATGCCGTAGGCCTTGAGCTTGCCGCTCTGGAGGTGCGGCGCGACCGAGGTCACGCTCGACATGCCGAGCTTGATATGGCCGCCCAGCAAGTCGGTGACCAGCGGTCCGGTGCCGCGGAACGGGACGTGCGTCAGCTTGATCTTGTTCAGAAGCGCATAGCGCTCGGTCGACAGATGCATCGGCGTGCTGACGCCTGCCGTGCCGTACTGCACGTCACCTGGCGCCTTGCGCGCTGCCTCCGTTATCGCCGCGAGATCCTTCCACGGCGCATCGGCGCTGCCGACGAAAACCGACTCCTGCTTGGCGATGAAGCCGACCGGCACGAACGTCGCGGGATCGTAGCTGAGACGCGCGATGAGATAAGGGAGCAACGTCTGGTTGTTGCTGCTGACCAGCACCGTGTAGCCATCGGGGGCCGCCTTGGCGACCACCTCGTGGCCGATGCTGCTGCCGCCGCCGCCGCGATTCTCGATAATCACGGTCTGGCCGAGCGCCTTTTGGAACGGCTCCTGGATCGCCCGCGCCAACGCATCGGTGCCGCCCCCCGGCGGGAACGGCACGACGACATGAACCGGCTGCGACGGAAAGGTCTGCGCGATAGCAGGTGTCGCGACCGCGCCGGCTGCCAAAGCGCCGAGAAGCGCCTGACGACGCTGGATCATTGTTCCCTCCTGATTGCGAAGGAAACTAGCGCCCTTCCGACCGTCGCGCACCTTCCGGAATTTCGGTGCAAGGTCTTTCAGACCATGCCGAGCGCGTGCTTGTAGACGTCGAGCAGTTGCTCCTGCTCGTCACGCTCGGCGGCGTCCTGCTTGCGGATCGAGATGATCTTGCGCATCGTCTTGACATCGTAGCCGACGCCCTTGGCCTCGCTGTAGACGTCGCGGATGTCGCCACCGATCGCCTTGCGCTCTTCCTCGAGCTTCTCGATACGCTCGATGAAGCTCTTCAGCCGGTCGGCCGAGATCGGTCCCGCCTTGACCTTTTTCGAAACAGGGCTTCCGTCCGGCATGTCCAACACTCCTTGATGCGCTGGCCCGGACCATAAGAGCGAGCGGTGTGTCGGCTCAATGACGAGACGCGAAGAATGACGGGGATAACGGGGAGGGAGGGCGCGTCGCAGAGGTCAGTGCTTGTGGCCAGCGGCGTCGAACGCCTTCTTCTGGTCGCCCGATGCGTCCTTCTGGTACTTGGCCTTCCACTGGTCGTACGGCATGCCGTAAACGACCTCGCGAGCCTTGGGATCGGGGATTTCGATGCCCTGCTTGCCCGCCTCCTCGCGGTACCAGCGCGACAGGCAATTGCGGCAGAAGCCAGCCAGGTTCATCAGGTCGATGTTCTGCACGTCCGTGCGTTCCTGCAGATGTCCGACCAGGCGGCGAAAGGCGGCAGCTTCGAGTTCGGTGCGAGTCTTGTCATCCATGGGAGAGCCTCCTCCGGCCGGATATAAGTTCAGGCGAGAGCCGCCGCAACGGCGGCGCGGATGGGATCGACGAGCCTGCGGCCCCATTTCCGGGCGTCCTCGGGCGTGCCCATGAGGTCCTGCCGGACCTCCAGCGAGCAATGCGGCAGCGCCCTTGCGCCCGCATGCACACCCAGCGTGTACTCGTACGGATCGCGCGCCGAATAGGGCTCGTTGTCGCCGACCACCAGCGAGCCGTCCTTGCGCAGCTCGGCGAGCAGCGGCTCGGGCAGGCGCGGATCGTCCCGCCACAGAACACCGACGTGCCAAGGCCGCTTGAAGCCGTTCATTTCGGGCGTGAAGCTATGCACCACGAGCAGGCAAACCTTGCGGTCGCACGCCGTCATTCGGTCGAGCTGGCGGCTGACCTCGTGGTGATAGGGCCAGAAGCAGGCATGCGCTCGCGCGTCGACCTGCTCCTTGGTGAGGCCCTTGTTGGCCGGCACGACGACAGTGTCGCTCACCTCGGGCGTCGATCCTTCCCCGCCCGGCCAGCGATTGCAGTCGATCACCAGGCGCGAGTAGCCGGATGCGACCAGGGGCGCGTCGAGGATGTTCGACAGCTCGATGGCGGCGTCGAGGCCGCCGATGTCCCAACCGATGTGGCGCGACAGCTCCTCCTCGGTGATGCCGAGATCGCCCAGCGCCTTCGGGATCGCCTTGCTGGCGTGGTCGCAGAGAAGCAGCAGCGGCGCCCTGCCCGCCGCGTTGTGCACGGTGAAAGGCGGCGGATCACCCGGCCCGAGGAGGGATTGCATCGCGCCCCTATAGTGGGAAGATGGCGCAAATGAAAGATGCCGCCGCCCGCGCGCTGCTGCGCGACCTGTTTGACGCAGCCCTGTCCGCCGCCCGCCCCGCCACCTGCCTCGCCCCCTACATCGACAGACTGCAGCCGCCGAAGGGCAGGACGATCGTTATTGGCGCCGGCAAGGCCAGTGCCGCGATGGCACGCGCGCTGGAGGATCGCTGGCCACATCCGCTCGAAGGGCTGGTCGTCACACGCTATGGCTACGGCGAGGCCTGCAAGCGCATCGAGATCGTCGAGGCGGCCCATCCCGTCCCGGACGAGAAGGGGCGCGCCGCCGCCGGCCGCATGCTCGAGGAAGTGAAGGGCCTCTCACCGGACGATCTGCTGCTGTGCCTGGTCTCCGGCGGTGCTTCCGCCCTGCTCGCCCTTCCCGCGCCGGGATTGACGCTGGCCGACAAGCAGGAGGTCAATCGCGCGCTGCTGCGATCAGGCGCCCATATCGGCGAGATGAACACCGTGCGCAAGCACCTCTCGGCCATCAAGGGCGGCCGGCTCGCAATCGCCGCGCAGCCGGCGCGCGTGCTGTCGTGGCTGATCTCCGACGTGCCGAACGACGATCCCGGTGTAATCGGCTCCGGACCGACCGTGGCCGATTCGACAACGTTCGCCGATGCCGTGGCCGTGCTGGCCAAGTTCCGGATCGACCCGCCGCCGGCTGTGATCGCACACCTCGAAGCCGGCGCCGCCGGCAGGATCGAAGAAACACCCAAGCCGGGCGATCCCCGCCTGGCGCGCGTCGAGACGGTGATCGTGGCAACGCCCAGACGCTCCCTTGAAACAGCCGCCGCGCTTGCCCGGAGCAGGGGTTTGGAAGTCGTCCTGCTGGGCGACAATCTCGAAGGCGAAGCCCGTACCCTGGGCGCCGATCATGCCAGGCTGGCGCTCGAAACAGCGAGGCGCAGCAAGCAGCCGACAGTCATCCTGTCGGGCGGCGAGACCACGGTGACGGTGCGCGGCAAGGGCCGTGGCGGCCGCAATGTCGAATATCTCCTGGCCGAGGCGATCGCCGCCGAAGGCGCGCCCGGTATCTGGGGCCTGTCGGCCGATACCGATGGCGTCGATGGCGCAGAAGAAATCGCCGGCGCCATCTTCACCCCCGACAGCCTGGCCCGCGCCCGTGCGCGAGGCCGCGATCCGCAGGCGATGCTCGACGATAATGATGGGCACGGCTTCTTCGAAATGCAGGGCGACAGCCTCGTCACCGGTCCGACCCGCACCAACGTCAACGATTTCCGCGCCACACTGATTGCCCCGGAGTAATGCGATGGCGACCTATTCTGGCTCCTGCCACTGCGGCGCAATCCAGATCAAGTACGAGACGCCGAAGGAACCCGCTGCCATGCGGCCGGGGCGCTGCTCCTGCACTTTCTGCCGTCGGCATGGTGCGCGCACCATGGGGGACCCGGAGGGATCGGTCGAGTACCGGGCCGAATCGGGCGCGCTGTCGAGATATCGCTTCGGGCTCGGCATCACCGATTACCTGGTCTGCAGCAAGTGCGGGGCCTATGTCGGTGCGGTCATGGAGGACGACGGTCGCCTGATTGCCACCCTCAACGTGAACGCGCTGGACATCCGCGACAGCTTCGATCCGGCGCCGCCGCTCCACGTCTATGACGGCGAGGACGAGCAGCGCCGCCGCAGCCGGCGCCGAAAGTTCTGGATGCCCGCGACGTTGATCGCCTAACGTCCGCCATGGCCATACTCGGAATCATTGCCGACGACTTCACCGGCGCGACCGACATCGCGGGCATGCTGGTCAAGGGCGGCTTGCGCACCATCCAGACCATCGGAGTGCCGCCGAAAGGCGCGATCCCGGACGACGTCGATGCCGTCGTTGTCGCGCTCAAGACGCGCTCCATACCGGCCAGTGACGCAATCGCGCAATCGCTCGAGGCCTTGGCGGCGCTGCAGGCCGCCGGCTGCGTCCGCTTTTTCTTCAAGTACTGCTCCACCTTCGACTCGACGGACCGAGGCAACATCGGCCCGGTGGGCGACGCGCTGCTCGATGCGCTGGGGGCCGCCCAGGCGATCTATTGCCCGGCCTTTCCCGAAAACGGCCGCACGATCTTCTTCGGCCATCTCTTCGTCGGCGATCTGCTGCTGTCCGACACACACATGCGCCACCACCCGCTCAATCCCATGACCGATTCGAGCCTCGTGCGCGTGCTCGCGCGGCAGACGAAACACAAGGTCGGCCTGGTCGCGCTGAAGCAGGTCCAGGCCGGCTCGGCGAGCCTGCGCGCGGCGCTCGACAAGCTCGCGTCCGACGGTGTGCGCCACGTTATCGTCGACGCCGTGGCCGACACCGATCTCGGCATCATCGGCGAGGCGATCGGTGACGACGTGCTCGTCACCGGCGGCTCGGGCGTGGCGCTCGGCCTGCCCGCCGCCTACCGCCGCCGCGGCCTGGTCGAGCACAAGTCGGGCGCCGACAGCCTGCCGCAGGTTAGCGGGGCGGCCGCCGTGCTGGCGGGCTCGTGCTCGGCCGCGACGCTGGGCCAGATCGCCAACTTCAAGGGCGCGCACCTCGCTTTGGACACCGACGCGATCTGCCGTGGCGAGCCGGTCGGCGAAAAGGCGCTGGCCTGGGCCAGGGACAAGCTCGGCAACGGCCCGATCCTGCTCTCGGCCAGCGACAGGCCCGAAGCCGTGAAGGCCTTGCAGGCCAGGTATGGTATCGAAAAGTCGAGCCACGCGATCGAGAGCACCATGGCGACCCTCGCGAAGGGCCTCGTCGCGGCCGGGGTCAGCCGCCTCGTCGTCGCGGGTGGCGAGACGTCCGGCGCGGTGGTCGGCGCGCTCGACGTCACGGCGCTGCGCATCGGTCCGGAGATCGATCCCGGCGTTCCGTGGACCGCGTCGGTCGGCGCGAAGCCGCTGCTGCTGGCCCTGAAGTCCGGCAATTTCGGCGCGCCCGACTTTTTCACCAAGGCATTCGAGACGCTATGAGCACGGAAGGAAAATCGCGCGAAGCCATGTGTGCGCTGGGCGCCAAGCTCGCGGCTCGCGGCCTCTGCCCAGGCACGTCGGGCAACATCAGCGTGCGCATCGCCGATGGCTGGCTGATGACGCCGACCAATTCCTCCCTCGGCGAGCTCGATCCGGCGCAGCTGTCGAAGCTCGACAGCAACGGCAAGCATGTCGGCGGCGATCCGCCGACGAAGGAGGCCCTGCTGCATCGGTCGGTCTACGACGTCCGTCCCAAGGACGGTGCGATCGTGCATCTCCATTCGACGCACGCGGTGGCTATCTCCTGCCTCGATCCATCGTGCCACCACAGCGCCGAGACGACGTTGCCGCCAATCACGCCCTACTTCGTGATGCGGGTCGGCAAGCTGCCGCTGGTGCCCTACTTCAAACCGGGCGACCCCAAGCTTGCCGACGCAATTCGCGAATACGCAAAAGGCCATCGCGCCGTGTTGCTGGCCAACCATGGCCCGGTCGTCGCCGGCACCTCTCTATCCGCCGCCTCGGCGTCGATCGAGGAGCTCGAGGAAACCGCCAAGCTGCACCTGCTGCTGCAGGGCCTCAAGACCCGCACCCTCTCCGACTTCCAGGTCCGCGAGATCGAGGAAGCATTTCCCTCTTAGGATCAGCCATGCCCAAGCTCGCCGCCAATCTCTCCTGGATCTACCAGGAGGTGCCGTTCTTGCAGCGCTTCGGGGCAGCTGCCGCCAACGGCTTCAAGGCGGTCGAGATACTGTTCCCCTACGAGGCGCCGGCGTCCGATATCGCCGCCGAGCTCAAGAAGCACAAGCTCACGCAGGCGTTGTTCAACCTGCCGCCGGGCGACGCCAGCAAAGGCGAGCGCGGGCTGGCTGCCCTGCCCGGCCGAGAAGCGGAGTTCGCGGCCGCGCTCGACAAGGCGTTGGATTACGCAAAGGTTCTCGAGTGCCGCACCTTGCACGTCATGTCGGGCATGATCGCGCCGGACGCCGACATCAAGGCGATGCACCAGACGTTCGTGTCGAATCTCAAGATGGTCTGCGACCGCACCGCCAAGAGCGATCTCACGATCGTGCTGGAGCCGATCAACCATCGCGACATTCCCGGCTACTTCACCAACACGACCGATCAGGTGAAGCAGATCATCGCGGAGGTGGGCGCGCCGCATCTCAAGCTGCAGCTCGATCTCTATCATCTGCAGGTTACTGAGGGCGACCTGCAGAAGCGCACGGAGCGCCTGTTCCCGATCACCGCGCACGTCCAGATCGCCGGCAATCCCGACCGCAACGAGCCGGATATCGGCGAGGCCAACCACCTTTACCTGCTCGATGTGCTCGACCGGCTCGGCTACGACGGCTATGTCGGGCTCGAATACAAACCCAAGACCACCACAGTCGAGGGCCTGGGCTGGGCGAAGCGGTACGGAATCCATCCATGAGCGACAAGAACACACCCGCCGTCGCCTTCATCGGCCTAGGTTCGATGGGCCTCGGCATGGCGAAGAACCTGCTGAAGCACGGCCACAAGGTCGTCGGCGTCGATCCGAGCGAAGCTGCGTGCAAGGCCTTCGGCGAAGCCGGCGGCACGACCGCGGCGAACCCGGCGGAAGCGGCGACCAGTGCCGACGTGGTGATCGTCGCGGTCGTCAACGACAAGCAGGTCGAGACGGTGCTGTTCGGCGATCAAGGCGCCGTATCGGCGTTGCGCAAGGACGGCGTCGTGATGCAATGCGCCACCGTCCCGGCGGCCTTCACGCGCTCTCTCGCGGATCGGCTGGCCGCGACCGGCCACGCCCTGCTCGACGCGCCGATGTCGGGCGGCCGGGCCCGGGCGGAATCGGGCGAGCTCACGTTCATGGCGTCGGGGGCGCCGGCGAGCTTCGCTGCCGCCGAGAGCATCTTCGCCGCGACCTCCGCCAAGGTGTTCCGCCTCGGTGATGCACCGGGCATCGGCTCCCTGGTCAAGACGGTCAACCAGCTGCTCGCCGGCGTGCATATCGCGACGGCCGCCGAAGCGGTCGCGCTCGCGGCGAAAGCCGGGGCCGATACGCGCGTCGTCTACGAGGTGATCTCGGCCAGCGCCGGCAATTCGTGGATGTTCGGCAATCGCGTGCCGCACATGCTGGACGACGACTATTCGCCCCTCTCCGCCGTCGAGATCTTCGTCAAGGATCTCGGGCTGGTGCTGAACACCGGGCACGAGCTGCGGTTGCCGCTGCCTCTTGCCGCAGCAGCGCACCAGCTGTTCCTCGCCGCGGCGGGCGCGGGCTGGGGCAAGCTGGACGACGCCGCGGTGGTCAAAGTGTACGAACAGGCCGGCGACTTCAAAGTATCATCCCCCAGGCGCTAGTCTGGGGTAGACTGTCGGCATGCTCCGACAGCGTTTCACCAAGATCGTTGCCACGCTCGGGCCGGCCACTTCCAGCCCGGAACGGCTGAAAGAGCTGTTCGAGGCGGGCGCCGACGTCTTCCGGCTGAATTTCAGCCACGGGACGCATGACGACCACAAGCAGCGGGTCGCGCAGCTGCGCGCTCTGGAAAAACAGTACAAGCAACCGATTGCGATCCTGATGGACCTGCAGGGCCCCAAGCTGCGGCTCGGCGCGATGGCGAAGGGCCCGATCGAGCTGAAGAAAGACCAGCATCTCAGGCTCGACATGGACAAGGCGCCCGGCACCCTCAAGCGCGTGCCGCTGCCCCATCCGGAGATTTTCCAGGCAGCCAAGCCGGAGGGGCTGCTGCTGATCGACGATGGCAAGGTGCGGCTGCGCATCGTGGCGCACACCGGCGACACGATCGACACGGTGGTCGAGGTCGCCGGCACGATCAGCGACCGCAAGGGCGTCAACTTGCCCAACCTCGTGCTGCCGGTATCGCCGATGACTCCGAAGGATCGCCGGGACCTCGATTACGGCCTCGCGCTCGGTGTCGACTGGGTGGCGCTGTCCTTCGTGCAGCACGCCAACGATGTTGCCGAGCTCAAGAAGCTGGTTTCCGGACGCGCTGCGGTGATGTCCAAGCTCGAGAAGCCCGCCGCGATCGAGCATCTCGACGAGATCATCGAGCAGAGCGACGGCATCATGGTCGCGCGGGGTGATCTTGGCGTCGAGCTGCCGCCCGAGGCCGTGCCGCCGCTACAGAAGCGCATCCTCGCCGCCTGCCGGGTGTTGGGACGGCCGGCGATCGTCGCGACGCAGATGCTCGAGTCGATGGTTCATTCGCCGACACCGACACGGGCGGAGGCATCGGACGTAGCGACGGCGGTTTACGATGGCGCCGATGCGGTGATGCTGTCGGCCGAATCGGCATCGGGCGACTATCCCGTCGAGGCGGTGACGATCATGGATCGCATCATCAAGAGCGTGGAGGCCGATCCGCTTTATCGCCGCCTCATGGATGCGAGCCGCCGCGAGCCCGAGGCGACGACTGCCGACGCAATCAGCGCCGCGGCCCGCCAATGCGCCCATACGCTGACCGCCGCAGCGATCGTCACCTACACCAACACCGGCTCGACCACGCTCCGCGCCGCGCGCGAGCGCCCGGACGTCCGAATCCTCTGCCTGACGCCCAACCTCGACACGGCCCGGCGCATGACCCTCGCCTGGGGCGTCCATCCCGTGCAGACCGAGGACGCGCACAACTTCGCCGACATGGTCGCCCGAGCCGTCCGCGTCGCCCGGCAGCAGCAGCTTGCCAGGCAGGGGCAGCGGCTCGTCATCACCGCCGGCGTTCCATTCGGCACACCAGGGGCCACGAATATCCTTAGAATCGCCTACGTTTGAGACGAGAAAGCCGGGGATAGAGCAGAAGGTTCCCCCGTAAGTCTTTCAGAACCAGCGTTAACGAGGCGATCGTGAACAGCCACCAGAACAAGATGGCCGCCCCCTACAGGCCCCGCCGGGCGGCCCTGAACCGGATCGACTATCTCATTATTGCGATCACTGCTCTTGTCTTCGTCGGCGTTCTGGCGGTCAACACCTCCTACGCCGCGCGCCCGGCTGACCAATCGCGGGTGATCCCCGCCTCCGATCTTCCCTCGCAGGATGCCCATATTGACAACCGCGCGGGCATGATCAGGGCCAGGATCGGGCTGGCGCTGGCCGGGCGGTAACTCGCTCTGGTGAGGTGAGCTTCTTCAGTCTCGACCGGCGCGATCTCCTGATGATCGCCGCGTGCGGCCTGGCCTTCACCGCCGTCTTGATGTCGCAGCGTCACGACACGCCGCCACCGGGACCGCCCACCGAACAGATCATCCAGCAGATGGCCGGCAAGCTCGGAGTCACGGCCGACCAACTGCGGCGCGCCATCGAGGTCATCCCGCCGCCGGCCCGCGGGGAGCGGCAATCGCCGGAGCGGCACGATATGGCGCGCTATGCCCTTGCGGCCGCCCTGAACATTCCGGTCGCGAGACTCGATGCGGCGATGCGCCACCGCCACCCGCCGCCGCGCGACTGACTGCGACCTCAGCGAACCGTCACGGCGTGGTTGAGCGGACCGTGGCCCTGGCCATAACCCGGTGCAGTCGCAATGGCCTCCCGCACGTAGGTGCGCGCGCGGGCGACGGAATCGGCGAGGCTCATCTTCTGCGCGAGGCCGGCGGCGATTGCGGAGGCCAACGTGCACCCCGTGCCATGGGTGCTACGGCTGGCGATGCGGGCATCCTCGAAGCGATCGATCCTGTCCTCGCAGATCAGCAGATCGACGACGCGATCGCCCTCCAGATGGCCGCCTTTCATCAGCACCGCCCCGGCGCCGAGTGACAGCAGCTTCCTGCCGGCACGTTCCATGTCGGGTTCGCTATGCACCGGAAATCCGGCAAGCACCTCGGCCTCGGGCAGGTTGGGCGTCAGCAGCGCGGCCAGCGGAAGCAGCCTGTCACGTAGCGCCGTCTCGGCCTCGCTCAGGAGCAAGCGGTGGCCACCTTTGGCCACCATTACCGGATCGACGACCAGCGGGGCTTTCGGGGCGTAGCGCCGGAACGACGCTGCGACCGTCTCGATCACTTCGGCGCTGTGCAGCATGCCGGTCTTCAGCGCATCGGCGCCGATGTCGGTCAGCACGACCTCGATCTGTTGCGCGATGAAGGCTGGATCGACCGGCACGACGCCGTGGACACCGAGCGTGTTCTGCGCCGTCAGCGCGGTTATCGCAGTGGCGGCAAACCCGCCCATCGCGGTCACTGCCTTGATGTCTGCCTGGATGCCCGCGCCGCCGCCGGAATCGGAACCCGCGACGATCAGGACGCGGCCCTTCATGCCGCCTGCCGCGGGATGGCCTCGATGATGCGGTCGACGACGCTGCGGACCAGCTCCGAATCGTCACCTTCGGCCATCACCCGGATCAACGGTTCCGTGCCGGACTTGCGCACCAGGATACGGCCGTTCTGCCCCAGATCCTTCTCCGCAGCGGCGATCGCCGCGACGACGGTGGCAGCGCTCAGAGCGGCATTGGCGTCGCGCACGCGCACGTTCTTCAGCAGCTGCGGCACGGGAGTGAATGCGCGGAAGGTTTCGCTTGCCGGCCTGCCGCTCTTGAGCATGGCGGCCAGCGCCTGCAGGGCGGCCATCAAGCCGTCGCCGGTGGTCGCGTGGTCGGTCATGATGATATGACCAGACTGCTCGCCACCCAGATTGAAGCCGTCGGACCGCATGCGCTCCAGCACGTATCGATCGCCCACGTTCGTCCGCACCAGCGACAGGCCCCGGGCGCCGACATAGCGCTCGAGCCCAAGGTTCGACATGACCGTGGCGACCAGGCCGTTTCCGGCGAGCCGGCCGTCGCGCTTCCAGGTGTCGGCGATAGTCGCCATCAGCTGGTCGCCATCGACGACGCTGCCCTTCTCGCAAACCAGCACGACGCGATCGGCATCGCCGTCGAGCGCGATACCGATGTCGGCGCGGTAGGTCACGACGTTCTCCTGCAGCAACGACGGATGCGTCGATCCGCACTTGTCGTTGATATTGAAGCCATCGGGCTTGACGCTGATCGGGATCACTTCGGCGCCGAGTTCCCAGAGCACCGTCGGCGCGACCTTGTAGGCGGCACCGTTGGCGCAATCGATCACGATCCGGAGCCCGGACAGATCGAGTCCCCGTGCGGCAGAGCCTTTAACCGCCTCGACATAGCGGCCGTCCGCATCTTCGAGACGCCGGGCGCGGCCGATCGCCGACGGTGCCGCGAGCTTCACCGAATCCCGCGAGGCGACCAGCTCCTCGATCTCCTGCTCGACGGCATCGGAAAGCTTGAAGCCATCCGGACCGAACAGCTTTATGCCGTTGTCCTCGTATGGATTGTGCGACGCCGAGATCATCACGCCGACATCGGCACGCATGGAGCGCGTCAGGAAGCCGACCGCAGGCGTCGGCAGTGGGCCCAACAGGAGCACGTCCATGCCGACCGACAGGAAGCCGGCCGTTAGCGCCTGCTCGATCATGTAGCCGCTCAGACGAGTGTCCTTGCCGACCACGACGCGATGGCGATGGCTGCCGCGGTTGAAGATCTGGCCGGTCGCCATGCCGATGCGCATGGCAATTTCGGCTGTCATGGGCGGCGAGTTTGACTGGCCCCGAACGCCGTCCGTGCCGAACAGTAATCGTGTCATTGTCGTGGTTCTATCGCATCGCCGACCAGACCGCGAGAGCCTGCCGGGTTCCCGCGACGTCGTGCACTCGCAGAATGGCGGCCCCCTGCCGCGCGGCCTCGACGGCCAGCCAGACAGATGCCGGATCGCGTCGGCGCGGCTCGGCAATGCCCGTCAGACGGCCGATAAAGCCCTTGCGCGACGATCCCACCAGCACCGGGTAACCTGCCGCTGCCAAGCGCCCCACGCCCGCGATGAGGGCGAGGTTTTCCTCGATGCTCTTGCCGAAGCCGATGCCGGGATCGACGGCAATGCGGTTGCGAGGAACGCCGGCCGCTTCGGCTGTCTGCGCGCGCTTGATGAGGAAGTCGCGCACATCCTCCACCACGTCGCGATAGGCCGCGCCTTCATACTTGCCTTCGGGCTGGCCGCGGCGGTGCATCAGCACGACAGGCGCCCGGCGTCCTGCAACCAGAGGCAGAAGCGAGGAGTCGTCGCGCAACGCCGAGACGTCGTTAACGATGCCGGCACCGGCATCGAGGCAGGCCCGTGCGACTTCCGCGCGGCGCGTATCGATCGACACGACCACGCCTCTCCTGGCCAGACCCTCGACAACGGGTCGTACCCGCCGCAGTTCCTCGTCCATCGGGATCGGGCGCGAGCCAGGTCGCGTCGATTCGCCGCCGACATCGACGATGTCGGCACCATCGCCAACGAAGCGCAGGCCGTCGTCGATGGCCTGCGCGGGGTCGAGGCGTTCGCCGCCGTCGGAGAAGGAATCCGGCGTCACATTCACGATCGCCATCACACGAGGGCGATCGAGCACGATGCCGCCGAAGCTCGGGATCAAACGCCCGGCTGCGGCTCGGGATTGGCGCCGGGCGACGGGCCGGTGTTCTGGCCGCTGCTGGTCGGCACCGAAGCACGGCGCCGGCGATCGCTGCCGGAGCCTGCCCCGCCCGTGTCGTCGCGAACGACCTTCTCGCCACGCAGCACCTGATTGATCTCGTCCATGCTCAGCGACTCGTACTCGAGCAGCGCCTTGGCAATGGTGTGCAGATCGTCGAGCCGCTCGGTCAGGATCGTCCTGGCCTTGCCTTCGGCCTCCTCGATCAATCGGCGGACCTCCTGATCGATGATCTGCGAGGTCGCCTCGGATACATTCTGCGTCTGGGTAACGGCATGGCCGAGAAACACTTCCTGCTCGTTTGCCTGATAGCGCACGCGTCCCAGCTTGTCGGACATGCCGTAGGCCGTGATCATGCCGCGCGCCATCTGGGTCGCGACCTGGATGTCGCTCGCCGCGCCCGTGGTCACGTTGTCGGGTCCGAAGATGATCTCCTCGGCAGTACGGCCTCCGAACAGGATCGCCAGCCGCGATTCGAGGAACTGCTTGGTGTGGCTGAGGTGATCGCGCTCCGGCAGCTGCATGGTGACGCCCAGCGCCCGGCCGCGCGGGATGATCGTGACCTTGTGCAGGGGGTCGGACTTGGGGACGCTCATCGCCACCAGTGCATGGCCCGCCTCGTGGTAGGCAGTCAGCGTCTTTTCCTCGTCGGTCATCGCCATCGAGCGCCGCTCGGTGCCCATCAGCACCTTGTCCTTGGCATATTCGAAGTCGCCCATGGTGACGAGGCGCTTGCCGACCCGGGCGGCCCTCAGCGCGGCCTCGTTCACGAGGTTGGCGAGATCGGCGCCCGAAAAGCCCGGTGTGCCGCGCGCCAGGACATGCGGATTGACGTCCGGCGCCAGCGGCACCTTGCGCATATGGACCTTGAGGATCTTCTCGCGGCCGCCGATGTCGGGGTTCGGCACCACGACCTGGCGGTCGAAGCGGCCGGGACGCAGCAGCGCGGGATCGAGCACGTCTGGACGGTTGGTGGCGGCGATCAGGATCACGCCTTCGTTCGACTCGAAGCCGTCCATCTCGACCAGCAGCTGGTTCAGGGTCTGCTCGCGCTCGTCGTTGCCGCCGCCGAGGCCGGCGCCGCGATGGCGGCCGACGGCGTCGATTTCGTCGATGAAGATGATGCAGGGCGCGTTCTTCTTGCCCTGTTCGAACATGTCGCGCACGCGGCTGGCGCCGACGCCGACGAACATCTCGACGAAGTCCGAACCCGAAATGGTGAAGAAGGGCACGTTGGCCTCGCCGGCAATGGCGCGCGCGAGCAGGGTCTTGCCGGTGCCCGGCGGGCCGACCAGCAGCACGCCCTTCGGAATCTTGCCGCCGAGGCGGGTGAATTTCTGCGGGTCGCGCAGGAACTCGACGATCTCCTGCACCTCGGTCTTGGCTTCCTCGACACCGGCCACGTCTTCGAACGTCACGCGCCCCTGGCGCTCGGTCAGCATGCGGGCGCGGGATTTGCCGAAGCCCATTGCGCGCCCGGTGCCCGATTGCATCTGGCGCATGAAGAATATCCAAACCGCCACGATCAGGATGATCGGCAGCCACGACACGAGCATGGAGAGCAAGGGGTGCATGCCCTTGTCGGGCGGCAC
>JAHCJV010000041.1 GCA_026126105.1 Enhydrobacter sp.
TCCAGGAAGCCGTGACGCCTGCCGGCGCGCAGAAGGTTCGGCGCCGTGACGAGCATGCAGGTCGCGCCGATTCGTCGGCCGTCGTCTGACACGAAGAGAAAGAGGCCGGGCTGGACCAGGGTCTCGCGCCAGATCTGTTCGGCGCGGGCGCGCGGCCCTGCTGCCGCGCTCACCTCGGAGACCGAGAAGAGATCGAGAAGCGAGGGAAGATCGGAGTCTTGCGCGCGCCGGGCAGCAACCATGAGGCAATTGTGCTTCCTCAGCATTTGAATGGGGAGGCGTCTGGCCCTACTTTCCCACCGTGAAAGTCGACGGAAAATCCTATCGCACCATCTGGCTGGGCAATGACGGCACGACCGTTCAGGCCATTGACCAGACCCTGCTGCCGCACGATTTCGTCGTTCGCGACCTGCGTTCGATGGAAGACGCTGAGAAGGCCATCCGCACCATGATCGTGCGCGGGGCGCCGCTGATCGGCGCTGCGGCGGCCTACGGCGTGGCGCTCGCCATGGCGGCCGACCCTTCTGACGCGAACCTCGCACAAGCGCACAAGGTGCTGCTCGCCTCTCGGCCCACGGCGGTCAATCTGCGCTGGGCGCTCGACGATCTGCGGGCGCTCCTCGCCCCGCTGCCGCAGGCCAAGCGGCGCGAGGCTGCCTACCGCCGCGCCGCCGAGATCTGCGACGAGGATGCCGAGATCTGCCGCCGCATCGGCGAGAATGGCCTGGCCGAGATCAAGCGCCTCCAGCCGCGCGGCGAGCGCCTCAACGCCCTCACCCATTGCAATGCCGGCTGGCTGGCCACGGTCGATTGGGGCACCGCTTTGTCGCCGATCTACCATGCCCACGATGCCGGTATCCCGATCCATGTCTGGGTCGACGAGACGCGGCCGCGCAACCAGGGCGCCAGCCTCACGGCCTGGGAGCTCGCCAAGCACGGCGTGCCCCACACCGTGATCGCCGACAATGCCGGCGGCCACCTGATGCAGCACGGCAAGGTCGATTTCTGCATCGTCGGCACCGACCGCACGACCCGGCGCGGCGACGTCTGCAACAAGATCGGCACCTACCTCAAGGCGCTGGCCGCGCACGACAACGGCGTGCCGTTCTATGTCGGCCTGCCCTACCCGACGATCGACTGGACGATCTCGGACGGCTATCGCGACATCCCGATCGAGGAGCGTCATCCGCATGAGGTCTCGCGGCTTACCGGCCGCACCGACTCGGGCGACATCGCCACCATCGACGTGCTGCCGGAAGGCAGCCCCGCCGCCAACCCCGCCTTCGATGTCACGCCGGCACGGCTCGTCACGGCGCTGATCACGGAGCGCGGCGTCTGCGCGGCGAGCGAGGCCGGCCTGCTCTCTCTTTACCCGGAACAGGCAAAGGCGGCGTAAGGCGTGGCCAAGGTCCGCGCCATCCACGAGTCCGGATACGCGCGCGAGGAGGGGGACTTATATCCCGCACCTGCCCGGGTGACGGAGTGCCTGCTGCACAGCGTCACCCTGCGCGGGCCGATCCGGGAGCCGTGCTGCGGTGACGGCGCCCTGGCCAGGTTCCTCGCCGCTGCCGGGCACGAGGATGTGTCAACCGATCTTGTCGACCGCGGACGCGCGGCCACCACCGCCCAGCATCATCACGATTGGATCTCTTTAGATTTCGCGCTGCCAGGGGCGCTTCGTCCGACGTTGAGCTTCGCCCATCGCTCCGGCGGCGAGCGCAGCGCTCACACGCAGCGCGGCCAGGCCACGCTGCCGCTCTTCGGCCCGCCCGACACCGATACAGACCACTGAGCCGGTCGGATGATCATCACGCCCACGGCCCGTGTGACGCTGGGCCTCGGCTTTACCCAGATCGTCGGCTGGGGCACGACGTACCTCATGCCATCGGTGCTCGGGCGGCACCTGCAGGACGATCTCGGGATCTCGTCCGAATTGGTCTTCGCCGGCATCACCGTGATGTTCGCGGTAAGCGCGGTCTGCTCGCCACGCGTCGGCAAGGTGGTCGACCGGATCGGCGCGCGCAGCCTGATGGCGACCGGCTCGGCCTTCTATGCGCTGGCGCTGGTCGGCGTCTCGATGTGCCAGGGGGCACTGAGCTACCTCGCCTGCTGGGCGATCATGGGCGTCGCCTCGACCCTGGCGCTCAGCACACCGGCCAGCATCGCCCTCGTCCAGGTGGCCGGCTCACACGCGCGCCAGGCAATTGCCATGCTGACCATCATCGGCGGCCTCGCCTCGACCGTATTCTGGCCGCTGACCGGCGTGCTCGAAGCGGCCGTCGGCTGGCGCTCCACGCTGCTGCTGTACGCCGCGATACACCTCGGTGCCTGCCTGCCGATCCACCTGCTGATCCTGCCGCGCCGGCCGCCGGTGCAGCCGCCGGCCGTCAACAGCTCGGCCGCGAATGGCAGCGTGGCGCCCGACGACTTTGCCCGCGTCTACCTCCTGCTGTCGATCAGCCTCGCCTTCGGCGCCTTCGTCTTCACCGGGGTCCAGCTGCAGATGATCGAGATGCTGCGCGGGCTCGGTCACGCGCCTGCGCAGGCGCTGCTGCTCGCCTCGATGATCGGCCCCGCCCAGGTCAGCGTGCGCATCTTCGAGCTGGTGTTCGGTCATCGCTACTCGATCATGCGCTCGGCCGTCTTCGGCTCGCTGATGCTGCCACTCGGCCTCTCCGTCGCCCTCCTGGCCGGTGACCTCTTCGCCGGAGCGCTCTTCGTCGTGGTGACCTACGGCATGTCGAACGGGCTCAAGGCCGTGCAGCGCGCGACACTGCCGCTCGCCCTCTTCGGGCGCGCCCAGTTCGGCGCCTATATGGGCCGGTTGGCGCTGCCGCAGGGCATTGTTGCGGCCGTCTCGCCGCCGATCATGGCGGCAATCCTGAGCAAGTTCGGCACGGAAACCGCGCTATGGCTCACCCTTGGCATCGCAATCGTCTCGCTGGTCGCCATGATCCTGCTGGCCCGCCGCAGCCGGGCGGTACGCTGACACGGTCCTTCCGCGGAAGGGCGTCAGGCGCCAACCGTCAACTCGATCACGTTCCAGGACGCGGGCGCCAGCGTGGCCGTGACGCGCTGGCCGTCGACCCTCACCCTGGCGAGCGGCTTCGGGCTGATCCGGTCCGGCTGCCCCTTGGTGTTGACCGCCTCGAGGTCGGGATCGCAGAGCTGCAGGGCCTGCCGCACGACGATGTCCGAAAAGCCTCCTGAGTCGACCGAAAGCGGCATCTCCTCGTCGAGGCTGCGGTTCAGCGCGAACAGGGTCAGGCGCTGCTTGTCGTCGGCGTGCACGGCGGCGAGCTTGAGATAGGGCGCCGCCGGGATGTCATAGTAGTCGTCGACCGGCCCCTGCGGGTCGTTGTAGCGCGACGAGTAGGTCGGCGAGTCGATCTCCGTGCGCATGACCCGGCCGCGGCCCATGCGGCTGAAATGGGCGAAGGGATGGAAGATCGTCTGACGCCAGGCGGGGCCGCCGGTCTCGGTCATGATCGGCGCGATCACGTTCACGAGCTGGGCAAGACAAGCGGCCGTCACCCGGTCGGCATGGTTCAGCAGCGAGATGCAACAGCCGCCGAAGGCCAGGGCATCCGCCATGGTGTAGATCTCCTCGAGGATCGGCGGCGCGACCGGCCAGCCCTCCTTGACCCTGTCCTCGCGCTTGCGCCGCGTGCGGTACCACACGTTCCATTCGTCGAAGCTCAGCATGATGCGCTTGGACGAACGGCGGCGGGCGGCCACCGCGTCGGCGATCGCCACGACTTCGTCGATGAAGCTGTCCATCAGGTCGACGCTGGCGAGGAAGGCCGGCGTGTCCCGGTCGTAGTTGTTGAGATAGGTATGCAGCGAGATGTACTCGACCTGGTCGAAGGTGTGCTGCAGGACGGTGTCCTCCCAGACGCCGTAGGTCGGCATCCGCCGGCCCGACGAGCCGGCCGCGGCGAGCTCGATCGAGGGATCGACCCAGCGCATCATCTTGGCCGCCTCCTGCGCGATGCGGCCATATTCGGTCGCGGTCTTGGCTTCCATCTGCCACGGCCCGTCCATCTCGTTGCCGAGGCACCAGAACTTCACGCCATGCGGCTTGTCCCAGCCGTGCGTGCGGCGCAGCTCCGAAAGCATCGTGCCGCCAGGGTGGTTGCAGTACTCGACCATGTTGCGGGCCGCATCGCCGCCGCGAGTTCCGAGATTGACTGCCAGCATCGGCTCGATGTCCGCGGCTCGGCACCAGTCGATGAACTCGTTGGTGCCGAACCGGTTGGTCTCGGTCGACATCCAGGCGAGGTCGAGCCGGCGCGGCCGGTCGGCGACGGGTCCGACGCCATCTTCCCAATTGTAGCCGGAGACGAAGTTGCCGCCGGGATAGCGCACGATGGTCGGCGCGAGCTCGCGCACCAGCGCGAGTACGTCCTGCCGGAAGCCCCTGGCATCGGCGGCCGGATGGCCGGGCTCGAAGATCCCGCCGTACACGCAGCGGCCGAGATGCTCGACGAAGGCGCCGAACAGCCGCGGGTGCGTGTTGCCGATCGCGAAATCGCGATGAAGCCGGACACCGACCGTGCGCATGGGGCCTCTCCGTGAGCTGACGCGATTTCAGTCGGCAGACGAACAGAAGATTTCGGACGGCGCCCCCCGATCGGTCAATTCGCGCAGCATCTCGTCGACGGTGTCGGGTAGCCGATACTCCAAGACCTCGAAGCCGCTGTTTAGCCTATGCGACACAAACCGGCTATTGCGCAGCCACCAGCCCTGCCGTTCGGCAACGGCGAGGTGAACGAACTCGATATCAGGATTCTCAAGGCCTCCGGCGACGCGCTGGTGCTCGAAATGGACTGCAAGCTGAGATCCTGGAAGATCGAGTATCGAAACGATTCGCCCCGAGCTCCGCCACGCATCCATCACGGCCGGGATACCGCATATCTTCCACCGAACGCGCTTTCGGTCGAGGTCGTACTCGAAGTGGACGTGTCGACCGTCCTTTCCGGCCACTCCCAGATGCATGGTGATATCCGCCCCGGGATTGACGGACATAGGGTTCAGTTGCAGCCGGCCAAAAGCTTCGCGGTCAAGCGGGGTCTTGAAGAAGACCAGACTGAGCAGCGATTCGGACAGGGCAGCATGTGCAGCTCTCTCGGTGGCTTCATTGGGAAAGAGAGGCGACTCCCGCGGGAATGCCACGGCCGATACGACGCCATCCGCGCGAACCGAGGCGATCCCCATCCTTCCAGGAAGATTTCGCCCTGGTGCGTCGTTCAACTCGGTTAAGAGCGCTCGCGCCTCACGATCGAGTCGGTCACGGTATCCGATGAGCTCCGGCAATCCGAAATCATAGCTCAGGCGGGCGCCTACCCTGACATCCTTGAAAGGGTTTAGAGTTCGATTGAGATTGTTGACGATCTGCAACGTCTGCTCGCTTGCAGCTTGCGCCCGGCGGCTTGCCTCGACGGCTTGGCGCGACTTCTGGACGTAGTCCACGGCGAGGTTCGAGATTCCGACAACGAACGAGCTTGCAAGACCCAGGACTGCAAGCCGCCCCCATTTGGTGATCCGGCCGGTAACCCTGTCCTTGAAGTCGACCAACAGTGCCGCGACGCCCGACGCGGTCCCGACGGCAACGCTAAGGGCGGCCAGCGCCAACTTGACAAGGTCGAAGTTCACGAGCCGGCACGCTACCGTCGTTCGCACTTCCTTGAAAGGACGGAATCCAACACACCGAGGCGCGCAATCAGCTCGCCACGTAGGGATGCACCATCTTGGACGGATCGACGATGCGGTCGAAATCGGCTTCGGAGACGAAGCCGAGATGCAACGCGGACTGCTTCAAGGTAAGGTCGTGCTCGGTGGCGTGATGGGCGATCTGCGAGGCCTTGTCGTAGCCAATCACCGGGGCGAGCGCGGTGACCAGCATCAGCGAGCGTTCGAGCTGGGTCCTGATCGCCTTGAGGTTCGGCTTCGTGCCCTCGATCATGAACTTGCGGAAGTTGGTGCAACCGTCGGCCAGCAGCACGATCGAGTTCATCAGGTTGAAGATGATCAGCGGCTTGTAGACGTTCATCTCGAGGAAGCCGCCGGCGCCGCCGAAGCCGACCGCCACGTCGTTGGCCATCACCTGCGCCGCCACCATGGTGAGGGCCTCGGCCTGGGTCGGATTGACCTTGCCCGGCATGATCGACGAGCCTGGCTCGTTCTCCGGCAGCAGCAGCTCGCCCAGCCCGGCGCGCGGGCCGCTGGCAATCAGCCTGATGTCGTTGGCGATCTTGTAGAGCGATACCGCGAGGGTGCGCAGCGTGCCCGAGAGGGCGACCAGCGCATCGTGCGAGCCCTGCACGGTGAACTTGTTGGGCGCGGAGACGAACGGCAGGTCGGTCAGCTTGGCGATCTCCGCCGTCGCCGCTTCGGCGAAGCCCGGGGCCGCGTTGATGCCGGTGCCGACGGCGGTGCCGCCGAGGGCAAGCTTGTAGACATCGCCCATCGCTTGCTCGATCCGACCGATATTCTCGGCCAGCATGCCGACATAGCCGGACCATTCCTGCCCGAGCGTGATCGGCGTCGCGTCCTGGAGGTGCGTGCGGCCGATCTTGACGATGTCGGCCCACGCCCTGGCCTTCTCGTCGATCGCGTCGTGCAACGCCTTGACGGCGGGCAGGAGCTTCCAGGTCACGCCGACGGCGGCGGCGATGTACATCGCGCTCGGGAAGTTGTCGTTCGACGACTGGGACATGTTGACGTGATCGTTGGGATGCACCGGCTTCTTCGAGCCGACCGGCGTGTCGGCGAGCTGGCAGCAGCGGTTGGAGATCACCTCGTTGACGTTCATGTTGAACTGCGTCCCCGAGCCGGTCATCCAGACGTGCAGCGGGAACATGTCGTGGTGCCGGCCGGCCAGGATCTCGTCGCAGGCCTCGACGATCAGCCGGTGGCGCTGCGGGTCTAGCCGTCCGCCGGCAAGGTTGGCGTTGGCGCAGGCCTTCTTCAGCACCGCGTAGGCGCCGATCATCTCGCGCGGCATGAGATCCTTGCCGATCGAGAAATAGTGCAGCGAGCGCTGGGTCTGGGCGCCCCAGAGCTTGTCGGCCGGCACGCTCACCTCGCCCATGCTGTCGGTTTCCGTGCGGACGTCGGCCATGGGTACCTCTTGCTGATCGGTGGGCAGATCGACGCTAACAAACGCGACCGGAGCGCGAAAGGTGGCTAGGCTGCGCGAGGAGGCCAGCATGATCCAATGCATCCGTCTGTGGACGGGCGACGACGCGCAATCGCACTTCGAGGAGGGCTGGATCGAGCTCGGGCCCGGAACGCACGGCGATCTGCTGACCGGCAAGATCACCGCGGCGAGCGTTTCCTTCCGGGAGACCGCGAGCGGCGGGACGTTCGACTGGCACACCGCACCGGTCCGCCAGCTCGTGATCACGCTGAGCGGCGTGCTCGATTTCGAGACGCGCGCCCGGCAACATTTCACCCTCAGGCCCGGCGTCATCCTACTGGCCGAGGACACGGCGGGCGGCGGGCACGCCTGGCGCCTCACCGACGCCGAACCTTGGCGCCGGGTCTATGTGGTGCTGGCACCCGGCGCGAGCGTGCCCTTCAGGGCGACAACGGCCGGCAGATGATCAGTGGGAAGGTCGATGTCGCGCTGGTGGGCGCCGGTATCATGAGCACGACGGCCATGACGGCGGAAGTACTGGGCCTGCGGAACGTCTGATCACGGCATGCGTAACATTGTGCTGCTCCCCGGCTTCATGTGCGACAGCGACCTGTGGCGCGACGTGGCGCCCGGTCTTGGAAAGATCGGCGCACTTCACTATGGCAACGTCTTCCAGGACGACACGCTGGAAGGCATGGCCGAACGGGTGCTGTCTGAAGCGCCCGACCGTTTCGTGCTGATCGGCTTCTCGATGGGCGGTTTCGTCGCGCGCGTGCTGACGCTAATGGCGCCGGACCGCGTGACCGCCGTAGCGTTCGTCGCCAGCTCGGCGCGTGAATACACCGAGGCGGAGCGTGCCCGGCGGCTGCAGGGTGCCCTGCCCGGCGACCGGCCCAGGCGCGCAAGCCCCGGCGTGGCGCTCGGCCTGCATCCCGACCGCGAACGCGATCCCGTCCTGCTCGAACGCCTGCGCGACATGCAGCGCCGGCTCGGACCGGAGGTGCGCGCCCGTCAGTCCGCCCTGATCCGCAAGGACGGTTATGCCGACCTCGAGCGCATCGCCTGCCCCGCGCTCGTCGTCGCCTGCCGTCAGGATCGGCTGCGCAGCTTCGCGGAGACCGAACGCATGGCGAAGCATCTCCCCAACGCCCGCTTCGAGGTGATCGAGGATTGCGGCCACATGGCGCCCCTCGAGAAGCCGCACGAGCTCGCGGCACTGCTCGCCGGCTGGGTCGAGACGTCCGCTCCGGCTTGAGGTAGCATGGCATCATGTGGCCGCTCGACTCACGCCTGGTGGGCTTCGCCATCGCCCTTGGAATAGGATTGCTGATCGGAGCCGACCGCGAGCGGCGCAAGAGCGCAGGGCCGGGCCGGGCCGCCGCGGGAATTCGCACTTTTTCGATCGTCGCGCTGGCCGGTGCTGCCGCTCAGGCGATCGGCGGCGACATGCTGCTCGCGGCCGTCGTCGCGGGCGTGGTGGCGCTTGCCGGCATTGCCTACTGGCGCATCGGGGCGGACGATCCGGGCCTCACCACAGAAGCCGCGCTCGTGCTGACCGCGCTGCTCGGTGCGCTGGCAATGAACGAGCCGGAAGTCGCGGCAGGCATCGGCGTCGTGGTCGCGGCCCTGCTCCATTCGCGCGAGAAGATTCACGCCTTCGTGCGATCGGCCCTCACCGAGGACGAGCTACGCGACGCGATTGTGTTTGCCGGAGCGACACTGGTGGTCCTCCCGCTGCTGCCGGACGAACCGCTCGATCCCTATGGAGTGCTCAACCTCCGACTCGTCTGGATCGTCGTGATCCTGATCATGGCAGTGAGCGCCGCGGGCTATATCGCCATCCGCCTGCTCGGCGTGCGCTTCGGTTTGCCGCTCTCGGGCTTCGCCGCCGGCTTCGTGTCGAGTTCCGCCACGATCGGCGCGATGGCGGCTCGCGTGAACCAGGCACCCGGTCTGCTGCGACCGGCCGTAGCCGGAGCCGTCCTGTCGACGGTAGCGACTGTCGTCCAGATGACCCTGCTGCTGGCCGCGACAAGCATGCCTGCCCTCGCCGTGCTCGCCGTGCCGCTGGCCTGCGCCGGAATCGTGGCCGTCCTTTACGGCGGCCTGTTCACCTTGTGGGCGCTCAAGCAGGAAGGCGGCGGCGACGAGAAGCCGGGGCGTGCCTTCAGTATCGTGACCGCCCTGATTCTCGCCGCGACGCTGGCAGTCATCCTCGTCGTCTCGGCGGCGCTGCAGGCCTGGTTGGGCGAAGCCGGCATCGTCATCGCAGCTGGAGTGGCAGGATTTGCCGACGCCCATTCGGCTTCCGTATCGGCCGCCTCCGTGGTGGCCGCGCAGAAGATGTCCGCAGCTCAGGCCGTCTACCCCGTACTGGCAGCGCTCACGACCAACACCATCACGAAGATCGTGCTCGCCTTCACCGGCGGCAGCCGCCTCTTCGCGCTTTGCGTCGTGCCGGGGCTGCTGCTGGTCGTCGCGGCGGCCTGGGCTGGCGCCCTCCTGCTGCCGGCACAGGAGTGACCGGATCAGCGCCTGGCGAGCAGGTCGATCTCGACCATCGCGCCGCGCGCGAGGCCGGTGACGCCGATGCAAGTGCGCGCCGGGCGGCGATCGGCGGGGAAGTAGCTGGCGTAGACGGCGTTCATGCGCGCGTAGTTCGCCTCGAAATCGGTGATGTAGACGCGCGCCACGATCACGTGCTCTAGCCCGAGCTTCAGGCCGCCGAGCACGATCTTGAGATTCTCCATCACGCGAACCGTCTGACCCTCGATGTCGGGAGGCAGCGGCTTCGAATCGTCATGCGGATCTGTCGGCATCTGTCCCGTGACGAAGCACCAGCCGTCGACCTCGACGGCGTGACTGAACGGCGCGACAGGCGTCGGCGCGCCCGGCGCCATGAAGAACAGCGGTGCGCTCATGGCTTTCTCCCGATCGTCGTCACCTCGAGCAAGACATATGCCATGCGACTGCTAGCGCCGATGAAACATGAGTTGCCTGAGCTTGCCGGGTCCGAGCGCCTTGCTGACCTCGGCTGCGGTGACATAGATCAGGAAGCAGGTGAAAAGCCAGATCTGGATCGCCGCAAAGCGATGCCAGGTGAAAGCCTCCTGCGCGTGGCGAAGCGCTACCATGAAGCCTTCGGCCGAAAAGGCGAAATGCAGGAGCTGCTCGACGAGGCGAAACAGCATGACCACGCAACCATAGAAGATCGTCTTGTAGAGGATGGGCTTGATCAACGGCGCATGCTGGAAGCGATGGATGGCGCGGAACTTGTCGGCCACCAGAACGGCCTTGCCGACGAGCAGGGCAAAGGTGGTCGCCGTGAGGAAGTTCGTCAGCGCGAGGAAGTAGCTTCGGGTCAGCAGATTTGTCGTGAAGATGATGAGATTGAAGGCGCAGAAGAAGTAGAGCGTCGGCGGCAACAGGAGCTTCATCTCGTGCATCCACAAGCGATAGGCCCTGCCCCGCCACGAAGCAGCGCGGTCGCTCACATCCGGCCTCCATCGACGACGAAGTTCTGCGCCGAGATCAGCCGGCTGTCGTCGGACGCGAGGAACAGCACCATGCGGGCGATATCGGCCGGGTAGACCTTTTCCTTGAGCACCTGCGCCTTCATCAGATCGGCCTCGGCCTCCGGTGTCAGCCACTTGTCGATCTGCCGCTGGGTCATGATCCAGCCCGGCGTGATCGCGTTGAGCCTGATCTTGTGCACGCCGAGGTCGCGCGCCAGACCGCGGGTCATTCCGATCGTCGCCGCTTTCGCCGCCTGGTAGACGGAGAGATTGGCGGTCATGGTGTGATAGCTTACCGAACTGAAGTTCACGATCGAGCCGCCGCCCGCCTGCTTCATGCCGGGCACGACTTTCTGGATAGCGAAGTAGGCGTGGCGCAGGTTGACGGCGATCCGGTCGTCCCAGAACTCGGGCGTCACGTCCTCGAGCTTGTGCCGCTCGTCGTGCGCGGCATTGTTGACCAGCACCGTGATGGTGCCGAGCTTGGATGCCGCTTCCTCGATCGCCTCCTGGTAAGCCTTCACGTCGCGGATGTCGCATTTCAGGAACAGCGCGCCGGTCCTGCCGGCGATCTCCTGCGACGCCGGCTCGTCGATGTCGACAAAGCCGACCTTCCCGCCTTGCGCCGCGAAGTGCTCGACGATCGAGGCGCCGATGCCCGAGCCGCCGCCCGAGACGAAGACGGCGCGGCCTTTAAGGCTCGGATAGGAAGCGAATTCGGGCATGACACCTCACACCAGGCTGGAGATATGAAACACGACCTCGCCCGCCAGGGTGCCGCCCGGTCCGAGCGGCGCGAGGCCCACTTGTCCGTTGGCGTGGCTGACCGGTTCGACGCAGAAAGACGTTTGCGCCGGCGGGATGTAGATCACCAGATGGCGGAACGGCACAGTCGCCGTCAGGTCCAGGCGCAGGCGGCGGCGCGGCCAGACGATCGCGGCACGTCCGTCCCAGCCGTCGAAGCAGTTGTCGAGCACGACGCTGTCGACCGTACGACCGGCGCCGAAGTCCCACGCCGCCGGTACCGCGATGCGCTCGACCGGCAGCACCTCGGCGTCGGTGCGCCAGACCGCCAGTGTGCGGCAGATCAGTTGGGTGTCGGGATCGCGAACGAAGAACGGGTGCAGGCCGATGCCAGCCGGCACGGGCCGGTCCTCGAGGTTCTCGAGAGAAATCCGGATCGTCAGCCGGTCGTCGTCCAAACGGTACGATTGCGTGGCGCGATAGCGGAACGGCCAGCCGCCCGCCTCGCCCGCGCGCTCGTGCAGATAGACGATCCGCGCCGACACAGCGTCGCTGCACACCACGTCCCACGCATGGGCCCAACCATCGCCATGCATCGGGTGGCCGACGCCCGGCCAGTTGCGCACGACATTGAACATTTCGCCCTCGAAGGCGAGTTGACCATTCGCAATGCGGTTGGAGAACGGCACCAGGGGATAGAGCGCGGCGTTATCGCCTTTGCCTGACGCAATGGCATCGGCCGTCATCGGCCTGAGCACGTCTGTCCCGTTGACCGCAAATCGGACGACCGCTCCTCCCGATCGAGGGGCGATCTGCAGGCTCATCCGGCCCTTCTGAAGCGATAAAAGCGTCACGACTTGGCCGGGCCTGTGTAAACTGTCTCGGTAGCAATCAGAATCGAGGAAACGCCGATATGTCGTCGAACATGCTGAAGAAGCGTCTGCAAGCGGGCAAGGCCTGCGTCAATGCCTGGCTCGCCATTCCCAGCGGCTTCTCGGCCGAGGTCATGGCGCAGTGCGGCTGGGACAGCGTCACCGTCGACATGCAGCACGGCGTGCAAGACTACCAGTCGATGGTCGCCTGTTTCCAGGCCATGGACAAGCATCCGATCACACCGCTGGTGCGCGTGCCGTGGAACGAGCCCGGGATCGTCGGCAAGGTGCTCGACGGCGGCGCCTGGGGCGTGATCTGCCCGATGGTGAACAACGCCGCCGAAGCCAGAGCGCTGGCGTCCTATGCGCTCTATCCCCCGAAGGGCAAGCGTAGCAACGGCCCGATCCGCGCCGGTGCCTACGGCGCGGCCACGCCATACCAGAAGACGGCCAACGACGAGGTGCTGATCATCCCGATGATCGAGACCCAGGAGGCGATCGACAACATCGATGCCATCCTCGACGTGCCCGGCATCAACGGCATCTATGTCGGCCCGTCCGATCTCGGCCTGTCGCTCGGCCTTGAGCCGCGGCTCGATCGCGAGGAGCCGCAGGTGCTCAAGATCTACGAGAAGCTCGTGGCCGCCTGCAAGAAGCGCGGGCAGTTCGCCGGTATCCACAACGGCACGGCGAGCTATGCAGCACGGGCATTCGGCATGGGCTTCCAGCTCTGCACGATCGCCAACGACTCCGGCCTGATGGCGATGGCCGCCAGGGGCGCCGTCAACAGCTTCCGCAAGGAGGTGGGCGCCGACGCGGACAAGTAGCCCAAGGGGCATACCGCACGCGCCCTCGCGGGCGTTCGGCCTGCGGCGCTAGACTTGCCCGAGCACCCGCCATATCCCTCCGCCGTGCCGCGCTCCGTTGCCCGGCGTGGCGGCGCCGGCTAATGGGGCTTTCCTCATCAGCGGGATTCTTTCCCTTCTTGACCCAGATCAATTTGCCCTGTCGAACTTTCGATAGAATGCTAGATGTCGTGGCGCAACGAAGGGCCGGACCGTTGGCCGTCGGAGGTAACACAAGGCAGACGGGACCTGTTTCCTGACTTGCTTGGTAGATGATGGGTGTGGACCACCCGAGAGAGGGAACGATGATCAGAATCACACGTCGCAGCATGGCAAAGCTCTTGGCACTGGCACCCGTGGGGGCGGTCGCGATGACTGGCTTGACGCTTCCGGCGGCGGCCCAGTCATTTGCGGGCACGACAACCGACCTGTCCATCCCCAACGCCTATCAGAACTTCAAGCGGGGCACGATCCACAGCCTCGATCCCTCGACTCGCGGGGTGGTCGTGGTCTGGCCGGACCTGGGCCGTGTCAAGATGAAAGCCTCCAGCCTGGTCGCCAAGTCCACGAGTGGTGATGGCGCGGTGTCGAATGCCTACGAAGAGCTGAAGGTTGGCCAGACGGTCGACATCCAGTGGTTCGACTATGTCGACTTCCTGGTTGCCAAGACCACGCCGGAGGTCAGGGCACAGGCCAAGGCGATGGTCGAGAAGGGCGCCAGCCTTGAGGGCGTCGTCGGGAGCCGGCCGGTTGTCCGGCTGTTCACGTTAGAAGGCATGGTTGTAAAGACCTATCCCGACGTGGGCGCAGTGGACATCATCAATGCGGTCGGTGGCGACCCCGATGCACCGCCACCCAATAGTGGCGAGGTCATTCGCCTGCCGCAGATCCGCACGGCAGCCGGTTTGGCGGCGCTCGCGCAGCTCAAGGCCGGCGAACTGGCGACCTTCGTGTTTAGCGTCCAGACGGCACTCAAGATCCATATCATCCGTTAACACCGGCGGATGCAGCGGCAATGGCGGGACCGCAAGGTCCCGCCATGTCCGGTCGTCACTCAGCTGCAGTCTCACGATCTGACCGGTGATCTGGTGAACAGCGTGGTTCTGGTGCTGCCTTGGCGTCTAGCCTAGAGCATCGAGCGCAAAAGCAGTTGCTCGCCCCTCTCGAGGTAACCAATCGGCGGTTTGCCGGTGTGTGTGCTGCCACGGCGTGTCGGATGCCGGCGAGAGCTGTGTGTCCTGCGATGCGTCCGGTGGCGACGATGGAGCAGAAGTCGGCGTAGGCCTTGGCGCCCCGTTGCAGCGGAACCCGTTGGTCACTTTGCGAAAGATCACCGCGGGTCGCACCGCCCGCTCGCTGTTGTTGTTGGTCGGCTCGGCGCCGGCTCCGGACTCCGGTGAAGTGATTCAGATGCCCCGCATCGTATCGGCCAGCGGCAAGGCGGCACTGGCGAGCATCAAGCCGGGCACCGACGTTGTCACGGTCTACAGCCAGCAGACCGCGATCAACGTCAAGATCATCCGCTGAGACGCACGGTCCGGATATTTGCGACGAGGGCGCCCTCGTGGGCGCCTTCTTCGTCGAGCGCGGCAGGCGACAACGCTCGCATGTCTTGACGAGTGTGGCACGCCCTTTGCTCACCCGCCGGTAAATCAACCGGCGGAGGAAGAGATGAGCGGGCTTGGCGGACTCAACAAGGCACCCGATGGCATGGTCATCGGGCTGGTCCAGATCCAGAGCCCCGTCGTCGTCACCAGGGCAGACCTCGCGCGGCAAACCGACCGCATATGCTCATTGGTTGCCAAAGCCCGCCGCAACATGGCGACCATGGATCTGGTGGTCTTCCCGGAATACTCCCTGCACGGCCTGTCGATGGACACCAATCCGGAGATCATGTGCCGGCTCGACGGGCCCGAGGTCGAGCACTTCCGCGGCGCCTGCATCGCCAACGACATCTGGGGCTGCTTCTCGATCATGGAGTTCAACCCCCACGGCAATCCCTTCAATTCGGGCCTGATCATCGACAACACGGGCGAGATCCAGCTCTACTACCGAAAGATGCATCCCTGGGTGCCCGTCGAGCCCTGGGAGCCCGGCGACCTCGGCATTCCGGTGTGTGACGGGCCGAACGGCTCGAAGATCGCGTTGATCATCTGCCACGACGGCATGTTCCCCGAGATGGCGCGCGAGAGCGCCTACAAGGGCGCCAACATCATGATCCGCACCGCCGGCTATACGGCGCCGATCCGCCAGAGCTGGCACTTCACCAACCAGTCCAACGCCTTCTGCAATCTGATGTACACGGCCTCGGTCTGCCTCGCCGGCTCCGACGGCTCGTTCAACTCGATGGGCGAAGGCATGATCGTGAACTACGACGGCACGCCACTGGTGACCGGCAACGGCATCCCCGACGAGATCATCACCGGCGAGGTGCGGCCCCGGCAGTGCGACGAGGCGCGCATCCACTGGGGCGTCGAGAACAACATCTACCAGTTCGGCCATCGCGGCTATGTCGCGGTGAAGGGCGGCGCGCGCGACCTGCCCTACACCTACATGCACGATCTCGCGGTCGGGAAGTACGAGCTGCCGTGGGAGAAGCAGGTCAAGGTGACCGACGGCACGAGCTGCGGCTTCCCGAAGCCCACGCGCAACTTCAAGCCGGTGCCGACGACGCTGCCGATACGGAAGCTCGCCGCGGAGTAGCCGCCGCTTGACCGCCGCCAGGATCGGGAACACCAAGGCACGATGATCCGCAACGCGACCTTACCGGACGGCAGCAGGCACGATGTCGAGATCAGGGATGGGCGCATCGCGGCGTTTCTGCCGCCGGCAACCAATGAGCCGGGTGTGATGCTCCTGCCGCCCCTGGTCGACGGGCACATCCATCTCGACAAGACCCTGCTCGGACTGCCTTGGGTGCCCAATCAGGCCGCTGGCAATGCCGTGGCGGATCGGATCGAGGCCGAGCGCAAGGTGCGGGCGGCCCGAACTGTCTCCGAAGAGGAGACCGGCGCCAACCTGGTGAAGCAGGTCGTGGCGAGCGGCACCCTGCACATGCGCAGCCACGTCGACATCGACAACCAGCTCGGCCTCCGGAACCTCCATGCCGTGCTGGCGATCCGCGAGCGCTTCCGCGACCTCGTCACCATCCAGATCGTCGCCTTCCCGCAAAGCGGCCTGCTGCGCTCGCCGGGAACGGCGGCGCTGCTCGACGAGGCGGTGGCGCAGGGCGCCGATCTGGTCGGCGGGCTCGATCCGGTCGGCATCGACGGCGACCTCGCCGGGCACCTCGATCCGATCTTCGCCATCGCATCCAGGCACGGGGTCGGCATCGACCTCCATCTCCACGACGGCGGCGAAGGCGGCATCGCCCAGATGCTGGCCATCGCTGAACGCACGCGCACGAGCGGCCTGAAGGGCAAGGTCGCGATCAGCCATGCCTTCGCGCTGGGTTCCGTGCCGACCGATCTGGCCGCCCGCACCGCCGACACGCTGGCGGAAGCCGGCATCGCCATCATGAGCCACGGGCCCGGCGCCGCCACCATGCCGCCGCTGCCGCTGCTGCGCGCGCATGGCGTCGAGGTGTTCGGCGGGTCGGACAATATCCGCGATGCGTGGTCGCCGTTCGGCAACGGCGACATGCTCGAACGCGCCATGCTGATCGGCTACCGTGCCAACTTCCGCCACGACCACGAGCTCAGGCTCGCCTACGAGATGGTGACAGAGGCGGCCGCGCGCGTGCTCGGCCTCGCCGACTACGGCATCAGGATCGGCGGCCCCGCCGACTTCGTCGCCATAGAGGCGGAAACGCTTGCGGAGGCCGTCGCTGCCCGTCCGCGCCGCAAATGGGTGCTGAAAGCCGGTCGCGTCCTTGCCCGGGATGGTGTACTGGCCCTTCCCTGAACCACGGGGAAGTCCAGCAATGGCGGCACGTCACGCCGTGCTCGGAATGGAGCAGGCGTCCTTCTACTACGGCTCAGCCCGAGTCTTCAGAGGTGTGTCGTTCCTGCTCGACGACGCGCGCACGGCGCTGGTGGGCGAGAATGGCGCCGGCAAATCTACCCTGCTGAAGTGTCTGACCGGCACCCTGGAGCTCAATGCCGGCCAGGTGATCCGCTCGCGCGGGCTGCGCATCGGGTCTGTGCCGCAGGACGTGCCGGCGGTCCTCGCCGACAGGACGGTGCGCGACGTCCTGCACGAGGCGCTGGTCCGCGTCGGGCAGGACGACGACTGGTGGCGCATCGACGTGCTGGTCGACGAGATCGGTGTCGAACCCGAAATCCTCGACAAGCCCTTCGGAGAGCTGTCGGGCGGGTGGCAGCGGCTGATGCTGATCGCGGCAGCGGCCAGGCTCGAGGAACCGGATATCCTGATCCTCGACGAGCCGACCAACCATCTCGACCTTGCAAACATCAACACGCTCGAACGCTGGCTCACGGTCGAGTTCGATATCCCGATGCTGATCGTTAGCCACGACCGCGAGATCCTCGACCGAGTCACCGAGCGCACGCTCTTCCTGCGCAGCGACGGCGTGCACGCCTTCAAGACGCGCTTCTCGGTGGCACGCGAGGAGCTGCTGCGCCGCGATGCGACGGCGGCAGCACGCGCCAGGCTGGAGGAGAAAGAGATCAAGCGGCTCGAGCAGGCGGCCGCCCGCTACAAGGTCTGGGCGGTCAAGAATCCGGACCTCAACAAGCGCAAGAAGGCGGTCGAGAGCCGCATCGCCCGCATCGACGCCGAACGCACGCAAGCGTACGTCTCGCGCGAGCGGCGGCTCGAGCTCGCCGACGGCGACATGGATGCCAAAGTGGCGCTACGCCTCGCCGATCTCGACGTGAAAACGCCGGACGGGCGCAAGCTGATCGGGATCGAGCGGCTCACGATCGCCGCCGGTGACCGCATCGCGCTGCTCGGCGCCAACGGCGCGGGAAAGTCGACGCTGCTGTCGACGATCGCCGCGGCCTACGATCCCTCCCGCGAGCACTATGACGGCAAAGCGCCCGTGCGCTTCAACCCATCCTGCCGGCTGGTCTATTTCGACCAGAGCATGCGCGATCTGCCGGTCGGCACGGCGATCCTCGACTTCGTGCTGGAAGCCGAGGGCATCACGGAAAAGGAGGCGATCCGCGTGCTGGCCCAGGCCGGCTTCGCCTTCGCCCGCATCGGCGAGTCGATCGGCGTGCTGAGCCACGGTGAGCGCGCTCGGCTGGTGTTCCTGAAGATGAAGCTCCTGCGGCCGAATTTCTACCTGCTGGACGAACCGACCAACCATCTCGACATCGAGGGGCAGGAAGACCTCGAGGAACAGCTCGAACGCTCGGACGTGTCCTGCCTTTTCGTTAGCCACGACCGCTTCTTCACACGCACGGCGGCGACGCGTTTCCTGGAGATCCGCCGCGGCCGGCTGGTCGAGATCGACGCCCCCGACGCCTTCTTCGACGGCCAGATCGACTGAGGGATCAGCGCAGCGGGAGATCCCGCGACAGTCCAATCAACGGCTTGGTCGGCGGCACCTCGGCGGTCTCTGCCGGCCGCTTGGGTTCGGTGACTACCGGCGACGCTGTCGCGCCTGCCCCGACATTCGATCCGATCGCGCTGCCGCTGCTGCCGGGGCTGCCGCCCGGCACCCCCGGCCCCGGATCGGTCCCGCCGAAGCCCGGCACGCGGCTGTCGGGGATGGGAGAAGACTGAGCCCAGGCGCCGCCGCCGGCGCAGGCTATCACCGCCAAAGCGCACATCGTGGAAAGAGACCGAAACATGTCGAACCTCCGGAATACTGTAGCAAAACAGCGTCCCGGAGCGTCGAAGGTTGCGGGTCAGCTCACCAGCTGGCCCCGGAACGCCCAGCGCGTCATGCGCTTCTCGACCAGCACGCAGACGGCGTACATTGCCACGCCCATGATGGCGATGGCGAACAGGCCGGCGAACGTCGTGGGCGCGTCGTTGCGCGCGCCGGCCGAGAGCATGAGGAAGCCGATGCCGCGGTTGCCGCCCACCGTCTCGGAGATCACCGAGCCGATGAAGGCCAGCGTGATCGCCACCTTGAGGCTGGCGAACAGGTAGGGCATGGCGCGCGGTATGCCGACCTTGCGCAGGATCTGAAGGCGCGATGCACCGAGACTCTTGAGCACGTCGATCATTTCCGGCTCGATGGTGGCCAGGCCCGTCGCGACGTTGACCACGATCGGGAAGAAGCTGATGACGCAGGCCGTGATGACGGCGGGAAGCGCACCGACGCCCACCCAGATCATCAGGATCGGCACGATCGCCACCTTGGGCACGGCGTTGAAGGCGATCAGCAGCGGGTAGAGCCCGGCGTAGATCAGCGGCGAAGCGCCGATGAGCACTCCCAGCACCACCCCACCCACGATCGCGATTGCGAAGCCAAGCACCGTCGTCCAGAGCGTGTCCCAGCAGAATGCCAGCAGGATGTCGATACGCTGCACGAAGACCGCAAAGACCTTGGTCGGCCGCGGCAGGATGATCTCCGGCAGGGCGAAGACGATGCAGGCCAGCTCCCACACGATCAGGAACACCGCCATCGCCATCCATGGCATCGCGAGCGTGACGATGCGGCGCGTGCGGTCGGTCATGCCGCATGCTCCTGATGGATGCGGTCGCGCAGCTCGTGGACGATGTCGACGAAGGCCGGCTCGAAGGTCGAGGCAAGCGTGCGCGGCCGCGGCAGGTCGATCGTCCTCGCCATGACGATGCGCCCGGGCCGGCGGCTCATCACATAGACGGTGTCGGCGAGGTAGACCGCCTCGCGCAGGTCGTGGGTCACCAGCACGCCCGTGAACCGCTTCTCCAGCCACAGAGCCTGCATGACGCCCCACAGCTCCTCGCGCGTGAAGGCGTCGAGCGCGCCGAACGGCTCGTCGAGCATCAGCAGCGCGGGCTCGTGGATCAGCGCCCGGCAGAGGTTGGAGCGCTGCTGCATGCCGCCCGAGAGCTGCCAAGGGTACTTGTCGGCGAAATCGCTGAGGCCGACCGTCTTCAGCAGCGCCATCGCCTTGGCGACGTACTCCGCACGATGGCGACGAAAGCGGCGCTTGTGCGGCTCGACGATCTCCATCGGCAGCAGAACGTTGTCGATCGTCGTGCGCCACGGCATCAGGGTCGGGTTCTGAAAGGCCATGCCGACACCCTTGATCGGCCGCGTCACCCGCTTGCCGGCGACCGTCACCACGCCGCTGGTGGCGGGCAGGAGCCCGGTGACGAGCTTCATGATCGTCGACTTGCCGCAGCCCGACGGCCCGACGACGGCGACGAACTCGCCCTCGCCGATGTCCATGGTGGCATCGGCCAGGGCGAGCGTCGTTTCCTTGCCGAGGCGGTAGGTGAGGCTGACGGCCTTGAGGTCGACGAAAGTCACTACTTCGCGACCATCCGATCGGCCTTGGGCGGCAGGAACTTGTCGGTGAACACCTTGTCCGGTGCCGGGGCCTGGGGCAGGCCGAACGCCTCGGACACCGTCTTGATTCCCTTGGCGAAGCGCGCCGGGTCGACGTCGCCCATGCCGTTGGCCTTCACCCAGGGCGTGAGGATGTTGGTCTGCAGCGATATCTGGAGGCGCTCGGTCTCCAGCGCCTCGTCGATCAACGGATCCTTCTTCTTGGCCGCGGCGATACCGACCTTGTTGTCGGCGATCACGTCCTTCCAGCCCTTGATCGTGGCGGCGATGAAGCCCTTCACCGCCTTCTCGTTCTTGGCCATCTCGGCCGAGACGACGATGCCGTTGGCATAGAGGTCGAGGCCGAAATCGACGTACCGCATGGCGACGATGTCGTCGAACTTCACGCCGCGCGCCTTGAGGTCGAGCATCGAGGAGAAGTAGTGGCCGGAGACGAAGTCCACCGTCCCCTGCACCAGGCTCTGCTCGCGCAGCTGCGGGGTCAGGTTGACGTGCTCCCACTTCGAGATGCCGTTGATCTTGGCAAAGGCGGGAAACAGGCGGAAGGAGGCGTCGAAAACCGGCGCGCCGAGCTTCTTGCCTTCGAGGTCCTTCGGCACCTTGATGCCGCTCTTCTTCAGCGCATAGACGCCGAACGGCGCGTAGTCGTAGGCCATGAACACGCAGAGCACTTCCTTGCCCGGGTTCTTGGCGTTGTATTCGATCGTCGAGTTCACGTCCGCGAAGCCGATCTGGTAGGCGCCGGTCGCGACGCGCTGAACCGCGCCGGCCGAGCCCTGGCCCGGGTCCATCGTGACGTCGAGCCCTTCGGCCTTGTAGTAGCCCTTGTCCAAGGCGACCAGAAACGGCGAGGTCGGGCCCTGGAAAACCCAGTCGAGAGTGAATTTGACGGGCGTCTGTGCGTTGGCCGGCACCATGCCCAATGCAACCGCGAGCGCGGCTGCGCCGCCCAGCCACTTGGCGAACCTGTTCATCGTCATTCCCCTCGCTTCGTTCCCTGCCGGCGACTCTTAGGCGGCCCTACGGGTTCCGCCAAGGGGATATCAGGCAGATTCTATGCCAGCCCTCTGGGTAGCCACCAGGCCGGCAAAGACGCCGCCCCTGGCCATAAGCTCCGCGTAGGCGCCAAGCTCGGCGATGCGCCCGTGCTCCAGGACCACGACCTGGTCGGCGTCGCGGATAGTCGACAGTCGATGGGCAATCACGAAGGTGGTGCGGCCCTGCATCAGCACCTTGAGCGCCTTCTGGATGCGCGCTTCGGTGACAGAATCGAGCGCACTGGTCGCCTCGTCGAGGATCAGGATCGGCGGGTTCTTGAGGAGGGCGCGAGCGATGGCCAGCCGCTGCCGCTCGCCGCCGGACAAGGTCGCGCCGCGCTCGCCGACCAGAGTTTCGTAGCCTTGCGGCTGGCGCATGATGAAATCGTGCGCCTCGGCGAGCCTGGCCGCCTCCTCGAGCTCGGCCTGCGTGGCATCGGGCTTGCCGATGCGCAGGTTGTCGGCAATGGAGCGGTAGAACATCGTCGAATCCTGGAACACCACGCCGATATTTCGACGAAGCGCTTCGAGCTTGATGTCGCGATGGTCGATGCCGTCGATGCGGATCACGCCCGATTGGGCGTCCCACATGCGGTGCAGCAGCGACAGCGCCGTGCTCTTGCCGGCACCGGTCGGACCGACGAAAGCCACCGTCGTACCCGCCGGAACATGCAGGTTGAAATGCACCAGAGCCGGCCGCTTGCCATCATAGGAGAAGTTCACGTCCTCGAAATCGACATCGCCCCTGGCGCGACCGATATCCCTGCCGTCCGGCTTGTCCGGGACCGTCGACTGATGGTCGAGCACCCGGAAGAAGTCGGCCAGGGCCGGCATCTGGAAGAAGACGCGGCTGACGAAGCCCGAGGCCTGATCCATGCGGCCGATCAGCATGGTGGCAAAGCCCATGAAGCTCACGATCTCGCCGACGCTCGCTTCGCCCCGGGTATACAGCCAGGTGCCGAGGACGAAGATCGAGATCACCGTGACTGTCGAGGCCGCGCGCGTCAGCACCGAGAGCAGCGCCCACCAGTTCAGCACCGGATATTGCGCGGCCAGCGCCTGGCCGATGATGCGGCGCATCTCGCCCGCCTCGGCGCGCAGCCGCACGAAGCTCTGGATGAGATGGATGTTGCCCAACGCGTCGCCGGCGCGGCCGGCGAGCTCGCTGTGGTAGTCCTCGACCTCCGCCTGCAGCCGGTCGGTCTTGCCGACCACCCAGGCATTGGCGACCGCGAAGAAGAGGATCAGCACGATCAGCAGCAGGCCGAGCTGCCAGTTCATGAAAAGGCTGAGCGGCAGCATGACGAACAGCGCCACGAAGGTGGCGAGGTTCTCGCGGAAGAAACTGAGCCAGATGCCGAACAGGTGGTCGGCGCCGGTCAGCATGATCTTCAGCAGCCGGCCGGAGTGCTGCGTGTTGTGGAACGAGAACGGCAGCACGAGCACGTGCTCGAAATAGTGCGCCATGGCGCCGAGCCGGCGGCGGTGCGCCATGCGGTCGGCCTGCAGGGAAACGAGGATGTTGGCGACGATGCCGCCGATGCCGACGGCCGCCCACAGCAGCAGGAGTTGCCGCGCATCGTGCCAGAGCGCCTCGTTGCTCCGGTTCCTGGCGTTGGACAGCAGGTCGACGACGCGGCCGAACAGGACCGGCTCGTAGAACTGCAGTGCCGCCACGGCGACGTTGGCGACCGCCAGTGCGATCGCGAGCCCGCGCTCGTCGCGCAGCAGCCCGATCACCCGACCGTAGACGCGGAAGAATTCCATGAGGCCGCCCTAGCCTGTCATCCTGAGCGCAGCGAAGGGTCTCACGACACGATCAGGCACGGGCCGCGTGGCTGGCGCGAGGTCCTTCGCTTCGCTCAGGACGACAGACGGAGCAGCCACCACCGTTGCTATCCCGCCTGCTTCCCGAGAAAACTCTCGACGGTCTTCACGAAGAAGCTGATCCCGAACGGGATCGCCATGTCGTTGAAGTCGTAACGCGAGTTGTGCAGGTTGATCGCCTCGGTGCCGCCGTTGCCCAGCATCACCATCGCGCCGGGCACCTTCTCGAGCATGTAGGAGAAGTCCTCCGCGCCCATGCTCGGCTTGACGTTGTCGCGCACGCCATGCTCGCCGCAGACGGTCGCGGCGATGCCGAGCGCGAACCTGGTCTGCTCGGCATCGTTGACTGTCGGCGGGTAGCCGGGCCGATGCTCGACCTCGATCTTCACGCCGTACATTTGCGCCGCGCCGTCGCAGATCTCCTTGATACGGCGCTGCGCGAGTGCGCGGTTCTCCGGCGTGGTCGTGCGCGTCGTGCCGCCGATATGCGCCTCGCCCGGGATCACGTTGTAGGCCGAGCCGGCCTTGAAGAATCCGACCGTGACGACCGTGGCGTCCTGCGGATCGATGTTGCGGCTGACGATCGTCTGCAGCGACATCACGATGCTGGCACCGACGATCATCGGATCGGCGGTGGTGTGGGGATGCGCGGCATGGCCGCCCTTGCCGGTGATGCGGATGTCCCAGCGATCAGCGGCCGCGAGCAACGGGCCGGGCCGCGACACGATGTGCCCGAGCGGCACGCCCGGCTTGTTGTGGATCGCGAATACCGCATCGCAGGGGAACTTCTCGAACAGGCCGTCGTCGATCATCGCCTTGCCGCCACCGCCGCCCTCTTCCGCCGGCTGGAAGATGAAGTGCACCGCGCCCTCGAAGTCGCGCTTCTCGCTCAGGACCTTGGCGGCGCCGAGCAGCATGGCGGTGTGACCGTCATGGCCGCAGGCATGCATGCGGCCGGGGTTCTGCGAGCGATGATCGAAATCATTCATCTCGTCCATCGGCAGGCAGTCCATGTCGGCCCTGAGACCGATCGACTTTAGCGAGTTGCCCTTGCGCAACGTTCCGACCAGGCCCGTCTTGCCGAGCCCGCGGGTCACTTCGAGGCCCCACTCGGCAAGCTTGGCCGCGACGATGTCGGACGTGCGGGTCTCCTGGTACGCGAGCTCGGGATGGGCGTGAATATCGCGGCGAATGGCGGTGATCTCGCCCTGGATCTCGAGGGCACGCGGCACGACGGGCATGAATTACTCCGGTTGAGGGATTGCGCTACTTTAGACGGGGATTCGGCGCCCAAGCGAGATCGCTCTTCACGGCCTGCATGATGAAGGACGAGCGCGAGCCCTTTACGCCCGGCATCCGCAGCAGCGCCTTCATCGCAAAATCGCTGAAGGTCGCGAGATCGGGCGCGAAAATATGAAGCAGGAAATCCATGTCGCCCGTCACCGCATAGCAGGCCACCACTTCGGGCCGGGCACGGATCGCCGCTTCGAACGCTTCGACGGTCTTCTCCGAGTGGTCGTCCAACGTCACCTCGACCAGCGCCTGCAATCCGTAACCCATGGCCGCTGGCGAGACGAGAGCGGCGTAGCGGGTGATGACGCCTTCCTCCTCGAGCCGCTTGACCCGCCGCTGGCACGGCGTCGGCGACAGGCCCACACGATCGGCGAGATCGACGATCGGCAGCCGGCCTTCACTCTGCAGGACTGCGATGATCTTCTGGTCAATGTCGTCGAATATAGCCATAATCTCTACAGTGTGGGCAAATTTTGGCGCTTGTCACTGAATATGCGCTCATGCACGGTCAACTTCGCCGGGATTCCCCAAGGGGTCCAACCCCATATTCAACTCATGGAAATCCTCGCTCCCGTCGCCGGACTCCGCGGCAATTACAATGGCGTGGCGCCCGACTGGACGGTGCCTCAGTCGCCCGATCTCTACTCGGAAGAAGACCACGCCGTGTGGCGCCTTCTGGTCGAGCGCCAGACGGGACTTGCCGCGGAACTTGCCTGCGAGGAATTCCTGAAGGGCTTGGAGTCTCTGGGAATCAGCGATGGCATTCCCGATTTCGCTGCCGTCAATGCGCGCCTCGAGCCCTTGACCGGCTGGAACGTCGTCGGGGTCCCGGGTCTCATCCCGGATGCGGCGTTCTACGACCATCTCGCCCATCGCCGATTTCCCGTGACGGTCTGGATTCGAACGCGGGAAGAGCTCGACTATCTGGTCGAGCCGGATCTGTTCCACGACTTCTTCGGCCACGTGCCCCTGCTCAGCGACCCCGTCTTTGCCGACTTCATGCAGCGCTACGGCCAGCGCGCCGCCGAGGCCGGGCCGGACCTCGACCTGTGGGCGCGCCTCTACTGGTACACGGTGGAATTTGGCCTCATCCGCACGAAGCACGGTCTGAAGATCTACGGTGCGGGAATCCTGTCGTCGGCGAAGGAGGTCGGCCACGCGATCGGCGGGGAAGGCGTCGAACGTCTGCCGTTCGAGGCGGCAAAGGTGATGCGCCGCCCCTACGAGATCGACAAGCTGCAGAACACCTACTTCGTCCTCGACGACTTCCGCCAGCTTTTCGAGGCAGCGGATATGCGTCTGACCTAAAGAATCACAAGACCGTCGACGGCGACCACCCCTTCGCCCTCGCGCTTCACCAGTAGCGGATTGATCTCCGCATCCACGACGTCCGCAAACGCCGGGTGCGCGAGACTCGAGAGTGCTGCAATCGCGCGTGCCAGCGCCGCCACGTCGCCGCGCGTCAGGTTGCGATAGCCGCGGATCGTGGCGAGGCCCTTCACCTCTTCGATCATTTGCAGCGCTTCAGCCTCGTCTACAGGCGCAAGCCGTGTCGCCGCATCCTTGTAGATTTCGGCCAGCACACCGCCCAATCCCACCGTAACCGTTGGGCCGACGAGAGGATCGCGACGGAAACCCAGGATCACCTCGGCGAGCCCGCGCTCCATCTTCTGCACCAGGAACCCGTCGAGCTTCGCGTTCGGGGCGTACGCCTTGACGCGCTTCTCGATCTCGCGCGCGGCCACCGCCGCATGCTGCCCATCCGGGAGGCCGAGCGCCACGCCACCAGCCTCGGTCTTGTGCGCGATATCGGCTGACAGGATCTTCAGCGCGACGGCCCCTCCGACTTCATCGACCGCCGAAGCGACCTTGCGAGCGTCGGGCACGGCGACAGACTTTGCCATCGGCACACCGAGCGCGGCGAACAGGGCCGCCGCCCGCCGCTCGTCGAAACCACAGGCTTGGCCGGCCTGGAGTGCTTCGCGCGCGGCCGCTGACGGCTCGGCCAACGCGGGTACCGGTTGAGGCGTCGGCCGCAGCAGGCAGAGCGCCATCGCCTCGGCGCAGGACTCGGGATGGCGGAAGGCCGGCACGCCTGCCGCCGTCAGCAGAGCCAGAGACTTCTCCGCCGCGGGCGTGAGCGCGACGGCAAACGGCTTCTTCGATCCGGCGAAGCGCAGCAGCGGCTCGACCGCCAGCTCTGGATTGAATTGCGCCGACGAGCCGACGACGAAGATCGCCGCGTCGTTGCCGTCGTCGGCCAGCAGCCGCTCGATCGTGCCCGCCACGATCTCCGGCCTGGCGCCGGCCAGCGTGAGATCGACCAGCTTGCCCTCGCCGGCCGCGATGCCGAGCGGTTTCAGCCAGTCGACGAGAGCCTGCGGCGGATCGGCGATGTCGAGGCCGGCCACCGCCATGTTGTCGACCACCATCGCCGCGCCGCCGCCGGTCGTCGTCGCGACAGCGACCCGCTTGCCCGTTGCAGGCGGGCGATCAACCAGCAGGGTCGGCACGTCGACCAGCGATTCGAACATCGACACGCGGGCGATGCCGTGACGGCGGCAGAAGGCGTCGAACGTGGCATCGGAGCCGGCGATCGCGCCGGTGTGCGACTTCGCCAGTTCCTGCCCGATGTCGGAGCGGCCGAGCTTGTACGCGACCACCGGCTTGCCGGCGGCATGCGCCCGCCGTGCCGCATGCGCCAGCCGCTCGCCGTCGCGCAAGGTCTCCATGAACAGCAGGATCGCCTTCGTCTTCGGATCGTCGACCAGCAGGTCGGCGACCTCGCCGACCTTGAGGTCGACCTCGTTACCGACCGAGATCAGACGCGAGAAGCCGATGCCGCGCGCATCGGCGCGCGAGAGTAGTGCGCCGATCAGGCTGCCGCTCTGGCTGACCAGCCCCCAACTGCCTGAACGAAGCTTGTCGACAGCGAAG
The DNA here is from genome assembly GCA_026126105.1 of Enhydrobacter sp. Taxonomy (GTDB): domain Bacteria; phylum Pseudomonadota; class Alphaproteobacteria; order Reyranellales; family Reyranellaceae; genus Reyranella. The sequence goes on from JAHCJV010000041.1 coordinate 27,626, forward strand.
GCGGCATTGGCGGTGAGCGCCATCGGCGGATCGGTGCTCACCGTGCCGATGCTGTTGGGCCCCACCAACCGGATGCCTGTCTGCGTCACGATGCGCACCAGCGCGTCCTGCAGCGATGCGCCCGCCGCGCCGGCATCGGCGAAGCCGCCGGCGAGGATGGAAGCGACCTTCACGCCGCGTTGTGCGCAGGCCGCGAGGGCAGAGACAGCATCCTTGCCGTTCAACAGGATATAGGCGTGATCGATGTCGCCCGGAATGGCGTCGATCGCTTTGTAGGCCGTGACGCCGAACACCTCGGCGCGGCCGGGATTGACCGGCAAGATTTCGCCGGCGAAACCGTGCTTCTGCAGAAACCGTTGCGGCCGCGACGTGGTGCGCTTCTCGTCGGCAGAGGCGCCGATCAACGCGATTCTTTTCGGTTGGAACAGGGAGTCGAACAGGCTCATGACCGGAGTATACTCGGCCCATGTTTTACCGTCGTCGTTTCCTTGTTGCGTCCGCCGCCGCCTTCGCCCTGCCTGCCCATGCCCAGGCGCCTTGGCCTTCCAAGCCCATCAAGCTCGTGGTGCCCTATGCACCCGGCGGCTCGACAGACGTCGTCGGCCGCGTGATTGCCGAGTATCTCGGCCAGCGCCTCGGCCAGAATATCGTGGTCGAGAACCGGCCCGGCAAGGGCGCCTCCATCGGTACCTCCCAGGTCGCCAAGGCGCAGCCCGACGGCTACACGCTGCTGGTCTCCAACATCTCGTCGTTCGCGATCGCACCGCCGCTCTATGGCGATCTCGACTACGATCCGGTCAACGACTTCACCCACATCACCCTGGCGTCGTTCAACCCCAGCGTGCTCGTGGTGAACCCGAGCTTTTCCGCCAAGACGCTCGCAGAGTATGTCGCCTATGCGAAGGCCAATCCGGACAAGCTCGCCTTCGCGACCTCGGGGCCCGGCTCAAGCAATCACATCCTCGGCACGATGCTGGGGCTGGTCGGCAACATCAAGCTGGTCCACATCCCCTATCGCGGCGCCGGTCCCGCCATGCAGGACACGATCGCGGGCAACGTCCCATCGATGTTCGACTCGCTGCCTTCGGCCGCGCCGCACATCAAGACCGGCAAGGTGCGCGCGCTGGCGGTCAGCGGCGCCGAGCGCAACCCAAGCTTCCCCGACGTGCCGACCTTGAAGGAGCAGGGATATCCGACGCTGGTGTCCTATTCCTGGTTCGGGCTGTCCGGCCCGGCCAAGCTGCCGGCGCCGATGGTCGAGCGGCTGGCGGCGGAGATGCAGGTCGTCCTGAAGAATCCCGACGTGATCAAGCGCTGGCAGGATATCGGCGCCGAATCGAGCACGATGACCCCGGCCGAATACACCGCCTTCGTGAAGACGGAGCTGGAAAAGGCAACCGCGGCCGTGAAGGCTTCCGGCGCCAAGCCCGATTGAGGAGGACCAATGACCATCCGCCGCGTGACTTCCCCCGACGTGCCCGAGCCGCCGCCCGAGCGCTGGTCCAACTGCCTCGTGTGCGACGGCATCGCCTATGTCGCCGGCATGACGGCGCGCGGAACCGATGCCGCGACCCTGGCGAAGATGGACGAGTACGAACAGGCCAAGCAGATCTTCGGCAAGATCAGGAGCATGGTCGAAGCCGCCGGCGGCACGATGGCCGACGTGGTCAAGGTCATCATCTATGTGACCAACATCAAGAACAACACCAAGGTCTGGGCCGCCCGGCGCGAGTTCTTCACCGGCAACTTTCCGGTCTCGACGCTGGTCGAGGTGCGGGCGCTCGCCGCGCCGGAGATCCTGGTCGAAATCGAGGCCATCGCTCACATCGGCAAGGGCGCGCGCTAAACCAAGCATCAAGCATTCATTCTCGTCCGGGACGCTCGCGGTCTGGAAGACATGACTTGCCCCGGAAGGGCGGCCAGCTTACTCCAGCCTCACACCGACGCGCTTGATCAGCGCTTCGCTCTTGTCCGATTCGCCTTTGAGCACGGCGGCGAAGTCGTTTGGCGTGTTGATCACGATCTCCGAACCGTCATTGCCCAGAACGTCTCGGAAAGCCTGGTCCTTCAATGCCTCCGCCAGCGTGGCGTAGACGCGCTCGACGATGTCTCGCGGCGTGCCGGCCGGTGCGGCGAGCCCGAGCCACGCGTCGAGGTCGAAGCCGTTCGGCATCGCCTCGAGCAGCGTCGGGACATCCGGCATGGCGGTCGTTCGCCTGGCGCTGGTCACGGCGAGCGGGCGCAGCGTGCCCTGCAGCGCCGGGCGAACCGCCGTCGGCATGGTCGGGAAGCCGACCTGGACCTGGTTGGAGATCAGGCCGAGCACGATGTCGGGCGCACCCTTGTACGGCACATGGACATAGTCGATGCCGGCAGCGTAGCGGAACGCCTCGGCGGAGAGATGCGCGAGGGTGCCGACGCCGCCCGAGCCGTAATTCAGCTTGCCCGGCATCGACTTGGCGAGCGCGATGAACTCGACGACGGTTTTCGCCGGCGACGACGGCGGCACGACCATGAGCGATGGGATGCGCGTGATCATCGTGATCGGCGCGAAGTCCTTCAGCGCGTCGAAGTTGACCCTGGCGTAGAGGAAGCGGCTCAGCACATGGCTGCTGGTGAACATCAACAACGTGTATCCGTCGGGCGCCGCACGGGCCGCAACCTCAGCGCCGATATTGCCGGCGACTCCCGGCTTGTTGTCGACGATGAATTGCTGCCCGAGTCCCGACGTGAGCCGCTGTGCCACCTGCCGGGCCAATACATCGGGCGCGCTGCCGGCGATGTAGGGCACGATGATGCGCACGGGCTTTTCAGGATACGCCGCCTGCGCCGCGCCGGCCACCACCAGCGACAGTGCCGCCGCGATCAGGCCGAGCCAGCGCCTCATTGGAAGCGCTTCTCGAGAGATTGCCATTTTTCGTTCTCGAACAGGCTCCAGAGCTGGCCGTGGTCCAGCATCTGGTTGGCGAAGGCGGTCGTGCCGCCGGTCGACTTCAGCGACGCGAGCAGGTCCTGCCCGGCGCGGGCGAACAGGCGCGTCAGCGAGTTGGGATAGATCGCGACCTTGAAACCCATCGCCTCGAGCTGCGGGAATGGCAGGACCGGTGTGCGCCCGCCCTCGACCATGTTGGCAAGGCAGGGCATGGCGAGCCGCTTCGGCACCTCGGCCAGCTCGGCCTCGCTGGGCGGCGCCTCGACGAAAGCAATGTCGGCGCCGGCCTCGCGATAGCGCGCCGCGCGCTCCAGCGCCGCCTCGTAGCCTTCGATGGCGATCGCATCGGTGCGCGCCACGATCATCACGTCGGCGTCGACCCTCGCATCGGCGGCGGCGCGGATGCGCTGCTCCATCTCCGTCGACGAAGCGACCTTGCGACCGGGTTCGTGGCCGCACTTCTTCGGCCACTCCTGGTCCTCGATCTGCACGGCGCTCACGCCCGCGCGCTCGAATTCGCGCATGGTGCGAATCACGTTGAGCGGACCGCCGTAGCCGGTGTCGGCGTCGGCGATGATCGGGATCGTGACGGAGTCGCAGATGCGCCGAACGCGGTCGAGGATTTCGCCGAAGCTCAAGGCACCCATGTCCGGCGCCCCGAGCGCGCTCATCGACACCCCCGAACCCGTCACATAGGCGGCATCGAAGCCGGAGACCTCGACCAGCCGGGCGGTGACGCAGTCGTAGCAGCCCGGCGCGACGACGATCCCGGGTTCGGCCATACGTTGGCGCAACGCGCGATGACGCATCGGCGTGGTACGAAGGCCGGTCGGGTAGGACGTGTGATCTGTACTCAAGGTGGTTTCCCCATGTGTGCCGGGAGCCAGAGCGCGATCTCCGGCCAGACCATCAGCATGATCAGCAGCACGAACATCAGCAGATGAAACGGAAGCGTACCCCACACGACCTCCGACAGCTTGCCGTCCCAGATGCTCTGTATAACGAAGAGGTTGATTCCGATGGGCGGCGAGATCTGGCCGAGCTCGATATACAGCACGAGGATGATGCCGAACCACACCGGGTCGATGCCATATTTCAGCAGCACCGGATAGAGCAGCGGCACGGTGATGACGATCATGCCGAGGCTTTCGACCAGGCAGCCCAGGATCGTATAGAGCACGAACAGCGCGGCGAAGAATTCGAGCTGCGACAGCTTCATCGCGACCATCCAGCTGGTCAGCGATTCGCCAACGCCCGCGATGCTGATCGCATAGGAGAAGACGAAGGCGGTGTAAACGATCAGCAGGATGTTGCCGCTGATCAGCACCGACGAGACAACCGCCTTGCGCAGCTCCGCCCAGCCGAGCTTGCCCCAGATCGCCGAGACCACGAGGCCCAGCGCGCAGCCCGCGGCCGCCGCCTCGGTCGGGGTCACCCAGCCTGCGTAGAGGCTGCCCATCGTGCCACCGATCACCACGGCGAAGGGCAGCAGGTCGGACAGGGCCGAGACGAGCTCGGTCATGTTCTGCGGCCCCTTCTCGCGCGGCGCGATCTCCGGCTTGATCAGGGAGTGGATGAAGACATAGGTCATGAACAGAAAGGTCAGCAGCAGGCCGGGCACGATGCCGGCAATGAACAGCTTCGAGACCGACGTCTCGGTGAAGGTGCCATAGACGATCATGGCGATCGACGGCGGGATCAGGATGCCGAGCGTGCCGCCTGCGGCCAGCGAACCCGCCGATAACGCCCGGTGATAGCCGCGCTGCGTGAGCTGCGGCAGCGCCACCGTGCCGATCGACGCTGCCGTGGCGACCGAGGACCCGGAGATCGCGGCGAACAGCGCGCAGCCCGCGATATTGGTCTGCAGCAGGCCGCCCGGGATAACGCAGACCAGCTTCGACAGGCCCCGGTAAATCCGGAAGCTGAGGCCGGAGTGCTGCATGATCTCGGCCATCAGAATGAAAAGCGGGATCGCGGTCAGCGCGAAGCTGTTCATCGAGCCCCAGCTCATCAGGCCGATGCCCTTGAGCGAGGCGACCCCGCCGTGCAGCAGCAGATAGACGATCGCCGGTACGCCGATGGCGAAAGGGATCGCCATGCCGGCAGCCAGGAGGCCAAGGAAGACGACCAGGACGATGACGACTTCGAGACCGGCGCTCATGCCATGAGCCCTTTCACGTCGCGCACGATGGCGCGGCCGAGCACGATCAGCAGAAGCGTGGCGCCCACCACCATCGCGGTTTCCGGGATCCAGAGAGGCGTCGCGAGGACGGTCGGCGCCTGGGCCTCGCGCCGATAGGAACTCATGACGAACTGCAGGAAATACCAGTCGGTCAGCGCGATATATGCGAACGACAGGAGGTTGAAGATCAGCGCCGAGACGGCCTTGCCGCGCGGTCCGAGCCGCATCTGCACCATCTCGACGCGATGGAAGGCGCCGCGGCTCTGGCACAAAGCCAGCGACAGGAAGGAAATGCCGATCAGCATGTAGCCGACCAGTTCGTCGGAATGCTCCGTCGTACTGTTGAAGGCGCCGCGCAGGACGACCTCGAGCAGCATGAGCGACATCATGCCGATCAGGCAGAAGGCCGAGAGCCACAGGCTCACGCGCTCGATGACATCGAACGGTCGCGCGTCGGGAGAAGCACTCATGCCAATCCTTCTCCCGCAGACGGGAGAAGGAAGACCTCGATCACGCCACTCACCGGCCGAGCGCCTCGCGCACCTTCTTCAGCGCCTCCGGCGTCTCGCCGCCTTTGGCCTTCGCCCATCCGTCCCAATAGTCGGCCAACTTCTCCGCGCCGCGTTTGTAGTCCTCGGGCGTCGCCTTGGTCTGGATCATGCCCTCGGCCTTGCGCTTGGCCGCCTCCTCGCTCTCCTCCGCAGCCATCATCTGCGTCATCTTGGGCGAGAGCTCGACGATCGCCCTGGTTAGCGAGTCCTTGTAGGCAGGCGGCAACTTGGCATAGGCCTCCTTGTTAACCGCGACATTGGCTTCGAAATAATTGAGCCCGATCTCGTAGCAATACTTCAGGAGATCCTTCCAGACCTTGCCGCCGCCGGCGTTCGCGGTCAGCACGCCGTCGACCACGCCGCGTTCCAGGGCCGACGGGACCTCCGATCCGCCGACCGTGAGGCCGTTGGCGCCAAAGCGCTTGAGGAACTCGATCTGCTCGGGCGATGTCGCGCGGATCTTCTGGCCCTTGAAGTCATCGAGCGACGTGAGTTTCTTGCTCGACCAGGCGATCTGCATCGGGAAGTAATAGGTCGACAACACCGTCGATCCGCGCTTGTCATACGCGCGCTCGACATACGGCTTCATGATGGCCAGCGCCTTCTCGAATTCCGCTGTGCTCGTGATCAGCATCGGCAGGCGCAGGATGCCGGTGATCGGCACGTTGCCCTGCTGGAAACCGTCATCGCCGATCTGGATGACGTTGTCGCCGACAGCAGTCGTGATGTCCGTCGCCTTGATCGTGAGCGCGCCGCCCAGATGATACTTCAGCTGGAAGCCGCCGTTGGTTTCCTTCGAAACCCGCTCGATGATCTCCTGGAAAACCTTCGCCGGTGCAAGCGTCGCGGCCGGCACGTAGGTATAGACCGTCCACGTGACGGTCCCCTGCGCGCGCAGCACGGCGGGCGCGGCAACCGGGCTCGCGGCCAACGCAGCGATGGCCTGGCGACGGGTGATCATTGGCTTCTTCCCCCTGATGGTGGGGCGGAGCTTAGTCCCGCCTCGGCCACGCGGAAACATCGGCCTTCCGCCTACCGGCAGGGCATTCGAAAATGCGTACAAACCTCCGTCATCTCGACCAGAGCAGAGCCCGTCGGATGTAAACTCCGCGAGGCGGAGCGGAGCGATCTGTTCACGCGACTTCCGCCGACATGAACAGATCCCTCGACGACGCCTTGCTCGCGATGACGGGGCTACCCGCACCCTCGTCGTCTACCAAGTGCCGCGCACTTTCCTTTGATAATCGAGGCCGTCGACCTTGTGATTACGCCACAAGCCGAACGCATCTCTTCTCGCTCTTTCGCGGCGCCGGGCAAGACATTCGTCGATCACCTCACGGATGATCGACGAGCGCGATCTCTTCTCAGCTTCGGCAAGCGCGTCGAGCGCTTTACCCCGTGATGAGCCGATATCGAGCGTTATCTTCATTACGCGCCTAAGCCGCCTTCACTTCACGCTCGGCCTTCAGAGCGCGGACGGTCTGGCGCAGTGCGTACACGGTCTTCTCGATCTCGGCACCGCCGTGCGTGGCCGAGACGAAGCCGCCGGGCGCGCCCATGACGTCGACGCCGTGCGTCATGAGGCCCATGCGGATCTTGCCGGTAAGCGGACCCGCGCCGCGCGCGCCCTTGAGCTTGGCGAACGGCACCTTGAGCGGATCGAAGGTCGCCGGGTCGATCGGATCGCCGTACGGGTTGGGATAGATCAGGAAGGTCGAGGACTGGCCGTAGATGCCCCACGGCACGCCCTCCTGTACCAGCACCTCGGTCAGTGCCTTGCGCAGGTCGGCCGCGGTCCTGTTGGCTTTCTCCGCCAGGTCCTCGTCGCGGACCAGAGTGAGAGCCGTCACTGCCGCGGTGGCGGACAGCGGATTGGCGTTGTACGTGCCGGGATGAGCGATCTTCTCGATCTTCCGCGCCGCGGTCGACGCATAATCGATGCGATCGAGGATCTCGCGCTTTCCGGCGACTGCGCCGCCCGGCAGGCCGCCGGCGACGATCTTGGCCTGGATGCAGAGGTCGGGCGTCACGCCCATCGCCTTCTGCGCGCCGCCGGACGACCAGCGATAGCCGGTGATGACCTCGTCCATCAGCATGACGACGCCCTTCCTCACCGTCGCGTCGCGCACCGCCTGGACGAAGCCCGGCGGCAGCGGCACCTGGCCCCATGATGCGCCTGACGGCTCGAACATCACGGCCGCGATGTCGTCGCGCTCCTCGATCAGCTTCACGACGGCGGCGACGTCGTCGCTCGGCATCACGATCGACAGGTCGGACACGCTCTGCGGAACGCCCGGCGTGGTCCCCCCGTCGTAGGTCGCACCCGCACCCGCCGACACGTTGTCATGCCAGCCATGGAAGTGGCCGACAAAGCGCACGATCTTGTCCTTGCCGGTATGGGCGCGCGCCAGGCGGATCGCCATGTGCGAGGCCTCGGTGCCCGACGCCGTGAAGCGCACTCTTTCGGCACAGGGCGTGAGCTCGCACACCAGCTCGGCCCAGCGCACCTCGAGCTCGTGGCTCGATCCGTAATGGGTCCCGAGTTCGATCTGCTTCTTCACCGCCTCCACGACCGCCGGATGCGAATGGCCCAGCAGCATGGCGCCGTGACCGCCGAAATAGTCGACATACTCGTTGCCATCGACGTCCCACTTTCGCGGTCCCGTGGCCCTGGCGACATGGATCGAATAGGGGTCGAGATAGCGTGCATCGTGCGTGATGCCGCTCGGCAGCACCTTGCGGGCGCGCTCGAACAGCGCACCGGAGCCCCCGGTCCGTGCCTTGTAGTCGGTCACGATGGCCGAGTTGGTGGCCGTCGTCGTCGTCGCTGCGCTGCTCATTGACCCTCGCTTGCCCACAACCGGGCTAATGCGAGAACATCGCAAGCCTCGCTTGCTTCGCCAAGGCCCGAGGTCTAATCGTTCGCCACTTTTCGCACCCGGAGCCCCCTTTGACCGCCCAAGTGAACACGAAGCCTCGCGGACGCCAGTTCTTCAACAACCCGGGTCCGACCAACATCCCCGACAGCGTGCTGCGGGCAATGGACCGGCCAGTGATGGATTTCCTCGCCCCCGAGTTCCTCGAGATCCAGCGCGCCTGCACCGGCGGCGTGAAGCGCATCCTGAAGACCGACCAGGAGGTCTTCTTCCACGCCTCGACCGGCCACGGCGCCTGGGAGGCGGCCGCTGCCAACCTGTTCTCTCCCGGTGATCTGGTGCTGGTGATCGAGACCGGCTACTTCTCGCTTGGCTTCAAGGAGCTGGCCGAGACGCTCGGCCTCAAGGTCGAGGTGGTCGGCGCCGACTGGCGCAAGGGCCTGGAATTCTCAAAGCTGAGCGAGCGGCTTGCCGCCGACAAGAGCCATGAGATCAAGGCTGTGCTCGCCGTTCACAACGAGACCGCCACGGGTCTCGTGTTGCCGATGGCCGAGGTCAGGCGTGCGCTCGATCAGTCCAAGCATCCCGCCCTGCTGCTCTGCGACACGATCTCCTCGCTCGGCAGCATGGAATACAAGATGGATGCCTGGGGCATCGACGTCACCATCGCCGGCAGCCAGAAGGGACTGATGATGCCGACCGGCATGGCGATCACCGGCGTCAGCAGCAAGGCGCTCGACGCCTCGCGCAAGGCCAAGCTGCCCAAGTACTACTTCAATTGGGAACTGATGGCGCAGCGCAAGCCGCAGCGCTTCATCGGCACGGTGCCGGTGCATTTCTTCTTCGGGCTGCAGCAGTCGATCAAGCTGATCGAGGAGGAGACGCTCGAAGGCGTGTTCGCCCGCCACGCGCGCCTCGCCGAAGCGACCCGGGCCGCGGTCCGCGTGTGGGGCAAGGACGGCAAGGGTCCGTCGCTCTACGGCCAGACCGAGGACCGTCTCTCCAACTCGGTCACCACCATCCTGATGCCGGAAGGCCACTCGTCCGACGCCATGCGCAAGATCGCGCTGGAGCGGTTCAACCTGTCGCTCGGCGGCGGTCTCGGCCCACTGATGGGCAAGGTGTTCCGCATCGGCCATCTCGGCGACCTGAACGAGCCGATGCTGCTGGGCTGCCTGGCCACCACCGAGCTCGCGATGAAGACCGCCGGCGTGCCGTTCAATGCAGGCGGCGTCGACGCCGCGATCGAGTCGCTCGCGGGCTAGTCCCGATGCGCCGACAATTCATTGCAGGCCTTCTGCTCGCCTGCAGCCTGCCGCTGGGAAGCGCCGTTGCGCAGACCTTTCCCTCTAAGCAGATCACGATCGTCGTGCCGTTCTCCGCCGGCGGTCCGACCGACACGCTGGCGCGCATCCTCGCCGAGCGGATGGGCCGCAGCCTCGGCCAGACCGTCATCGTCGAGAATACCACCGGTGCTGCCGGCACGATCGGCGTCGCTCGCGTGGCCCGCGCGGCACCCGACGGCTACACGATCGGGATCGGCCACTGGAGCACGCACGTCGTCAACCCGGCCATCTACCCGCTGACCTTCGACATCCTCAACGACCTCGAGCCGCTGGCCTATGTCGCGACCAATCCCCAGCTGCTGATCTCGCGCAAGGATCTGCCGGTCAACGACCTCAAGTCGCTGATCGAATGGACGAAGGCCAATTCCGACAAGGTTACTGTCGGCACGGCGGGCGTCGGCGCCGCGTCTCACGTCAGCGGCCTCTACTTCGAGCAGAAGACCGGCGCGAGGCTCCGCTTCATCCCGTACCGCGGAGCGGGTCCTGCGCTCCAGGACCTCATCGCCGGCCAGATCGACATGATGTTCGACCAGGCTGCCAACTCCATTCCTCAGGTCCAGGCCGGCAAGATCAAGGCGTTCGCGGTGACCTCGAAGCAGCGCCTGAAGGCCTTGCCGGATATACCGACCGTCGATGAAGCAGGCCTTCCCGGTCTTTACATCGCGGTCTGGCACGGACTGTGGGCACCGAAGGGCACACCCAGGGAGGTGGCGGCGAAGCTCTCCGCTGCCACGTTCGAAGCGTTGGCCGATCCCCAGGTCCGCGAGAAGTTCGCGGCGCTCGGCCAGGAGATTCCCGACCCGGCGCAGCAGACGGCGGGGTCTCTGCGCGCCTATCACGAGGCCGAGATCAAGCTGTGGTGGCCGCTGATCAAGGCGGCCGGCATCAAGATCGAGTAGCGCTGGAAGCGCGGCTCTCCAGCAATCTAGAATGCCGGTTTACGGTCGGCCCAGGCAAGGAGCAGCCGCTCGGGCTTGATGGCGGACAGCCTGGTTCCCTGCTGCACCGTCGGTGACACCTCGACGTCGTTCACGGGATCGAACGCCGCCGTCGAAGGATTGAAGGCATAGAGCTGGCCTTCGGTGAGGTTGAACCACCAGGCGTGCAGCACGAGCTTTCCGGCGTCGACCCGCTCGGCAAGCCAGGGAAAGGTCATCAGGTTGGCGACGCTGTTCACGACCGCAGCCTGCTCGACGGCACGCACGATCTCCTCGCGCGGACGGCCGGCAAGGTCATGCACCGCGACATCGCGGACGTTTCGCGCCACCGCCGTCCAGGTCGACAGGTAGTCGTACGTCGCGTAGGCGCTGGTCGCGCCATCGACGAGGGCCGCGATGCCGCCACACAGCGCATGGCCGAGCACCACGACATGCTCGACATTCAGGCCGCGTACCGCGAACTCGATGGCCGCCGACGTGCCGTGCTGGGCCTGATCGGGCGGATTGAGCGCCGGAGGAACCATCGCCGCGACGTTGCGGACGGTGAAGATGTCTCCCGGCCGGGTCTGCGTCAGGATACCCGGATCGACGCGGGCATCGGAACAGCCGATGATCAGGATCTTGGGCGACTGGCCTTCCGTCGCGAGCCTCTCGAACAGGTCGAGATGGTCGCGATAATAGCCAAGGCGGAAGTCCGCGAAGCCCTTGAGTAGCCGTTCCAATGCCATGGTGTTTCTGAAATGACCGAAGAATTGCTCTACGACAAGCGCGGCGATGTCGCGTGGGTGACTTTCAATCGCCCCAAGGCGCGCAATGCGCTGACCTTCGCGATGTACGAGGGGCTGGCCGAGGTTTGCGGCCGGATCGGCCGGACGCGGGAGGCGAAGGCGCTCGTCGTCACCGGCGCCGGCGACAAGGCCTTTGCCGCCGGCACCGATATCGCCCAGTTCAAGGACTTCAAGGACGGCGAGGACGGCATCGCGTACGAGCGCAAGATGGACCGCATCCTCGAGACGATCGAGCGCTGCCCCGTGCCGACCATCGCGGCCGTCGCGGGCTTCTGCACCGGCGGCGGGGCGGCGATCGCTGCAGTCTGTGACTTCCGCATCGCCTCCGCCAGCGCGCAGTTCGGCTTCCCGATCGCCCGCACGCTGGGCAACTGCCTGTCGATGAGCAACTACGCGCGGCTGGTCGCGCTGATCGGACCGCAGCGCGTGAAGGAGATGCTCTTCCTCGCCAAGCTGGTCGACGCGCCCTCGGCGCTGCAGATCGGGCTGGTGAGCGAGGTGCTGGCCGACCAGACGACTCTTCTCGCCCGCGCGGAAGAGCTCGCCAAGACACTGGCCGGCCATGCGCCGATCACGCTTTCGACCACCAAGGAGGCCTTGCGCCGCCTGCAGGTCAGGATGGGCGATGAGAACATCGACGACCTGATCCGACACACCTACGCCAGCGCCGACTTCCGCGAGGGCATGGACGCCTTCCTGCAGAAACGACCTCCGAAATGGACCGGCACCTGACCGGTCAGGCCTGCCAGAAGTGCTTCCGACATTCGGCACGGCACTGGGCACGACTGAGGCCGATATCGTCGAGCTGGCGGTCCTCGAGGGCCGCGAGGTGCCGGCGCGACCGGAAGCGGTGATGCCATAACGCGAGCACGAGGAGCACGCGGTGGCCAGGACGCCACCTTCCCGGTTCGCCGGCGGAGACGTAGACAAGAAGATCGACTTGCATGGACGGACCATGCCGCTTGGCGAGCGCACGGCGTTACGGCGCGCGCCGAGATATCTGCTAGAATGAAACCAGACAACAACGGGAGATACGATGCGACTTGGAACGACTCTGGCCGCCGTCGGCCTTTGCCTTGCCGTGACGGGCTGCAACGACCCCAACCGCGCTATCATGAACAAGGAAGACATGCTCGCCGCGTCGGGCTTCAAGTTCGTGCCGGCGAACACGCCGGAGCGGCAGGCCGCCTTCAGCAAGCTGCCGCCGCACCAGTTCTCGCGCCACATCAAGGACGGCCGGGTGATCTACGCCTATGCCGACCCGACGATCTGCAACTGCCTCTATGTCGGCGGCCAGAAGGCATACGGCGCGTACCAGGCCCGACGCTTCGACAAGAGGATTGCCGACGAGCAGGCGCAGGCCGCAGCCGACATCTCGATGGCCAGCTGGGATTGGGGTCCATGGGGCGTCGGTTATCCGGTGGGCTGGCCGTACTACATGGATTAGCAGCTTATCGGACTGAAGTCCGAGTGTTGGGAGTCAAAGAAGCAGGAGATCAAATCCAGCAGTGATCCTGGCGTCCTTGCCTTTGGGCAGGCGCTTGTCGAGTGATTGCTCAGGCATCGACGAGTGTACACATCCGCCTGATGTTCCAGGCCATGGTGACGAGGTCTCATTCGCCTCTGACCTCGTCCAGGCCGCGCATCGAGAATGCGCGACTGCTCGTCCGCCAGGCCGATCTGGTCGGTGGCGGCCGACCCGCCGTAGGCTGCGGCGGCGGCAGCACGCCCAAGAGCAACGCCTGATCTTGTTGAAGACGCCCGGTCTGGGGCCGGCCCCGAGATCATCCGCGTCGCTCCAGCAGGCCCAAAACCCGACCCAGCGCCACCACGGCGACACTGTCGTGAATGGGCCCTTGCCCTCCGCCGCAACGATCCTCACGTGACGCGATCGAAAGGCGGCTCCCATGTGGTCCGGCGCTCGGAGCAAGAACACTGCCGGCAAACTCTCTCGACGGGCCAACTCTCTGAACGCGAAACTGCCGGCGCCATATCCCCATTCTCACGACAAGGCGGTCATCCACGGAAGGGTACGAGCGAACTCTCTCTTGAGTTGCGGACTGTCGTGTGAGCGTTTCATACCTCAACCGCCATGCGACCGCCGCGCTCCCAAACATCTCCGCCGAAAGCAACAGCTCTTCCGCGAAGTGTCGGACCAGCGCGTCCTTGTTCAACTCGAGCATGGAGCGCTTAGGAGCACCCCGCTTACGATCAAATCCCGCTGGCAGATCCCCGGCGGCCGTCGAGGCACCCAGAAACGTCAGAATTGCGGCGCGCGTGGTCACGGGGTCGGCTACGAGCTCGTCGTACAGCACACACAGGAGGCGCTCTGGCGGAAAGTGCTCCAGCCAGTTGCGCGCGATCCTTGTGCCGAAGTATCGCGTCCCGAACGCAGCGATGTGCGCCGCGAATAGTTCCGCGTCGGAGATTACGCCTTCATCAATTCGGCCGTTGCGAAGGTCCACATTGATGTCAGACCATGCACGCTCGATGGGCTCCCGTACGATTAGAATGATCCTGAGCGCTGGAAAGAAAGCGGCGATATCTTCGATCTGACGGAATGATAGGTTCGCATAGCTCGGAGAGATGTCGCCTGAAAACTGGGAGCCCTTGAAGGAGAATAACGCCGCATACCGCTCCAAGTCCGGAGCCTTGCCTTGGTATGACTTGGCAAGCTGCAGAAATTGGAGATCCCGCTCCGCTAGCGGTCGCATTTTCAGTTCGACCCGCCGTCGTTGCCACCGCTCGATCTTCTGCTGCGATCCGTCGACGCGGTCGATTTCCATCAGTGTCTTGCGGTGGGGAAACTGACCGGAGAAGTAGTGCAGTTCCTTCACCGGCGGCATCCAGAACTCCGGATGGAACTGGAGTTGGTCGTAAAGCCAGGTCGTCGCGGCCTTTTGCTGCCCGATACACAAGAAATCCGGCCCGCGCATCATTGCGGGCACTACCGCTCCATCGACGATCGGGTCGCGTATGACCGGCTGCAATCAACAAGATCCCAGCGATCTGCGGCAATGAAGCAACGATCAAGCTCCTTCTAATATCCACACCCCGGCGCCGCTCTTTGAACTCGACCGGCGGACACCCGCGCTCAAACGAGCTACCGCCGTCAGAATGGGGCGGCTTGGAGTGAGCGAACGGCGATCCGTGATCTCTGCCTCCAGCGCGGGCTCATGCGAGCGAGCACGCGCAGAACGGGTCGTCGTCTCTTCTCCTGGCCGCTGACAGCGACATTGAGTTCCTGCCGTGCTGTCGCAGCCGATCCATGTACCGTTTCACCCTAGTCACCCCAGCCGAGCCGAAAGCAACTCGAGACCGCGCTTGACCGGGCTAGCCTTCCGTTTTCCCCATCCTTTCTGGATCATCCGGAACCCTTCAACTATTTCGTAAGCAGCCTGAACGTCCTCAACCTTGAGGTGAATGCCGAACTTGCCCATTTGCTCGATATAGCAAGCGAGAAGAGCCTCACGCGTCTCCATTCGCCAAAGGAATCTCAGGTCGGCGCCCGGAGCGCTTCTCGTTGCGGCTTCCCAATCCAGAATGACCACGTCTCCGCCTTCACCTACGAAGACATTGTTCGGATTGATGTCGTTGTGCGTGAGATATACTTCTCCCATTGACTGCATGCGATCGATAAGAACCTCATGATTGTGTAGAACTTCGCGTGTCCCCTGCAGCAGGCTTTGCCATTCGTCCTGCTCAATGGCGTCCATCTTGCGGTATATTTTTTCGTAGCGCTGGAGGGGGGTAAGTATCCACTTCGTACCAACCGGAGCGCAATCTTCACGGGAAATGCTATTGACACCCGCGATCGAGCGCACCAACTGCAACTGAGCCTCCAAAGGAAGCGCTTCGAACGGGGTCCGGGCTCCATCCACGAACTCCCAGACTCCCACACGCAGGCCGTGCGTCTCTAACGAGCCAAAAAAGTAAGGCGACGAGAAACGTTGCACCTTCTCTTCATTGATAATCCGCTCAACTGGTGAACAGACGACATTCGAACCGGCTTTGAGAAAGACCGTAAGCTGTCCGCTTTGCGCCATGCTCGGCTGGCAGTATGCGCGGCCGTCAAAATCTGGATTTGGCCGCGAAAGCTCGAAATGGTGCCTGGTGTGCGTTCTCGAGCTTTTGATGTAGGCTGACAGATCAGGCCGAGGGGGCATGACCCACTCGCTCCGGACGTGTCGGACGTCTGTTCCGATGTGGGCTGACAACAGACGGCCCACTTGGGCCAGCAGATCGTGATTCGATTGCAATTCTTCCGCAATCGCCGCCAAACTCCCGGCCTGTCGCAGCCGTTTTCCTTCTCGATCCGAAATTGCGGGTCGGGACATCAGCATAGCCTTTCTCGGTCGGCTCGATCCGTATTACTCGTACGGCCGCCGCCCAGCGCATCGAACGTATAGCGTTTTCGGCTAGTTCCAAAGGTATGCCAATAACTGTTTAAGGCGAGGTCACCCCGAAGAAAGGTCCGCCGTGTGTGTTTCTTCACGGTCAGCCTGGCTGAGGATGCCCTTGGCTTTCATGACGTCGACCTCCAATTCGCGTGCGCCTCGTAAGAGAACATCTCGCGCCAACCTGTCGAGCTTGGCCACCAGCAGGGTCGCCCCGCCCTTGCGGGCTGCTTCCAACGCCTTCGCGAGCTGCGGGTTGTGCCCGAGCCGGCCACAAAATCAGTGACCTGGCGGAGGTGCGCACTTGCATCTCCGTCTGCCAGCTCGTAGCAGCATCGTCGCCGCGTTCGTCGGGCCGGCAGGGCGTCAGAGACCGGTGAAGCGCTGGACGGCGACATTCGTGGTTGCGGAAGATGACGCGATCGACGGGGTTGAGGACAACGACCGTCTCTTAGGCTTGGGCGACAAAGATGAGCCCAGTGGCGGCGACAGCGACGACCAGTTTCGCCTGGCCAGCCTGACGGCGCCTAATCGGCCGCGAGCGAATCGGCGATGCGCTGCGCCTGCCGGGTCAGGGCGGGGTACGCATTCGCTTCTCGGACCCGCAGGCTCCAGCAGCGCACGTAGGCGTCCGACGCCTCGCTCTCGAGGGCGAAACTCTCGTCGACCTTTCCAGCCGCCCGGAAGGCCGTGGCTCTCTGCAATGCAGCCGCGAGAGGCGCCTCGCAGATCGGGAGTTCCGGCGCGGCCGCTGCCTTGTCCAGGTAAAGGAGTACCCGTCCACCTTTGCGCACGATGACGCCGAGTTCGCGGGGCGGTGAGAAGGCACCGGCCTGCGACTCGAGGCCGAGATGCGCGACGGCCTGCGTCGTGCCTGCCGGCGGCTCGATCGGCAAGAAGGCGTAAACCGTGACCGCGGCGTCACCGGTCAGGCCGAAGTAGAGATCTTCGCCCTCCCGAAGCTTGGCGTCGAGATCGATCGGCTGCTTCGGCTTTTCGCCCAGCCAGTGGCGCGCCAGGCCTTCGGTGGTCACCGCCGCATCGCCGAAGGCGATGGCGTCGAGCCTGTCCGATCCCGCCCCGCAACAAAGGGTATCGCGCACCATCTCGCCCGGACCGGGAAAGCCCTTCGGGGGCGGGCCGACAATGCGGCGCAGCATGGGTGTCAGAACGCCGATCGACTTGTCGTGAGCGGCACTGTCCCATTTGTGCTCGAGGGCCGCAGCCGCCCGGTCGCGCGCCGCGATGTAGGCGGCTTCCTCGGGGGAGAGCGCCCAGGCGGGCGCCGCGAGCAGCAGCAGGAATGTCAGGACGGTCCGCATCAGAAGCTCGCTTCGACGCTCCCCAGCCCGACGAACTCGCCGCGCGCCCTCGTGCCCGGCGGATAATAACGCAGACCCGTCCACGATCCCGTCGTGATCGCCTGGCTCGCGCGGATGCCGCCGCGGTGGCGCACCGCATGATCGATCATCCAGGCGAGCGGCCGCACGGGATCGACGGCCCCGAGCCCGCCCTTCTGATCGACTTCGACCTTGCCATCGATCGTCAGCCTGACCTGCAGGTCAGCCCAGGCGAGGCCCTTCCATTCCCCGATCGGATCGCCGATGACCAGCGCATGATTCATCTGGTTGTCGGCAAGCAACCACTCCGGATCGGCCGACTTGAAATCCGCGAGCCGAGTGTCGACCACTTCCATGCCGACGAAGGCGTCGCCTACCGCGTCGAGCGCCTCGTCGCGTCCGACCGGCTCGCTGCGTGCGGCGATGTCCTTCGCGATGTGGAACGAGATCTCGATCTCGATGCCGATCATGTGCATCGCCTTGCCGTCGAACGTCGCGGGCGATTTCACCAGCGCGCCGGCGAGCAGCGGCGCGGGATTTGGCTCGGCGGTCGGCGTGCGGGCCCCGACCTTCCAGCCGGAGACCGGGCCGGTCGCCTGCGCGACGCCGTCCTGGATGGCATAGACGGCCGCGCGGTCCGGAAGCGCGAACGGCGGCTTCAGCTGCACGCCGGAACGACGGGCTTCGAGCAACTGCTGCACCGCCTTCGAAACGTCCGCACTCATGCTAAGCTCCCGGCAACAAAGACGGAGGAAACATGCCCTATGCCAGCGGGCGCGTCATTCACGATGCCGATGCGCACATCATGGAAGTGCCGGGTTTCCTCGCCGACCACCTCGAAGCCCGGTATCGCGCGGTCGTCACCGACGAGACCCTGTTCCCGCGCCGTGACGGCTTTCACAGCCGGCTGCAGGAAGCAGAGCGCGCCGGCGGCGAGACGTTCGACGACTCGCAGATCATGCTGGCCAAGAACTGGTCCGCGCTCGGCTCCTGGCGCAAGCAGGACCGCACGCGCTCGGTAGACCTGCTGGGTTTCGCCAGCCAGCTGATGTTCACCACGGCGCTGCTCAACTTCTCCAACCTGCTGGAGAGCGGCAAGGACCACGATCTGGCCTACGCCGTCGCCCGCGCACACACCCGTCACATGGTCGACTTCTGCTCGGTCGATCGCCGGCTGCTGCCGACCGGCTATGTGCCGCTGCTCGAGTTCGAGCGTACCGCGAAGGCCGCGCGCGAGGCGATCGAGATGGGCGCCAAGGCGCTTCTGATCCCCTCGCGCTGCCCCGACGACCATTCTACCAGCCATATCGCCTTCGATCCGCTGTGGGCGATGGCGCAGGAAGCCGGCCTGCCGATCGTGTTCCATGTCGGCGGCGGCGGCACGCTGCTGGAGAAGGCGTACTTCAACAACGGCCTTCCGCCGGTGCCGGACTTCCACGGCGGCGACGACAATTTCAAGTCGATCGACTATATGGCGATCGGCTATCCCCCGATGAAGGCGCTGACGGCACTGATCGTCGATCGCGTGCTCGACCGCTTCCCGGCGCTCAAGTTCGGCGTTATCGAGCAGGGCGCCTCGTGGGTGCCGGGCTGGATGCGCAACATGGATAGCGCGCACAACGCCTTCTACAAGAACGAGGAGCGGCTGCAGAAGATGTCGCTCAGGCCGAGCGAGTTCGTGAAGCGGCAGGTGCGCGTGACGCCCTACCCGCACGAGGACACGGGCTGGATCATCGCCAACAGCGGCGACACTGTCTGCCTGTTCTCGTCCGACTATCCGCATGTCGAGGGCGGCCGCAACCCGATCAAGCGCTTCGAGACCTCGATGCAGATCGCCGGCACGACCGAAGCGCAGAAGCAGCGCTTCTATTGCGACAATTTCGTCGACCTGATGGGCGCGGGCCTCGCGCCCGAGCTGAGGCAAGCCGCATGAAGACCTACGCCACCCTGCTCACCGAGCGCACCGGGCCGGTTCACAAGATCACGACCAATCGGCCGGAGGTGCTGAACGCGCAGAGCCGCGTCCTGCTCGAGGAGCTCGACGATGCGTTTCTTCGCGCGGTCGACGATCCGGACGTGCGGGTGATCATCCTCGCCGGCGCGGGCAAGCATTTCTCCGCCGGCCACGATCTCGGCTCGCCGGAAGAGATGGCAGACCAGAAGAAGACGCCTCTGGAGCCGGGCTTCAAGGGCGAGTATCGCCGCCTGTGGGAGCGCTTCTTCGAGAACACCATGCGCTGGCGCGACCTGCCGAAGCCTACCATCGCGCAGGTCCAGGGCTACTGCATCATGGGCGGCATGATGATCGCGTCGGCCTGCGACCTGATCGTCGCCAGCGACGACGCGCTGTTCGCCGACCGTGCCGTGAAGTGGGGCGGCAGCCACGTCCAGTACTTCTCGATGCCGTGGGACCTCGGCCCGCGCAAGACCAAGGAGTATCTCTTCACCGGCGAGTTCATCTCCGCCACCGAAGCCGAGAAGCTCGGGCTGGTGAACCGCGTCGTGCCGCGCGCAAAGCTTGAAGAGGCGACCATGGCGCTTGCCCAGCAGATCGCCGAGCGCGATCCGTTCGCGCTCAAGTTCGCCAAGGCGTCGGTCAACGAGATGCAGAACGCGCAGGGCTGGCGGGAGGCGATGGAAGGCGCGTTCAAGAACTACATGCTGACGATCCCGCACCGCATCGAGCTCGGCACCTACGGCGCGGCGGCGCGGGAGAAGAACCCGAAGGACCGATTCGGTGTGTTGAACAAAAAGGCGGGCTGATCGACTTGGCCACGTCTCTAAGACTGACCCAATCCTCGCACGCTAAGCTCCTGGAAGGCTCACAGCAGGCGATAGAGCAACCGGCAGTTGCCAGCTTACAAATGCACCATTACTCTCGCGGAGGGTGTGAGATCAGCGTTGCGTAATGCGGAATACGCCGATGGTGGCCGTCTTCCGCGAGCTCCAGTTCGAACCTAGAGTCGAGCAAGGCTTCGCATGGGTCGCAAGCAATCGGTTCCCCTCCGCGAACAAGAGGTTATTGGAGGCCTGTACGACTCGGCGCTGGGAACCCGTCCCTGGAGCGAGACCGCCAAGGACTTGACTGCCGCAGTTGACGGCTCGACCTTGACCGTGTTCATCCACAAGCCGTTGACGAACATCTCCGATGTCATCGCCATGCTGGATGTGCCCGACGACGCACTGAGCGATTACAACGCGTATTTTTCCAAGCACGACGTCTGGATACTGGGAGCCCTCAGGAAGCGTCTTTTCGATCGGGCCTTCTCCAATCCCGAGCTGATCGACGACCGGTCCTTCCAGAAGAGCGAGTTCTACAACGATTTCCTTCGCCGGAAGGTGAGCATGTACCACGCTGCCGGCGCACTCTTGACGCTGGGCGGCGGGCGAGTGGGCATCGTCGGCATCCACCGGCCGAAGGACCACGAGGAGTTCTCCAAGGGCGATCTCGAGACGCTGGGTCGCCTGCTGCCCCATCTCCGCGCCTCCCTGGAACTTCGTCAGCGCGTTCAGATCGCCGAAGCCACCACGACGTCGGCGCTCGAGGCGCTCGATCGATTGTCGGCGGGAGTGATCCTGCTGTCGGCGACAGGATTGCTCCACGCCAACCGGATTGCCGAG
>JAHCJV010000042.1 GCA_026126105.1 Enhydrobacter sp.
GCCGTGCCAGGCCGACAGCGTGCAGTACGGATCCCAGAACAGCTGGGCGTCGTAGTGGGTGTGCAGGTCGACGAAGCCCGGCGCCACGATCATCCCGCCGGCATCGATCGTCTCGTCGGCCTCGCCGGCGCCGATCTGGCCGATCTCCGCGATCAGCCCGTCCTTGATGCCGATATCGCCGCGAAAGCGCGGCAGCCGGCTGCCGTCGACGATCATGCCGCCGCGGATCACGCGATCGAACCGAGCCATGCTTCCTCCTGTTTGCGCCAGCGTGCGGAGGGCCGGAGCCGCTGTCAACGCGGGCGACTTCCTCCTTTCCGCGTCGAGGATTTCGCCGGCTGATTGGTGCCGCGCATGAGCTCCGGAAAGTCCAGAGCGACCAGCGTGAAGTCCCGCTCGTAGTCCCGGATGATCTCCGGGGTGATCTCGTACGTGTAGAGATTGCAGATGAGCATGAGCGTAGCCTGCAGAAATCAAGTAAGAAAGACACGCCACACCCACGAGCTCAATCCCGCCTTCCCGAGCAGCCGAATGGTCCTCAAAGCGTATATGGACGAAAGCGAAGGAACTGACGGGACTTTTGTCTTGGCGGGATACATCGCCACGGCCACTCGCTGGTCAACGTTCGGTGAGTCGTGGATGAGGCTTCTTCCTAAGTGCGGAGTGCCGGTAAATGTGAAAGATAGCGACCCTCGCTACGTCTGCAAAATGGTGCGGTTAATGCAGAGGCAAGACTGGCGCGATCGCATGTTCGAACTCTATGCATTGATTTCTGCACATGCACGGTGCGCTTTGGCAGTCCATATCAACCGACGCGACTTGGCGCGCGTGGTCGATCGTCTTTGGGCACAGCGGCCAACCAACACGTACGTCTCCAAGCGACATCGCAAGATCAACGAGGCCCGGGCGCTACGCAGTCGTGCCTATTTCAGAGATCCCTAAGCATGTAGTAGAGTTCAGAAATCAGATGTTAGCTCACACCGACAAGGACGTATATCGTCCGCACATGAGCTTCGCTTCAACACAATTGAATTTTGAGGACGAGACTTGGCCGAAGGTGACCTTCCCCACCGCCTGTAGGGCGACGGCATATTCATTTAACGACATAGACGAAAAGGAGTCCGTCGACGAGTTTCACGATCATATAGAAAGCGCGATTGCGACTCTGACAAGCAGCATCGCCAAACGGATGGCGAAACTGTGCGAGGTTGGCGCACAGTTTCCGGAAGAGTTTGACTCAATGAAGGTCTTCACCCCACCACTCGCCTTGCCTCCCGTCCAGATACCCGGAGGACGGGAAGTAAGCGCGACCCTAGGGCCAATCTCTAAAGCTCTTGACGCAGACAACCGCGTACCTGAACGGATGAAGGAGTCGTCGCCATACGCATACCGAGTGACGCAGTTGGATTACAGAATACCGAAGGTCCGTATAGAGATTCCTGGCAAAGCCGTGATTGAAGCGGAGTTTGCGAAGAAGCCGGTGATCGAAGTGCACTCTGAGAGTGCCGAAAAAGCATGGGGGAGCGACACAGAATAGATCGGTAGTCGTTGCATGTACCCCTCTCCGATTTACAGTCTCACCACGGTCCGATCGGCAGGTGGTGCGCCAGGATAGGCAGCGTGGCGCTTCCCGTCGGGTTGGTCCGAAACACCAGTATCTGCCCGAGGTCGGGATTGACCAGGTTGCCGTCGGGCATGTTGTCCCAATCATTGATCGGATAGGTCCACTCGAACTCGACCACGTCGCCCGCCAACTTGCCGGTTAGGCTCTTGGTGGCGAGCGTAGTCCGCGCGCCGCCCTGGTCCCGCTGCAGCAGCAGGCCGACCGTGCCGGTCCCGGTGCCCATGACCTTGATGTTCCACTTGCAGATCGCCTGGTTGCCCGTGGCATCGGGCGGCGGGAAGGCGTCGATGTCGGCCGCCGTCGACCCCGCCGAGACCCCGGTCGTGCGCTAGCTCTTCGGAAACGCGTCGGCCGCCATCGAGTCGTAGTACGGCCGCCACTTGGAGCCGAAGGGGGAGGCCGTGTCGACTCTCGCCGGGTCCGCCATTTCAGAACAGAACTCGGCACGCCCTGCGCAGCCGACTTTGCGCCGCCGGCGGCCGTGAGCGTCTGAAGCAGGCTGCGCGCTGTCCGCCGATGCCGTAGCAAGAGGGCGGCGTCACTCATCTTGAGCCATGATCGCTTGGCAAGCCTTCGCCGGGCCGATGGCAGCCGATCAAGGCCGCAGCCGCGAAGCGGTGCGCGGAATGCGCCAGCCGAGACGAGCTGACGGCGGTCCGGTCTGCTCGCGCCCAAGCGGTCCTTGTTCAGCTTGCTTTGCGCGACAGCGTGAGCGGCAGGTCCAGTTCCACCCGGTCGTGCATCACCGTGGGCGTGATGCGACCACGCTCGCCGCGTTCAAGGCGAACCAGGCCGTACCCCTCCATTGTGCGCAAGGTGCGCGACAGGTTGGACTTGGCCTTGCCGGTGATGCGGGCGAGTTCATCGAGCGAGCCGGGCGCTTTCTCGGCTATGACGCGCAGCAGCTCGCGATTGCCGGCGGAGAGGACCTTGGCGAACGACTCGGTCGAGGTGAACCAGACTTTCGGCTCGCTGGCTGCGACGCGACGCTCGCCGCGCGCCACGGCCATGGTGCGGGCCTTCATCTCCTCGTAGCTGGCGATACCCACCTTCAGCGTGGTCATGGGATCACTCCTTCCTCGCGCAACACCGCATCCACCGTCGCCCAAAAGTCAGCGAGCAAGGTCGCCGCGTCCCGGTACTCGTACGGCCTGATCGTCCGCAGCCGGTGGCGATGGTCCTGCGGCTCGCCGCGCTTCTGCCTTCCGACCGGATGGGCGTTGTCGAAGCCGACCAGCCGCTCTCCCTCCGTTCCGTGCAGCGTGAGCGAGTAGTCGATGCCATGCGGCTTCTCCGGCGACACCGGCACCCGGTTCACGACGAACCGGACCCAGTGGCCTCCCTCCGGGTCCACCACGAGAACCTGCCCATCGAGGTCGAGAAGCACATCGAGAGTCGGGTCACGTGGCACCGTCACGGCATATGGTTATCACATTGACGCAACGCAAGGAAGGGATGGCCGTCGGCGGCCGTAGGCGTGGGCGCAGGCGCTCGGAGCGTAGGTCGTGTCGACTCTCGCCGGGTCCGCCATTTCCTTCCAATCTGTCCAAGAACTCAGCGAACCTGCCGGCGATCGAGGAAGGCGGGCGTCAGGTGCCGGCGACACGGATGCGGTCGAGCCAGGCAAGCGTCTCGACGGCGAAGATGTCCGCCGAAGCCGGAACATGCTGGAAGAGGAGGCCCGGCTCGTTGACCTCGGCTTCGAGGAGCAGCTGCCGCCCCGCCCGCCGGACCATGTCGATCCGCGCGTAGAGCGGCGATGCGGGCAATGCCTCGATCACGCGCGCGGCGTCTTCGATATCGCCGGGCGGCGGCGAAATCACCTCCAGCTGCGGCCCGAACTTCGAGTTGATGCGGAACTCGCCGCTGCGGGGGCGGTGGCGGACGGCGTGGGCAAATCGTCCGCCCAGGAACACGTAGGATGTCTGGCCCTCGGTTCGTATCTCCGGCACGTATTCCTGCAGCACGAGCTTGTGCGGCGATACGGCGGCCGCGAGGTCGTTCCAGACCGTATCGAGAGTCGCTTCCGTGACCAGCTCCACGCCGTGTCCGCTCGCGCCCACGCCGGGTTTGGCAACGGCCTGCTTCCAGACGGCTTGCGACAGGATCTGGCGGGCTGCTTCGAGGTCGCAGGACAGGACGTGTTGTTCCGGAACGGGAATTCCGGCGGCGGCGAGCTCGTCGAGATAGGTCTTTTCGAGATTCCAGCGGACCAGCGGGACCGGGTTCGCCACCGCCGTGCCGGCCTGTTCGAGCGAGTCGAGCCAGGCGCGATAGGCGTCGAGATCGCGGTGATAATCCCAGGTGCTGCGGATCACGACGA
The DNA here is from genome assembly GCA_026126105.1 of Enhydrobacter sp. Taxonomy (GTDB): domain Bacteria; phylum Pseudomonadota; class Alphaproteobacteria; order Reyranellales; family Reyranellaceae; genus Reyranella. Next base: position 3,948 of record JAHCJV010000042.1, read on the forward strand.
GATCGGCGTCATGAAACCCGGCACGTTCGTCGGTCCAGACACCGGTCCCGACCTCCGCGCCGCGACGCTCGAGCGCGGACCGGTAGAGCTTGTCGGCGGGCGCCAGGTCAGGATAGTCGGCAGACGTCGCCAGCATCAAACGGGGCATGTAAACCTCGGCAACGGGCTGCGGCCGGGGTGCGGCGCAGCTCGAACGGCAATCGACGTACCCTACAGACACGGTCCCCGGGCGCCACCCGGATCGGCCATTGCTTCAACAGGATCGTGACCGGGGGAAAGCTCCGGTGGTCGCTCATTCCCGTTTCCAATCGCCCGAGCCATTGCAGGCACGGGAATCTTTCGGTTACCTGAAAGACACAGACCGCCGCTCGCGCGAGGGCCGACGCGATGTTTTGCCGGACGCCGTCTCATGCCGTAACGCGCCGCGCGCTCGTGAGAGCCTGTCTTGCGGGCAGTGCGTTGCAGACGCTGGCCGGGTGCCGCTCGGCGCCGTTGCCGCCGTTTCAGGAACCGCCGGGTGACGGCGTCGCACTGTATTTGATCGCCGCCGGCTGGCACACGGAGATCGCCCTTCCAGTTGACGCCATCCATGGTCCCTTGAAGGGGCTTGCGTCCGATTTTCCTGGCGCCCTTTACCTCGCGTTCGGCTGGGGTGAACGCAATTACTACATGGCGCGCGCCCCTACTTCCGCCGATGCCATACGGGCGCTGTTCAGCGGACCCGCGGTGCTTCTGGTGACCCCGCTGTACCGCCCGCCGCGGGATTCGAGGCCGGGCGCACAGCTGTTCGAGCTCGGGCTGCCGACGGCGGGGCTCGACTCGCTCTCGAACCATCTATGGGCGGCGTTCGAGACGTCGGGCGATGGGACGCCGCGCCGTCTGGCGACGGGCCCTGCTCCGGGGAGCGTCTTCTATGTCGCCACGGGGACGTACAGTGCGACCTACACCTGCAACACATGGACCGCGGACAGCTTGCGCGCTGGCGGAATACCGGTGACATCGGCAGGCGTCGTATTCGCAAGCCAGCTGACCGACCAGCTCGGGTCGTCGAGCGCGGGTGCCGCGCGAGCCGCAGCTCAGAGTTTGTGAATATATTTGCCAGCGGCACGAAGACCAGTCCGGCTACCCCTCCGCCTCATCCTGAAGAGCGCAGCGAAGCGCTACTCAGAGCTAGTGAATGATTACCTTTCGGACGTTTTCATCGTCTCGATTCATGGTCGCTCGAATAGATGCACAAGCTCTCAGTCAGCATGATCGCCGCACCTGTAGCTGTGATTGTCCTGACAGAGGCCTTCAGCCTCGCCTCGGCCAAATCGAGATTTGGCCCAGCGAGAGCGCGCAGCCTTGGCTGCCAACGTCTTGCGCTGTTCAGGCGTCAACGCCTTGGCACGAGCGTTGCCGCCTTTCAGGCCGTCGGGTCGGCCAGCGGCCACCTTCCGGGTGGGTCCCGGCTTCTTCCTCCTGTCCGGTGGCGATCCGCATCACCTTGGCGGCGTCTCCGATCACGTCGGCAGGTCGCTTCCGGCCTTTGGGTCCGGTGGCATGGGCCCATTCCTGGATTTTCGTGTACAGGTTGGTTACCAAAGGATTCGGTACGGGGCACGGCTATTGGACTTCATTCTCATTGGCCTCGTCGCCTTTCTAGCATCCGCCCTGACCTTCTTTTCCGGGTTCGGTCTTGGAACACTCTTGCTTCCGGCGTTCGCTCTCTTCCTGCCCGCTCCAGCCGCCGTGGCCGCGACGGCAGTCGTCCACCTGCTCAACGGCCTCTTCAAAGGCGCGCTCGTCTATCGGACAGCCCATTGGCCGACAGTGCTGAAATTCGGGTTGCCTGCCATTCCAGGGGCGATTATCGGCGCGTTTATTCTCGGTGTGCTTGGTGAGCAGTCTGCCTTCCGCTGGAGCGCTTTCGGCTTCCAACTCGTTCCCTCTGCGGCCGGCGTGTTGATCGGCGCTGTGCTGATCATATTTGCCATCCTCGAGATGATCCCGTGGTTCCAGCGACTCAAGGCGCCGCCAGGCATGATGCCGGTCGGAGGAGCCGCTACGGGGTTCTTTGGCGGGCTTACCGGCCAGCAAGGGGCGCTCCGATCCATCTTTCTCCTGCGGGCTGGCCTGGAGGCACCGCAATATATCGCGACAGGCGTGCTAGTCGCGATCCTCATCGACCTCGCCCGCGTCCCGACTTACTTTGGCACATTCGCCGCAACATCCGACCTTGGCGAACGAGACATTGCGCTGATCGCCTTAGGCACCATCGCTGCATTTGCGGGGGCGTGGCTCGGATCGCGGTATCTCAAGAAGGCGACAGTCGAAGTGGTTCGGGTGATCGTGGCCACCCTACTCCTCGTCATCGGGTCGGCATTGATACTGGGCCTGATCGGTTCCTGAACGTCGGGCCAGGTTCAAACCGAGAAAGTGCTCCTGATCCCATCGGCTCGCACGCGCGCGGTCCGGAAGTGCAAGAGACGAATCCAACGAGTAAGTTCGCTCCATGCCCACCGTCCGCACTCCGACGCTCGACATCGCCTACGAGGAACACGGCCCCGCCGACGGCGCGCCGGTCATCCTGCTGCACGGCTTCCCGTACGATCCGCGCTGCTTCGACGAGGTCGCGCCGCCGCTGGCCGCCGACGGCTGCCGCGTGCTCGTGCCCTACCTGCGCGGCTACGGGCCGACCCGCTTCCTGTCGGCCGACACGCCGCGCTCGGGCGAGCAGGCGGCGCTCGGCAACGACCTGCTGCAGTTCATGGACGCGCTGGCGATCGGCCGCGCGACGCTGATGGGCTATGACTGGGGCGGCCGGGCAGCGTGCGTCGTCGCGGCCCTGTGGCCCGAGCGGGCGCGGGCGCTGGTGAGCTGCACCGGCTACAACATCCAGGACATTGCCGGGTCGGTGAAGCCCGCGTCGGCCGCGCAGGAGCATCGGCTCTGGTATCAGTATTATTTCAACACCGCGCGCGGCGTGGCGGGGCTGACGGAGAACCGCCGCGACGTCTGCCGGCTGCTGTGGACGCTATGGTCGCCGAACTGGGCGTTCGACGAGGCGACCTTCGAGGCGAGCGCCAGGTCGTTCGACAATCCGGACTTCGTGGCCGTCGTGATCCAGTCCTATCGGCACCGCTACGGCTATGTGCCGGGCGATCCGGCACTTGTCGGCATCGAGGCAAGGCTTCAGGCCCAGCCGACCATCGCCGTGCCGACGATCAACCTTCATGGCCAAGGCGACGGCGTCGGCCCTGTCTCGCGCACCGATCACAGCGCGCCGAAGTTCACCGGCCCCTACGAGCGCCGCCTCATCCCGAAGGTCGGCCACAATGTCCCGCAGGAAGCGCCGACCGAAACGGTCGCGGCGATCCGCGACCTCATGAAAGGAACTGAACCATGAACATCGTCCTGATCGGCGCCACCGGCGCGATCGGCAGCCGCATCCTCGACGAGGCCCTGCGCCGCGGCCATGCGGTGTCCGCCGTCACGCGCGATCCGCGCAAGCTCGATCCTCGCCCGGGCATGACCATCCGGGCCGGCAGCACCAGCGACGGCCCCGGGCTCATGCAGGTGGTTAAGGGCCATGATGTGGCCGTCGTCTCGGTGAAGTGGAACGAGAACGACATCACCCGCGTCATCGACGTCATCCGCAAGGCGGGCGTAAAGCGCTGCCTGTTCGTGATCGGTGCCGGCAGCCTGCTGCGCAAGGACGGCCGCACCCACCTCGAACACATGGCCGACAAGGGCATCCAGCCGCCGACCTCGAAGCCCGCCTCGCTCGCCTACGAGGAAATCAAGAAAGTGACCGACCTCGACTGGACCGCGATCTCGCCCGCCGCCTCGATCCAGCCCGGCAGGCGCACGGGCAAGTTCCGCCTCGGCCTGGACAAGCTCATCGAGGACAAGGAAGGCCAGAGCCTGATCAGCCGCGAGGATTTCGCCGTGGCCATCCTCGACGAGCTCGAGAAGGGCAAGCACATCCGCAAGAGATTCACGGCGGCGTATTGAGAATTACCGGTGGTTTCGCGAGATTCACCCACCGCTGCCACCGATGCGATGTCGACGATACCGCCGCCGTTGCTTTCCGTGAATGCACCGCTCACGCGGCGGCGCGCATCTCGGCAATGCCGCGAGCCCAGGTCGTGACGGGCGTGTAGCCCAGCTCTTCGCGCGCACGCCGGTCGGAGATCGTGAAGTCGTAGCCCACCAGACGAAGCATCTGCCGCGTCAACGGCGGTTCGCCCGACCTCCCCAGAATGCGCCACGCACGCTCCATAGTGGCCGCCATGAACCATGCGACGCCGAGCGAGGCGCTCTTCGCCTCGATCTCGACACCCCGGGTCGAGAGCAGTTGCGTGAGCACCGAGCGCATCGACTGGTTCTCTCCGTCGCTGACGAAATAGGCGCGGCCGCCCGGTGACTTTTCAGCGGCGAGGATCGCGCAGGCGCAGACATTGTCGACATGGGCCGTCGACATCAGTTGGTTGCCGCCGGCCGGCCACGCGAAACGGCCAGCCTTCACATTGGCAACGACATTGTCGAGCATGTGCATGCCGCGGCCCCAGATCATCGGCGGCGCCACCACAGCCGTCCGAAGACCGGCTGTCCCATTGGCCTCGAGCACCAGCTGCTGGGCGCGCGCCTTCGACGCGAGGTATGGCGCCCAGACGGGGTAAGCCAGAGACGCGTCTTCGGTGACATCCTTCATGGGCTTGCCGCCGCCCATCACGACGCCGGCGGCGCTGATATACACGAAGCGGGCTACGTTCTCGGCTCGAGCGGCCGCCAGCATGTTGCGGGTGCCCTCGACATTTGCCCGCTCGAAGGCGGCCGGTGGCGCCCACATGGTGAACAGGGCGGCCGCATGGAAAACGGTGTCGGCGCCGACCATGCCCCGACGCAGGGCGGCCAGGTCGCCCAGGTCGCCGGCGACCGGCTCGACACCCATCGCCTCGAGCCTGGGCGCGTCCGCTGGCGAGCGATGCAGCGCCCGAACGACCCAGCCCCTGTGCACCAGATCTTCCGCCAATCGGCGGCCGAGAAGACCGGTCGCGCCCGTCACGAATGCAATCGCCATATCGACCTCCCTGCGAGTCTGGAGGGAGATATCACGGGGAATTACAAATTACAATCTATGAAATCTGTAACTTCCAATTTGTTAGAAGGTACCTCTTCGTGCATATGTCCGGCATGCGAGGGTCACCTTCCAAGCCGCTCACCGCTTCCACTGTCCTGGAGACCGCCAAGGCGCACGTGCGCAGGTTCGGTGAAGCGAAGACCAATGTGGTCGACGTTGCGCGGGCGATGGGTGTCAGCCACGCGGCCCTGTACCGGTTCTATCCGTCCAGGAGCGCGATCATGGACGCCATCGTCGAGGAAGCGATGAACGACGAGGCCAGGTTGGCAGCCGAGCATGTCGAGACGGACGGCCCCGCTGCAGAAAAGCTGGCTGCACTGCTGCTCGATCTGCACCGCCGCAAGCGCGAGCGGTTCCTCGGAGACCGTGAAATCCACGACCTCTACAGGCGCATTGTCGTCGAGCGCCCCGACATGATCGCGGCCTATTCTGAACGTATCACGTCATTGGTCGCGCGACTGATCGACAAGGCGGTTTCGAAGGGGGAGTGGAAGGTCGACGATACAGGCGTGGCGGCCGGCGTCGTCCGTGACGCGGCGACGACCTACGTCCATCCCGCTTTCGTTGCGCAACTCGTCACCGCAGGCGCGCCGGTCGAGACCATGCTGCGGGCCACCGTCAGCACGCTCGCCCGCGCTTTCGAAGCGGGCGTACGGTACAAGAGCCCGGCGGCAGACGGCCAGACCCGCCAGCTGCGCGCACGAGGCCGAGCAGCCGCAACGCAGTCGGCGCGAGCGAGCGCCAAACAGGAATGAGCCGACGCAATCTGGTCTCACTACCCGGGGCCGAAATCCCCGGAGGCGGGGGAATTGACGCAGATCAAACGGAGGTAGCGGCTCGCAGCGTAGGTTCGATTCACTGCCCGCCCGCCGGACTTGTGAGTTCCCGCCATGAGACAGCTCCGCGATATCGTCTTCGACCAGAAGCCGTTGATCCTGCCGCCGACTGCCACCGTAAAGGAGGCGTGCCAGGCGATGCGCGACCGTCGCGCCGGGTCGGTTCTCGTTGCCGAAGCTGACGGAACTCTCGTGGGAATATTTACGGGTCGCGACGCCGTCTGTCGGGTGCTGGCAGTCGGGGCCGACGCCACGGCGACCAGGCTGCGCGATGTCATGACCGCGAATCCGGCGACCCTCTCCCCGGGCGAAACCGCGATCGATGCGCTCCGGTTGATGTGGGACAAGGGCTTCCGGCACGTACCGCTGCTCAAGGCAGGCAAGATCGTCGGTGTCGTATCACGAGGCGATTTCCAGGGATTCGAGCACAGTCGCCACGAGCAAGAGCGAGAGCTTTGGGAGCACATGCGCTGATCCCGCTTCCGTAGCTGGCGCGGGCGGACGCAGCTGCCCGAGCGCGCTGTCTCCTGCTGTCATTGTTCCGCGATTGCAATACCCCCTCCGCAGTGATGGTCTCCTCTCGACCGCGGCCGCTCTTCGTCGGGTGCGAAGGATCGGCGTTGCGGGACTTGAAAATCGCGTCGCCGTGCCTCATTAGTTTGGAACCACTCTAAACTGAGACCGGAGCGACCCATGGCAGACGAAGGCAAGTGCCCATTCACGGGCGGCGGCAAGCCCCGCCCCCGCAGGAACGCCGACTGGTGGCCCAACAGCTTGAACATCGACGTCCTCAAGCAGCATTCCCCGCTGGCCGATCCGATGGACGAGGACTTCGACTACGCGACGGAATTCCAGAGCCTCGACCTCGACGCGGTGATCAAGGATCTGCACGCGCTGATGACGGATTCGCAGGACTGGTGGCCGGCGGATTTCGGCCACTATGGCGGCCTGTTCATCCGCATGGCGTGGCACAGCGCCGGCACCTACCGCGTCACCGACGGGCGCGGCGGCGCCGGCTCCGGGCAGCAGCGTTTCGCGCCGCTCAACAGCTGGCCGGACAATGCCAATCTCGACAAGGCGCGGCGCCTGCTGTGGCCGATCAAGCAGAAGTACGGCCGCAAGATCTCGTGGGCCGACCTGATGATCCTGACCGGCAACGTCGCCCTCGAATCGATGGGCTTCAAGACCTTCGGCTTCGCCGGCGGCCGCGCCGACGTGTGGGAGCCCGAGGAGCTCTACTGGGGCCCCGAGGGCACGTGGCTGGGCGATTCGCGCTACAGCGGCGAGCGCCAGCTCGAGCAGCCGCTCGGCGCGGTGCAGATGGGCCTGATCTACGTCAATCCGGAAGGCCCCAACGGCAAGCCCGATCCGGTCGCGGCCGCCAAGGACATCCGCGAGACCTTTGCCCGCATGGCGATGAACGACGAGGAGACCGTGGCACTGATCGCCGGCGGGCACACCTTCGGCAAGACGCACGGTGCAGGCGATCCGTCCCTCATCGGCCCGGAGCCGGAAGGAGGGGCGATCGAGGACCAGGGTCTCGGCTGGAAGAGCAAGTTCGGCACCGGCATCGGCAAGGATGCGATCACCGGCGGCCCGGAAGTCACCTGGACGCAGACGCCGACGAAGTGGAGCAACCACTTCTTCGACAACCTGTTCAAGTACGAGTGGGAGCTGACGAAGAGCCCGGCCGGCGCCCAGCAATGGAAGGCGAAGAACGCACCCGCCGACATTCCGGACGCGTTCGATCCGGCGAAGAAGCACGTGCCGACCATGCTGACGACCGATCTCTCGCTGCGGATGGATCCGGCCTACGAGAAGATCTCGCGGCGCTTCCATGAGCACCCCGACCAGTTCGCCGATGCGTTCGCGCGCGCCTGGTTCAAGCTCACCCATCGCGACATGGGTCCGATCCAGCGCTATCTCGGCCCGCTCGTGCCGAAGGAAAGGCTGATCTGGCAGGACCCGATTCCCGCGGTCGATCATCCGCTGATCGGCGATAGTGAGATCGCGGCGTTGAAGGAGAAGATCCTGGCGTCAGGCCTGTCCGTCGCACAGCTGGTTTCGACGGCCTGGGCGTCGGCCTCGACGTTCCGCGGCTCGGACAAGCGTGGCGGCGCCAACGGTGCGCGCATCCGCCTCGCGCCGCAGAAGGACTGGGAGGTCAACCAGCCGGCCCAGCTCGCCACGGTGCTGCAGGCGCTGGAAGCGATCCAGAAGGACTTCAACGCCTCGGCCAAGGACGGCAAGAAGGTCTCTCTCGCCGACCTCATCGTCCTCGCCGGTGGTGCCGCGATCGAGAAGGCGGCGAAGGCCGGCGGCCACGACGTGACGGTGCCGTTCACACCGGGCCGCATGGACGCCTCGCAGGAGCAGACCGATGCACACTCCTTCGAGCCGCTCGAGCCCACGGCCGACGGCTTCCGCAACTACTATCGCGGCCAGCAGCGCATGGCGCCGGAGGAGGCGCTGGTCGACCGGGCGCAACTGCTGACCCTGACGGCGCCGGAGATGACGGTCCTCGTCGGCGGCCTGCGGGTCCTGGGCGCGAATGTCGGCCAGTCCTCGCAGGGCGTTTTCACCAAGCGGCCCGGGACATTGACGAACGACTTCTTCGTCAACCTCCTCGACATGGGCACGCACTGGCAGGCGTCGGCCGGCTCCGAAAGCGTGTTCGAGGGTCACGACCGCAAGACCAACGCGGTCAAGTGGACGGCCACCCGCACCGACCTGATCTTCGGCTCGCACTCGCAGCTGCGCGCACTCGCCGAGGTCTACGCCTCTGCCGACGCGGGCGGCAAGTTCGTGAAGGACTTCGTCGCCGCCTGGACCAAGGTCATGAACCTAGACCGCTACGACCTGACCTGATTGGGGTGCTGGAGGCGTGTCACTGAGTGACGCGCCTCACCCTATGCCATTCTTTGTCATCCTGAGCGTAGCGAAGGATGACAGAGGGAAACCGCGCCAAGACGATCAATCCGCCTTCAGCCCGGCGGCCTTGATCAGAGGGCCCCACTTGGCGCGCTCCTGCTTCTCGAACGCCGCGAGCTGCTCGGGCGTGCCGCTTACCGGCTCGAAGCCGAGCTGCAGCAGGCGCTGGCGGATCTCGGGCATGGCAAGGATCTTCGCCACCTCGGCGTTCAGCCGGTCGACGATGTCCTTCGGCGTGCCGCGCGGCACGTACATCGCGTTCCAGGCCGTGACCTCGAAGCCGGCGATGCCCTGCTCCGCCACCGATTTTACGCCGGGCAGCAGCTCGCTCGACTTGAGAGTGGTGATCGCCAGCGCCTTCAGCTTGCCGGACTGGACATGGCCGCGCGAAGCGGTCGCGGTATCGATGATCAGCGGCACCTGCCCGCCCATCGTCTCGGTCATCGCCGTCGCCGAGGCCTTGTACGGCACGCCGAACAGCGGCGCGCCGGCGCGCTGCCTGAACAGCTCGTAGACGATGCGCGCCGTCGTGCTGGGCAGCGCGATGTTGATCTTGTCGGGCTGCGCCTTGGCGGCAGCGATCAGCTCGGGGATCGTATTGGCCGCAAACGCGGGATTGGCCGAGATCACCATCGGCAGCATGCCGACCAGGATGACCGGCGCGAAGTCCTTCTCCGACTCGTAGCCGGTCGAGGCATACAGGAACTCGTTCATGGTCTGGGTCGCCACCGTGCCCATCAGCAGCGTGTAGCCGTCGGCGGGCGACCGGGCAGCGGCCTCGGTGCCGATATTGCCGCCGGCGCCCGGCTTGTTGTCGACGAAGATCTGCTGGCCCAGCGCCTTGCCGAGAGGCTCCGCGATCAGGCGGGCCGCGACATCGGTGCCCTGCCCGGCCTGGTACGGCACGATCAGGCGGACCGGCTTGGCGGGATAGGTCTGCGCCGCGGCGGGCAGAGCGGCCAGCGCCGCGGCGAGGCACAACAGGATTCTACGCTTCATCGTTTTCCCTCCCTTTATTCTCAACCGGCGAGATTTCCCCGGCATGTTGATCGATCCTGGGGAAGCGGCAACTCCTGTCTGCCGGGCGTTTCGCTGAGCTTCACGGCAACGTTCCCGGCCAAGGCGACGGGATTCGTCTCGGTCGACAAGAGGCGCTCGCTGGCGCAGTGCTGGCCGGGATCTGGCGAAGGACGCCGTAGCGGCCTTCCGGCTCAATGCTCGAGGTCGAGCGTCTCGGGCGCCGGCGCCGACTTGAGGTTCATGCGGCCGTCGTAGATGGGTCGGCCGCCGGTCGTCGGGCCGGGATACTGCACGAACAGCACGGTGCCGCCCGTCTCGGTCCTCATCTCGTTCTCGAAATGCGGGTCTTCCATGTAGACGATGGTGCCGGGACCGTACGTCTTCTCGCCCATCCGGAACTCGCCCTCGATGACGTACCAGATCTGCGCGAAGTCGTGCTTGTGCATCGGGAAGCCCGCGCCCGGCTCGTAGCGCAGGAAGCCGACATTCGGCGTCGTCGGACGCTCGGGCGTCGGATGGAACAGGAACTTGGTCACGTTCCTGAACCGCCCCATCTCCCAGTCCATCTCGTCGGGATGCTTGAACTCCGGCGCGTTGTGCATCGTATCGGCCATGAACGTTCCCTCCTCGGCTAGAGATCGACGCGCTCGGCGTCGACGGAGCGGCGCGACGTCATGTTGAAGCGGCCGGCATAGATCGGCCTCTCGCCCGTCGTCGGGCCAGGATACTGCACGATCAGGATCTCGCCGCCCGTCTCGGTATGGAATTCGCCCTCGAAGTGCGGATCGGGATGATAGAGCATCGCGCCGGGCGTACACAGCGTGCCGCCGATCCGGAACTCGCCTTTGAGCACGTACCAGACCTGTGCGAAGCCGTGATAATGCTCGGGGTGGAAGGCGCCGGGCTCGAGCCGCAGGATGCCGGCATTGGGCTCGGTGGGCCGCTCGGGACGCGGATGAAACAGCATCTTGCCGGTCTCGCCCGGCCAGCGAATCGTTTCCCACGCGACATCGTCCATGTGGCGAATGTCGTACGGCTGATGGTCGCGCCGCGACGCTTCGCGGCCGGTCGTCAGCCCGGCATTGGCCGCAGCCGTGTCGGGAATATCCTTGCTCATGGTTGGACCTCCTTCAGTTTCGAAAGATGCCACCAGTCCGGCGCCTCCGACGCCTCGGCCGGCCTGGCGACGGCCATCAGGACATGGGCCTTGGTTCGTCCGGCATTCTCGGCACGGTGCGGTATCTGCGAATCGATGAAGATGCCGTCGCCGGCCTTCAGCCGGTATTGCACATCACCGACATGGAACACGATTTCGCCCGAGAGCACGTAGCAGTGCTCCTGCCCGGGATGCGACACCATTGCGGCCATGCCCTTCTCGCGCGGGAAGACGAGCCGGAAGACTTCCATCCGGTCGAGCGGCGCGCCGCCGCCGAGGTGCTGCCAGGAGTAGCCGCTTGCGGCCACCTCGGAGAGCGTGCCGCCATCGGCGCGATGGACGGCGACCCGGGTGCGGGCAGGCGCGCCGTCGGCGGCGAACAGCTCGTGCAGCCCGAGCCCGAGCACCTCGGTGAGCTGGATCAGGTTGGCGATCGACGCCGCGGTCTGGCCGCGCTCGAGCTTGGACAGGAAACCCTCGGAGACGCCGGCCCTCGCCGCGGTCTCGGCCAGGGTGAGGCCCGCGCCCTGTCGCGCGGCGCGCAGGCGTCGGCCGATGTCGCGGGTGGTCTCGGCAACCTTGTCCATGGCGCTCCTGTCACCGGGAACCTAGACGATTCTTTCTTGTGAGGAAAGTCATCTTTCCCTGGAGGCACTACGCGAGAGGCACTTCGACCAGCCTGCCGACTTCGCCCGGCCGGCGTTGCAGCTCGAGCCGGTGCTCATGCCATTGCCGCAGGGTCGGGCGATGTCCGATCGAAACCATCGTCGTGCCGGGCAGCCGTTCCTTCAGCGCGCCGTAGATGGCGGCCTCCGCCGGCTCGTCGAGAGACGCCGTCGCCTCGTCCATGAACAGCCAGTCGGGCTTGAAGACCAGCGCCCGCGCTGCGGCGAGGCGCTGCTGCTCTCCGCCGGAGAGCGTGTTGCTCCAGTGCGCCTCCTCGTCGAGCCGGCCGGCGAGGTGGCCGAGCTGAGCGGCCTGCAGCGCCGCGACGATCTCGGCATCGCCCGCCGTAGACTGCTCGTCGGGATACTTCACCGCGTCGCGCAAGGTGCCGATCGGGATGTAGGGCTTCTGCGGCAGGAACAGCACGCGCGCGCCTGCCGGGATGGTGACGCGGCCATGGCCGAATGGCCAGATCCCGGCCAGCGCGCGGAACAGCGTGCTCTTGCCCGAGCCGCTGGCGCCGGTGATCAGGGTCGACCTGCCCTTGGGCAGATCGATGCGCGCATCCCGCAGCAGCGCCTGCCCGTTCGGCAGCGCCAGGGTAAGGTCCTCCGCCTCGACATCCTGCCGGCCGGCCTGGGGCGCGACGTCGAGCGCGGTTGCGGGCCTCTGGTCGGTCGCTGCCTGCAGGCCCTTGAGGCGATCCATCACCGCGCGCAGCTCGGCGAGCGAGGTGTAGTTGTCGATGAAGAACGACAAGGAGGTCTGCACCTGGCCAAAGGCGGAGGCCGTCTGCGTCATGATCCCGAAGGTGATGGCGCCGGCGAAGAAGCGCGGTGCCGTGACGACGTAGGGGAATATGATCGCAAGCTGCGCGTAGCCCGACTGGTAGAAGGCGAGCTGGGCCTGGGTGAGCAGCACGCGCCAGCCATTGGCGAAGATGTCGGCAAACCGCAGGTTGAGCAGGTCGGCCTCGCGTTGCTCGCCGCTGTAAAGGGCGATGCCCTCCGCGTTCTCGCGCACCCTCACCAGGGCAAAACGGAAGTTCGCCTCGTAGCGCTGCTTCCTGAAATTGAGGTCGATCAGGCGCCGGCCCACCAGATTGGCGAGGATCGTGCCGACGAAGGCATAGATCAATGCGACCCAGGCCATGTAGCCGGGAATGGTGGCGTCGATCCCGATGAACGAAAGCGACAGCGGACCGGAGAGTTGCCACAGGATGAACAGGAACGAGCCCAGCGTCGCCACGGCACCGAGCAGGCCTAGCAGGAGCTGCATGGTGTACTCGCCCAGGTACCGCAGGTCCTCGGCGATGCGCTGGTCGGCGTTGTCGATGCTGCGCGTCAGCTCGATGCGATAGTAGCCCCGGGAGTCGAGCCAGTGCGCGAGATATGTCCTGGTCAACCAGCGTCGCCAGCGCAGCAGGAGATACGGGCTGACCACCGCGCGGGCGACGAAATTCAGGATGAAGAAGGCGGCAAGCCACGAGAAGGTGACGATCTCCATCCAGAAGACCGCTTCGTTCTTGTTCTCGATGCTGTCGTAGAAGCGGCGATTCCACTCGTTGAACAGCACTTCCAGGCCCACGCCGGTGAAGGTGAGCGCGATCGCGCCGACCAGCAGCGGTACCGCATAGCGCCAGTCCTCCGACCTGAAATACGGGATGACGAGCCGCCACCAGTCGACGAGGAACGAGCCAACCTTGCGCATGCGGGGGAGATCCTTTCGGCCCGCACATTATCCTTGCACGGGCCTTGTACGACGGAGCGGACGACGGTTTCGTCCTGCGCCATGGCGACGCGTCCCTCGTGGCCCTTCATCTTCCAATGACAGGCGCGCCAACCGGGTCTATAGCGCCGCGCGATGAACGATCCCCTCGCCTCCCGGCGCGCCGCACTCGAGATCCTGACCTCCTGCCTCGACAAGGGCCAGCCGCTCGACGACGCGCTGGCGCAACACGCAGGCTTCGCAGCTCTCGTGCCGCGCGATCGCGCCTTCGTGCGCCTGCTGCTGGCGACGGTCGTGCGGCGGCTGGGCGAGATCGACGCGGTGCTGCGCGCGATGATCGAGCGGCCGCTCGACGGGCCGAATGCGCCGGCATGGACGATCCTGCGGCTCGGCGCCGCCCAGCTGCTCTTCCTCGGCACGCCTGCGCACGCGGCAGTCGACACGACCGTCCGCCTGGTCGAAGGCATCGGCCTTCCGCATCTGAAGGGGCTCGCGAACGCGGTCCTGCGTCGGCTCGACCGCGAGGGTGCGGCGGCACTGGGTGGCTGCGATCCCGGGCAGCTCGACACCCCGCGGTGGCTGTGGGAGAGCTGGGTGGCGACTTACGGCGAGGAGGCGACGCGTGCCATCGCTGCCGCCCATTTGGTCGAGGCGCCGCTCGACATCACGCCGCGCGCGGATACCGATTTCTGGGCGGGCCAGCTCGACGCGGTCGTGCTGCCCACCGGCACGCTGCGCCGGACGGGCGGCGGCTATATCGCCGACCTGCCGGGCTTCGCCGAGGGCGCGTGGTGGGTGCAGGATGCCGCGGCGACCCTGCCCGCCCGCCTGCTGGGCGGCATCGCCGGCAAGAGGGTCGGCGATCTCTGCGCCGCGCCGGGCGGCAAGACGATGCAGCTCTGCGCGCTCGGCGCGCAGGTCACGGCGGTCGACATCTCCGCGCGCCGCATGAAGCGCCTCGGCGAGAACCTCGCGCGCTCGGGCCTCTCGGCCGAGCTCGTCACGGCCGACGCGAGCAAATGGACGCCGGCGGAGAAGTTCGACGCGATCCTGCTCGACGCACCCTGCTCCGGCACCGGCACGCTGCGCCGCCATCCCGATATCGCCTGGCTCAAGGACGAGGAGGATGTCGGGCGCCTCATGCTCGCCCAGGATCGCCTGCTGCTGCACGCGCTCGACCTGCTGAAGCCGGGCGGCACGCTGGTTTACGCCGTCTGCTCGCTGCAGGAGGACGAAGGCCCCGCCCGCATCGATGCCCTGCTGGCGCGCGAAAGGCGCGCCAGGCTCGTTCCGGTCGACGCCGCCGAACTGCCCGGCCTCGCCGAGGCCGCCTCGCCTGCCGGCGACGTGCGCACCCTGCCCTCGATGTGGGCAGAGCGCGGCGGCATCGACGGCTTCTACATCGCGCGGCTGACGGTTGGCTGAGGCATCGCATCTCGCCGTGTTGTATTCTTTGGGATCGCGACCGCCGGTCGCGGAGGTCTGGCCAAGCATGACATGCCGAGCAATCTTGCGAACCTTCTAGATTTGATCACCTGTCGCTCGAACGGCAGGGCTGTGCCCATGATCGTTGCGCTCGACGGGCGCAGCGGCGCAGGCAAGTCCACTCTGGCGCGGATGCTGGCAGATCGTCTCCACGCCGCCGTCATTGAGGGCGACGACTTCTATGCAGGCGGAATCGGGCTTCGCGATGACGATTCTGAGCTGCGGGCCGCAGCCTGCATCGACTGGACGCGGCAGCGCCCGGTGCTGGATGCATTGCGTAATGGGCGCGACGCAGTCTGGCGGGCCTTCGACTGGGCGGCCTTCGATGGGCGGCTTTGCGGACAACCCACCAGGCTCGGACCCAGCCCGGTCATGATCCTCGAGGGCGTCTATGCGGCGCGACCCGAGCTGGCCGATCTGATCGATCTGCGTGTTGTGGTGACTGTACCAGAAGACGTACGGATGGCCCGCCTGCTGGCGCGCGAAGGGACGATCGGTCCTTGGGACAGGCAGTGGCACGAAGCGGAAGATTTCTACTTCCAGAATATCATGGCTCCGCAGACCTTCGACGTCGTTCTCAACCAGCTCGATGGGCTGCGCTGACGGCAAGTCGAGAAGTGCCTTCCGGTCGTCCTGTGTCGCGCGTAGTAGCCTCCGCGCCTCGGCGAAGGACCTCACGCCATGATCTTCCGGTAAGGTCCTCCGCTACGCTCAGGGCCTGCTATTTCTCATCAGCATCGTCTTGCCGTACCACAACTCGTAACCTCTCAGGACGACGAGTGTGGGCGTTTGCGCGAGCCACATGTTGTGGGCCCGAGGCGGGGCCTCGCTAAACCATCGAGCTGGGGCGGTAGAACGGCTGGTGCTTCGAGGTGTCGATGTAGTCGGCGTAGAACTTGCGCACGTGCGGCAGCAGCGCCTTGGAGAGGTTGCGGCGCTCGACCTCGTCGTCGCTCAGCGCCTTGGCGAGGTCGTCGTGCAGGGCCTTGAGTGCGGCAGTCTTGTCGACCTTGGTGAACGTGCCGTCCTGGTAGATCACCTCGCCGTCGCACATCGTCATGGTGACGGCCTGGCTCTTGGCGCGCTGGACGACGGCGTCGAGGGTCGGGGTCAGCTCGTCGAGATAGGGATAGGCGACGCTGTCCCAGTCGATCAGCACCATGTCCGCGGCCTTGCCGACCTCGAGCGTGCCGAGCTGGGTGCCGAACGGGGTGGTCTTCGCGCCGCCAACGGTCGCCATGCGCAGCACCTGCGCCATGGTCGGCACGTCCTCCTCGACCATGCCCGGCACGCGGTGTGCGCGCAGGACGAGCTTGAGCTCCTGCAGCATGTCGCGGTCGTCGTTGATGCCGGCCTCGTCGAGCCCGATCGCGGTGTTGATGCCTTTCTTCTCGAAATAGTTCAGCGCCGCGACGCCCGAGCGCAGGCGGAAGTTGGACGAGCAGTTGTGGCAGACGCAGCCCTTGGCCTCGGCCAGGCGGTCGATGTCCTTCTCGTTCAGCCACACGCCGTGACCCAGGGTCAGCCGCTCGTTCACCATGCCGAAGCGGTCGATGTATTCGAGCGCCGTGCAGTCGCCGCGGCGCTTGGCGTATTCCTTCTGGTAGGCGGTCTCGACCAGGTGCATGTGCATCGGCGCGTTGTACTTCGACGACGCGTCCGACAGCAGCGTGAGGGCCTTGTCCGAGCACCAGTGCAGGTTGGCGGGCGCAAGCTGGATCTTCACCCGGCGCTTGTTGTGATGGAGCGAATGGAAGGACTTGAACATGTCCATCGCATCCTCGAGGCCCATCTGGAAACGGTCGTACCAGCGCTGCATGGGCCCCTGAAGGTCCTTCGGCAGGCTCTTCACGAACTCCTCGTCGGCCTGATAGACGAGCCGGTTCTGGTCGCGGACGGCGTAGCAGTAGCTGACCCGCATGCCCACATCCTCGTAGGCCTTGATGGTGTCGGTCGCGCGCTTCTCGACGTCCGGCAGAGTGCCCGGCATCCAGCCCTGGATGTGCTGCACTGTCGTGATTCCCGAACCGATCATCTCGAACGCCGAGTAGAGCGTGTCGAGATAGAGGTCGACGTTGCGGATCACCATGCGGGTGATGAACCACAGCTCGAGCGGCATGTCCGGCGATCCGAGCTGCACCGGCGTCAGGCCGACATGATGGTGCCCGTTGACGAAGCCCGGCAGCAGGATCTCCTTGCCGCTGCCGATCACCGGCACGGTCGGATGCTTGCGGTGAAGGTCGTCGTAGGTGCCGACGGCCGTGATGACGCCGTCTTCCTGCAGGACGGCACCGTCCTTGATCTCGTTCCAGGACAGACGGTCGTTCGTGCCCGTGATCGCGGCACGGCTACGGATCAGGCTGGTGGCCATTGTGGCTTCTCCTAAAGGGCTGAGGCGAGAGCTTCCTGTTCGGCGAAGGCGCGGTCAACTTCGTCGCGCAACAGGTCGGTGAGCTGGATGCGCAATTCTTCCGCTTCGGGCGAGAAGAGATTGCGCGGCCGCGGCATGTCGATCGGCACGATGGTCTTGATGCGGCCGGGCCGTGACGTGAACACGACGACCCGGTCGGCGAGCGCAACGGCCTCGTCGATGTGATGGGTGACGAACAGCACCGACGCGCCCGAATCGCGCCAGACGTCGAGCAGGAAGTCCTGCATGCGGGCGCGGGTCTGGACGTCGAGCGCGGCGAACGGCTCGTCCATCAGCAGCACCTGCGGACGCATGGCGAGCGCCCGGGCGACGGCGACCCTCTGGCGCATGCCGCCTGACAGCTCGTCCGGCCGCTTGTCCATCGCGGCGGTGAGGCCGACGCGTTGCAGCGCCTCCTTGGCGACGGTGCGGCGCTCTTCCTTGCTGGCGCCGCGAATCGACAGGCCGAAGCTCACATTCTCCCAGACCGTCAGCCAGGGAAACAGCGAGGTCTCCTGGAAGATCAGGCTGCGCTGCGGCGACGGCGCCTCGACCTTGTCGCGGAACGACCAGATCTGGCCGGCGGTCGCATCCTCGAGCCCGGCGATGAGGTACAGCAAGGTGCTCTTGCCGCAGCCCGACGGCCCGAGGAACACCACGAACTCGCCGGGCTTCACGTCGAGATCGATGTCCTTCAGCGCCTCGTGCGCGCGCTTGGTGCCGGCGGCCCAGGTCTTGCCGACGCCGCGGCAGACCACGGCGTCCTTGGACGAGTATGACAGTGGAGCGTCAGAGGGCACGCAGCTTCTCCGTCTGATCGGGCAGCCAGTAGAGGATGCGGCGCTGCGCCTGGCGCAGCAGCCAGTCGAAGGTGAAGCCCAGCACGCCGATCACCGCGATGGTGAAGAACACCAGCGAGGGATTGAAGGTGTTGCGCGCCAGCATGATGACCTGGCCCATGCCGTAGCCGACGCCGGTCGATTCGGCGATCAGCACCACCATCCACGCCGCAAACAGGTTCATGCGAAGCACCGCCAGCATGCCCGGCAGGATGGCCGGCACGATCACGCGCCCGTAGATCTGCGCCTTGCTCGCCCCCATGGTGCGCGCGACGTTGATCAGGTTGTTGGACACGCCGTCGATCTGGGTGACGGTCGCCAGCACCATGTGGAAGAACAGCGCGACCACGACCATGAAGATCGCCGGGCCGTTGCCGATGCCGAAGATGAAGATGGCCACCGGCAGCCAGGCGATCGGCGAGACCGGCGACAGCAGGGTCACGGTCGGCAGCACCAGCCTGTCGAACAGCTTGAAATAGCGCACCAGCACGCCGACACCGATGCCGAGGATCGTGGCGATCAGCAGCCCGACGAAGACGCGCATGGTCGTGGCGGCCACCGTGATCATGACCGATTCGAAGGCCGACGGTCCGCCGGTCATCGCGTTGCCGACCTGCCAGCGTGTCGCGGTGTTGAAGAACTTGCCCTGGTCAGCGATCGAGCCGATGAAGATGTGGGGTGGCGGCAGCAGCTTGGGATCGGCCCAGCCGACCAGCCAGCAAAGTTCCCACAGCCCGACGAACAGACCGATCGACAGGATCGTCCAGCCGATCCGGGAGATCATCCCCTCGCCTCCCATCGTAGCGAGCAGGCGCGCTACCGCCGCCGGGCGGGATGTCCCGGCGGCGGACCCCTCGGAGAAATCGGGGGGCGCGACGACGGCCATCGCTAGGCCGCCGACTTGTACTTGAGCTTGCCGTAGAGGTCGGGGTTTTCCTTGATGACCTCTTCGAGCATCGTCCAGTCGATGGCATCGCGGCCGGGCTTCTTCTTGATGTAGCCCATCTCGACGACGCTGTCGGTGCGGTCGAGGATGAACTGTGTCTGGCTGCGCGCATCGACGATCGCGGGCTGCTTGCCCTGCGCGATCTTCGCGTTCTCCATCGAGGTCTTGTAGTACTTGCCGACCAGCTCCTTGAGCACCGCCTCGGTCTGGGTCTCGGCGTCGTACTGCGCCTGCATCATGCCCTTGATGATCGCCTTCAGCCCGGCGGGATTGTCCTTGATCAGGCTGGCCCGCGAGGCGAGCACGCAGTCGGTGTAGCCTTTGCCGTACAGGTCGATGCCGTTGGTCAGCATGACCGCGCCCTTGACGTCGTTCACCAGCGCCGAGGCATAAGGCTCGATGGTGCAGATCCAGTCGAGCGCGCCTGCCTTGAAGGCTTCGATCGCCTCGGGCGTGTTGCCCATGTAGCGGACCTTGACGTCCTTGAACGAGATCTTGTGCTTCTTGAGGTAGTCGTACGGCATCACCTCGAGCGTATCGAGCTGGAAGGTGCCCAGTGTCTTGCCCTTGAGCTTCTCGGGCGTGTCGAGGCCGGGACGGGCGACGATGGCGCAGCCTTCGACGCCGCCGCCGGCCACGATCTTGACCGGCGCGCCGGCGTCATAGAGCGCCATGAACGAGGTGTACGGCATCAGGCCGACATCGACCTGGCCCATGCCGAGGAACGTCACCATCTCGGCCGAGGTCGGCGTGTTGACGAACTGGAGCTCGACGCCCGCTGCCTTCGAATACTGGCGCGAATGGGCGAGGAAGATGTTGAGGTTGCAGAAGCCCGAGCCGTGCGTCGACTTGATGCCGGCGGCGGCGTGCGCGCCGCCCATCATGGCGCCGCCGACGCCCATGCTGATCGTCGTGACGGCAGCGGCCTTCTTCAGAAAGCCGCGGCGCGACGAGACGGCGCGATCGGAAAAATCCATGTTCGTAAGCTTGGGAAAATGCGTACAGCCAATGCGATCACACATGATGGCCTCCTCGGGCAGCAGAGATTGTCGGGACTGAGAATTCGGGCGGTGTCGGTAATTGGGCTCTGACGACTCCATCGTCGGCACGCCAACCGAAGAGAACCGCTCGCGCGGCCTGCGCTGTTGCAGACGGCGATGCAAGCAGCGTGCCACGCTCCACCTGGCGGCTGCGCGCCCCGCAGGCAGATCTGCAACCGTGCACCCGCTCAATTCTTGGTCAATGCGCGCAAAAACTGTTCTTTGGAGGCATCGCGCGCCCGGAGGCGGCGGTCAGGACCGCGGGATGAGCTTTGCCCGGTACCGCACCCGCTCGCGGTACCCGATGTACAGGCCCGAGGCGATGATCACGGCGGCGCCCACCCAGGTCCACAGGTCGGGAAACTCGTGGAACACGATGAGCCCCATGGCCGCCGAGCCGATCAGCTGTGTGTAATTGAACGGCGACACCACGGCGGCCGGCGCCTGGCTGTAGGCGATGGTCAGGAAGTAGTGGCCGGTGCCGGCCAGGATACCCATGCCGACGAACAGAATCACGTGCCAGGTCGAGGTCGGCATCACCCATTCGAACGGCACGAACGGTGTTGCGGCGACCGTGCCGACGATCGTGGCAAGCGTCGCCGAGGCGTCAGGCCGCTCGCTCTGGCCATAGCGGCGCGAGAAGAGCTGGTAGAAGGCGCTGCAGATGGTGCTCGCCACGATCAGCAGCACATGCCAGTCGAAGTCGGCCTGGCCCGGGCGGACCACGATCAGCGCGCCAATGAATCCCACCACCACAGCGGCCCAGCGGCGCGGGCCGACCGGTTCTCCCAGCAGGCGGGCCGAGAGCGCGGTCACGATGATCGGGCTCGCCAGCGAGATCGCCGCCGCGGTCGCCAGCGGCAGGTAGACCACGCCGTGGAAGAACAGATAGGACGAGAAGAACAGCAGCAGCCCCCGCACGATCTGCGTGTCGAGCCGGCGGATCGAGAACAGCTTCCGGCCGCTCCCCGGCAGGAACATCGCCAGCATGAAGAGGAAGGCAAAGACGTAGCGCGCCCAGATCACCTCGATCACGGGATAGCCGCTGGTCGACAGCGTCTTGGACGTGGCGTTCAACACCGAGAAACACATCATCGCCAGGATGGTCGACAGGATGGCGCGCAGGATGCGGTCGGTCGGCGGACCACCGGCCGGCGGGTTCATGGACATCGTCGCAAACTAGCGGCGGCGCTAACCGTGTCCATGTCTCTCGTCGTGGCCGGGCCAAAGCGCGACGGAAACGATCAGCAGGATCGCCAATCCTCCGGTGATGCCCGCGAACCGATCGACACCCGGCATGATGCTCGAGGGCGGCCCGGCGCTCTGCACCAGGGTGACGATGAAGACGAGGGCTGCCTGCGTGCCGACATAACCTACTCCCCGCGGACTCGTCTGGACGTGCATGCAGATCCACATCGCGATCGACAGCATCGCCAGCCACGGCAGGAAGGCGGTAACCGACAGGGCCAGACAGGCAAGGGCAACCAGCCCCCCGACCAGGCATCCGATCAAGCGATGCAAGGCGCGCTCGGCGACGGCGTGGCGTCCCGCCAGCCCGACGCCGCCCGCCCCGGGAGCAGCCATCACCACCGTCACGGTGATCGCCATCTGCTCGAACTGCGGCAGCTCCAGCCAAATCCAGACATAGAGGAGGATGACGACCACGACAGCGGAGCGCAGGCCTTGCAGCAGCACCGGCCGTTCGTCGCCCAGAAGGCTCCTCCAGCCGGGCGCGGCCGGGCCGGCCGGGCTTTCGCCGCCCGGCACGATCAGGTTGGTGACAAGGGTCGATGCCGTCACGCCGACCGCCACTTCGGCCAGCCGATTGAACGCGATGTGCAGCACCTGGAGCGGGTCGTCCAGGGAGGCCAGCAGCACGATGTTCACCGTGACCGTGGCCAGCAGCCAGGCCATGCCATGCGGGCTGACCACCATGGCGACCGTGCCCAGGAAGGTTGCCGCAGCTAGAAACAAGGTCAGCGCCAGATGATCATAGGGCAGCCAGCGGGCCAGCACGAACGCCACCACGACGCCGACCAGCGTGCCACCGACACGCACCAGCCCGCGCTTGAAGGAGGCTGATCCGGTTGCAAGCACGGTCATGAATCCGCTGATTCCGGCCCACCACACCGAATCGAGATGGAGCATCAAGGCCATCGTGACGGCGAGCGGCACGACGAGCGCAGCCATCAGGCACTGCCGCCACCTCGAGGTATCGAACGCGAGTTCCCAGATCTCCTGTCCGAGCAGACGCAGGATACGACCTATCGAGCCGAGGCCGGCAGAGACATCCCCGGCGACGCTGCGCAGCACGGGCCTGATCATCGGAAGATCACGACGCGGGCGTCGGCGCCCATGTAGAGCCGGTTGCCGGGAGGCGGATCGACCAGGAAGAGCGTCACCGGGAAGCGCCTTTGCAGCCTGATCCAGTCGGTCGTCGGCGCCACATAGGGCAACAGCTTCACCTCGCCCTGCTCGCGGCTGATGGCCCGCGCGATGCCGCCGATCCGCGCGCGATGGAAATGCCAGGGCTGGGTGTCGAGCCACACCCATGCCGTGCCGCCGATCTCGAACGAGCGGATGTAGTCCTGCTTGTAGTTGGCAGTGATGCGCCATGCCGAGGCATCGACGATGCCGATCAGGGGCACCTCGGCGGTCGCGGTGTCTCCGACACGCACGGTGAAATGCACGGTGGTGCCGGCGGCCGGCGCGACGATCTCCGTGCGGCTCAATCGCCATTGCGCCGTCGCCAGCGCCGCCGCCGCCCGGTTCACGGCCGCGCGTTGCGCGACGATGTTGGCCTGCGACTTCTCGATCACGCTGCGGGAGATGACCACTTCGGCATCGGCGCGGCGCAGCTCGTCATTGGCCTTGTCGAGCTCCGCCCGCGGCGCATTGTTGGTACGGACCAGGTCGTCGAGACGTCGCTGGGTTTGTTCGGCATAGGTGCGGGCGGAAGCCGATTGATCGAGCATGGCCTTCGCGGTCCTGAGCTCGTCCTCGGCGGTTTGCACGAAGGCCTCGGCCTGCGCGACATCGGCCTTGCGCTGATTGACGTCGAGAATGAAGGGTTCGGGATCGATGCTGGCCAGCTTGTCGCCCGGCTTCACGTCCTGGTTGTCGCCGACATGGATGGCAACGATGCGACCGGTGACTTCGGGCGCAATGCTGATCAGGTCCGAGCGCACATAGGCGTCGTCGGTATAGGCCACGAAGCTGGTGGCGATCTCATACGCGGCCACCACCGCGACGATCACCCCCGCGATGAACACGACCCGGTGCCAATGGGGCGCCGGCTTGGGGGTGGATGGCGGCGGTTCCGCCAGAGGCTGGTCGACGGTCACTGCCTAGAAGCCCATGCCCTTGATCTTCGCCGCCAGGGCTGCAATCGAGAACGGCTTGCCGATGAAATTCACGCCCGGATCGAGCATGCCGTGATGGACGATGGCATTGGCGGTATAGCCCGTCGTGAACAGCACCTTGAGGGCCGGCCGGCGTGCCGTCGCCGCGTCGGCGAGCTGTCGCCCGTTCATGGCACCCGGCAGCCCGATATCCGTGAAGAGCAGTGCGATGTCCGAATTCGCCTCGAGCACGGCCAGGGCCTCGGCCCCGCTGCCGGCCTGATGCACGGTGCATCCCAGCTCATGGCAGGCCGAGACCGCGAAATCGCGCACGACCGGATCGTCCTCGACCACCAGAATGACCGGCCCGTCGCCCATCCGCGGTACGGGCGCAATCGTCTTCTCCGGCACCACGTCGGCCTCGCCCAGCGCCCGAGGGAGGTAGAGCTTCACCGTCGTGCCGTGGCCCACCTCGCTGTAGATCTTGAGATGGCCGCCGACCTGCTTGACGTAGCCGAATGCCATGCTGAGCCCGAGGCCAGTACCCTGCCCGCGCTGCTTGGTGGTGAAGAACGGCTCGAAGGCGCGCGCGATCACCTCCGGCTCCATGCCGGTACCCGTGTCCGACACGGCGATCAGCACGTACTGACCGGGCGTCACTTCGACGTTGGCCGCGGCATAGGCGTCGTCGAGATGAGCATTGGCGGTCTCGATGGTCAGGGCGCCGCCTTCCGGCATGGCGTCACGGCCATTGATGGCGAGATTCAGGATGGCGCTCTCGAGCTGGGCGACGTCGGCCCTGGCACGCCATAGCCCGCCCCCGAGCACGGTCTCGATGCGGACTTTCTCGCCCAGGGTCCGGCGCAGGAGCTCGGACATCCCCGTCACCAGCCGGTTGGCGTCTATCGACTCGATCTGCAACGGCTGCTGGCGCGAGAAGGCGAGAAGCCGCTGGGTCAGGGTCGCCGCCCGGGCGACCCCGTTGCGGCCGAGCTCGATGAAACGTTCGACATCCGGCGAGGGCTCCGCGGTCCGGCGCCGGATCATCTCCAGCGCACCGCCTATTCCGGTCAGCAGGTTGTTGAAATCGTGGGCGATGCCGGCGGTAAGCTGGCCGACCGCATTCATCTTCTGCGCCTGGCGCAGGCTTTCCTCGGCCCTTGCGCTACGGTCCTGCTCCTCGCGCAGCCGCGCCAGCGCGTCGCTCTCCTGCACCGCCCGGCGCGCCGCGACAAGGGCGAGCAGGACCAGGCAGAGCGTGGCCGGAACGCCGAAGACGAGATGCGACGCCATGCTCGCCAGCCACGCATCGCGAATGCTGGCTTGCGCGACGCCGAGTGCCACGTAGACCGGCTCGTCGGGCAGCTTGCGGTACGTGAAAATGCGCGCGACGCCGTCGAATCCCGATCGTTCCGTCGTATAGCGGCCGGCCGCCGGTTCAGCGGCGATCGCGCGCATGAAGCCCGTGTCGTCTGCGAGGCGGCTGCCTCGGCCGGCGATCGCCGGAAAGCGCGCGAGGACTTCGCCGTCGGCGCGCACGATCGCGGCGGTATAGCTTTTCGACTCGGATATCTGGCTGAACTGCGTAGTGAAGTAGGAGGGCGGGACTGAGACGGCGATCAAGCCATCGAAGCTGCCATCGGGCCGGTCACGGCGCTCGCTGTACTGGAAGAATTCGTTGGCGAGCGCCCGCCCGCGCAACACCTCGCTGATATGACGCCGCGCTCCGTCGCGATGGGCGACGAAATAGGAGCGGTCGCTGGCCACGAGGTCACGCGGCACGGGATACAGGTTGGTCGAAGCCAGCGGCCGGGCGTCTGCGTCCAGCACCCAGACACCTTCGATCTGCGGCAGGTCGGCGACGAGCCGACGGAGCTTGGCGTGGATCCTCTCCTCGTTCTCGCGGATCGCTGAAGCGGAACCATATTCCTCGAGAATCGCCCTGGTGTTGGAGATGACAAGCGACTGCGTCTCGAACGTCGTGCGCACATTGCCGTAGACGAGGTCGAGGGTGCGAGCCATCCGCTCCTCGACCTCACGACGGGTTTCGCCGTAGGCGATCCAGCTCGCCCCGGCGAACAGCAGCAGCGGCAGCACGATCGCCGCCAGCGCGACGATCATCGACGCTTCGGCCGCGTTGTTGCCTCTGATGCGCCAGGTGCGCCGTTTCAGCAGCCGGCGCATGCGGTCAGGTCAGCCCGTGCCTCGAACCAGCGTGGCCACGAACCGCGACAGTTCCTCCGCATTATAGGGCTTGGGAAAGACATGGATCTTCTGGCCCGCCACATCGGGCGGACGAAGATGCGAACCCGAGCACTGGATGATCGGCAATCCCGGGCGGCAGCGAACGGCCGCTTCGATCACCCGTTCGCCGGACATGTCGGGCAGCCCGAGATCGACGATGATCGCCGCAAGCGGCGTGTCGCCCGCCAGCACGTCGAGCGCCGCCTGGCCTGTGGCAGCCTCGATGCAGGTCATGCCCGAGTCCCCCAGGGCATCGACCAACACGGCACGGATCAGGAATTCGTCCTCAGCCAACAGCACGCTGGACATACAGCTCCACCTATTCGGCCGCTCTGGCCAGATCGGGCTGAGGCTTGAACGGCAGGATGGTTGTCGCCCGCGCCACCGGCAGAGGCAAGGGGGGCGTTTCGACTCCGAGCGCCCGGGCGGCATTCCAGCCCCAGCGCGGGTCGAGCAGGAACGGGCGGGCGTGGGCGGTGCAGTCGGCGTCGCCGGCGGCGACGATGCGCTCGGCCTGCTCGGGCTCGGTGATCACGCCGACCGCCCAGGTCTTGATGCCGGCCTCCTTGCGGATGCGCGCCGCGAAGGGCACCTGGTACCCTGGCGCCACGCTGAGCTTCTGCCGCGGAGAATTGCCGCCAGCGCTGGTATCGACGAAGTCGCAGCCCAGCGCCTTCAGCTGGCGCGCCGTCTCGATCGTGTCCTCGATCGCGAGCCCACCCTCGACCCAGTCGGTCGCGCTGAGCCGTATGCCCAGAGCCTTCTCGGCCGGCACGAGTGCGCGGCAGGCCTCGAACACCTCGAGCGGGAAGCGCCGCCGCTTCTCCATGCTGCCGCCGTACTCGTCCGTGCGATGGTTGCTGAGCGGCGACAGGAACTGGTGCAGGCAGTAGCCGTGCGCGCCATGGATCTCGATCACGTCGAAGCCGAGCCGCAGGCTGCGGCGGGTGGCGTCGACGAACGCCTGCTTGACCCGCTTCAGTCCGACCGTGTCGAGCGCGACCGGCGTGTGCCACTTGCTGTCGTAAGGGATCGCCGAAGGCGCGAACGCGGTCCACGGCAGGTCCGGCGCATCGGCCTGGGTGAGCGGTCCGCCGCCCTTCCACGGGCGCTGCGCCGAGGCCTTGCGGCCGGCATGGGCGAGCTGGATGCCGAGCTTCACGTGGGGCATCCAGCCCCTCACCCACTCGACCACGGGCTTCAGCGCCGCCTCGTTCTCGTCGCTGTAAAGACCGAGGCAGCCTTGGGTAATGCGGCCTTCGCGCTCGACGTGCGTGGCCTCCAGGCAGAGCAGCCCGGCGCCCGACATGGAAAGCATGCCGTAGTGCATCTGGTGCCAGGGCTGGGCGCTGCCATCGACGGCAGCGTACTGGCACATCGGCGACACGACGATGCGATTGGGCAGGGTAACGCCACCCATTTCGACGGGCGTGAACAGAACACTCATGGCAACTCTTCCGTTGGGCTCGTGTGCTGGGCGCGCGGCTCTCCAGAGCCGCTCAAGGGACGTGACAATCTGAAGAAGAGCGGTTCTGGAGAGCCGCGCTCCAAACCGCTAGCCACTGATCGACGGCCCTGCCTCGTGCCCGAGCCACTCCTCGATCAGGCGGCGGGCGATCGAGTCGCGGCGCGGCATGAAGAAGGAGCCATCCTGGGGCAGGTTCTCGGGGCGCAGCTCCTCGCGGCTCATCCAGCGCGCGGAGGCGAGCTCGTCGAGGTTGACCTCGAAGTCGAGGCTCTGGGCCTCGGCATGGAAGCCGATCATCACCGAGGCCGGGAACGGCCAGGGCTGCGAGGAGCGATAGGTGACGTTGTCGACCTTCACCTTGACCTCTTCGTAGACCTCCCGCGCTACGGCGTCCTCGAAGCTCTCGCCCGGCTCGACGAAACCCGCCAACGTCGAATGCATCCCCTTGGGGAACTGCTTGCCACGGCCCAGCAGGCACTTGTCGCCGTGATGGACCAGCATGATGACGGCCGGGTCGGTGCGCGGGAAATGCTCGGTCTTGCAGTTCTCGTTGGTGCACATGCGGACGTGCCCCGCACGCGTCACCTTGGTCGAGGCGCCGCAGACGCCGCAGTAGCGGTGCCGCTTGTGCCAGTAGGTCATGCCGCGCGCATAAGCCAGGATCGAGCCTTCCCTGGCGAACAGCAGCGATCCGAACTGGCGCAGATCGACGAACTCGCCCATCTCGGCAAGCGGCGTGTCCTTTCCGCTCACGTCCACGGCGAAGTACGGCGTGCCATCGACATAGCCGAGGAAGATGTGCTCCTCGGCGGAGCCGACCACGGCACGGGCCATCATGCCCTGCAGGAAGATCGGCTCGGGGTTGCCTCCGGCTTTGCTGACGAGGTTCTTCTCGGTGTCGATCGGCACGAAGCGCGCGGCGCCCGACGAGGCGAGCTCGATCATGCGCTCCTCGTTCTCGCGTTCGTGGCTCGCGCGGTCGATGTCCGCGCTGGAATAGGGATTTCTGGGTCTTTGCATTGGCGCGGACCGTGCCATAGAGGGCCATGGGCTGCAACGCCGGGACGCTGCCGGCGGAACGAGCGGAGCAATCTGAATGGCTCGCCCAGCGGCGTTCCGCTCATCGAGCCGGGCTAGCGCCCGTGATGATGATGACCCCCACCCCCGCCATAGCCACGCAGCTCGGCGTAGCGTTCGACCTGGGCCGGTCGAAGCAGGCCGAGCGTCGACAGATGGTAGCGCAGATGAGCCGCTCGCAGCCGCGCCTGGGTGCTCCCGATCGCGGCGGTAAGCGCGGTGATGCGCTCGCCCGTGGCCTCGCGCCTGGCGAACAGCGCATCGAGCTCGGCCTCCTCGGCGATCAGCTGTTCGCCGATGGCGATCGTCTCCGCCTTCATCGCGTCGAAAAGTTCCCGCACCGCCTGCCGCTGCCGATCCGTGAGACCGATCGGCTCGGCCAGCTCGAGTAGATGGCTGGGGCCGGGATAGCCGTTGAGCTCGGCCGGCAAGGCCAGCCCCATGCCGCGACCGGCCCTCAAGTCGGCGATCTGCTGCTCCGAGAGGGCCTTGATGGGGCGCGTTTGCAGGCCGGCATAGGGCGCCTGGGCGGATGACTGCGTTGCAACGGCAAGACTCGCAGCCAGCGCCACGAGCATCGATCTCTTCATTCTTGTCTCCCTTGCAGCGACCAGTCAGGCCGCACCGATCGAGCTATTGCTTCCGGGGACGGAAATCCTGGTTGGCGAAGGGCGAGCTCTTCGGGACCTGGATGACGATCATGCCGACATTGGCGCTCTGATGGCAGGCATTGCAGGTCTCGGTCAGTCGCGCATAGGTCTCGGCGAACCGGGCCGCATCGCTGGCCTTGATCGCTCGCTCGACCGCCTCCAGAGGGGCCTCCATGGTCGCCTTGATCGTCTCGGCAATCTCCACCTGCTGCCATTTCGGCCAGGCGTGCGCGACGCTCTCGAAAGACTCCTCCAGTTCATGCAGCTGGTAGGCCGCGAGGGCCCAGTTCTTCTCCTGCCCCGCCAGCCCGAGCTTCAGATGGCGCGGCTGTACCGTCATGATCATGAGATCGCCGAGACTCGGACGAAAGGCCGGAGCCGGCGGACTGCCCTGAGCCAGCGCGCCCGCCGACACAGCGGTCGCGAGTGCAACAAGACTGAAGACAGCTGGCTTGAGCATCGGCCGTTCCTCCCGGGAGCTGCGCCCGCGGGAGCACGTTGCCATGGCAGGAAAGATATCGGCAACCGATAACGAAAGCCGAGCACGACCGTTGTTTCTTGATGATGGGCCCCTGATCGTCGCGCGACAACGGGTGGGTGCGCTGGTAACGGGCACCGCGAATCTGCGAGTGCAACTCCTTCGCAAACATTGGCTATAATGGGCGTGGCATCGGGGACGGAAGATTGACCGACAAGGACCTCATTGGCGGGTTGATCCGCCTGCACGTTCTGCATCATGCAAGCCAGGGTCCGGCCTTTGGAATGTGGATCATCGGGGAATTGCGCGAGCATGGCTACCGTCTCAGCCCGGGCACGGTATATCCCATGCTGCACGCGATGGAGACGAAAGGGCTACCTGAGCGTCACCGCCGTGCGGCAGGGACGTCAGGTCCGCCGGCTGTATCGCGCGACGCCGCTGGGACGAGCGGCCCTCGAGGAGGGGAAGAAGAAGGTGCGCAAACTGTTCGGTGAGCTCTTCGAGGAAATCGTGAAACCCGATCCGTACCGGCCGGCGCGCCGAAAGCCCCGGCCGTGACCGCCTCCCTGCCGCCCCTCCTGCCCCATGCCACGCGCGATCTCGCCCGCTTCGCCGCCGGCACGCGCTTTACCGACATTCCCGCCAGCGTGATCGACCGTGTGAAACTCAGCATTCTCGACGGCCTGGGTGTTTGCCTGCACGGCTCGACCCTGCCCTGGACGCAGAAGGTGCGCGATGTCGTGCTCGAGGACGGCGGCAAGCCGCTGGCCTCGGTCTGGAACAGCGGTGCCAAGGTCGGCCTCGCCAATGCGGTGCTGGTCAACAGCACCGCCGGCCACGCCTTCGAGATGGACGACATCCACAAGGAGTCGATCCTCCATCCCAACTCGCTCTCGGTGCCTACCGCGCTCGCCCTGGCCGAGGCCGACCCGACGCTGAGCGGCCGGGACATCGTCGCAGCAATCGCCGTGGGCGCGGAAATCGGCGTCCGGATCGGCAATGCCGCGACGATGGCGCTGTTCCTGAATGGCTTCCATCCGCAGGGCACCTCCGGTGCCTTTGTCGCCGCCGTCACGGCCGGCCATCTGCTGAAGCTCTCCCCCGAGCAGATGCAGCACGCGATCGGCATCGCCGGCTCCCTCGGTGCTGGCCTGATGGCCGCGCAGGAAGGCGCCATGGTAAAGCGCCTGCACGCGGGCCGCGCGGCGCAGGGCGGCATGACGGCAGCGCTGCTGGCGAAGAAGGGCTTCACCGGCATTTCCGACGTGGTCGAGGCGGGCTACGGCGGCTTCCTGAGCACGATCGCGCGCACGCCCAACCCGGCCCGCCTGCTCGACGGATTGGGGACCGACTGGGAAGTCGCCAGGGTCGGTTTCAAGATGTATCCGAACGTCACCAGCATCCATGCCGCGCTCGACGCGACGCGCGCGGTGCTGGCCGAGGAGCACCTCGCGCCGGGCGACATCGCAGGGATCGAGATCGGTTGCGGCCACATGACCTTCGTCCATACCGCCTGGGACTACCGCCCCGCCGGCGTGACGGCGGCACAGATGAACATGTTCTACGGCATCGCGGTGATGGCGCTGCGCGGCGGCGTCAGCGCGCGAGACTACTCCGAGGCAACGGTCGCCGACCCCGAGGTGCTGTCCTTCATTCCCCGGATCAAGGTCTTCGTCGACGATGCATTGGAAGCCATGGGGCCGGCGTTCCGCCACGCCGCACGGGTCACCGTGCGCGCCGTCGATGGCCGCGCCTTCGCGCGCGAAGTTCTCAACCGCCGCGGCAGCCCGGAGAACCCCGTCGCGCGCGAAGACGTCGAGCGCAAGTTTGTCGCGAATCTTGCGGGCCTGCTGGGGCCCGAAGAAATCGCCCACTTGAAGTCGCTGGCACTCCGGCTGGACGCACTCGAAAATGCCGACGACATCCTGAAGATCGTTGGCCCCGCGCGATCCGGCGCCTGAACGGCACTCTCAGGGGTAGACGATCTTCGAGAGCGGCTTCCATTTGTCATAGTCGGCCACGACGCGCGTGCGGAACTCGTCGGGGGTGCTGGCGCGCGCATCGTTGCCCATGTCGCGCAGGCGGGTCTGGATGTCGGGCACCGCGACCGCCACCTTGACGGCTTCCGCGAGCCTCCGGGCGATGTCGGGCGCCAGACCGGCCGGCGCGGCGAGGCCCAGCCACGACACGACTTCGTAGTTCGGGACGTCGTCGGCCGCCGGCGGGACGTCGGGGTTCGGGGGCCAGCGCTCCAGCGAGGTGACCGCGATGGCGCGCGCCTGCCCGTTCACGAGGGCGCTGTGGAAGTTGGTGAAGGTGCTCACCGACATGTCGAGCCGGCCGTTCATCACGTCGGAGATCAATTGAGCCTGGTCCTTGTAGGCGACCGGCTCGATCTCGATCCCGGTCCTCGACTTCAACAGTTCGACCGCCAGGTGCAGCGTGTTGCCGGTGCCGGCATGTCCATAGTTGAGCTTGCCGGGCCGTTCGCGAGCAGCCGCCATGAGATCCTTCAGCGTGCGAATAGGCGATTTCTCCCCCACGAACAGAGCGAAGGGAAAGAGCGTGATGGTCGAAATGTAGGAGAAGTCCCGCAGCGTGCTGAAAGTCACCTGGGGATCCGTGGCGCTTATCACGTTCGCGCCGCCCGTGATGAGATAGAGCGTGTAGCCGTCGGCGGGCTGGGTCGTCATGTACTGTGCGGCGATGCGCTCGCCGGCACCAGGCTTGGGCTCGACGATCACGCTTTGTCCGAGCGTGTTCATCAGGCTGGGAGCGACGACCCGCGCGATGACATCCGGATTGGAGCCGGGACCATAGCCGTGGACGATCCGGATAGGCCTCGACGGATATGCGGACTGGGCCTGTAGGGTCGCTGGCGATCCAGCGACCATGGCAAGAGAGCCGAGAAATCCCCGGCGGCGCAAACTGAGCATGGCATCCTCCTCCCGCCGGCCGTGGTCTGCGCCACGATCCGGCTCGCCGCCATCTTGGCCTCATTGGGGAGGTCTTGGCCAGCGGCGCCTGGTGGCCTAGTCGCGGCCGGTGGCGGCGTCGACGCTCCACGGGCCGGGACCGGCGGCGGCGATGTAGAGGAATGCGAAGCAGAAGAGCAGCGCTGCCTCGCCACCATTCATAACGGGAAAGAAGCCGCGCCCCGCATGGCCGATGAAGTAGGCGCAGGCCATCAGACCGGAAAGCACGAACGCGACCGGCCGCGAGAACAGGCCAAGCAGCAGGAGGGCGCCTCCGACCACTTCCAGAACGGCGGCCGTGTAGAGCATGCCATTCAACGGGTAGGGGAACTTCGCAGGCCAGGCGAAAAGCTTCATCGTGCCGTGGGTCAGGAATGTAGCGGCCGACATGATGCGCAGAACGCTCAGGAGATGGGGCGCCCAGCGGCGGAGGAAAGTCATTTGCAGCAGTTGCATGCGGAATCCGTACGCACGGTTAAGCCGGACGGCACTCCGCCGCCTGGTGGGTGATTCTTGTCGCACGAAGCTGCGAATGAAAGATACGCCGTCTTCTGGACCCCCGGCGCAGCCCCGACACGCCTCGTGTCCTCCCCCGCTCGCAATCGCCGCCGCGAACCGCTCACCGTTTCATTCGAGCGATTTCAGGTATGCGATCAAGTCCCCGATCTGGACCAGATCCAATTTGAACTGGGGCATTTCCGGATGACCGGTCGTGATGCCTTCGGCAAGCGCTTCAGTCAGATATTCGACCGGGTAGCGGCGGTGAAGCGTGCGCAGCGGTGGCGCCGACACAAGAGGACTTGCTCCGTCACGGCCAATGGCATGGCAGGCCGCGCAATTCGCCTGGGCGAACACTCGTCCACGCTCGACCCGATCCGGCTGCGCCAGGGCGGGCATCGCCAGAAGGCAACCGAATGCAGCGGCTGCCGAGAGCATGAGTTTCACGGTCGAATGCCATGGGGTCATTGGACGAGGATCGTCGCGCCGCATTACCTCAGCGCCCGATCCAGGACCTGCGCGACGTGCAGCGCGTGGCGGTTGGCGCCGTCGGCGATCTGGTGGCGGCAGGAGGTGCCGTCGGCCACGATCAGCGTGTCGGCGTCGGCCTCCCGAATCGCCGGCATCAGCGACAGCTCGGCCATGGCAATCGACGTCCTGTAGTGCTCGGCCTCATAGCCGAAGCTGCCGGCCATGCCGCAGCAGCTCGACTCGATCGGCTTGACCGCAAGGTCGGGGACCAGCGCGAGCGCTTCCTGCACCGCACTCATGGCGCCGAATGCCTTCTGGTGGCAATGGCCGTGCAGCAGCGCGGTCTTCTCGGCCAGCGGCTTCAGCTCGAGGGCGAGCCGCCCTTCCTTCTTCTCGCGCACCAGGAATTCCTCGAACAGCAGCGCGTGGTCGGCCGTCCGGCGCGCCGCCTCGCCGAGGCCGAGCGAGAGGAACTCGTCGCGCAGGGTGAACAGGCAGGACGGCTCTAGTCCGACGACGGGCACGCCGCGGGCCACGAACGGAACCAGCGCCTCGATCACGCGCTCCGCCTCCTGGCGTGCCTTCGCGACCTGGCCGGTCGCGAGGTAGGTCCGGCCGCAGCACAGCGCGCGCGCGCCGAGGGTCGGCCACGCGACGGCAACCCGGTGGCCGGCCGCGGTCAGCACCCGCCGCGCCGCATGCAGGATCTCGGGCTCGAAGTTGTTCGAGAAGGTGTCGGCGAAAATGACCACCGTTGCATCGACCTCGTCCGGCTCGGTCGTCGCGAGAAAGGTATCGCCCCGCCACCGGGGCAGCGCGCGCTTCTTCGCGAAGCCGATGAAGGGCTGCACGAAGGCCGCCATGTTGAACAGCCACGGCATGCGCCGCGCCCACGGCGCCATCGCCGGCAGGTCGCCGACGAGCTTGTCGCGCAGGCTGAGCCCCCGGCTCATGCGCCGCGCCGACCTCACCTCGATTTTCATCTTCGCCATGTCGACGCCGGTTGGGCAATCGCGCTTGCAGCCCTTGCAGCTCACGCACAGGTCCATCGCCTTGGCGACGTCATCGGAAGTCAGCGCGTTGGGGCCGAGCTGGCCAGTCAGGGCGAGCCGCAGCGTGTTGGCGCGACCGCGCGTCAGGTGAATCTCGTCGCGCGTCACGCGGAAGGAGGGACACATCGTGCCCGCGTCGAACTTCCGGCAGTGGCCGTTGTTGTTGCACATCTCGGTGGCCTTCGCGAAGCCGCCGCTCGCATCGCCGCCGCTGCCGGGCTCGGTCAGTTCCTCGGTGCGGGGATCGTTCTGCACGTTCCACGCCGACCAGTCGAGCGCCGGCTTGTACTCGATGCTGGCGTAGCCCGGCTTGAAGCGGAACAGCTCGCGGTCGTCCATTTTCGACGGCCGCACGATCTTGCCGGGATTGAGCCGGTTCTCGGGGTCGAACAGGTCCTTGATCGTCTCGAAGGCTTTGGTGAGGCGCGGGCCGAACTGCCAACCCACCCACTCCGAGCGCACCAACCCGTCGCCGTGCTCGCCCGAATAGGCGCCCTTGTATTCCCGCACCATGGCGGAAGCTTCCTCGGCGATCGCGCGCATCCTGGCCGCACCCTCGCGGCGCATGTCGAGGATCGGGCGCACATGCAGCGTGCCGACCGACGCATGCGCATACCAGGTGCCCCTGGTGCCGTGCTTCGCAAAGACCTCGGTGAGGCGCTGCGTGTAGACGGCAAGATGCTCGAGCGGCACCGCGCAGTCCTCTATGAAGGATACCGGCTTACCGTCGCCCTTCATCGACATCATGATGTTGAGGCCGGCCTTGCGGACCTCCCACAGCGCGGCCTGCGGACCGGGGTCCGGCATCTCGACCACGCTGCCCGGCAGGCCGATGTCGCCCATCAGCTCGACGAGCCCTTGCAGGTCGCGCAGCTGGTCCTCGCGCTCCTCGCCGGCGAACTCGACCAGCAGGATCGCCTCTGGTTTTCCGATCAGCGCCCGCTCGATCACCGGCCGGAACGCGGGATTGGCGCGCGCAAGCTCGATCATCGTGCGATCGACCAGCTCGACCGCGGTCGGCTTCAGCTTCACGATGTGTTGCGCCGAGTCCATCGCCTTGTAGAAGCTCTCGAAGTTCACCACGCCCAGCGTCTTGTGCTTCGGCAGGGCCGAGAGCTTGAGGGTCAGGCGCTCGGTGACGGCCAGCGTGCCTTCGCTGCCCACCAGCAGGTGGGCCATGTTGACCGAATTGTCGGTCGTATAGGGCCGCTCCGACTGCGGGAAGAAGATGTCGAGATTGTAGCCCGCGACCCGGCGCAGGACCTTGGGAAACATGCGGACGATCTCGTCCTGCTCGGCGACGGCCAGCGCCGCGACCTTGTCGGCGAGAGCGCGCACGGCCGGCTGCATGTCTTCGGGCCGCCTGGCGTCGAAGCGCGCGCGTGTCCCGTCGGCCAGGATGGCGTCGAGGGCGGCGACGTTGTGCACCATGTTGCCGTAGCGGATCGACCGGGAGCCGCAGGAGTTGTTGCCCGCCATGCCGCCCAGCGTGCATTGCGCCGAGGTCGAGACGTCGACCGGGTACCACAGGCCGTGCGGCTTCAGCCAGGCATTGAGCTGGTCGAGCACGACGCCGGGTTGCACCGTCACCTCGGCGCGATTCTTGTCGAAGCCGACGACGTTGCGCATGTGCTTGGAGAAATCGATGACCAGCGCCTCGCCCACCGTCTGGCCGCACTGCGAGGTGCCGGCCCCGCGCGGCAGGATCGCGGCCTTGGCATCGCGCGCGACATCGAGCGCGATGCCGAGATCCGTTTCGTCGCGCGGGATGACGACGCCGACCGGCTCGATCTGGTAGATCGAGGCGTCGGTCGAATAGCGCCCGCGCGAGGCCCGGTCGAACAGGACCTCGCCCTTGACCTCGTCGCGCAGCCTGTCTTCGAGCGTGCTCACTCCAGTTTCACTCCTGCTGCGGCCACGACCTTCTGCCACTTCTCGATCTCGGTGCGGATGCGCTTGGCGAAGTCGGCAGGCACCTCGCCGCCGACCAGGGCGACCTGATCCTTCCAGATCGCTTGCAGCTTCTCGGTCTTCAGCGCCTTGGCAATCTCGGCATACATCCGGTCGACGATCGGCTTCGGCGTGCCCTTGATGGCCCACATGCCGTACCAGGTGGAGACGATCCAGTTCGGCACCCCGACCTCCGCCGAGGTCGGGATGTTCGGGAACTCGGAGACCCGCTGCGGCGTCGCGGTGGCGAGCCCGATCAGCTTGCCCTGGCGGATCTGCTGCGCCGAGGTGCCCATGCCGTCGAACATCATGTCGACGTTGCCGGCCAGGAGGTCCTGCATCGCCGGGCCCGCGCCGCGGTAAGGCACGTGGGTGATCTCGGTCTTGGTCTCGAGCTTGTAGAGCTCGCCCGCGAGGTGATGCGCGGTGCCCGCGCCCGGCGAGGCGTAGTTTACCTTGCCGGGATTCTTCTTCACGTACTCGATGAACTCGGCATAGGTCTTCACCGGCACGCGATTCGGGTTGATCGAGATCACCTGCGGCACCAGCGCGATCATGGTCAGCGGGATGAACGCGGTCTCGAGGTCGTAGTCGAGGTTCTTGTAGATCGAAGGCGCGATCGTGTGGTGCACGGCGCCGACGAAGAAGGTGTAGCCGTCGGGCTTCGCCTTGGCCGCCTGCGAGGCGCCGACCGTGCCGCCGGCGCCGCCCTTGTTATCGATCAGGATCTGGACCCCGAGCTGCTCGCCCACCTGCGCCGCCAGCGGCCGGGCGAACGTGTCGGTGCCACCGCCCGCGGGAAACGGGTTGATCCAGGTGATCGGTCCGCTCGGCCAGGCGGCCTGTGCGCGGACGATCGACGGGGCTGCAACGGCGGCTGCGAGGCCGCCGGCAAGCAGCCGCCGCCGCGACGAATTCAACGACTTCGACATGAACCTACTTCCCTCCCGTTACACACTTCATTTGGTCGTCCATGGTCTCCAGCACGGTGCGCAGCTTGGTACGCACATGCTCGACGAGCAGATTGCGCAGCCGCTCGCCGTCGCGTGCCGACAGGGCCTCGATCATCTCACGATGTTCCTCCACCGCACGATCCCACTTCGTCCGCACGAGGTTGGAGCGAAAGCGCAGCGCATGCAGGCGCGCGTTCAGCGTCCTGAAGCTGTGGGTGAGGATCGGATTGCCGGCCAGGGCATTGATCCTGTCGTGTATGGCGCGGTTGGCCCGATAGTAGGTCGGGAGGTCGCGGCAGGCGTGCGCCTGCTCCATCTCGTGCTGCAGGCCGCGCAGCACCTCGAGGTCCGCATCGGTGACCCGTGCCGCGGCCAGCTCACCTGCCAGCCCTTCGAGGGCCGCCATCACCTCGAAGGCATGGCGCACATCCTCGCGCGACAGCGAGACGACCTGGGCGCCCCGGTTGGGCAGCTGAACCAGCAAGCCGTCCGCGGCCAGCATGCGAAAGGCCTCGCGCAGTGGCGTCCGGGATACGCCGAGCCGCTCGCTCAGCTCGCGCTCGTTCAGCCGCGCGCCCGGCGGCAGCTCGCCTTCGATGATCAGCGTACGCAGACGCTCCGCCGCCGCTTCCGGCAGGCTCGAACGCGCGATCGGGAGCGTCATGCCGTCCATAGTGTTGGACTCACTCTCGCATGTTGTATACAAAATGCAAGTACGATCCGTAGAAGGACTGACCTCCATGCGCCTGAACTCCCATCCGGCCGGCCGGCATTTCCTGCAAATTCCCGGTCCCACCAACGTCCCGGACCGCATTCTTCGTGCGATGGATTATCCGACGATCGACCACCGCGGTCCGGAGTTCAATGCGCTGGCCAAGAAGGTGCTGCGCAGCGTCAGGCAGGTTTTTCAGACGAAACAACCGGTTATCGTCTATCCCGCATCCGGCACAGGAGCCTGGGAAGCGGCCCTCGTAAACACCCTTTCGCCCGGCGACCTGGTGCTGATGTGGGAGACCGGCCATTTCGCGTCGCTATGGAAGAAAATGGCCGACAAGCTTGGAATCAAATCGGAATTCATGGGCGGCGACTGGCGCTTGCCGGCCGATCCGGCGGCCATCGAGCAGCGCCTGAAGGCTGACACCGGACACACCATCAAGGCGGTCTGCATCGTCCACAACGAGACCTCGACCGGCGTGGTCAGCGACATCGGGGCCGTACGGCGGGCGATCGATGCGGCCAAGCACCCCGCCCTGCTGCTGGTCGACACGATCTCGTCGCTGGGCTCGATCGACTATCGCCACGATGCCTGGGGTGTCGACGTCACGGTGGCCGGCTCGCAGAAGG
Organism: Enhydrobacter sp.; assembly: GCA_026126105.1. Taxonomy (GTDB): domain Bacteria; phylum Pseudomonadota; class Alphaproteobacteria; order Reyranellales; family Reyranellaceae; genus Reyranella. The sequence goes on from JAHCJV010000042.1 coordinate 42,631, forward strand.
GCCTGATGCTACCGCCCGGTCTCTCCTTCAACGCGGTGAGCGAGAAGGCGCTCGAGGCGTCCAAGACCTCCAGGATGATCAAGGCCTTCTGGGGCTGGGACGAGATGCTGGCGACCAACGCCAATGGCTGGTTCCCCTACACGCCCGCGACCAACCTGATCTACGGCCTGAACGAGGCCTGCGACATGCTGCTGGAGGAAGGGCTCGATGCCGTGTTCGCGCGCCACGCCCGGCACGCCGAGGCGACCCGCACGGCTGTGAACGCCTGGGGCCTCGAGATCCTGTGCAGTGATCCTACTGCCTATTCCGGCTCGCTGACCGCCATCCTCATGCCCGAGGGCCACGATGCCGACGCCTTCCGCAAGGTCGCGCTGGAGAACTTCAACCTGTCGCTCGGCCAGGGCCTTACCAAGGTGGCCGGCAAGGTCTTCCGCATCGGCCATCTCGGCGACTTCAACGACCTGATGCTGATGGGCACGCTGAGTGGCGTCGAGATGGCACTCGGCCTTGCCAACATTCCGCACAAGGCCGGCGGCGTGCAGGCCGCCCTCACCTACCTCCGCGACACCGCGCCGGGAGCGCGGCGCCCGTAGGGACGACTCGCCACGCGAACTCAGTTTTCGCGGCCGCGACGAAAGCGCAGAATCCGATTGTGCCGCTGACGGGGGCGCAGCCAGAGTGCCCACCCCGTCATATGGCAGGAACCGCAATGCGCCTTTACGTTACGCCCGCCTCTCCCTGGGTTCGAAGAGTGAGGGTCGCGATCCTCGAGCTCGGGATCGCCGACCGCTTCGAGTTCGTGCAGACGAAGTGGCCGCATAGCTGGGGCACGCAGACCGTCTCGATGCCGGCCGACTTCACGCAAGCGACGCCGGTGATGCGCATTCCCGCGCTCGTCACCGACGACGTGACCCTGACCGACTCCCACGCGATCTGCGACTACCTGAATGGAGAGCTGGGCGGCTATCGCCTGCTGGCCCGCGAGGGCGCCGCGCGATGGAAAGCGCTGGCGGCGATGTCGATCGCCAACGGCATCATCGAAGCCCAGGTGGCACGGCGCGCCGAGTTGCTGCGGACCGGCGCGGACCGCTCCGACGACTTCATCGCCAAGATGCGCGACCGGCAGATGCGCTGCTATGCGGCGCTGGAGGAGCAGCACCTGCCCTCTTTCGGCAGCGTGTTCGACCTGGCGCAGATCACGACCGCCGTTGCCTGCGGCTACGACGAGTGGCGCTACGGCCCCGACTGGCGTGCCGCCGCGCCGAAGCTTGCCGCCTGGTACGACGACGTCGCCAAGCGGCCGTCGCTCGCGGCCACGGCACCCGCCGAAACGCCGCAACATTAAGAGCCATCGGGAGGAGACAGCACGATGAAACGGTCGCTCTTCATGCGCGCGGCCCTGATCGCAAGCGTCGCGCCCGCCTGGGCAATTGCTCCGGCAATGGCGCAGGACTACCCGGGCAAGCCGATCCAGATCATCGTGCCGTTCGGTCCCGGCGGATCGGGCGACATCACCGCCCGGCTGTTCGGGAAGTTCCTCGAAGAGAAGTGGAAGCAGCCCGTCGCGATCATCAATCGTCCGGGCGCCAACGGCCTCATCGGCACGGCGTCCGTGAAGACGGCGCCGGCCGACGGCTATACGCTCGGCATCGCCTCGAGCTCGACCCACCCCGCCGCGCCCTTCCTGTTCAAGAACGTGCCCTACGACTGGGTAACCGACTTCGAGCATGTCGGCCTGTTCGGCGTCGTCGGCTCGGTCGCGGTCGTGCGGGCCGACAGCCCGATCAAGGATCTGCCTAGCTTCGTCGAGCACGCGAAGGCCAACAGGGGCAAGACCTTCTACGGCTACTTCAACACGACGTCGCAGATTCCCGCCGAGCTGCTCAAGGTCCGCGCGGACATCGCGGTCGAGGGCGTCGCCTACAAGGCCATCGGCAACGCCTTCAGCGACCTGCTCGGCGGCCAGATCGACATCGTGTTCGTCGACTATGTCGCCGCCAGCGCCCACATCTCGGGCGGCAAGGTGCGGCCGCTCGCGATCACCGAGCCGACCCGGCGCGCCGCCTGGCCCGACGTTCCGGCGCTCGCCGAATTCTATCCGGGCTTCGACTTCAAGGGCTACGTCTCGCTGATGGCACCGGCCGGCGTGCCGAAGGACATCGTGCTCAAGATCAACGAGGCGTTGCGCGAGGCACTCAAGACGCCCGCGTTCCGCGATCGTCTGCAGGAGCTTGGCTTCACTCTGCGCGACTATTCGGTCGACGACTACAAGGCGTTCCTGCAGGGCGAAGCCAAGGCGTGGGCCGAGTACATCCGGATCGCCAAGCTGACGCCACAGTAGCCTGACCGCGCCTCTACCTGATTGCATTTCACGTGAAGATAAAGCACCTTCATGGCGCCAACGTCGGGAACCATGGACATGAACAGCATCAGTCGCACGCGACGCCATCTCTTCAAGGCGGCAGCACTCGTGGCAGGGGCGGCCGTAGCGCTGCCTGCGGGAATCCGGTCAGCTTCGGCGCAAGGGGGCCGCGTCAAGGACCCTTGGAAAGACAACAGATGCTTCCTGCGTGGGACGCGCATACGCACCGCGCGCGGCTATCGCAAGGTCGAAACCCTCGCGGTCGGCGACGAACTGCCGACGCGCTTCGGCGGCATCACGGCGATCAAGCGGATCTCGGGACATTTCGGGACGGAGCTCGTCCGCGTGAAGCGCTCGGCGATCGCCGACAATGTCCCGGCGGCCGAGCTTTGCCTCACCGAAAGCCATGCAATATTCACCGAGGGCGTGCTGGTGCCGATCGGCGATCTGGTCAACGGCGTGACCATCGTTGCCGAGCGTGCCCTGGGCGGCACGGCGTTCGAATTCTTCCACATCGAACTCGAAGGACACGACGTGATCGAGGCCGAGGGTACGGCCTGCGAAACGCTCCGCCAGCCCACGGTGCCGCCCTGCGCCCCGATGATGAGTTTCGGCGGCGGCCGCGGACGGCTGGCGTCGCACCTGCGCACTGCGATGGCGCCACTTGTCGATCGGCGGCGCCCACTCGACATCCTGCGCGACAGGCTGGAGGAGCGCGGCCTCGCCGGCACTTCGCCGAGCGTGTGAACGCCGTCAGCGCAAATGGCAGGCGACGTGGTGGCCGGGGGCGACCTCGCGCAGCGGCGGTGAGGTGACCTTGCAGTCGGCCACGGCATAGGGACAACGCGTGTGGAAATGGCAGCCGGGCGGCGGCTTGGCCGGGCTCGGGACGTCGCCCTGCACGATGGTGCGCTTGCGTTTGGCGCGGCGCGGGTCGGGGGCGGTGGCGGCGGCGAGCAGCGCTTCCGTATAGGGGTGCAGCGGCGTGGCGAAGAGTTCCCGCTTGGTCGCGAGCTCGACGATGCGGCCGAGATACATCACGGCGATGCGATGGCTGATGTGCCGCATCACCGCCAGGTCGTGGCTGATGAAGAGATAGGCGAGGCCCAGCTCCTCCTGCAGGTCGATCAGCAGGTTCAGCACCTGCGCCTGGACCGAAACGTCGAGCGCCGAGACCGGCTCGTCGGCCACGATCACATCGGGATTGACCGACAGCGCCTTGGCGATGCCCAGCCGCTGGCGCTGCCCGTCCGAGAACTCGTGCGCGAACTTGCGCATCGCGTCGGGCCGCAAGCCGACCCGCGCGAACAGCCGCGCGACGCGCTCGTCGCGCTCCTTGCCATGCGCGATGTCGAAATTCTCCAACGGCTCGCCGACGATCGTGCCGGACGTCAGGCGCGGATTCATCGACGAGTACGGGTCCTGGAAGATCGTCTGGATGCGCCTGCGGTGCGGCCACATTCCGCCCGGCTTCAGCGCCGTGATGTCCTCGCCGCCCAGCACGATCCGGCCCGATGTCGGCTCGATCAGCTTGAGGATGGTCTTTCCGACGGTCGACTTGCCGCATCCGGACTCGCCGACGAGGCCCAGCGTCTCGCCTTTGGCGATGGCGAAGCTGACGCCGTCGACCGCCTTCACCGCGCCGACACGGCGCTGCAGCAGGCCGCCGTGGATCGGGAAGTGCTTCACCAGCCTGTCGACCTCGAGCACGCTCACAGCCCGGTCTCCCAGCAGGCGACGGTATGCCCGCCACCGGCATCGACGATCGGCGGCGCCGTCGTGCGGCAACGGTCGGTCGCCAGCTCGCAGCGCGCGGCGAAGGCGCAGCCGACGATGGGCTGGGTCAGCCGCGGCACGAGGCCGGGGATCTCCTGCAGGCGCGGCCGCCTGCCGCCCTCCTCCGCGTCGACATCGAGCCGCGGGATCGCGCGCATCAGGCCGCGCGTGTAGGGATGCAGAGGATTGTCGAACAGCGCCTCGACCGGCGCCTCCTCGGCCTTGCGGCCGGCATACATCACCACGACCCGCTGCGCGGTCTCGGCGATGACGCCGAGGTCGTGCGTGATCAACATGATGGCGGTGCCCGTCTTCTCCTTGAGGTCGAGCATCAGGTCGAGGATCTGCGCCTGGATGGTGACATCGAGCGCGGTGGTCGGCTCGTCGGCGATCAGCACCTGCGGATCGCACGACAGGGCCATGCCGATCATGACCCGCTGGCGCATGCCGCCGGACAGCTGGTGCGGATATTCGTCGAGCCGGCGGCGCGGGTCGGCGATGCGCACCAGATCGAGCATCTCGCACGCCCGGTCGCGGGCAGCCTTCTTCGATACGCCCCGGTGGCGCACGACGTTCTCGGCGATCTGCGTTCCGACCGTCAGTACCGGATTGAGGCTGGTCATCGGCTCCTGGAAAATCATCGAGATGCGATGGCCGCGCAGCCGCTTCATCTCCTCTTCCGACAGCGTCGTCAGCTCCTCGCCCTCGAAGCGGATCGAGCCCGACGCGATGCGGCCGGTCTCGGGCGGGATCAGGCGCAGGATCGAGAGCGCCGTCACCGACTTGCCGCAACCCGACTCGCCCACGATGCCGAGGGTCTCGCCCCGCGCCAGACTGAACGACACGCCGTCGACGGCGCGCACCGTGCCGTCGAGCGTGTCGAAGTGAGTACGGAGGTCCTCGACCTCGAGGATGGTGGTCACAGGCGTCTCGCCAGCCTGGGATCCAGGCGGTCGCGCAGCCCGTCGCCCAGCAGGTTCACCGCGAGGACGGTGATGGCGAGGAAGCCGCCCGGTATCAGGATCGACCAGGGCGCAATATGGAAGTGGTTGCGGCCCTGGGCGATGATGTTGCCCCAGCTCGGCACCTCGGGAGGAACGCCCGCACCCAGGAACGACAGGCCCGATTCGATCAGCATGGCCGCGGCGCAGACGAAGGTCGCCTGCACGATCAGCGGCGCCAGCGTGTTGGGCAGGACGTGGCGCCACAGCAGCTTCACGTTCCGCGTGCCGCCGGCGATCGCGCTCTCGACGTAAGGCTGGGCCCGGACCGACAGCACGACCGAGCGCACGACGCGCACGATCCGCGGCACCTCGGGAATGACGATCGCGATGATGACGATGCCGAGGCCGGGCCGGGTCAGCGTGATCAGCGCGATGGCGAGCAGGATCGAGGGGATCGCCATGATGCCGTCCATGATGCGCATGACGATCGCGTCGACGTGCCTGAAGTAGCCGCACAGCAGGCCCAGGGCGAGACCGAGGGCGCTCGATATCGCGGCAACCGTCAGTCCGACGATCAGCGAGACGCGCGCGCCGTAGACGGTGCGGGTGAAGAGGTCGCGGCCGAACTGATCGGTGCCGAACCACCATCTCTCCGACGGCGGCCTCAGCCGGTTGACCGGCGACATCTTGAACGGATCGCCGACGAAGCTCGGGCCGAAGATCGCCACCAGCAGCAGCAGGGCCAGCAACGTGCCGCCGAACGCGATGGTCGGATTGCGCCGGATGGCGGTGCCGAGAGAGAAGCGGCGCGGCGCCAGGGGGAGGTCTTCGGCTATTGCAGTCATGCGCTGGGAGCGCGGC
>JAHCJV010000043.1 GCA_026126105.1 Enhydrobacter sp.
GGTGAGGCGCTGCGCCCACCAGTGATGCACGCCTTCCTTGGCCGAACCGAGGCCGCGGGCGCGGGCGAGAGGCGTTCTGCGATCGTCCATCTATCCCTCCTCAGGCCAGAGCCAAGCCGACGATCCAGGACAGGATCGTAGCAACACCCGAGACGATCACGACGATCCAGCCACTGCGATAGGCGTCCTTCAGCTCGAAACCGTAGCCCGCATCCCAGAACAGGTGCCGAATGCCATTGCACAAATGGTAGAATGCCGAGAAGAGCCAGCCGCCCAGCACGATCCGGCCGACGATCGAGGCGTTGAAGCTCTGGAAGCTGGCGTAGGTTGCCGGACCGGCTGCGGCACACATCACCCAGACCGCGAGATAGAGCGCCCCCACGGAGAGGGCAATGCCCGTCGCACGATGCAGGATCGACAGGACCGAGGTGAGTTGGGGCCGATACACTTGAAGATGGGGAGAGAGCGGCCGGTGAACCGGCCGATTGGCGACGCTCATCGCGTTAAGTCCTCTGTTTCACGAGCTTTTTAACCCCATGCCCCCCCAAGTCAACGACGGGGCATCAGCAGCCAGTAATCGAGGTCGAGCACGACCGCAGAATCGTATTTGCCGTCCGCTCCCTTGCCCGGGAATTCGACACAAGGGCAGTCCTTGGTGGCAATGGTTCTCACTCGCAAAGCACCAATGTCGGAACGACCTGCAAGCGGCGCTCTTTCGAGCACTTCGGACCAAGCATAGATCGTGTCGCCACCGAACGTCGGACCCACATGGCTTCCGGCGTTGATGGCTGCGACGCGGAACCCATTGGCGAGACCATTGAAAGATAGTGCCCGAGCCAGGGAAATCACATGTCCACCATACGCCAGCCGGCGCCCGAAGCGCGTGCTCTTGCCTGCATAAGCGTCGAAATGGACACGCGCCGTATTCTGGTAAAGGCGCGTCGAGAACATGTGATCGGAGTCCTCGAGCGTGATGCCGCTCACGTGATCGATCCGCTCGCCAGGCTCGTAATCATCCCACCGAAACGGCGACCCGGCTGCCTCGTCATCGTAGCCTATCATCGCGAGGTCGGGCACGAACAGGTTCGAAGGCGCCACCGCCGGCGCCGTCTTCGGCACGACCGGCGCGCCCACATCTGCGCCGGGATCGCGCTTGTGCACCATTACCCAGCGAATGTAGTCGAGCACCATCTCGGCGCGCTGGTTGGTGCCGACCGAGCGCACCCACACGACCCCGCTCGTCCTGTTGGAATTCTCGCGCAGACCCAGCACAGTCGACTTGACCGACAGCGTGTCGCCGGGGAACACGGGCACGCCCCAGCGGAACTCGGCATACCCCAGGTTCGCGACCGCATTGACCGAGATGTCGGACACCGTCTTGCCGATCACGACATGGAAGACCAGCAGGTCGTCGAGCGGGGCGCGCGGCAGCCCCAGCGCGCGGGCGAAGACATCCGAGGAGTTGATCGCGAAGCGCGAGCCGTAAAGCGCGATATTGAGCGCGGCATCGGCTTCGGTCAGCGTGCGCGGCGTGGCGTGGCGGATCTCCTGCCCGACCCTGAAGTCCTCGAAGAAGTTGCCGGTCTCGGTCTTGCTCTTGCTCATCACGCCGCCTGCAGTTCCTTGATCGCCGCGGCCATCGCCAGCGCGCGCTCGGCCTGTTCGACATGCAGGTTCTCGATCATGCGCCCGTCGACGGTAACGACGCCCTTGCCCTCGGCCTGCGCGGTCCTGAACGCGGTGACAATCTTGCCGGCCATCGCGAGCTCGGCGTCCGACGGTGCGAAAATCTCGTTGCACGGCTCGACCTGGCTCGGGTGGATCAGCGTCTTGCCGTCGAAGCCCATCTCGAGCCCCTGATGGCAGACCTCCTTGAAGCCGTCGGCGTCCTGGATATCGTTATAAACGCCGTCGAGAATGGTCAGACCGTGGGCGCGGGCAGCGAGCATGCCGAGCCCGAGCGCGGTGATCATCGGCAGCCGCATCGGCGTATGGCGCGCGCGCATGTCCTTCACCAGATCGTTGGTGCCCATGACGAACACGGTCAGGCGCTGGTGCGATCCGGCCACCTCGTCGGCGCGCAGAATGCCCTTGGGCGTCTCCATCATCGCCCACACCGCCATCGCGGCCGGCGCACCCGACGCATCGAGCAGGGAGACGATCGCCGCGACATCGGCTGCGCTCTCGACCTTGGGCACCAGGATCGCGTCGGCACCTGACGTGGCAATTGCCGCGACATCGGCCTTGCCCCAGGTCGTGCCAAGCCCGTTGCAGCGGATCGCGATCTCGCGCTTGCCGTAGGCCTTGCTCTTTGCCGCCGCGACGACATTGCCGCGCGCGACATCCTTGGCGTCGGGGGCCACGGCGTCCTCGAGATCGAAGATCAGGGCGTCTGCGGGGAGGGTCCGGGCTTTTTCCAGCGCGCGTGTGTTCGCGCCCGGCATATAGAGAACACTACGGCGCGGTCGGACGTCAGGCATGGCGAAACTCCCCGAAAACGCCGCGGACTATAATGACGACCGTCCTTGTGGCAAGGTGACCGTGGCCATGCGTTTCCTCTCGCTCCAGAGCCATGTCGCCTACGGCTACGTCGGCAATCGGGCAGCAACCTTTCCTCTGCAACGATTGGGCCATGAGGTCTGGGCGGTGAACACGGTCGAGTTCTCGAACCACACCGGCTATGGCGCCTGGCGCGGGCGCACCGCGCCTGCCGAACAGGTCGCAGACATCGTGCACGGCATCGAAGCTCTCGGACTCCTACCGAAGTGCGATGCGCTGCTCACCGGCTATGTCGGCGATGCCGCTTTGGGGGACGTCGTGCTGGAAACGGCCCGCAAGGTCCGGGCGGCGAATCCCAAGGCGATCTGGTGCTGTGATCCGGTGCTGGGCGACACCGACACAGGTATTTACGTCAAGGCCGGCATCGACAGCTTCTTTCGCGACCGCGCCCTGCCGGCAGCCGACCTGATCACGCCCAACCATTTCGAGCTCGAGCACCTGACTGGCCGCACCGTCGCAACGCTCGACGACGCCCTCCAAGCAACACGGAGCCTGCTGAAAGGCCCGCGGCTGGCCTTGGTCACCAGCCTGCGACGGGCGGATGGCAATTCGGAGCAGATCGAGATGCTGGCGGTCACCGCGGACGCAGCCTGGCGAATCGTCACGCCGTTGATCGGCTTCGAGATCATGCCCAACGGCACGGGAGACACGGTGGCGGCACTGTTCACGGCCCATTGGCTGGAAAACGGGGACATCGCGTCCGCGCTCGGTAAGGCCGCATCCTCGATCTTTGCCGTTCTGGAGGCGACAGCGGCGATGGGCGAGCGCGAATTGCAGCTCGTCGCCGCGCAGGACTGCCTCGTTTCGCCACCGCGACGCTTCGTGCCCGAGAGACTATAGCGCCGAGATGCACGTTCCCGGCTTCGCCTACAATCCCGTCATGCTGCTCGTCGAGGGCGCGATCATCGGATTCCTGATTGCCTTGCCGGTCGGACCGGCCGCCGCGCTGTGCATCCGCCGCTCGATCACCGTCGGCGCCGCTGCAGGCTACATGACCGGACTGGGCGCGGCGCTGGGCGATGCGGTCTTCGGCGCCATCGCAGCCTTTGGCCTCAGCTTCGTCGAGGCGTTCGTTGCGCGCAACGAAGGATGGCTGCGCGGCATCGGTGGCGTCGTTCTCGTGATCATGGGGTGGACGACGATGCGCACGCGCATGCGCACGATCGGCGACCCGGTGTCCGACGATCGCGAGCACCAGGTCGCGACGCACTTCCACTTCGCCAGCTCGAGCTTCTTCATCACCGTGTTCAATCCGCTCACGGTGATGGCGTTTGGCGCCGCCTTCGCCGGGCGCGACCTGGCCGGCGTCGGAGGCAGCCTGCCCGACGCGGCCATCCTGGTGGCCGGCGTGTTCTGCGGGGCGCTCGGCTGGTGGGCGATCCTGTGCACGGCATCGTTCGCGCTGCGCCAGCATTTCACCGGCAAGGGCATCCTGTGGCTGAACCGCATCGCCGGCGCGATCATCCTGGCCTTTGGGCTGGTGGCGCTGATCTCGCTGCTGCCCCTGCCCTGGCGCCACTGGGCCCGCGTGCTGGAGCTGACCTAGGACGCGTCGACCAGGTGCCCCAGGCTGTCGACAAGCCGCCCGGGACCTATGGCTTGGCGCGTTCGATTGCCGTCCGTATGGAGTCGTGGGTCTTGTCGAAGAGCAGGCGCGCCTCGGTAAGACCGTCGCGTAACGCCGACCACATCCCGCTTCCGGCCTCCTCGAGCTTGACGAGTCTCGCGCGCGCGGCGTCGCTCTGGGCTTTGAGCTCCGCGACCCGTGCTTCCAGCGCCGCCCACTGGTCCGCCGCCATATTCCCCGCGGACTTTCTCAGGTCTGATATCGCCCGGTCCCAATAGAGCTGCGCCGCTTTCAGACGGGCCTCGAACACTGCCTTGCGGACCGCGATCTGTGCATCGACCGTGGTGAGGTATTCTTCGACGTCGCGTTCGAAGTCGTTCCAGCGGGAATCCAGTGCTGCCCGCATCTCACTTACCCGTGCTTCAGTCGTCTCTCGCGTGTCGGCCGCAGCGCGCTCGATCTCGGCATGATAGCCGTTGCGGGTCGCGCGCAGTCTCTGAAGAATGGTGTTCGCCCCGGCACGGACGTCGCTGCCGACCTTGCGGGCATCTTGTTCCAGGGTCGCTATCGTGGCGTCGATCTCCGACAGCCTGGACTTTGCCCAGTCAATGGCGCCGCGAGCGCCCGACGGATCGGTCTGGCTCTCGGCAGTTGAGGCCTTGCCTTGGGCGACTGCACCGTAAGGAATGACCAGGACCGCAGCCTGAATGGCAAGGGCGAAACCACCACCTAGTTTGCGAAGGGACATGGTCTGTTCTCGGTATAGCGAATGGGGTTGGAGGTGCGGGATAGATTGGCTCCCTCGCCTTGACGACATCGGCCCTTGCGGGACCGAAACTCCAGCCTCGACGCTCGCGCGTGCCTTGGGGTGCCGGGGATCATCGCCCACCTAGGCGAATGTGCAGACATCCTCGAAGTCCAACCGCGGGTTCTGGTTGAACAGCTTGCCATGATCGCCATAGCCGATGTTGCACAGGAAATTCGACTTGAAGCGGCCGTCCGGGAAGAATGCCTCGTCGACGATGGCGTTGTTGAAGCCGCTCATGGCGCCGACGTCGAGGCCGATCGCACGCGCCGCAATCATCAGATAGGCGCCCTGCAGGGTGCCGTTGCGGAAGGCGGTCCTGAGCGCCGCCTCCTCCTTGCCCGCGCCGATATAGTTGTCCTTCGCCGCCGGATTGTGCGGAAAGGTCCGCGGCAGGTGCTCGTAGAAACGCGAATCGTAGGCGACGATCGCTGTCACCGGCGCCGCCATGGTCTTGTCGAGGTTGCCGGGGCTGAGCGCCGGCTTCAGCCTCTCCTTGCCCTCCTTGGTGCGCACGAACACGATCCGGCAGGGCTGCGAGTTCTGCGAGGTCGGGCCCCATTTCATGATCTCGTGGATTTGCCGGAGCTGCCCGTCGCTGACGGGCTTGTCCAGGAAGGCGTTGTGGGTGCGGCCGGCGCGCAGGATCAGGTCGAGTGATTTGTCGTCGATCATCGCGGCAGCGTAGCCAACCCCGCGAGCGCGGTCGAGTTTCGGCCTCGTAACCTCCGACCTCAGATGTAACCCTTGATGAGCTCCTCGGCGATCTGCACGGCGTTGAGCGCGGCGCCCTTGCGCAGGTTGTCGCTGACGATCCACATCGAGAGGCCGTTCTCGACCGTCGGATCGGTCCGCACGCGGCTCACGAACACGGGGTCCTGGCCGGTGACTTCCTTCGGCGTGACGTAGCCGCCCGCCTCGCGGCGATCGACCACCAGAATGCCAGGCGCGGCCGAGAGGAGCGCGCGCGCCTCATGCTCGTCCAACGGCTGCTCGAGCTCGAGATTCACTGCCTCGCCATGACCGATGAAGGTCGGCACGCGCACGCAAGTGGCGTGGACCTTGATCCTGGGATCCAGGATCTTCTTGGTTTCAACCACCATCTTCCACTCTTCCTTGGTCGAGCCGTCGTCCATGAAGCTGTCGATGTGGGGAATGACGTTGAAGGCGATGTTCTTGGTGAACTTCTTTGGCTCGAGATCCTGATTGACGAAGAAGCTCTTGGTCTGGTTCAGGAGCTCGTCCATCGCCTCCTTGCCCGCGCCGGAGGTCGACTGATAGGTCGACACGACGACGCGTCTGATCGTCGCCGCGTCATGGATCGGCTTCAGCGCCACCACCATCTGGATGGTCGAGCAGTTCGGATTGGCGATGATGCCACGGCCCTTGTAGCCCTTGATGGCCGCGGGGTTCACTTCCGGCACGACCAGCGGCACGTCAGGGTCCATGCGCCAGTACGACGTGTTGTCGATCACGATCGCGCCGGCCTTGGCCGCGCGCGGGCTGTGTTCGGCCGAGACCTGGGCGCCGGGCGACGACAGCACGATATCGATGCCCTTGAAGTCGAACTTGGCGAGGTCATGGACCTTCAGCACCCGGTTCTCGCCGAACGAGGTCTGACGGCCGACCGAGCGCGACGAGGCCAACGCCACGACATCGTCGGCCGGGAAGTTCCGCTCGGCCAGGATCTGCAGCATTTCGTGACCGACATTGCCGGTCGCGCCGACGACGGCGACTCTATAGCCCATGATTCTATGCGCTTTCGCTAGGGAGCGGAGGAGATAGGCGCTGAGGGCGGCTTTTGCAAAGATTCTTCGCCTCCCCGGTCTCGGGAGGAGATCCCGGTGGCTACGGCGACGAAGCGGGCGCGTCGATCCGTCCGCCGGGCGTTGTCAATCGTGCGGCGACCCATCCTTGCGCGTGAACACGTATCGTCCATCGGCGCCGGCCTTCGCGTGATTGTCGATGTCGGGGTAGTCGATCTCGTCGAACGGCGTACGGTCACCGACGACGAGCAGCGTCGCATCCTCGCCGGAACGGTTCACGAAGCGATGAGCGTTGCCGCAGCCGGCCGGGAAGCCCGCGCACATGCCGGCGCGCAACGTCTGGGCGCCCTCGTTGGTCTCGAGCACGACCTCGCCCGACACGACCCAGATGAATTCGTCCTGCCGGGCATGGGCATGTCGTGCGGAGGATTGCGCACCCGGCACCAGGCGCGTCAGGTTCACGCCGAAGTTCCCGATCCCGGCATGGTCGCCCAGGCGGCGGTTCCAGCGCCGGCTGTTGTCGGCGCGGAAGACCGCAGGGTAGGTGGTGGCGTTGCTCTCGGCAACGTCGGCTGGATCGAAAGCGGGCAGGCGAAGCTTGCGCATACCGCAAGTCTAGCCCCCATCGAGAGGACCCACTAATCAAACCGGCTCATGGACTCAATGAGCCAGGCAGATGTGCGACTGAAACGTCGGTCGCCCCCTCCGCCCCGATTGGGGGGCGAAGGGAATCACTCCGCCGACGCCCCCGAGGCCTTGATGATCGGCAGCCAGAGGTCGAGGTCATCCTTCACGACTTTTTGCGCCGCGGCTGGCGGACCCGGCGGCAACGCTTCGATTCCCTGGGCCTGCATCTTTTCGCGGATCGGCGGCAGATAGGCGATGCGGTTCAGCTCGGCATTCAGGCGCGCGGCTACAGCCTCCGGCACTCCGGCGGGGGCGGCGAAGCCCATCCACGTATCGACGACGTAGTCCTTCACGCCGGCCTCGATCATCGTCGGTAGATCGGGCAGCAGGCTCGAGCGCTTCTCGCTGGTGACGGCGAGTGCTTTCAGCTTGCCGGCCCTGATCTGCCCGAGCACCGTCGGCGTATTGAAGAAGCCCATCTGCACCTCACCGTTGACCACGGCCATGATGCCGGCAGGCGTTGCGCGGTAGGGCACGTGCTGCAGCTTCACACCCGTGCGCAGCTCGAGCAGCACGCCCGACATGTGATGCGAGGTGCCGACGCCGCCCGATGAATAGGTGTATTCGCCAGGTTTGGCACGCGCCTGCGCCAGCACGTCGGCGACGGTCTTCGCAGGATTGCCGGGATGGACGATCAGCACGTTGGACACGCCGCCACTCACCGTCAGCGGCATGAGGTTCTTTAGTGGATCATAGCCCGGGTTCTTGTAGAGCCCGATGTTGAAAACCATCGTGCCCTGCGAGACGAGAGCGATGGTGTAGCCGTCAGGCGCCGCACGCGCCGCCTCGGCCATAGCGATCGTGCCGCCGGCGCCGGTCTTGTTGTCGACCACGACGGTCTGGCCGAGCGCCTTGGAGAGCTCGTCGGCGAACAGGCGCGCCACGATGTCCGCGGTCGCGCCGGGCGCGAGCGGCACGATCAGGCGGATCGGCTTGCTCGGCCAGGTATCGGCCCGCGCCGCGGCCGGGAGGACGAGAGAACCGAGGAGGAGCGTGCGTCGTTTCATAGTCCCACCGAGTTGGCGACGAGTTGCGCGAGCTGCCGGCGCAAGCGCTTGACCAAGGGTTCGGCGCCGCGTTCGCCGAGCAGGTTCTTCATTTCGTACGGATCTTTCTCAAGATCGTAGAGCTCGTCGCATTCGATGCCGTTGAGCGACTTCTGCGTCCAGTGGATGTACTTGTGCCGCTTGGTGCGGATCGCCTTGTAGCTCATGCCGATCAGCCACGGCATGGCGTTCTCGCTGAAGTACTCGCACATGAACGAGGTACGCCAGCCGCGCTTGCTACCGGTCTTCGACAGCGCGCGCAGCGACTCCCCCTGGATATGGTCGAAGTCGTCGCCCTTTGCCCCGGCGAGGTCGAGCACCGTCGGCGCGATATCGAGCGCCAGCACGAGATCGTCGTTCACCGTGCCCGGCTCGAACCACGCGGGATAGCGGATCAGGAACGGAGAGCGGATGCCTTCCTCGTAGGCGAAACGGCGCTCCGGCCCGAGGCCGTGCTCGCCGAAGAAATAGCCGTTGTCGCCGAGGAACAGGATGAAGGTGTTGTCGAGCTCGCCGGTCTCCTCGAGCGCCTTGAAGACATCGGCCATGCCTTCGTCGACCGAGGCCATCATCGCGGCGCGAAGACGGATCTCCTCTTCAGTGCCGGCCTGCATGCCGTCGAGCAGCTTGCGCGAGGCCTTGTTGGTGCGCAGCGCGTGAGCTTCCGTCCAGGCCGGTTTCTGCTTCACGACCTCGGATGACGCGATGGCATTGGGCCGGCGCGGGAAGTGCTCGCCCTTATACAGGTCGGCATGGCGGGCGGCGGGCAGGTAGCCGCCGTTCCTGAAGTCGATCGTGCCGTCGGCCGCCTGATAGGCGTCGGGATGCACCGCCTTGTGGGCAAAGAACAGCGCGAACGGCTTGTCGCGCTCCTGGCGCAGGAACTCGACCGCATGCTTGTTCAAGAGATCGGTGATGTAGCCTTTGTGCTGGCGTTCCTTGCCGTCGATGTTCAGCACCGGATCGAGGATCGAACCGTGCCCCGGAAAGCTGACCCAGCGGTCGTAGCCCGGCCGCGGGCCACCCGAGTTGCCCATGTGCCACTTGCCGACATGCGCCGTCTCGTAGCCCAGCCGCTGCAGGATCACGTGATAGTTTGGCAGGCGATGGCTGTGCGCGTCGCGGGCCACATTGTCGATGATGCCGTGCCGGCTGGCGTACTGGCCGGTCAGGATCGACGCGCGGTTGGGCGAGCAGAGCGGCGTCGTATGGAAGGCCGCATTGAACATCGCGCCTTCGTGGCCGATCCGGTCGATGTTCGGCGTCTTCATGTAGGGATGGCCGCAAATCCCCAGCTCGTCGAACCGGAGATCGTCGATCAGCACGATCAATATATTCGGTTTGCGTTTCTTCTTCTTGGCCATTGAGTCCCCCTTGCACGTCGCGTGCCGGAACGCACGCTAACGGTCGGTCTTGACGGATGCCAGAGGCCCGCGCCCTTAATCTCCCGTACCCTTACTGTTCGAGGATCAGCATGACCGACTCCGCCCTGCCTCTGGCGGGACTGCGCGTACTGGATATCAGCTCCTTCATCGCCGCACCGGCGGCCGCCGTCGTGCTGGGCGACTGGGGCGCCGAGGTGATCAAGGTCGAGGGACCGGACGGCGATCCCAACCGCTCGATCATGCATGACTCGTCGAACTACCCCAAGGCCGAGGTCAACTATCCATGGCAGATGGACTCGCGCAACAAGCGCTCGATCGTGCTCGACCTCAAGAAGCCCGAGGCACGCAGCGCGCTCGACCGGCTGATCGAGACGTCCGACATCCTGATCTGCAACTTCCCGCCGCCGGTGCGCGACAAGCTCAGGCTCGCCTACGATGACGTGAAGAAAGTGAATCCGAAGCTGATCTACGCCTCGCTCACCGGCTATGGTGAGACTGGGCCCGACCGCGACCGGCCGGGGTTCGACGCTACCGCTTACTTCGCGCGCTCCGGCCTCCTCGACGCCCAGCGCTACGAAGGCGGCCCACCAGGGGTCCCGGGTCCGGCGCAGGGCGACCGCGCCACGGCGATGGCGCTGGTGTCCTCGATCCTGATGGCGCTGATCCATCGCATGAAGACCGGCGAGGGCTCGTGGGTCGGCACGTCGCTGCTCGGCAACGGCCTGTGGTCGTGCGGCGTGATCGCCCAGGCGGCCCTGGTCGGAGCGTTCCTGCCGCACCGGCCGCCGCCGGACAGGCCGCGCTCGGCTCTGGGCAACATCTACCGCACCTCGGACGATCGCTGGCTGCAGCTCACCATCGTGCGCGCCGACAAGATGTGGCGGCCGCTATGCGAGGCGCTGGGCCTCGCGACTCTCGCCGACGATCCGCGCTTCAGCACGGAGACCGAGCGCCGTCTCAACTCGGCCGCCCTGGCGCAGATCATGAGCGACATCTTCGCGACCCGTCCGTACGAATACTGGCGCGAAGCGCTGGCCCGGCATGGCATCACCTTCGGTGTCATCAGCCGGCCACAGGACGTGCCTGACGACCAGCAGGCCGTCGCCTGCGGCGCCGTCGTCGAGACGGCGATCCCGGACATGCCGCGCACGCTCGCCAATCCGATCCGCCTCGGCTTCGCCGAGCAGAGGATGGCGCGCGCGGCACCGGCGTTGGGCGAGCACAGCGAGGAGATCCTCCGCGAGGCGGGCATGAGCGCGTCTGACGTCGCGGCGCTCAAGTCGGCGGGCGCGATTCGATGACCGAGCCGATGTTGCCTCTCGCGGGGTTGCTGGTCCTCGACATCAGCACTTTCATCGCCGCGCCCGCAGCGGCGGTCGCGCTGGCCGACTACGGCGCCGACGTCATCAAGATCGAGCCGCCCGGCGAGGGCGATCCGCATCGCCACAACTACAAGCGCGCCGCCACCTACCCCCGGAGCGACCATAATTTCCCGCTTCAACTCGACGGCCGGCTGAAACGCTCGCTCGCGCTCGACCTCAAGAAACCGGAAGCACGGCCGGTGCTCGAGAAGCTGGTCGGGCGCGCGGACATCATGATCGTCAACTTCCCGCCACCCGCCCGCGAGCGCCTCAAGCTGCGCTGGGAAGACGTCGAGCCGCTCAACCCGCGCCTGGTCTACTGCTCGCTCACCGGCTATGGTGAGAGCGGTCCCGACCGCGACCGGCCGGGCTTCGACATCACCGCCTATTTCGGCCGATCCGGTATCCTCGATTCGGCACGCTACGAAGGCGCCCCGCCGGGGATATCGCTGCCGGCGCAGGGCGACCGTGCGACGGCGATGACCTTGGTGGCGGCGATCCTGCTGGGATTGCGCTACCGAGACCAGACCGGCAAGGGCTGCTGGGTCGGCACGTCGCTCTATGCCAACGGCGCGTGGGCCAATGGCACGACGCTCGCGGGCGCTGCGATCGGCGGCACGCTGGTGACGCGCGAGCCGCCGCACAAGCCGAAGAACGCGCTCGCCAACCTCTATCGCACCGCCGACGACCGCTGGCTCCAGCTCCTGATCGTGCGCGACGACAGGATGTGGCCGACCATCTGCACCGTGCTCGGCCGAACCGACCTGATGACCGATCCACGATTCACCGACCGCGACGAGCGTAAGCGCCGCGCGCTCGAGTTGTACGCCGAGATCGCGCCGGTTTTCGCCTCGAAGACCTACGCCGAATGGGAGGCCGTGCTCTCGACCACCGGCATCCCCTTCGGCGTGATCGGCCGGGCGGTCGACGTGGTCGACGACGAACAGGCCCGTCACGCCGGCATCTTCGCCGACACGACCAATCCCGACGTGCCGCGCACCGTCAACAACCCGATCCGCCTCGGCTTCGCCAAGCCGAGAGTCTCCGGCCGACCGCCGGCCGTCGGCGAGAACAACGAGGACGTGCTGCGCGAGCTGTCCTACAGCGAGGACGAGATCGAGGCGCTCAAGAAGGCTGGCGCTCTGGGCTGAGATCCATGTCAGTCCGAGTGTTGCGAGAAGCGTTGAAGGAGGAACCATGACCGACGTGCGTGCCGGCGAGATCATCTTCACGGGGATGGACCGCGTAATATTCGGCCACCCCGCCGCCGAAGCCGTGGCCAAGATGGCCGATCGGCTTGGCGCAAAGCGGGTGTTTCTCCTTACCAGCAAGACGCTCAACCGTGAGACCGATGTGGTTCGCCGGATCGCGGAGGCGCTGGGACCGCGCTTCGCCGGGGTGCACGACGAGATGCCCGCTCACAGCCCCCGCGACGCGGTGGTCGCCTGCGCCAACAAGGCGCGTGAGGCCGGCTGCGACCTGCTGGTCAGCGTCGGCGGCGGATCGACGACCGACGGCGGCAAGGTCGTCACGATCTGCCTGGAACATGACATTCGCGAGCCGGACGGGCTCGAACCGTTCCGCACCGTCGTCGATCAGGTCACGGGCAAGCGCAGCTTCCCCGAGTACCGCGCGCCGCGCGTGCGGCAGATCTGTGTGCCCACAACGCTCAGCGGAGGCGAATTCCATGCGCGCGCCGGCGTCACCGAGCCGCGGTTGCGGCTGAAGCAGGCCTACATCCATCCTGGCATCATCCCGCTCGCGGTGATCTTCGATCCGGCGATCACGGTGCACACGCCGGAATGGCTGTGGCTCTCGACCGGCATCCGCGCCGTCGATCACGCGGTCGAGACCTACTGCTCGATCGACGGCAACACCTATTTCGACAGCACCTCCCTGCAGGCGCTGCGCCTGCTCGGCCGCGGGCTTGCGGCGGTGAAGCGCGATCCGACCGATGCGGCGGCGCGGCTCGACTGCCAGATCGGCGCCTGGATCTCGATGACCGGCATCGTCTCCGGCACCCGCATGGGCGCGAGCCACGCCATTGGCCACGTGCTCGGCGGCAGCGCCGGGGTGCCGCATGGCTATACGTCCTGCGTCATGCTTCCGGCCGTGCTGGCGTTCAATGCGGCGGTGAACGCCGACCGGCAGGCCGAGATCAGTGCCGCGCTCGGTGCGTCGGGCCAGCCGGCGTCCGAGGTGCTCGACCGCTTCATCACCGGCCTCGGCATGCCGCGACGGTTGCGCGACGTGGGCGTCAAGCAGGAAGACCTGCAGCGCATCGCCACGAACTGCATGCTCGACGACTGGACCTTCTCGAATCCCCGCAAGATCAACGGTGCTCAGGAGATCGTGCCGATCCTCCAGTCGGTATTCTGAGGGCAAAGGATCGACTGGCTTGCCAATCGCGCCGGTCTTCATCCCTTGCGGAAAGGCGCGGCTAGCCGATCGGCCCGTCCCTTGATTGCCGCCATGCATTGTTCGGGCGTTCCCTGGCCGGCGAGCAGCTTGCCGAGCTCTCCGGGGATGATGTGGTTCGCGATCTCGACCCAGGCCGGCAGCTTGGGTCCTGAACCCATCGCATTCCCGATCGTCCACTCGGTCGCCGGAAAGTGGCGCGTCGTGCCCGGGCCGGCCTTGGCGGCCGCCAGCACCCGAGGGTCCTTGTACGTCGACCGCCGGACTGCGGCGCCACCGCTGCCGTGGACGGCGGAACGCGCCGCCACTTCCCTGGAGCAGACCCATTGCATGAATATCCAGGCGGCATCCGGGTTCTTCGAGTGCTTCGAAAGGCAGATCGACGAGCCGCCCTGATGGCCGATGTGCGGAATCTCCTGGAACCCGGCGGCGTCCGCGGATCGTAGCTTCGCTTCCGCTGGCGGACGGGCAGCCTCCATCAATCCGACCACTTTGGACTCCGGGCCATCGAGGCCGGGGAAGATCTCGCCCCAGGACAAGGCCATTGCCGCCTTGCCCTCGCGCAGCGACTGCGCCTCGCCGTCCCACGTCCAGCCCTTGGCCTCCGGCGGCATGTATTTCACGAGCTCCAGCATGTAGGCGAGCCCGCGCAGCCCGTCCTCGTCTCCGCCGGAGAAGAAGCCGTCCTTGCCGAATACCGAGCCGCCATGCCCCCACAACCATGCCGTCCAATCGCACGTCAGCGAATAGTGCCCGGCCCTCAGCTGCCCGGTCGTGCCTCGGATCCCGTTGCCGCGCTCCGCCTCGTCGAGCGTCCTCACGGCCGTCATGTAATCGTCCATCGTCGTCGGCACCTTCAGCCGGTGCTTCTCGAGCAGATCCTTGCGGTACATCAGGATGAAGATCGGCACGTCGAACGGGATGCCGACCAAGCTGTCCTTGTAGGTCGAGATGCCCTGAATGAGGGGCGTGAAGAAGTCGTTCCAGTCTAAATCCGGCAGCGCGAGATCGCGCTTGCGGTCGTAGTGCTCGCGCGGGTCGACGGTGTCGCCGGCGAACAGCGAGGTCCAGGACTGATCCATGTAGTAAAGATCGTAGGCACCCAGCTTCCCCTGGGCGTCGGCCGTTACCTTCTGGAGAACCTGCTCGAGCGGCACGATCTCGATGTCGACCTCGATGCCGGTGTGGGCGGTAAACTCGTCCTTCGCGAGGAGCTTGGCGACCACGGTCGGCGGAGTAGCCTCCGAGACGAAGCGGATCTTCGTGCCCCTGTGCTTGCCGCCGACGTCCCGCAGCCATTTGGCAAGATCGTCCGACGGGCTGCTTTGCGCCAGCGCCTGCGTCGAGGCGCTTCCCGAAAACGGGCGGGGTCCGCCCAGCATGGAGGCGGCGAAACCGGAGAGTCCGATCCCAGCCAACGCCAGGCGGCGAAGGAACTCACGCTTGCCGATGCGCCGACTTGCGAAGGCTCCCGCGCTTTCCGCCGCGAAAAGCTTGCGGTCCCAGTCCTTCATCTCGAGTTCCTTCCGTCAGGGCGTGACGGACAATACCCGGAAGCACGGGATCTGCCAGCAGCAGCGTCCAACGAGCGCTATCGAGACCAGCGACGAATCATCTTCCCGGCTCCACGCTGCTTGCTTCGTGGATGACGATGCCGGCCAGCAGGTCGGCCTGCTGCTGCCATGGCTTGGCGGCGAGCACCTTGCGCGCGTGGTCGTAGCCGGCCTTCCAGCGGCTCTCGATGCCCGCGCGGGTGAAGTCGATGTCCTTGGTGTGATCCTCGCCGTCGAGGCGCGGCGACAGCAGGCGCACGAGATGCATCAGCGTGCCGCAACCATACTCGGCCATGTCCTGGACCACGGGATCGTCCCGGACGTCCGGCGGCAGGCGTTTGGCGAGCTCGCGCACGACATGCCGCAGGCGATGGATCTGCGCCTGGCGCGCGACGTGGCTCTTGCTGCGGCTGGCGAACTGGATGTCCTTGTGGCGCGCCATGACCTGCTGGATCGTGGTCGGATGAGCGCCGACCGGCTGCCAGACGTCGACCGAGAAGATCAGCGAGTTGCGCCGCGGCACGTCGTCGAGCACCATTTCGATCGGCGTGTTGGAATAGATGCCGCCGTCCCAATACGGCTCGCCGTCGATGGTGATCGCAGGGAAGGCCGGCGGCAGGGCGCCCGACGCCATCACGTGCGCGGTGCCCAGCGGCATGTCGCGCGAATCGAAATAGCGCATCTCGCTGGTTCGCACGTTCACCGCGCCGACGGAGAGGCGCACACGCCGCTCCTGCAGGCAGTCGAAATCGATGAGCCTGCCGAGCGTCTCCTTCAGCGGCTCCGTCGAATAGTAGGAGGCCTTCTCGAGCCCGAGCGAGAAGGTGGGCCCCCAGATCGCCTGCGGGTTGGGTGCGAAGAAGCCGGGAATGCCCGACATGATCGTCGACAGGTTGACGAGACCGTTGCCGAAGATCGATGACGGCCAGAAGTGATCGAGCGCGTCCTTGCGTGCGACGACATCCCAGAATTCGCGCAGTCGCGCAATGCGCTGGCCGGGCGCGTTACCGGCGATCAGCGCGCCGTTGATGGCGCCGATCGACGTGCCGATCACCCAGTCGGGCTCGACGCCGCCTTCCATCAGCGCCTCGTAGACGCCGGCCTGATAGGCGCCGAGCGCACCGCCGCCCTGGAGCACCAGGACCACCTGCTCCTTGATCGTGCGTTCCGCTGTCGACGGAACATGGGTCATGGCGCTCATGGTCAGGCTCCTCAGCGGGCGGCCGTACTGGCAGCAATCGAGGCGGCGACCTCGGAGGCCATGCGGAACTGTGCCTCGCGCGTGGTCACGCCGTGGCGACGGGCGATCCAGGCAAAGTCGGTCCAGGCGACCCACACCGCGCCCTGCACATCGCGATAGACCAGCATGCGCACCGGCCAGTCGAGGCCGGCCTGCGGGTTTGCGGTCATGAACTGCGTGCCGAGCGGCGGGTTGCCGAAGATCAGCAGGGTCGACGGCCGCAGCTCGATCCCGGCCTTCGCGGCGAGCGCTGACTGATCGATCTCCTGGAAGAAGACGATGCCCTTGGCAGCGATGTCCTTCTTCAGCCGCGCGACCGTCTCCTCGACGCCGTAGGCGCTCTTCTGGGCGATCACGCCCGAAGTCGAGGACACGGCAGGCTTCACCCCTTCGGCGGCGGCGAGCGGGGCTTGCGACAGCATCATCGCAAAAGCGAGGGCGGCAGCGGAGCAGGCTTGGGAAATGCAGTTGGGCATGGTTTCTCCTATTGGGTGGGCGCGTTATCGCGTGACCCCAGAGTGCGGGACCGTAGTCGCGACCTGAAATGCCGTTGCGGCATCGCCTCGATGGTCTGGAGCTATGAGGCGGCGCGTGAGCAGGGCGCCAAGACCGAGCGCTGCACCGATGCCGGCCACGCAGGCCGTCCAGCCAAAGCGATCGAAGACCAGCCCGAGCACGGCGCTGCCCACCAGGCCGCCGAGGAAATAGCTCGCAAGATAGAGGCCGCTTGCCGCGCCGCGATCGGACGTTGCGGCACGGCCGACGAAGCCGGTGGCGGTCGCCTGGGCGAAGAAGGTCCCCACCGCCACCAGCGCGAGCCCGAGCAGAACGGCCGCGAAGCTCGCGCTCAGGAGCAACGGCAGGCCCGCCGCGGCGAGGGCGAAAGACGCCCACAGCGTCGGCCGGGTGCCGATTCGGGCCACGACCTTTCCGGCCAGAGGCGTGGTGACGACC
Source organism: Enhydrobacter sp. (assembly GCA_026126105.1). Lineage (GTDB taxonomy): Bacteria > Pseudomonadota > Alphaproteobacteria > Reyranellales > Reyranellaceae > Reyranella. The sequence continues at coordinate 17,342 of JAHCJV010000043.1, forward strand.
GACGGCAGGAAGACGAAGTAGACCGTGCCCAGCATCATCATGCCGATGCCGAAGTCAGGGCCGGCCAGCACGAAGTTGATGTAGGTGAAGGTGCCGATGAAGGCGAACAGAATTAGGAAGCCGATTGCGAAGGCCGAGCGCAGCGCCGGCAGGCCGAGATGGCGCCCCCAGCTCGTGAACGGCGAGGCGTGGCTCATGTCGGCCGGAACCGTCGGCGGCGTTCGCTCGACGGTGAACCAGACCAGCACGGCACCGGCGAGATTGAGTGCGGCAAAGACGGCGAAGTTGGTGGCGAGCCCCAGAGTGTCGACCACGCCCGCGGCAAGCAGGCGGCCGAACAGGTTGGAGGCGACGTTGCCGGTGATGTAAGCGGCGAAGGCGCTCGCGGTGTCGGCGGCGCTGGTGTGCTCGCCGAGGTAGGCGAGGGTGAGCGCGAAGGCGGTCGACATGCATAGCCCCTGGGCGATGCGCAGGGCGGTGAAAACGGGCAGCGACGGCATGCTGGCCAGCAGCAGGGTCGGCAGCGACAGGACCGCGAGGCTCAGCAGGATGCCGCGCCGACGGTCGATCGAGCGGCCGAACAGGGCAACCGCGAGGCTGCCGATGGCCATGCCGATCGTGCTGGCATTGACAGCGAAGCTCATCGCCGCCGGGCTCACGCCGTAGGACGCGGTGAGCGCGGGCAGGATGGCCTGCGTCGCGAACAGATCGACGACGGTCAGAAAGGCGGTGAGGCCGATCGTGGACGCGCGCAGGGCACCCGACATGATCCGTGTCCTTCCGGATTACATGTTGTGGTCGTTGGGATCGTGCTGGATGTCGAACGACAGCAGCACGACCGGGACCTTGCCCTGATTGTTCCACCAATGGGCCGTGGCATGCGTCTCGCGGGCCACTTCGCCGGCCTTGTGCAGGATCGGCACGGCGCAGTTGCTGGCATGCTCGACGATTTCGCCGGACATGATGTAGATCAGCGCCGGCCGGTCGCCGTGGCTGTGCCACGGCACGACGCCGCCAGGCTGCACCTCGAGCTTGCGCACGCGCATCATGTGGCCGGCGAGCGCGACCTTCTCGCCGGCGAGGTCGATCTGCGCCAACACCTTGTCGGTAACTCCCTTGGCCGCGGCCGTCGAGGGCTTGGTGGCATCGGCGCGCATCTGGCCGGCCGGGCATTCGCCAGCGAAGGCGGGGCTGGTGAAGGCCAGCCCTGCGAGCAGGGCCGGAGCAACGAGAGTTCGAGCGAACATGGGTATCTCCATCGGGTGAGCGCCACGACCGGGTTGGTCGCGGGCGATGGCCCCAGCATCGGAGGCCCGGCCGCCGGACAGAAATGCCGACTGCGAATGGTTTCGATAGCTTGCCCGTCAGTCGGACTCGCAATGGGTCACCCCCGGTGTCAGCGCGAGCGCACCGGCGTCATTCCGAGCGCAGCGAGGGATCTATGCTGGTGACCATAGATCCCTCGCTGCGCTCGGGATGACATGGGGTCGGCTCGGTAAACTGCCGAGCGCGATCGGCGTGCTTCGCCGGCTGGATGCTACGAGCTGACGTTGAGCCAGGGGAATGCCAGCACTTCGCGGACGAAGGCGCCGACCGACGGTACGTGCGGCCGGCCGCGCACCGTCACGACCTGGATGGTGCGCACGATCTCCGGCTCGATCAGCGGCCGCACCTTGAGCCCGGGCATGGTGACGGCGAACTCGGGGATGAAGGTGAAGCCCAGCCCGGCCATCGCCATGCTCTGCACCCAGTCGTCGCGGTCGGAACGGAAGACGATGCGCGTCTGCGCGCCCTGCTGGCGGAAGATCCTGCCCGCGTGGCCGAAGTACTCGCACTGCACCCGGTTCACATAGGCCTGCTGGTGCAGGTCGGCGCAGCGCACCGCGTTGACCTTGTCGAACGGATGGCCCGGCCCGACGCCGATCACGAAGCGCTCGTCGTAGAGGCGGCGCGCCTGAAACCGGTCGTCGATCTCCTCCGGCTGGCCGTACACGGCGACATCGAGCTCGCCCTGCGCCAGCCGCTCCTCGAGCAGGCTGTTCGAGCCGTCCTGGACCACGAGGTTGACCTTGGGATGGCGCTCGCGAAAAGCCTGCAGGAAGGGCACGAAACGGCGCGGGCCGATGGTGCACATGATGCCGAGCTTGAGATCGACGTCGTCCAGCCGGGCGAAGCTCCTCGCCCGCTCCTTGGCGGCATCGGTCTCGATCAGCACCTGGGTGAGGTGCGGGCGCATCATCTCGCCGAGCCCGGTGAGGTGCGTATTGTTGCGCTCGCGACGGAACAACGGCCCGCCGAGCTCGTCCTCGAGCCCCTTGATCGCGCGCGTGAGCGATGGCTGGGAGACGTTGCAGCTCTCCGCCGCGCGGGTGAAGTTCAGCGTCTCGCAGACCGCGAGGAAATATCGAATCTGGTGCATTTCCACGGCAACAGTCCCCCGGAAGCGCGCCTATTGTGCCTCAAGCGACGATAGCTTGCGGCTATGGATTTCCAAGCCAGCGGGCATTTCCCGTCATCGAAGTGCCGCGGCAGACTGCACTCCTCATGAGTCTCACCCAGACGCTCCGACAGCTGAGTGAACGCCATACGGCCGCGCTGCCCGCACGTGACCGGGCCGATTTCGAGGACGAGCTCGATCGCCTGCGCATGATGCGCGTCACGGAGGAGGGGCTCGGTCTCGGCGACTACTTGCCCGACTTCGCCTTGAAGGACTCCGCCGGCCGGCGCTGGGTGTCGTCCGAGCTGCTCGACCGCGGGCCGCTGGTGCTGGCACTGTTCCGTGGCGGCTGGTGCCCCTATTGCGACCTCACCATGGTCGCGCTCGAGGAAGCGCGGCCTGCGGTCGAGGCGTTGGGCGCACAGGCGGTCGGCATCATGCCCGACATGCCCGAGCAGGTTGCCATGACCGCCCGCCAGCGCGGCCTCGGCTACCTGCTGCTGAGCGACCCGGCCAACGCATATGCGCGACTTTGCGGGCTGGCCTACGAGCTGTCGCCGAACCACATCCGCATCCATCGCGAGCGCGGTCGCGACTTGCCCAAAATGCACGCCGATCAGAAATGGCGGCTGCCAGTGCCGGCGGTATTCGTGGTGCGACCGGACGCGCGAATCGTATTCGCCTTCTCTGACGTCGATCCGGCACGCTGGCCCGATCCGGAGGAGTTGATCACCTCGCTCGACTCGCTGCGCGATGCTCACGCGCTATCGAACCGGTAGGAAGCCGGCATTTCAGCGCCTCCCCGCCGCAGCGCACCCTGCGATCGACATCAGCATCAGGAGATCGCACCATGCTTCAAGGCAAGACCGCCATCGTCACCGGCTCGACCAGCGGCATCGGGCTCGGCATCGCCGAGGCCTTCGCCCGGTCGGGCGCCAATGTCGTGCTCAACGGCTTCGGCGACACGATGCAGATCGAGAAGACACGAGCCGACCTGGCAAATGTCGCCGACGCCAAGGTCGTCTACTCGCCAGCCGACATGAGCAAGCCGCGCGCGATCGAGCAGATGGTGCGCCAGACCGCCGACACGTTCGGCAGTGTCGACATCATGGTGAACAATGCCGGCATCCAGCATGTCGCGCCGATCGAGGAGTTCCCCGAGGACAAGTGGGATGCCATCCTGGCGATCAACCTCAGCTCCGCGTTCCACGCCACGAAGCTCGTGCTGCCGATGATGCGGGCGAGAGGCTGGGGCCGTGTGATCAACGTCGCGTCGGCGCATGCGCTCGTCGCGTCCCCCTACAAGGCGGCCTATGTCGCGGCCAAGCACGGCATGCTCGGCCTCACCCGGGTAACCGCGCTCGAGGCGGCCGAGGACGGCATCACCTGCAACGCGCTCTGTCCCGGCTATGTACGGACGCCGCTGGTCGAGAAGCAGATCGACGCCCAGGCCAGGGCGCACGGCGTCGCCCGCGAGAAGGTCATTGGCGATGTGCTGCTGAAGAATCAGCCGAACAAGCGCTTCGTCGAGGTCGCGGAGCTAGCAGCGCTGGCGTTGTTCCTGTGTACCGACAGCGGCGCCTCCGTGACAGGCGCGGCGCTGCCTGTCGACGGCGGCTGGACAGCACACTGACGCCTGCAACCCTGCTCTGAGGAGGCGTGACCTGACTTTCGCCGGCGGTTGCCGTATCCACCTGCTTCAAGCACCGCGCCCGCAAGCGAAAGTACAGGACATGCTGCGTATTCCCAGACGCTACGCTCACTTTGTCTTTGGCATCATCCAGTCGGGTCTGACCTCCGGTGTAGCTGCTGCGATTGCGAGCGCACCGTTCCTCAGCGAATCCGCGTTCATGTCTCACTGGCTTCGGTCCTGGCTTGTTGCCTGGGCGATCATGATCCCTGTCGTGATCGCGGCGGCACCAGCCATCCGCCGTCTCGTCTACGTCGTGACGGCCGGCACGGAATAGCACTCGGAATCTGCTCATGGTCTCGCCGAGAGTGGGAGTGTCGACCCACGCCCCCGGCAACTCAGCCCGGACCAAGAACCGTACCCCGCGTACGCATAGATACAGCGCATCGATCCGATAGAGAGCCGATATTTCAGATCGCGACCGTCGAGCGGCAATGTGTGGCCACCCGAAAGGGCCACTCAACCCAGGAGACAGTCATGAAAACCACATTCGCCGTTGCGGCCGTGCTGAACGCCGCAGCCCTGTTCGCCGCCGCGATCCCGGCAAATGCTCAAACCGGCGCCACCGAGAAATGCTACGGCGTCGCCAAGGCGGGCAGGAACGACTGCCAGACCAAGCACTCGTCCTGCGCCGGCACCTCCAAGAAAGACGGCCAAGCCGACGCGTGGCTGACCGTTCCCGCCGGCATCTGCGAGAAGATCGTCGGCGGCAAGCTGACGTCGTCGCAGAGCTGATCTGAACATCCCATCGGCCGCCGCGCACGGGCCGTCCAGGCCGGCACTCAACCGCCCCAACCCCATGCCGGCCAGCCCGGCCGGCGGCCGTCCCCTTCTTCCGAGGACATTCGACATGAGCACCGCAACTCTCGAGCCCGAGCCACACGACATGAGGCTGATCGCTCGTCTCGACCGGCTGCGCTGCACCGCGCGCCGCTTCCCGCTGTCGCTGATCGAGCTCGGCATGCGCACGGCCGTCGGCGCGACCTTCTTCCGTTCCGGCATGTTGAAACTCCAGAGCTTCGACACGACGATCACGCTGTTCCGCGACGAATACCGTCTGCCTTTGCTGCCGCCCGAGCTCGCGGCCTACCTGGGCACTGCGGTCGAGCTGAGCGCCCCCGTTCTGCTGGTGCTGGGGGTGTTCGCCCGCGGCGGCGCCGCGGCCCTGCTGGCGATGACGCTCACCATCCAGTTCCTGGTCTATCCCGAGAACTGGCCCGAGCACCTGATGTGGGCCTCGATCCTGGCCTATGTTCTCACCCGGGGCGCCGGCGCGCTGTCGATCGACCGCATCGTCGCTTTCAACCTGTTCGGACGCGCTTAGAAGGGAGATCCGCCATGGCCCGGCCGCACATCGTCATCGTCGGCGCGGGCTTTGGCGGCCTGAGCGCCGCCAACGCGCTCGCGGGCGCCGACGCGGACGTCACTGTCGTAGACCGGCGCAACTACCATCTTTTCCAGCCGCTGCTCTACCAGGTCGCGACCGCCGGCCTGTCGCCGGCGCAGATAGCATCGCCGATCCGCGCCATCCTGCGCCGCGCCGCCAACGTCCATGTGCTGCTCGGCAAGGTGAACGGCGTCGACAAGGAGCGCCGCACCGTCGCCCTCGACGATCGCACGATCTCCTACGACTATCTCGTGCTGGCCACCGGGGCGCGGCATTCCTATTTCGGCCACGACGAATGGGAGAGCGTGGCGCCCGGTCTGAAGAAGATCGACGACGCCACGGCCATCCGGCGTCGCATCCTCACCGCGTTCGAGAATGCCGAGGGCGCCGACAGCCACGAAGCGCGTCGCCGCTTCCTCACCTTCGTCGTGATCGGCGGCGGCCCGACCGGTGTGGAGATGGCCGGCGCAATCGCCGAGCTGGCGCGCGTGGCACTGCGCCACGACTTCCGCAACATCGATCCGCGCGAGGCGAGCGTTGTGTTGGTCGAGGCCGGGCCGCGCGTGTTGGCCGCCTTTCCGCCGGTGCTGAGCGCCGCGGCGCGTCGCTCGCTCGAGCGGCTGGGAGTCGAGGTCCGCGTCGGAACGCCGGTCACGCGGTGCGATGCCGATGGCGTCACGATCGGCGACGACCCGCTCGCCGCAGCGACGATCGTCTGGGCGGCCGGCGTGGCGGCGTCGTCGGCTGCGGCGTGGCTGAAGGCGATTAAGGATCGCGTCGGCAGGGTGATGGTCGGTCCCGATTTCTCGCTGCCGGGTCATCCCGAGATCTTCTGCATCGGCGATACCGCCCATGCGCTCGACGCCGACGGCAAGCCGCTGCCGGGGCTGGCGCCGGTCGCCAAGCAGCAAGGCGCCTACGTCGCGCGCGTGCTGCGCGCCAGATTGGCCGACAAGCCCCCGCCGAAGCCGTTCCGCTACCGCGACTTCGGCACCATGGCCACGATCGGCCGGCGCGCCGCCGTCGCCGATTTCGGCTGGATCAAGCTCGACGGTACGCTCGCGTGGCTGCTTTGGGGCGCCGTGCACGTGTCGTTCCTGATCGGCTTCCGCAACCGGCTGATCGTCATGCTCGACTGGCTGTGGTCCTACGTGACCTTCCAGTCCGGCGCGCGGTTGATCACGGGGCCTGGGTCGCATTAGCCCGACTCGACGGTGAGCGCCTCGAGGTGACAGCCGGCGCCAAACGTCGGACAATCGCGCCATGGCCGCCCGCTTCCGGACCTATGCCGACTTCTGGCCCTTCTACCTCGGCGAGCACGCCAAGCCGGCGACGCGCACCGTGCATTATGTCGGCACCATCGCCTCGGCGCTGACGCTGGTCGTGGCGATCGCGACCGGGAACTGGTGGTGGCTCATTGCGGTGCCGTTCTTCGGCTACGGGCCGGCATGGTTCGGCCATTTCTTCATCGAGAGGAACAAGCCTGCGACCTTCCAGGCCCCCTTCTGGAGCCTGATCAGCGACTACCGCATGTGCTGGCTGTTCCTCACCGGCCGGCTGGGTCGCGAATTGATGAAATACCAGATTCGCGGCTGACTGCCTTGGGACTGGTTCCGCTCCTGACGCCGGCCGCCGCGGCGTCCACCCCTTGCGTCACCGGGGAGCGGAGGCCACATTGCAGCCGACATCGAAATCCCCGATCAGAGGCCTCATGGAACCGTTATTGCAGGGCGCCGCGCCGCAGGCTGCCCCCGCCGACCTCATCAAGGACAGCGATCAGACCAAGTTCGCCAAGGACGTGCTGGAGGCCTCGCGCACGACGCCGGTGATCGTCGATTTCTGGGCGCCCTGGTGCGGTCCGTGCAAGACCCTGCAGCCGATGATCGAGAAGGTCGTCAAGGAAGCCAAGGGCGCGGTCAAGCTGGTCAAGATCAACATCGACCAGAACCAGATGCTCGCGCAGCAGCTGCGCATCCAGTCGATTCCGGCGGTCTACGCCTTCTTCGGCGGCCGCCCGGTCGACGGGTTCATGGGCGCGGTGCCCGAGACCCAGATCAAGGAATTCGTCGGCCGGCTGGTGCAGGCAGCGGGCGGCGTGCCGGGCGACGGCGCCGACGATCTCAGCGCCGCTCTGGAGCATGCCAAGCAGGCGGTCGAGGAGAAGGATTTCGCCCTCGCCGCCCAGATCTACAACGAGGTACTCGAGGTCGCGCCGGACAACCTGCCGGCAATGATTGGCTTGGCTCGCTGCTACGCCGAAGAGGGCGATGCCGAGCAGGCCAGGGCCGTGATCGAGCGCGTTCCGGCCAAGGACAAGGGCAATGCCGAAATCGTCGCGATCCTGGCCCAGCTCGATCTCGCCGAGCTGGCAAAGGCTGCCGGCCCGGTGGCGGAGCTGAAGGCCAAGGCTGCCGCCGATCCCAAGGACTTCCAGTCGCGCCTCGACCTTGCCATGGCTTACTGGGCCGGCAACCAGCGGCAGGAGGCGATCGACGAACTGCTCGACATGATCAAGGCAGACCGCAACTGGAACGAGGCGGCGGCGCGCCAGCAGCTGCTGAAGTTCTTCGAGGCGCTGGGCTTCACCGATCCGCTGGCCGTCTCCGGCCGAAAGCGGCTCTCGACCATTCTATTCTCGTGAGCCGGCAGAACCCGTTCGATCCCGTCTTCGAGCAGCTGCCCGATACGCTGCCGATCTTTCCGCTGTCGGGCGTGATGCTGCTGCCCGGCGGCAAGCTTCCCCTCAACGTGTTCGAGCCCCGCTACCTGGCAATGGTCTTCGACTCGTTGGCCGGTCATCGCCTGATCGGCATGGTCCAGCCGATGCAGCCGGGCGGCTTCGCCGGTGACGGCATGCCGGTCGAGGACGGCAAGCCCAAGGTCCACAAGGTCGGTTGCGCCGGCCGCATCGTGAGCTTCAACGAAACCGACGACGGCCGCCTGCTGATTGCTCTCTCGGGCGTCTGCCGCTTCGAGATCGGTCGTGAGCTCGACCTCGCGCAGGGCGGCTATCGACGGGTTTCCTCGCTCTTCGCACCCTATCGCACCGATCTCGACCACGCCGACGAGCTGGTCGAGCTCGACCGCGAGCGGCTGATGGCGGCGCTCGCCGCTTTCTTCCGTAGCCGCAGCCTTTCGACCGACTGGGAGGCGGTCAAGCAGGCGGGCGACCGGAATCTCGTCACCTCGCTGTCGATGATGCTGCCGTTCGGTCCGGCCGAGAAGCAGGCACTGCTCGAGGCCCGGGACACCACGGCCCGCGCCCGGTTGCTGATCGCCTTCCTTGAGATGGGCGCCTTCGGCCAGCCGCCGGATTCGTCACCGCAGCGGGCCAACTGACTGCTGTCGTGCTATGGTGCCTCATGTCTCAATCGGAACCGCGCCGCGGCGGCGTCGACCCGAAACTGCTGGAAATCCTTGTCTGTCCGGCCTGCCACGGACCGCTGGAGTATGATCCGGTGGCAGGAGAGCTGATCAGCCGCAAGGCGGGGCTCGCCTATCCGATTCGCGACGGCATCCCGATCATGCTGGTAAGCGAGGCGCGCGTGCTGAAGGACGTCCCATGAGTCCCGACGACGCCTTTCCGAAATCGGCGCCCGCTGCCGGGAGCTACGATGCCGATGACGCCCCTTGGCCGGCCGAGCTGCGCGTGTTCAGGAGCGAAGGCCGCATCGAGATCGACTTCACCGACGGCAAGAAATGCAGCCTCCCGGCCGAATATCTCCGGGTCGAGAGTCCCTCCGCCGAAGTCCAGGGCCACGGCGGCGCGGCGACCAAGAAGGTCGTGTCGGGCCGCCGGCACGTGAAGATCGAGCAGATCGAGTCCGTCGGCCATTACGCGATCCGCATCATCTTCGACGACAAGCATGACACCGGCATCTACAGCTGGTCGTACCTGCGCGAGCTCGGCGACTCGTACGAACAGCGCTGGGCTGCGTACCAGGCGGCGCTCGTGCATCACGGCCTGAGCCGTGATCCCTGAGCCATGAAGATCGTGATCGCCGGCGCCGGCATCGGCGGACTAGTGGCGGCGATGTGCCTGCATCGCGCTGGCTTCGATGTCGAGGTCTTCGAGGCGGTGGGCGAACTGAAGCCGCTCGGCGTCGGCATCAACATCCAGGCCGGCGCGGTACGCATCCTGTCGGGCCTCGGGCTCGAGCCGGCCCTCGCCGCGACCGGCATCGAAACCCGCGAGCTGCGCTATGCCAACCGGCATGGTCAGACCATCTGGGCCGATCCGCGCGGCCGTCATGCCGGCCTGCCGTGGCCGCAGTTCTCGATCCATCGCGGCGATCTGCAGATGATCCTGTTCGACGCGGCCAAGGCGATGCTGGGTGCGACGAAGATCAGGTTCGATCGCCGGATCACGGGGTTCCGGCAGACGGGCGCCAAGGTCACCGCGCACTTTGCCGATCGCGCCGGCACGGTCGTCGAAACGGTGGACGCCGACATCCTGGTCGGAGCGGACGGCATCCACTCCGCCGTACGCGCCTACTTCTATCCGGACGAAGGGCCGCCCAAGTGGCAGGGAATCCTGATGTGGCGCGGCGTCACCGTCGCAGAGCCGTTCCTCGGCGGCGCGACAATGGTGCAGGCCGGTCACCACACGCAGAAGTTCGTCTGCTATCCGATCAGTCGAGCCCATGCCGATCGCGGCGAGGCGCTGATCAACTGGATCTGCGACCTGCACATGGGCGACAAGGCGATGCTGCCGCGCGAGGATTGGAATCGGCCTGGCAAGCTCGCCGATTTCCTGCCCCGGTTCGAGACTTGGAACTTCGGCTGGCTCGACGTGCCGGGCGTGATCCGCAAGGCTCATACGATCCTGGAATTTCCGATGGTCGATCGCGACCCGCTGCCGCGCTGGAGCCATGGCCGCATCACCTTGCTCGGCGACGCGGCGCATCCGATGTATCCGATCGGTTCGAACGGCGCCTCGCAGGCGATTATCGACGGCGAGGCGATAACGCAGGAACTGCTGGCTGGCGACGATCCCGAGTTGGCCCTGCAACGCTACGAGCAGCGGCGCTTGCCGCCGATGGCACGCATCGTCGAGAGCAACCGGCGCAAGGGCATCGACATCATGCTCGACATTGTCGAGGAGCGTGCGCCGCAGGGCTTCTCCAGCCTCGAAAGCGTGCTGCCGAGCGACGAGCTGGAACGCATCGTCGGCGACTACAAGAAGTTGGTGGCGCAGGACCGCGAGACTCTTCTCAAGCTGGCGCGCGCCCAATAGAAAACCGGCCCCTTTCAGGACCGGCCGTGGCAGCGGTTTCTCCCGACCATTACATCGCCGGGCCGCTACCGAGGGTGAATATGGCATCCGATGATGACGGTAGTATGGCAGTGAGTTCTTGTAGTCCCGAGCGAAGCGGGGGATCTCACCGAACGATCGGTCAGGAGCCGCGAGGCTGGCGTGAGGTCTTTCGCTACGCTCAGGACGGCAAATCGTGAGCCTCGGCCGCTCGATCGCCACAGTCGGCAGCTTCACCCTTCTCTCGCGCATCGTGGGCTTCGTGCGCGATATCGTGCTGTCGGCGGTGCTGGGCTCGGGGCCGGTGGCCGACGCCTTCATCGTGGCGTTCAAGCTGCCCAATTTCTTCCGCCGGCTCTTTGCCGAGGGGGCCTTCTCCGCCGCTTTTGTGCCGCTGTTCGCGCGCAGCCTGCAGGGAGAGGGCCGCGACGCTGCGATCACCTTCGCGCGACAGGCGCACTCCGGCCTGCTGGTCGTGCTGGTGCCATTCTCTCTGCTGATGATGGTCGCCATGCCGGGGGTGATCTGGCTGCTGGCGCCGGGCTTGTCCGACGACCAGTCGATCTTCGACCTCGCGGTTACCTTCGGCCGTATCACCTTCCCCTACCTCGTGTTCATCTCGCTGGCCTCCCTCTACGGCGGCGTGCTGAACGGCATCGATCGCTTTGCCGAAGTGGCCTTTACCCCGGTGCTGCTGAACCTGGCGATGATCGGCACGGTGCTCGGCCTCACGCCGTTCCTGCCGGATGCGGGCTACGCGGCGTCGATCGGTGTGGCTCTGGCTGGCTTGCTGCAATGGCTGTGGCTGCTGTGGTCCTGCTCACGCGAGGGCATCGGCATGAGATTGGTGCGACCGCGCTACACCGAGCGGGTGCGGCGGCTGGTGCAGCTCGCCACGCCTGTGGCGATCGGCGGGGGCGCGCAGCAGATCGGTTCGATGGTCGACGTGGTCTGGGCCTCGCTGCTGCCGGCCGGCAGCATCTCGGCACTCTATTATGCCGATCGTGTCATGCAGCTGCCGCTCGGCGTGATCGGAATCGCCATCGGTACGGCGCTGTTGCCGGTCCTCTCCCGCCAGCTCCGCGCCGGCGCAAACGACGCGGCCATGGCAAACCAGAACCGCGCCATCGAGTTAGGGTTGCTGTTCAGCATGCCCTCGACGGCGGCACTCTTGATCCTGGCCGAGCCGATGATCCGCGTGCTGTTCGAGCATGGCCGATTCGGACCCGACGATACGGCGCGCACGGCGGCGGCACTGGCGGCCTTTGCCGTAGGCCTGCCCGCCTTCATGCTGATCAAGGCGCTGATGCCGGGCTTCTTCGCCCGTGAAGACACGCGCACGCCGCTCTACATCGCGCTCGTCGCGATCGCGACCAACGTCGGCCTGAACGCCGCCTTCGTGTTCGGCACCGGCCTCGAGCAGGTCGGAATCGCGCTCGCCTCGTCGCTCTCGGGCTGGCTCAATGCCGCGCTACTTGCGGCCGTCCTCATGCGCCGCGGGCATTGGCGGCCCGATCGGCGGCTGATCACCCGGACGTTGCGCGTTGCACTGACGGCAATTGCCATGGGGGCCGCGCTGGTCGGCGGGCTCGGCGTGCTACGCCCGACGCTCGCGCATTCCGATTTTCTGGGGGCCGTCGCGCTGCTCGGCCTGTGCATCGGCGGCGGTCTTCTCTACGGCGCGCTCGGTGCAGCGCTCGGCGTCGTGAAGCTCTCCGAGCTGCGCGCCATGCTGCGCCGCCAGCCGGGTGTCAAACCAGCCGACCCAACCGAACAACCGTGACGCCGCCGCGCAGCGGCCGGTTTGACGAGGGCATCACCAGAACGCAGTTGTCGTACGGCGTCGTCACCGGCTCTCCGTCGTCGTGGCCGAGCACCGTGCCTGCCTTGGCGATCGTCTCCTGGCCCTCGAAATGGCGGACAGGCATGAAGTTGCCGCGCTTGGTAGCGATCGCATGCGTCACCTCCACCACGCGCTGCGACGGCGGCGACGCCTGCTTCCAGTCCGTCGGCAGGTCGCCGGGCTCGACGATGCCCGTGACCGCGAGGAACCGTGCGGTCACATCCTTGGCGACCACGACCGACGAGGCGCGCCAATGCTGGCCGGTCTCGATCAGCAACGCGTTCTTTGGGCTCTCGGGATCGCCGAAGCCGCCATAGTCGCGCATCCGCATGCCGGCCGCGTGGCCGGCATCGGCGATGATGTCGGCGGGCGTTCCGACTTTCTTCGCGAGTTCGACACCCTTCGCGAGAGGTCCGGCGAGCATCAGCGGCACGCCATCGTCGTGCATGGAATGGAGGTCGAGGAGCAGATCGGCGCGTTCGACGAACGGCTTCACCACTTGCGCCCGACGGGTCTCGACGGTGGTCGCCGGCTGGTCGAGCCGGCCCCAGGTGCGGTTGAAATCTTCGTCGATCATGCGCGACTTGAACGGCGTGCGCGGATCGAACGTGTGATAGGCGTCGATGTTGTTGAAGGCAAAGATGAGCGTACCGCCCCGCGGCTTAAGGCCCTTCTCCAGCAGCGCATCGACAACCACGGCTCCGGACACCTCGTTGCCGTGGGTCAGCGCCGTCACCATCACCGTCGGCCCTGGCCTGCCGCTGTCAAACACGTGGATGTACGGCGCGGCGCCCTGCTCCCACTTGCGCAAGTCGGGAAAGGCGAACTCGATCGGCGGGTTGTCGGACATGAAGCCTCCAACCCCTCCTATAAATCATCCGACGAACCGTACAACCGGGACTCAAATGAGACGCTGCGGGGTTGGACTCTTCGCGAGTTCCCGGCAAGCAATCAGCGCACGCGGTCTCCCCGGCAATTGTACTGGCGACCGAACTCGTCCTTCATTGTGACTGCGTTGTTGCGACCGCACAGGGTCGTAATCGGCGCCATGTTGGGCACCATGGCTTCCTCCTGCATTGGTGAGCGGATATCATCGCGCGATGCAGGCCGACTGACTTCCGAGCCCGAACGCCCCGTCAAGGCGCCAGATGTCTGGGCGATACCGGCGCTTCCCGGAAGGCCAAGTCCGAAGACAATCGTTGCGGCGATCAATGTCCGTGTCATGTGGTTTCTCCAATCCATTTCCTTGAAAACGCCCCGGCGCACGGCGCGTTGCACTGCTCTGATGGGCTCGCCGAGGTCGCGGAGCAGCAGACCGTAATGACAATCGGCACCGCGCCGTCGGCTCGCAGGCTCCCAGGTTGGCTCGGCACTGGGTTTTGACCGAACAGAGCTGCCAATGCGGGATGTGTCCCGCCGATCTGGTCAGCCGCAAAACGCGCCCTTGCCCTGACAAGCGACTTGCGCGATACCCGCCCGCCCTCGCCTTCCACCGGCGGGGTGCGCGGAGGTCCACACCCCGCGCCCTTCCACAGTGAGCGGAGTCCACATCCCATGCCTGACGTCACTGCCGGCGCCGCCGCCTCCAACCCGCACATTGCGCGATATCAGGCGCGCGGGCTGAAGGGCCGCATCCTGTCGGGCGTGCAGCCGACCGGAAATCTCCATCTCGGCAACTATCTCGGCGCTATCCGCAACTTCGCGCGCCTTCAGAGCGACTACGAGTGCCTCTATTGCGTGGTCGACATGCACGCCATCACGGTATGGCAGGACCCGGCGCAGCTGGGATCGCAGACCCGCGAGATCGCCTCGGCGTTCCTGGCCGCAGGCGTCGACGGCAGGAAGCACATCATTTTCAATCAGTCGATGGTGCCCGAACATGCCCAGCTCGCCTGGATCTTCAATTGCGTGGCGCGACTGGGGTGGATGAACCGCATGACTCAGTTCAAGGAGAAGGCAGGCAAGGACCGCGAGAACGTCTCGCTCGGCCTCTACGCCTATCCCGCGCTGATGGCGGCAGATATCCTGATCTACAAAGCCACGCACGTGCCGGTCGGCGAGGACCAGAAGCAGCATCTCGAGCTGACGCGCGACATCGCGATCAAGTTCAACAACGACTATGCCGCGCCGGACTTCTTCCCGGTGACCGAGCCGCTGATCTTCGGCGCCGCGACACGCGTGATGAGCCTGCGCGACGGCACGAAGAAAATGAGCAAGTCCGATCCGTCGGATTTCTCGCGCATCAACCTGACCGACGATGCGGACGCCATCGCGGGCAAGATCCGCCGCGCCAAGACCGACCCTCATCCGATGCCCGAGACGGCGTCCGAGGCCGAAAAGAGGCCGGATGCGGACAATCTGCTGGGCATCTACGCGGCACTGGCGGATATGGAAAAGGATGCGGTGATCTTCGAGTTCGCCGGCAAGCAGTTTTCCGAGTTCAAGTCGGCGCTGACCGAGCTCGCGGTCGACAAGCTCGGTCCGGTCGGCGCGGAGATGCAGCGGCTGATGAAGGACCCCGGCCACGTCGATACGGTGCTTAAGGACGGCGCCCAGCGGGCCCGCGCAATTGCCGCGCCTATCCTGGAAGAGGTCTACCGGACGGTCGGATTCCTGAAGCCCTGATCCCGCTCAGCCTTCCATCCGCGTAAGCGCCCATTTGACGGCTGCGCCTTCGGGAGGGACCTGGCCCACGAGCACGATCTGCTCTGTGCGTCGCAGGCGGCCTTCCTCGCCGAGATAGATGCTCTCCGCGAGACCGATGCCTGCGCCGCTCGCGCGCAGGCGCCAGCCGCGGCCGCTCGGCAGCCGCATCAGCACGGCCTGTCCGCTCTGCGCGAGCGTCGCCTTGACGGAAGGATGAAGGTGGAATCTCAGGATGAAACGACGGTCTGGCACCGTCACCGGGCGGCCGTCGGGGCCTCCGAACATGTCCTCGCCGCGCAGGTCGCCCCCGTCGGCCGAGAGCCAGAGGCGGCGGCGATGGATGATGCCGTAGAGCGAGCGGTAGCCATCATGGCTCATGTCGAGCCACTGCGAGCCCTGGTCGTCGGCGCGATCGACCAGCACGTTGCCGGCGCGGTATTCGAGCGACCCATGATCAGTGATCTCGGTCGAGTTCGTATCGTCGACCACGGCGGTGGAATGCGCTGCGGTGAAGCGCATGAAGTGGCGCCATTCGCGCGGGGCGCCGGGATGGGTGCCGCAATTCACGATCAGGCGCTCGTGCGCGGCGCTCATCTCGAATGAGAGTGTGCCGGCATGCGCGGTTCCATCCATGCCGCGGCCGGGCGGGCTGCCGGCGTCGACAATCACCAGCGACGTGCCGGCGGTCATCCGCTGAAAGCCGCTAGCCAGAGCCATGGTCGGCGCCGCCTCGCTGGAGCCTGAGCGCGCCAGGACCAGGTCCATCAGGCTGCGCTCTCCCTCCCAACTGCCGTTGAAGAGCGCAAGACCCCCGTCGCCATGGCGAAAGAAGCGGACCATCGGCGCCATGCGGTCGACCGCCGCAATCAATTCGGCCGGCGCGCGTCGCTCCGCCGATCCCAGCGCCGCACGGACATCAAGGAGATGCCGCAGCACCGAAAGCTGCAGGTGCGGGGCGCGCTCGGCCACCATGCCGTCATGGCCGACGTAGCGCTTCACGAACTTTGCCAACCGGGCAAGATTGTACTCGAGACTCTTCTCGAAACGCTTGCCATCGCGCACGAAGGCGAGATCTGCGAAGATCAGCGCCTTCAGCACCGCCACGGCTTCGTGACCAATCATCCCGGTACGCGCGGTGCGGCGGAGATGCGCACGCTGGCGCCCGACGGCAAGGACGAAACGCGCCGGGAAACCGGGATCGGCGGCGGCGGCAAGCCAGTCGTAGTGACGAATCCAGGCGACGATCCGGTTGGCCAGCACCTCGCGCTTCCAGCTGAGCGGCGACCAGCGCCATTCGCGCTCGCTCCAATCGTCGACCAGTTGCACCGCCAGGGCGCCGGCAGAGGGATCCCCGCAGTCGCGCAAGTCACGCAGCCAGCCAAAGCCATTCAGGGCATCCAGCCAAAGTGCGCCGGCGCTCGCCCGCCGCCACGGCGGGTCCTCGCTTTGCGGCAGGACGGATCCGATCAGCCCGTGTGCCATTAGTTCGCCGGCGACGAGGCGCATGCCGACCACGGCATCGCCGGGCCACGAATCGGGCGCCACGGCAAAGAACGTGCGTGGACTGCGCCGGCCCAATGTAAGGGAATAGAGTCCCGAACCGAGCAGCCAGCCGCCGAACGGCAGCCGCTCGGGCCGAACCGGCTGCGCCGACGAGGAACGGATGGGGCGGGACCCGGCGACCATGGGCTCACCGGATCGTCTTGCGTCAGCAACCAGGGTCATTCTTCTTCTGGCTTCTTGGTCCTGCGCGGTTGGCGCGGGACTCTTGAGGGTTGCCAAGTCTAGCGCAGTCTGCGGCCTCTGGCGATGCCCACGAACCCCTTGAATGGTCCGTGCGAGACCCCAAATTGGCTCGAAGGGGACGCCTTACCGGGTCTCCTGGCACTCGCTCTTCGGAGGAGGGTTAGATGAGTCGCGTTTCGATGTTCAGTTCGCCTTTGTTGCTTGGTTTCGACCAGTTGGAGCGCACGCTCGAGCGGCTGGCGAAGAATGCCGAGGGCTATCCTCCCTATAACATCGAACGAGTTGGTGACAACGGATTGCGGATCACGCTCGCCGTGGCCGGTTTTACCTGCGACGACCTCGTGATCGAGCTGGTCGAGAACCAGTTGTCGGTAAGAGGCAAGCAGGTCGACGACACTGATCGTGTCTATCTTCACCGTGGGATCGCCGCCCGGCAGTTTCAACGAGCTTTCATGCTTGCTGACGGAATCGAGGTGATCGGGGCACAACTCGACAACGGTCTGCTTTCCATTGATCTCGCGCGACCCCGGGCCGAACCGCGCATCAGGACAATCCGCATCGACTCCGGCAAGCAGACCGGTGTGGAAAATACGATCGACATCACAGCGCGCCGCAGTTCGCGTTGAATGCTGCGAAGGAGGTAGCCATGGAAAACAATCAGCCGACCACCCCGGTCTTCACGCCACTCGCGGAAGACGCGTTCCTGAGTCTCGGCACGCACCAGATCGCGTATATCAAGGCGGTCGATCTACCTGACGGCGCGCATGCGGTTGCGATCTTCTCGGCCGACGGCAAGCCGATGGCTGCTGCGCCCAGCATGGAAATTGCCCAAGCGTTGCTACGCCAGCACGACCTCGAACCGGCCCTCGTCCACTAAAGGGATGCAGATTGGCCTAAGCGGCGCTCTGCGCCGGGACGGTCTCGACCAGCAGGGCGTAGAGCGCGTCGGCGCTCTCGGTGGCACGCAGCTTTTCCACCAGAGCCCGGTCGCGAAGCAGCCGCGACACGCGGGCCAACGCCTTGAGGTGATCGGCGCCAGCGCCTTCCGGCGCCAACAAAAGGAAAACAGTGTCGACGGGACGCTCGTCGATCGAATCGAAATCGACGGGATGCCCCAGTCGCGCGAACAGACCCACCGGCTTGGGGAGCGCCGCCATGCGGCCATGCGGAATCGCAATGCCGCCGCCGATCCCGGTCGAGCCGAGGCGTTCGCGCTCCAGCAGCCGGTCGAAAAGGCGACGTTCATCGAGATTGAAAAGACTGGCGGCCTTGCTGGCGAGCTCGGTCAGCAGAGCCTTCTTGCCGGTCGCCTTCACGCAGGCCAGCACAGCGTCTGGACTGGTTAGCAAATCAGCAATTTCCACTTTATCACCAACGAGTTAGCAGTTCCAGACCGCTCGGGCCGGCCAGCGCGAAGTCGCCCCTATAGGCGCGCCGTTGGGAACGGTCAAGGCCACCGCTTGGTTGCCTCGCAAGCGTTAGTCGCCCGGCCCCGACAGAGCCTGGGCTGCTATCGCGGCGGAGATTGGTGCCGTCGCTTGCGCTCGGCTCATGCCCAGCCGTCCCAGGCGCCGGCGCTCGGCCGATGAGGGGATACGCATTGCCTCCCGGTACTTGGCCACGGTGCGCCGCGCTATTTCGATCCCTTCGCCCTTGAGCAGGTCGACGATCCGATCGTCGCTCAGCGGCTGCGCGCAATTCTCGCCGCCGACCAGCAGCCGAATGCGCGAACGCACCGACTCGGACGACACGACGACGCCTGGCGTCCGCGCCGGCAGCGCCGAGGTGAAGAAATACTTGAGTTCGAAGATGCCGCGCGGCGTGGCGATATACTTGTTCGAGGTGACGCGGCTCACGGTGCTCTCATGCAGCTCGGTCGCAATCGCGATATCGCGCAGCACCAGCGGACGCAGAGCGCTCACGCCGTAGCGGAAGAAACCGTCCTGCTGGCGCACGATCTCGCGCGCCACCTTGAGGATCGTCGTGGCGCGTTGCTCCAGAGTCTTGACCAGCCAGTTGGCTGACTGGAAGCGCTCGGCAACGAAATCGCGGTCGGACTTGGCGCGCGCACCCTTCATCAGGGTCGCGTGGTAGTTGCGATCGACCAGCACCTTGGGTAACGCATCGGTGTTGAGCTCGATGTGCCAGCCGTCCTCACCGCTTTCAGGGTCCTTGGCCGCCGTCAGGAAGAGATCGGGCTGAACCGGCTGGATCGGCTCGAAATCGAATTTCTGACCGGGCCGCGGATCGAGCGTGCGCAACTCCGCGAGCATCTCGCGCAGATCCTCGTCGTCTACGGCGCAACGACGGCGAAGCTGGCCCAACTCACCGGCTGCCACGAGATCGAGATTGTCGAGCAGCGCCTTCATCGCCGGATCGAGGCGGTCGCGTTCGGCGAGCTGTGCGCCGAGGCATTCCGCCAAGCTGCGCGCGAACAGGCCGGCAGGCTCGATCTGGCGCAGCCGCGCCCACACCCGCTCCACACTGTCCAGGGTGGCATCGACAGACTGCGCGACCACCGACGCCTCCAGGCGGCAGTACCCCGCCTCGTCGAGCCCCTCAGCGAGCTTCAGGGCCAGCCGACGATCGCCGATGTCGCTGAAGACGATCTCGATCTGCTCGAGCACATGTGAGGCCAGCGACTGCTTGCGATCGGCAACGAAATCCAGCGCATCGGGCGCATCCTCGCGGGCGCCCTTGGCGCCGGCGCCATCACCGCCGCGATCGGCAAACTCGCGACTCCAGCGATCGTCTGCCTCGGCGAGCGCAGGCGCCGCAGCGGCGAGCGCCTCGGCGGTGTCGGTCGGTGCTTCGGCAACAGGCGATTCGCGCTCTGCAATCGGACCGTCATCGGAGGAGGTTTCTTGCAGGAGGGGATTTCTTTCGAGTTCGTGCTGGATGAAGGTCGCGAGCTCCAGATGCGAGAATTGCAGCAGCTTGATCGCCTGCTGGAGCTGCGGTGTCATCGCCAGTGTCTGGCGCGATGCCAGAATGAGACTCGGTCCGATACGCATGTACCCCCACCTCGAAGGTCGTCAAGAACCCTCTACCAGGAGCCATCATGCAAGATTCATGCCAAACTGTAAACGCCGCTAGTGAGCGAAGATATCCGTGTCCGGCCAGCCCGCGATATCAAGTCTCGCCCGGGTCGGGAGGAAGGAAAACGCCGCCTGGGCCAACTCGGTCCGGCCTTCGCGGACCAGCATGGCGTCGAGCTTGGCCTTGAGTGCATGGAGGTGCAGAACATCCGATGCGGCGTAGGCCATCTGCTCGTCGGTCAGCGTCTCCGCGCCCCAGTCCGAAGTTTGCTGCTGCTTGGAGAGGTCGACACCCAACAGGTCCCGGCAGAGGTCCTTGAGGCCGAAGCGGTCGGTGTATGTCCGGACGAGCTTGGCGGCAATCTTGGTGCAATAGACCGGCTCGCAGAGCACCCCCAGGGCATGTTCGAGCACAGCGATGTCGAAGCGGCCGAAGTGGAACAGCTTCAGGACGTTGGGATCGGCCAGCAGGGCCGACAGCCGGGGCGCGTGATACCGGCCTCGCGGCATCTGCACCAGATGGGCGTTCCCGTCGCCGCCCGAGAGCTGCACCAAGCAGAGCCGGTCGCGATGGGGATTCAATCCCATCGTCTCGGTGTCGATGGCGACCGATGAGCCGAACGAGACGTCGGCAGGCAAGTCGCCGCGATGAAGCTTGATCACCATTGTCGGATGCCTCTCAGCCTCGCATGGTGCCCAGGAGAAGACTCGAACTTCCACGCCTTTCAGCGCTAGTACCTGAAACTAGTGCGTCTACCAATTCCGCCACCTGGGCACGGCATGCGGGCTAGAGGGGCGTGAACTAAAGCCCGCTTCGCTCGATGTCAACCGCTGCGCCGGCTTCGACATACTTGCACGGTCATGGCGTTGGGCTATAGGCAAGGCATGAGCATCACGCAGGTCACGGTATTCGGCGGCAGCGGCTTTGTCGGCCGCGCAATAGTGCGGGCGCTCGCCCGGCAGGGTTATCTGGTGCGGGTGGCGTCCCGTCGTGTCGGCCTCGCCGAGCCGGTGAAGACCTCGGGGGATGTGGGTCAGGTAATGCTGATGCAGGCCAACCTGCGCCATCCCGACTCGGTGGCCCGTGCGGTCTCCGGGAGCCAGGCGGTTGTCAATGCCGCCGGCATATTTGTGCAACGGGGCCGCCAGAGCTACGAGGCGGTCCACGCCAATGGCGCCCGCGCGATCGCCGAAGCTGCCCGGGCTGCCGGAGCGCAGCGCCTGATCCATGTCTCCGGCATCGGTGCCGACAATCGCAGTTCCTCAAACGCATTCCTCAGGTCCAAGGTCTCGGCCGAGGATGCGGTGATCAGTGGCTTCAACAGTGCCACCATCCTGCGCCCGAGCGTCGTGTTCGGCCCCGAGGACGCTCTCTTCAACCGCATGGCCGCGATCGCCGCCAAGGCGCCGTTCGTACCCGTGGTCGGCGACGGGTCGGCCCGGGTCCAGCCTGTGTTCGTCGGCGACGTCGGCAAGGCCGCCGTCGCGGCACTGGGGCGGCCCGACACCGCCAGGAGCGTGTTCGAGTTGGGCGGCCCACGGGTCTATAGCTACCGCGATCTCGCCGCCCTGGTTCTGACCGAGATCGACCGCCGCAAGCCGATCGTCGGCGTGCCGGTTGGCGTCATGAAGCTTGCCGGCTTCTTCGCGCAGCAGATCGCGCGGGTCGGGCTCGTTCCGCCGATCACGGCCGATCAGGTCGAGCTGATGCGGCACGACAACATCGTGCGGCCCGGCGCCCAGTCGCTGGCGACGCTCGGGATCCATCCGACGGCGGCGGAAGCCATCCTGCCGACCTACCTCGACCGTTTCCGGATCGGCGGCCGCTACAATCAACACGCACCAGCCTGAGCCCGGCGCTATGCCAGTTCTCTCAGCCATCAATTGCGCCTTGGGATTATAATCCTATTTCGGGACTATAATGGGTCAGAACGCCATTCCCAGTTTTGCTAATTTTACCTAGGACGCGCATCACGGCGGTTTTTAGGTCAATAATATTGACTATCGTGCGCCGACATGATCTAAGCCCATACGTTGGCAACATCGGCGCAGTCGGCGCGCTTATTGCGTAATTAAGTTTCCAGTCATGAGGGGACTCTGCATGGCCGAAAGGATGCTGAAGTTCGTCGGAACGCCGCAGGTCATGCCCGAGAAGCGTCCAGCGGCAGAGCGCCGGCGCGACTTCCAGGAGATCTATGCCGCTTATGCCCGGGAGAAAGCGGGGGAACAGGCGGCGCGCTGCTCGCAATGCGGCGTGCCCTTCTGTCAGGTCCATTGTCCTCTGCACAACAATATCCCCGACTGGCTGAAGCTCACCGCCGAGGGACGGCTGGATGAGGCCTACGAACTTTCGTCCGCAACCAACAATTTTCCTGAGATCTGCGGCCGGATCTGCCCTCAGGACCGGCTGTGCGAGGGCAACTGCGTCATCGAGAAAGGCTTCGAATCCGTCACGATCGGCTCGGTCGAGAAGTTCATCACCGACACCGCCTGGGAAAAGGGCTGGGTTAAGCCGATCCAACCGCGTCGGGAGCGCGCGCAAAGCGTTGGCATCGTCGGCGCCGGACCGGGTGGACTTGCAGCAGCCGAGCAGTTGCGACGCAAGGGCTACCAAGTCGCGGTCTACGATCGCTACGACCGGGTCGGCGGCCTGATGATCTACGGCATCCCCAACTTCAAGCTCGAGAAGGAGATCGTACAGCGGCGCGAGAGGCTGCTGCGCGATTCAAGCGTGGCCTTCAATCTCAATTGCGAGGTCGGGCGCGACATCAGCCTGGCCGATTTGCGCAATCGGCACGACGCCGTGCTGATCGCGACCGGCGTCTACAAGGCGCGGGACATCGCCGCCCCCGGCGTCGGCCTGCCCGGTATCGCCCGGGCGCTCGACTATCTCACCGCATCGAACCGTGAGGGGTTGGGCGACAAGGTGCCCGACTTCGAGTCGGGTCTGCTGAACGCCAAAGGCAAGAACGTGGTCGTGATCGGCGGTGGCGACACTGCGATGGACTGCGTGCGCACGGCGGTGCGCCAAGGCGCCAACTCGGTGAAGTGCCTCTATCGCCGCGATCGGGCCAACATGCCTGGGTCGCAGCGCGAGGTGAAGCACGCCGAGGAAGAGGGCGTCGAGTTCGTCTGGTTGAGCGCGCCACAGGCGTTCCTCGGCAAAGACACGGTCAGCCATGTCCGTTCGGTGCGCATTCATCTCGGCATGCCCGACGCCTCGGGCCGCCAGATGCCGCAGGAGATCCCCAACAGCCACGTCAACATCGACGCGGACCTGGTGCTGAAGGCTCTGGGCTTCGACCCCGAGGACCTGCCCGCGCAATTCGCGGCGCCCGATCTCGACGTAACCGGCTGGGGCACGCTCAAGATCGACTGGCGCAGCATGATGACCAGCCTCGACGGCGTATTCGCCGCCGGCGACATCGTGCGCGGTGCTTCCCTGGTGGTGTGGGCAGTGCGCGACGGCCGCGATGCCGCCGAGCGGATCCATTCCTACCTCACCGCCAAGGAACAGGCGCTGCGGGTCGCAGCGGAGTGACACGATGCTGACTCTCTACGATTTCATGGACTCGGGAAACGGTTACAAGGTGCGCCTGACGCTCGCCCATCTCGGCCTGCCCTATCGGCTGGTCGAACGCGACATCCTCAAGGGCGAGACGCGGACGCCGGAATTTCTGGCGAAGAACGCCAATGGCCGCATCCCGACCCTGCAGCTCGAGGACGGCACTCATCTAGCGGAGTCGGACGCCATCATCTGGTATCTGGCGGAGGGCACCAGGCTCGCGCCGCAGAGCCGTCTGGCGCGGGCACAGACGCTGCAATGGATGTTCTTCGAGCAGTACAGCCACGAGCCCTACATCGCCGTGGCGCGGTTCTGGAAGCACTACCTGCCCAGGCTGACGGCGCAGCAGGAGATGGAGCTGCCGGGACGCATGGAGAAAGGCTACGCCGCACTGGGCGTGATGGAGCAGCATCTCTCGCGTCATCCGTTCTTCGTCGATGACCGGTTCGGCTTGGCCGACATCGCGCTCTATGGCTACACCCATGTCGCGGGCGAGGGCGGGTTCAACCTCGATAACTTCCCGCACGTCAACGCCTGGCTGGCACGGGTTGCCGACCAGCCAGGCCACGTCACCATCAGTCACAAGAATTGAGCACGGGAGAAGACAATGCCGATGATCAACGTCCAGCTGTTCGAGGGTCGCACTCTGGAACAGCGCCGCAAGCTGGCGAAAGAACTGACCGAGGGCACCTGCCGCGCGCTCGGCTGCACGCCCGATGCGGTCCAGATCATCCTGACCGACATCAAGAAGGAAAACTGGGCCGAGGCCGGGAAGCTGTTTTCCGACACGTAGTTCGCATGTGAGGCCGCCCTTCCTCGGCCCTTCCCCTTTTGGGGGCGGGTCGGGGAGGGAAGGTCCCATCAAGGATTTCCGCCATGTCCGCTGAAGAATTCGTGCGGCAGTACCTCTCGGGCACCGAGAAGCTCACCGCCGCGTATGGCTACAACCCCGCCGAAGGATCCGACTCCTGCGGCGTCGGTCTTGTCGTGGCATTGGACGGCAAGCGGCGTCGCGACGTGGTCGTGGCGGGCATCGATGCGCTGAAGGCGGTTTGGCACCGCGGCGCAGTCGATGCCGACGGCAAGACCGGAGACGGGGCGGGCATCCATGTCGAGATCCCGCAGGACTTTTTCCGCGATCACGTCCGCGAATCCTCCGGCGAGGAACCGGCGCTCGGCCGCATTGCCGTCGGCACGGTCTTCCTGCCGCGCACCGATCTCGGCGCGCAGGAGCGCTGCCGCACCATCGTCGAGACCGAGATCCTGCGCTTCGGCCATCGCATCCTCGGCTGGCGGCAGGTGCCGGTCGACATCTCGGTGATCGGCGAGAAGGCCAACGCGACCCGGCCCGAGATCGAGCAGATCCTGATCGGCCGCGGCGATCCGAGGCTCGACAATCGCGAGTTCGAGAAGCAGCTCTACATCCTTCGCCGGCGCATGGAGAAGGCGGCAATCGCCGAGAATATCGGCGAGTTTTACGTCTGCTCGCTGTCGTGTCGCTCGCTGATCTACAAGGGCATGTTCCTTGCCGAGCACTTGTCGGCCTTCTACCCCGACCTGCTCGACGAGCGCTTCACGTCGCGCTTCGCGATCTTCCACCAGCGCTACTCGACCAACACCTTCCCACAATGGAAGCTGGCCCAGCCGTTCCGGGTGCTCGCCCACAACGGCGAGATCAATACCATCCTGGGCAACGTCAACTGGATGAGGAGCCACGAGGCCCGCCTCGCCCACGACGGCTTCGGCCGCTTCATCGAAGACCTCAAGCCGATCGTGCAGCCCGGCGCGTCGGACTCCTCGGCGCTCGACAACGTGTTCGAGCTTCTGGTGCGCGGCCATCGCAACCTGCCGATGGTCAAGGCGATGATGATTCCCGAGGCGTCGGTCTCGAACCCCAACGTCCCGGCCAACCATCGCGCCATGTACAACTACGTGAACGGCGTGATGGAGCCTTGGGACGGCCCGGCAGCGATCGCCGCCGTCGCCGGCAAGTGGGCGCTGGTCGGCCTCGACCGCAACGGACTCCGGCCGATGCGCTACGTCGTGACCTCGGACGATCTGCTGGTCGCCGGCTCGGAATCGGGGATGGTCCCTCAGGACGAGAACAAGATCATCGAGAAGGGCCGGCTCGGGCCCGGCGAGATGCTGGCGGTCGACATGGACCAGCCGCAGCTCTTCAAGGACCGCGCACTGAAGGACATGCTCGCCGGCACCCATGACTACGCGGCGTGGACGAAGCGCACGGTCGAGCTCGACTCGCTGATCAAGCAGGACGCTCCGCACGAGCAGCGCTTTGCCGCGGACGAGTTGCGCCGCCGCCAGTTCGCGGTCGGCTGGTCGATCGAGGATCTGGAGATGATCCTCCATCCGATGTGCGAAGACGGCAAGGAGGCGGTCGGCTCGATGGGCGACGACGCACCTCTGGCCGTGCTGTCCGACACCTATCGCGGCATGCATCATTACTTCCGGCAGAATTTCAGCCAGGTCACCAACCCGCCGATCGACTCGCTGCGCGAGCGCAACGTCATGACGATACGCACCCGGCTAGGCAATCTCGGCAACATCCTCGATGAATCGGCCGAGCAGAGCGAGATGCTGTCGCTGCAGTCACCGATCGTGCTCAACGCCGAGTTCGAGGCGATGCGCAGGTACATGGGCGACATGGCCTGCCGCATCGAATGCAGCTTCGACCCGAAGGGCGGGCTCGACGCCATGCGCCAGGCGTTCGACAGGATCTGCAAGGAGGCCGAGGACGGCGTGCGATCGGGCTGCCTGCATGTCGTGCTGACAGACGCAAACGTCGATGCCGACAAGGCAGCGCTGCCGATGATCCTGGCGGCGGGCTGCGTGCACTCCTACCTCGTGCGCCAGTCGCTGCGCACGTTCACCTCGCTGAACGTGCGTTCCGGCGAGTGCCTCGACGTGCATTATGCCGCCGTCATCATCGGCGTCGGCGCGACAACCGTGAACCCCTACCTCGCCGAGGAGACGATCGCCGCCCGCCACGCGCGCGGCCTGTTCGGCAAGCAATCGCTAGGCCAGTGCCTCGCCAATTACAAGAAAGCGCTCGACGACGGCCTGCTCAAGACCATGTCGAAGATGGGCATCTCGGTGCTGTCGTCGTATCGCGGCGGCTGCAACTTCGAGGCTGTCGGCTTGTCGCGTTCGCTGGTGCAGGAGTTCTTCCCGGGCATGCCCTCGCGCATCTCCGGCATCGGCCTGCGCGGCGTGCAGGAGAAGATTGCGGAACAGCACGCGCGCGCCTTCGACGAGGAGGTCATCGCGCTGCCGATCGGCGGCTTCTACAAGTACCGCCGCAGCGGCGACCGCCACAACTTCGAGGGTGCGCTGATCCACATGCTGCAGGACGCGGTCAACACCGAGTCGTTCGCGAAATTCAAGAAGTACAGCGAGGCGGTGCGCCGCCTGCCGCCGATCAACCTGCGCGACCTGCTCGACTTCCGCACGGATCGCAAGCCTGTGCCGATCGACGAGGTCGAATCGATCACCGAGCTGCGAAAGCGCCTGGTGGCACCCGGCATCTCGCTCGGCGCGCTCGGGCCCGAAGCGCACGAGACGCTGTCGATCGCGATGAACCGCATCGGGGCCAAGTCGGACTCGGGCGAAGGCGGCGAGGACCCCGCGCGCTACAGCCCGCGGCCCAACGGCGACAATGCCTCGTCGGCGATCAAGCAGGTCGCGTCAGGGCGCTTCGGCGTCACCGCGGAATATCTCAACAACTGCCGGGAGATCGAAATCAAGGTCGCGCAGGGTGCCAAGCCCGGCGAGGGCGGCCAGCTTCCCGGCATCAAGGTCAGCGAGCTGATCGCGCACCTGCGCCATTCGACACCGGGGGTGACGTTGATCAGCCCGCCGCCGCACCACGATATCTATTCGATCGAGGATCTCGCGCAGCTGATCTACGATCTGAAGCAGATCAACCCCGAGGCGCGGGTCACGGTGAAGCTGGTCGCGCGCTCCGGTATCGGCACCATCGCGGCCGGCGTGGCCAAGGCCAAGGCCGACGTGATCCTGGTGTCCGGCCATAGCGGCGGCACGGGGGCGAGCCCGCAGACCTCGATCAAGTATGCCGGGATCCCGTGGGAGATGGGCCTGTCGGAGACGCACCAGGTCCTGACGCTCAATCGCCTGCGGGAGAAGGTGCTGCTGCGGACCGACGGTGGCCTCAAGACCGGCCGCGACATCGTGATCGCGGCGATGCTCGGTGCCGAGGAATACGGCATCGGCACCGCCTCCCTGATCGCGATGGGCTGCATCATGGTGCGGCAGTGCCATTCCAACACCTGCCCGGTGGGCGTCTGCACCCAGGATCCGGTGCTGCGCGCCAAGTTCGAGGGCAGTCCCGAGAAGGTCGTCAATCTGTTCAGCTTCGTCGCCGAGGAGGTCCGCGAGATCCTGGCGCAGCTCGGCTACCGCTCGCTGCTCGAGATCGTCGGCCGCTCCGACCTGCTGAAGCAGGTCAATCGCGGCGCCCGCTATCTCGACGATCTGGATCTGAGCCCACTGCTGGTGCGCGCCGACGGCGGCTCGGGGGCGGTGCATTGCACCGTCGAGGGCCGCAACGAGGTGCCTGACACGCTGGATGCGCAGATGATCCGCGACGCGCAGCCGCTGTTCACGCACCGCGAGAAGATGCAGCTGCAGTACAGCGTGCGGAACACCCATCGCGCGGTCGGCACAAGACTTGCGGCGATGATCACGCGCAAGTACGGCATGGCCGGGCTGCAGCCTGACACCGTGACCGTGCGGCTGCGCGGCACCGCCGGACAGTCGCTCGGCGCCTTCGCCGTGCGCGGCATGAAGCTCGAGGTGTTCGGCGACGCCAACGACTATGTCGGCAAGGGCCTGTCCGGCGGCACGATCGTGGTGAAGCCCACTATCTCGAGCCCGCTGGTGCCGGAGCATAACGCGATCATCGGCAACACTGTTCTGTACGGTGCGACCGCGGGCAAGCTGTTCGCCTGCGGCAAGGCGGGCGAGCGATTCGCCGTGCGCAATTCGGGCGTCGACACAGTGGTCGAGGGTGTCGGCTCCAACG
This sequence comes from Enhydrobacter sp., assembly GCA_026126105.1. Lineage (GTDB taxonomy): Bacteria > Pseudomonadota > Alphaproteobacteria > Reyranellales > Reyranellaceae > Reyranella. The sequence goes on from JAHCJV010000043.1 coordinate 46,007, forward strand.
GCTGCGAGTACATGACCGGCGGCACTGCAGTGGTGCTGGGCGATGTCGGCGTGAACTTCGGCGCCGGCATGACCGGCGGCATGGCCTTCGTCTACGATCCCGACGATGTATTCACGCTCAAGGTCAACCCGGAAACGGTGACCTGGCAGCGCATCGACCATCCGCACTGGGACGCCATGCTCAAGGCTCTGGTCGAGGAGCACGTTCGCGAGACCAAGTCGCCGCGCGGCGCCCGCCTCCTCAACGACTGGAACCGCGAGATCGAGAAGTTCTGGCAGGTCGTGCCGAAGGAGATGCTGTCGCGCCTGCCGATCCCCCTGTCGGTCGAGACGGAGATGAGAGCGTGACCCGTCGTCGAGAGCGCAGCGAAGGCCGTCGCGCGAGGTCCGAAGGAAGACCTTGGAAATGGCGATAGGTCATTCGACGCGCTCTCCGTGAACCCATGGGCTTCCGCGCTGCACGACACTGGATTCGGCCTGGAAAACTTCTGAGGCCGCCTCACCGAGGGTGTCGTCCCGAGGGCAGCGCCAAAGCCGCTGGTGCCTCAGGATGAGGACGGCTCCGCGTATCGCCTACCTGCAGCTCGCGCTGAACATCGTTCTGTTCGGGCTGAGCTGGCCTATCATCAAGATCGGGCTCGAAGCCGGATCGCCTCTCTGGTTCGCGGCTGCGCGGGCCGCTCTTTCGGCGACGGCGGCATTCGCCCTGCTGGCCTGCCTCGGCCGCCTGGCCTGGCCGCCGCGCGCCGACTGGCCGATCGTCCTGTCGGTGGGTGCGCTGCAACTGGCCTGCTTCTTTGCCTTCACGAATCTCGGCCTGCTGTGCCTGCCCGCGGGGCGATCGAGCGTGCTGGCCTACACCGCGTCCCTGTGGGTCGTGCCGCTCTCGCTCTTGATCGGCGAAAGAGTCGGCGCGCGCGCCGTGTTCGGCGTGTTGCTGGGAATTGCGGGCGTCGTCGTGCTGGCCGATCCACCGCGCTTCGACTGGCACGACAGCGCCGTGGTTCGGGGCCATCTCTGGCTCCTGCTATCGGGCCTCGCATGGGCGATCGCAATCGTCCATATCCGGCGCCACCGTTGGCGGCTCACGCCGCTCGACGCGCTGCCGTGGCAGATGAGCGTCGCGACCGCGCTGCTCTGGATCGCTGCGCCACTCGCCGAGCCCGCAGGCTACCTCGATATTCGTGCCAGAGAGCTCTGGATCGGGTTGATCTATATCGGCGCGTTCGCCGGCCCGATCGCGACCTGGGCCGCCATCTCCGTCAATCGTGCCCTGCCGCCGGTCGTCGGTTCGATGGCCATGCTCGGCGTGCCTCTGCTCAGCATCATGTCTTCGGTAGTGCTCGTGAACGAGCCGATCACGCTGCCGTTGACGATCGGCGCGGCGCTGGTGATCGCCGGGATCGCGATCGTCATTCTCGACCGGCGTTAGTCAGGCGCGGTCAATATCCGCTCGTGCAAAATCGTCGCCAACGAAGAGGAGCGGTAGATTGCGACCGGTCGCCAAGGCGTGGGAGAAGCAATCGCCGAAATTCAGTCCGGTTGTGCCCCGCCCCTTGCCCCAAGC
>JAHCJV010000044.1 GCA_026126105.1 Enhydrobacter sp.
TAGCGTCATGTTGCGATTCCTCTTCACCCCGGTCTGTCAGGCTTCTTTATGTTCGACGGGCTTCGTGTTGTGCGCAGAATTGGCTTCCAACTGTGCGCGCGGCGAAAGAATGAACGCCCGATTGCCGCACGCGCCACAAAATTCTTATCGTGTGGCCTACAATTTGCTGCGAGTCGCTGGGCTGGGCGTTAGGGTCCATTCGGGCATCAGCATGGGAGATCGCACATGACCGCGCACATTCGCACTTCGCGCCGCGCTACGATGATCGGCGTGTCGGCTCTTGCTCTGACAGGCGGAGCCGTGCGCGCGCAGACGCCGAAGAAGGGTGGCACTCTCACCTTTCTGATGACCAGTGAGCCGAACACTCTAGTCGCCTTGACCACCACGGCGACGACCTCGCTGACCGTCAGCGCCAAGACGACCGAAGGACTGCTCGAATACGACTACGACATCAATCCGAAGCCGGCGCTCGCGACCGAATGGTCGATAAGCCCCGACGGAAAAACTTACACGTTCAAGCTTCGCCCGAACGTCAAGTTCCATGATGGCAAGCCGTTCACGTCGGCCGACGTTGCCCATTCGATTCAGCTGCTCAAGACCGTGCACCCGCGCGGCCGCAATACCTTCGCCAATGTCACCGAGGTCAAGACGCCCGACCCATTGACGGCGATCATCGAGCTCAGCAAACCCGCGCCCTACCTCATCAAGGCGCTGACCGCTGCCGAATCGCCGATGATTCCCAAGCACCTCTACGAGAGCGGCAGCCCGATGGGAAATCCGAACGGCAACGCGCCGGTCGGCACGGGCCCCTATCTCTTCAAGGAGTGGGTGCGCGGCAGCCACGTCATCTTCGAGCGCAACCCGAACTATTGGGACCCGGACCTGCCGCGCATCGACCGCATGGTCTGCAAGTTCGTGACCGATCCCGGCGCGCGCTCCGTTGCCTTCGAGAACGGGTCGGGCGACATCGGCTATCGCACGCCTGTCGCGCTCGCCGATGTTGCGCGCCTCAAGAAGGTGCCGCACCTGGTCTTCAGCACCGACGGCACGAGCTACTCGTACAATGTGCAGTGCATCCAGTTCAACCTCGATAGCGAGTACTTCAAGCACCTCGCGGTGCGCCGGGCGATCGCCCATGCGATCGACCGCGCGGCTCTGCTGAAGACGGTCGCCTACGGCTACGGCACTGTCTGCTACGTGCCGATCGCGGCAGGCCTCAAGGAATTCCACGACCCGACGCCAAGTCCCTACAAGTACGACCTCAAACGCGCGGAGCAGCTTCTCGACGAGGCAGGCTTTAAGCGCGGCTCCGACAAGATCCGCTTCAAGGTGCCGATGGACTACAATCCGATCGGTGACGACGGCCGGAAGACCTGCGAGTTCGTCCGCGCCTCCCTGAGCCGCATCGGCATCGCCGTCGAGGTTCGCGCGCAGGATCTCTCGGCCTTCGCCAAGCGGATCTACACCGACCGCGACTTCGACTTCACCTACAACGGCCACTCCAACCTGTTCGATCCGACCGTGGGCGTGCAGCGCATCTACTGGTCGAAGAACTTCAAGAAGGGCGTTCCGTTTTCCAACGGCTCGCACTACGTCAACCCCAAGGTCGATGAGCTGCTCGAGGGCGCTGCGGTCGAGAACGATCCGGTCAAACGGCGCGCGATGTTCATGGAATTCCAGAAGATCTACGCGGAGGATGTGCCGGATCTCAGCCTCTATACGCCGCTTTATCTCACGCTCAAGAACAAGCGCGTCCATGAGGATTCGCCGACCGCCGACGGCGTCGAGTCGAACATGTCGCGCGTCTGGCTCGATGCGTAGCCTCGTACTTTCCGATTTCTCACCCTCTGGAAGGCGGGAGGAGGAAGACGTGGCGATGGGCGTGTCGTCATGAGAATGGGCCGCCGCATCGTGGCGACGCTTCGACGGACGGCGATCCACGCCATACCGACGGTGCTCGGCATCATCGTTCTCGACTTCCTGTTCCTCCAGCTCATGCCGGGCGATGCGGCCGACGTGATGGCGATCGAGGCGGGGGCGGCGACCGCCGAGACCATGGACATGCTGCGCGAGCGCTTCGGCCTCGACCAGACGGTGCTGACCCAACTCGTCAACTTCCTCGGCCACATCGTGCAGTTCGACCTCGGATTTTCGCCGCGCTTCAACGCCTCGGTGCTCGACATCATCATGGCGCGCCTGCCGAACACGATCCTGCTGATGGCAACGGCGCTTTCCTTCGCACTCCTGCTCGGAATCGTCCTCGGATCGGTCATGGCGGCGTGGGCGGGGCGCTGGCCCGACCGCGTCCTGTCCGTCGTCGTGCTGTTGCTCTATTCCATGCCCGGCTTCTGGGTCGGGCTGATGGCGGTCGTGCTGTTCTCGGTCAAGCTGGGCTGGCTACCCAGCGACAGCAACATGACGATAGGTACCGACTATACCGGATGGGCGTTGATTGCCGACCGCGCGTCGCACCTCGTCCTCCCGGCGCTGGCGCTCGCCTCCTTCTTCGTCGCCGTCTATGCCCGCCTGGTGCGGGCCTCGATGCTCGAGGTGCAGCGTCAGGACTTCATGCGTACCGCGCATGCCAAGGGACTTCACCCGTTCCTCATTCAGCTCCGGCATGCGCTGCGCAACGCACTGATCCCGGTAACAACGGTGGCCGGCATGCATCTTGGCAATCTGCTGGGCGGCGCGGTGGTGGTCGAGACTCTGTTCGGCTGGCCGGGCATGGGTCGTCTGGCCCTCGAAGCCGTTCTGGCACGAGACTTCTCGGTGCTGCTCGGCGTTCTGCTGCTCTCTTCTCTCGTGGTGATCCTGGCGAACGTGCTGATCGACCTGCTGCACGCGTGGCTGGATCCGCGTATCGGCGAGGCGTGACATGACGGTCGAGGCCGAGCTCACCGACCCTGTCGCCGGCAAGGGCGTCACGGCCGTCGCCGATGTCGGCAACCGCGCGGCGCCGCGCCGCAATCGGCGTCTGCGCGCCTTCCTGCGTAACCCGACTTTCGTCGCCGGCGTGGCGATCCTTTCCATCTTCGTGCTGCTTGCGATCTTTGCCGGCGTGCTCTTTCCCTCCGATCCGCAGGACATGGTAGCCCAGCCCCTCCTGTGGCCGGGCGAAGACATGGAGTATCCCCTCGGCAGCGACTCGCTGGGGCGCAACGTGCTGGCCCAGCTCGTCTACGGAACCCGGGCCTCGCTGCTGGTCGGCGTCTCCTCGGCGGCGATCGGCCTTGCCATCGGGCTGGTGGTGGGTTCGATAGCCGGTTTCTTCGGCGGCAAGGTCGACATCCTGCTGATGCGGCTGGTCGAGCTGTTCCAGACGATGCCCACCTTCCTGCTCGTGATCGTGATCCTTGCCATCACCGAGCCGACCCTGTCGACCATTGCGATGGCGATCGGTCTGGCGGCGTGGCCCACCGTGGCGCGCCTTGTGCGCGCCCAGTTCCGCTCCCTCCGCGAGTCCGATTTCGTGATGGCGGCCCGCAGCCTCGGCTACTCGCGCACCCGAATCATCATCCAGGAGATCCTGCCCAATGCCATGCCGCCGATCGTGGTCGCGGCATCGGTGATGATTGCCAATGCTATTCTGACGGAAGCAGGCCTGTCCTTCCTGAACATGCGCGACCCCAACGTCATGAGCTGGGGCGGCATGATCGGCGACGGACGGGACCAGTTGCGAAACGCCTGGTTCCTGACCGCCCTGCCCGGCGCGGCGATCGCCATGGCCGTGCTGTCGCTAAATCTTGTCGGCGACGGGCTGAACGAGATCCTCAATCCGCGGTCGGATGACCTATGAGCCTTCTGGAGGTCGAAAAGCTCACGGTCGCCTTTCCCGGCCAGGTCGCCGTGCGCGAGACCAGCTTCGCCATCGCGCCGGGCGAGACCTTGGCGCTGGTCGGCGAATCGGGCTGCGGCAAGTCGGTGACGGCCTTCTCGGTGATGCGTCTGCTGCCGCCTAACGCGACTGTCGCTTCCGGCCGCATCCTGTTCGATGGCACTGACCTGCTCGCGCTGTCGCCAGCGGAGATGCGCGAAGTGCGCGGCAAGAAGATATCGCTGATCCAGCAGGAGCCGATGACGTCGCTCAATCCGGTCCTGTCGATCGGTCTGCAGATTTCCGAAGTCGTGCGCCGCCACGAGAAGGTGTCGCGCAAGGCGGCGCGCGCCCGCGCCGTCGAGCTGCTCGACCTCGTCAGCATTCCGGACGCGCACCGCCGCGTCGAAGACTACCCGCACAATCTCTCCGGCGGCATGCGACAGAGGGTGATGATCGCCATGGCGGTTGCCTGCCATCCCAAGTTGCTGATCGCCGACGAGCCGACCACGGCGCTCGACGTCACGACGCAGGCGCAGGTGCTCGACCTGCTCGACGACCTGCGCCACCGGCTCGGCATGGCCGTGCTGCTGATCACCCACGATCTCGGCGTCGTGGCGCAATGGGCCGACCGCATCTCGGTGATGTATGCCGGCCGGATCGTCGAGCAGGCCGCTATCAAGCCGTTCTTCGCCGAGCCCTTGCATCCCTATTCGCGCGGGCTGATGGGCGCGCGGGTCGATGTCGACGCCGACGAGCACTACTCGCTCAATCGGCTCAGCGAGATCCCGGGCAGCGTGGGCTCGGCAGCGGGCGAGACCGGTTGTTCCTTCGCGCCGCGCTGTCCGATCGTCGTGCCCGGTTGCCGTCTCGCACCGCCGCCGCTGATCGCGCACGGCGAGCGCGCGGTCGCCTGTCCGCGGGTAGGTGCATGAGATTCGTCATCCCGACCGGAGCGAAGCGGAGTGGAGGGACCTCCTCACGGAGCAGCCGTTGCATGAAGAGCTCCCTCGACTACGCCGCCCTGCGGGCGGCTTCGTTCGGGATGACGGGTAAATGACCGCTCTCCTCTCCGTCCGCGACCTTCATACGCGGTATGCCGTCGGCAAGCAGGTTCTGCGCGCGGTCGATGGCGTCTCGTTCGAGCTGGAGCGTGGCGAAACAGTCGGGCTCGTCGGCGAATCGGGGTGCGGCAAGTCCACCCTCGGCAAGACCATCCTGCGCCTCGTGCCGTCGGCGGACGGCGCGATCGTGCTGGACGGCGCCGACATCACGCGGCTCGGCGACTCGGCCATGGCGCCGCACCGCCGGCGCATGCAGATGATCTTCCAGGATCCGTTCGGTTCGCTCAATCCGCGCCAGACGATCCGCACCGTGCTCGACACGGCTCTGAAGGTGCATCGCCTGGGCGACCGTCCGGAGCGAGAGCAGCGGATGCGGGAGATCGTGGCCAAGGTCGGACTGCCCGCCGACGCGCTCGACCGATACCCGCACGAGTTCTCCGGCGGCCAGCGCCAGCGCATCGGCATCGCCCGCGCCCTGATCCTGCGGCCGGCGCTGATCGTGTGCGACGAGCCGGTCTCGGCGCTCGACGTCTCGATCCAGGCGCAGATCCTGAACCTGCTCGTCGAGCTGAAGCGCGATCTCGGCCTGTCCTATCTTTTCATCAGCCACGATCTGTCCGTGGTGCGCTACTTCGCCGATCGCGTGCTGGTGATGTATCTCGGCCGCATCGTGGAAAGCGCGCCGCACGGCACCTTGTTCAGGAACCCGCGTCACCCGTACACAAAGGCCCTGTTCGCTGCGGTGCCGTCGGCCGATCCGACCCACAAGCGGAGCGCGCCACCGATCAAAGGCGAGCTTGCGACCACGGATATATCTGCGGGCTGCCGCTTTTATTCACGCTGCCCGGCTGCGACGGAACGCTGCCGGGCGGAGGAGCCGCTGCTGCGGCCGATTGGAGAAGGACATCATGCCGCCTGCCATTTCGCCTGATAGGGTCCGCCACGCGGACCAGGTCCGCCTCGCGGTGGACATCGGCGGAACTTTCACCGACGTGGTGCTGGAGACGCCCGACGCGCGCTACTCCACGAAGGTCCTGACGACCAAGGCGGCGCCCGAGGACGGCGTGCTGGACGGGATGATGCGCGCCCTGAAGCTCGGCGGAATCGAGCCGGGCCAGGTCGGCCTGATCGTGCACGGGACGACCCTGGCGACCAACGCCATCATCGAACGCAAGGGTGCAAAGACTGCGCTGGTTACGACCAAGGGCTTTCGCGATTCGATCGAGATGGCGCAGGAGAACCGCTTCGAGCAATACGACATCTTCATCGAGAAACCCGAGCCGCTGGCGCCGCGCACGATGCGGTTCACGGTACCGGAGCGCATCGACGCCAAAGGTGGCGTCCGGCTTCCGCTCGACGAGGCGGCAGTCGAAGCGCTCGCCGAGACGCTGAAGGCGAAGGGCGTCGAGGCGATCGCCATTGGCTTCCTGCACAGCTACGCCAATCCCGCGCACGAGCGCCGCACGGCGGAGATCCTCGCGGCGAAGCTGCCCGGCGTGCGGATCTCGATCTCCTCCGAAGTCTGCCCCGAGGTGCGCGAATACGAGCGCTTTTCGACGACCTGCGCGAATGCCTACGTCCAGCCGCTGATGGCGCGCTATCTCGAGAGCCTGCAGAGCCGCGCCCGTGCGGCCGGCTTCGCCTGCCCGCTGCTGCTGATGACGTCGGGCGGCGGCCTCACGACCTTGGAGACGGCGGTGCGCTTCCCGATCCGCCTCGTCGAATCGGGGCCTGCCGGCGGCGTGATCCTGTCGACCTGGATCGCCGACAACATGGGCATCGATCGCATTCTGTCGTTCGACATGGGTGGCACCACGGCCAAGATCTGCATTATCGACGACGGCAAGCCGATGGCCTCGCGCAGCTTCGAGGTCGATCGCCGCTACCGCTTCATGAAGGGTAGCGGCCTGCCGGTGCGCATTCCGGTGATCGAGATGGTCGAGATCGGCGCGGGCGGCGGCTCGCTGGCCGGCGTCGATCCGATGAAGCGCATCACCGTCGGTCCCGAAAGCGCCGGCTCCGACCCCGGCCCGGCCTGCTATCGCCTTGGCGGCACCAAGCCCGCCGTGACCGATGCGAACGTCGTGCTGGGCCGCATCGATCCCGACCGCTTCGCCGGCGGCTCGATCAAGCTCGATGCAAGCCTGAGCCGCCAGGCGCTCGACACTCATGTGGGCACGCCGCTCGACCTCGACACCACGCTCTCAGCCTTCGGCGTGTCCGAGGTCGTCGAGGAGAACATGGCCAATGCAGCCCGCGTCCACGCCGTCGAGCGTGGCGCGGAGCTGGAAGGGCGCACGCTGATCGCTTTCGGCGGCGGTGCGCCGCTCCACGCGGCACGCCTGGCCGAAAAGCTTGGCATCGCCGACGTGCTGATCCCGGCCAGTGCCGGCGTCGGCTCGGCGGTCGGCTTCCTGCGCGCGCCGATTGCCTTCGAAGTGGTGCGTTCCCGCTTCGTGCGGCTCTCGGCCTTCGATCCCGCGGCGATCAACACGATGTTCGCCGAGATGGCCAGGGAGGCGACCGACGTGGTGAAGCTCGGCGCCGGTGCTGCGCCGATCAGGATCAGCCGCAGCGCCGACATGCGCTATGCCGGGCAGGGCCATGAGATCCTGGTGGATCTGCCGGACGGTCCCTTCACCAAGGACTCCGTCGCCGAGCTGCAGAAACGCTTCGACGCCGGCTACCGCGCTCTGTTCAACCGCGTGATCCCCGCGCTCGACGTCGAGGTCGTGGGATGGATCCTGAAGGCCGAGGCGCCGGCGCCCGGCCGCGCCGCCGAGCTACCCATGGCGGCTGCCGGCGAGAGCGGCGCACCGGCTGCGGTCGGCACGCGCACCTTGTTCGATCCGATGCTGCGGGAATTCGCCAGCGTCCCCGTCTATGCTCGCACCGCGCTGAAGCCCGGCCAGTCGATGCAGGGGCCGGCCGTCATCGCCGAGGACGAGACCACCACGATCATCACCTCGGGCTTCACCGCCACGCTCGATCCCTCGGGCGCCATTCGTCTGTTGGCCCGCAAGGCCGTTCTGCAGGAGGCCGCGCAATGAATACGCGTTCGAACCATCCGCTGAGCCGCATCGAATACCAGGTGATGTGGAATCGCCTGATCTCCGTCGTCGAGGAGCAGGCCCAGACGCTTGTGCGCACCGCCTTCGGCACGGCGACGCGCGAGGCGGGCGATCTGTCGGCCGGCGTCTACGACACCAAGGGCCGCATGCTTGCCCAGGCCGTCACCGGCACGCCGGGCCATGTGAACTCGATGGCGATGAGCACCGGCCATGTGCTCGACAAGGTGCCGATCACCAAGATGAACGAGGGTGACGCCTTCATCGTCAATGATCCGTGGCAGGGCACCGGCCACCTGAATGACATCGTGATCGTCACGCCGACCTTCCGGCGCGGCAAGCCGGTCGGCTTGTTCGCCTGCACCCTGCACGTCGTCGACATCGGCGGCCGTGGCATCATCGGTGAGGCCAAGCAGGTCTACGAGGAGGGGATCTACCTCCCGATCACCAAGATCGTCGATCGCGGCGAGATGAACGAATGGCTGATCGATATCATCAAGGCCAACGTGCGCGAGCCGATCCAGGTGATCGGCGACATCTATTCGGAGATCGCCAGCAACGAGGTCGGCGGCAAGCGCCTGGTCGCCATGATGGACGAGTTCGGCCTCGAGCATCTCGACGACCTCGCCAAGCACATCCTCGACCATTCGCGCGAGGCGAGCCTCGAGGCCATCAACCGCCTGCCGCACGGTACCTATCACAACTCGATGATGGTCGACGGCATCAACGGCAAGCCAATGGAGCTGAAGGCCAAGCTCACGATCGGGCCGGAGGGCATCGACGTCGACTTCGCAGGCTCGGCCGGTCTGGTGCAGCTCGGCATCAACGTGCCGCTTTGCTACACCGAGGCGTATACGAGCTTCGGCGTGAAATGCATCGTCGCGCCGCACGTGCCCAATAACGCAGCCTCCCTCGCCACCATCCGCGTGACGGCACCCGAAGGCTGCATCCTGAACGCCAAGCATCCCGCGCCGGTCGCCGGCCGCTCGATCATTGGCCAGATGCTCCCCGACGTGGTGTTCGGCTGCCTGCAGCAGGCGATGCCCGGGGGTGTGCCGGCCGAGGGGACGTCCTGCCTGTGGAACGTGCGGCTGATGGGCGGCATGGGCCGGGTCGATGCCGATCCGGAAATGCTCAAGGGCGCCACGCCCTACAACGTCACCGGCTTTCATTCCGGCGGCACCGGCGCGCGGCCCAAGCTCGACGGCCTCAGTGCCACGGCCTTTCCGAGCGGCGTGCGCAACGTGCCGGTCGAGATCACCGAGACCAATGCGCCGGTGCTGGTGTGGAGCAAGGAGTACCGCCAGGACTCCGGCGGCGCCGGCGAGTTCCGGGGCGGCTTGGGCCAGGTGATGGAGATCGAGACCGCCGAGGACATGCCGTTCGCGATCTCGACCAGCTTCGACCGTGTCGTCTATCCCCCGCGCGGCCGCGCCGGCGGCAGGAACGGCACGACCGGGAAAGTCGAGACCCGCAGCGGTCGCACCCTGCCACCGAAGGCGCAGTCCACGATCCCGGTTGGCGACCGCCTGATCGTCTCTATGCCCGGCGGCGGCGGCTACGGCGACCCGCACAAGCGCCCGGCCAAGAAGGTCGCCGACGATGTGGCGCGGGGCTTGGTGTCGATCGAGGCGGCGCGCGAATACTACGGCGTGGCGGTGGATGCCGACGGTGTTCTCGACGAAGCCGAGACGGCGCGGCTCAGGACGAAGGCGGCGGCGGAGTAGAACGCTTCCTCACGGTTTCGGCCGATCGACAGCGAGGTCGTCGTACCAAGGCTCGTCCTCGCCCGCGATCATGCGGGCGATCATGCGGGCGGCGAGGAAGCTGAAGGTAATGCCGTTGCCACCGTAACCGTAGGCGGCATAGAGGTGCGGGTACCCGCGCACCCGGCCGATCAGCGGCAGCCCGTCGGCTGTCTCGCTGAACGCGCCCGACCAGGTATAGTCGGCGCTCAGCTCGGCGTCGGGGCACAGCGTCTTGAGTTGTTGCAGGATCCGCTTCGTCTTAGCCGGCATGGCCGCGTCGCGCTCGGCGGGGTCGGTCAGCTCGGGATCGTCCTCGCCGCCGATGACGATGCGGTTGTCGTGCGTGGTGCGCGCGTAGAAGTACGGCGTAGTCGCTTCCCAGATCAGCGGACAGCCGGGCCAGAGGACCTGCGGATTCTGCGGCGGCGTGGCGATCGCCCAGCTTGAAGACGCGCGGTGCATCTCGGTGGGCACGAAGTCGGGCATGACGTAGCCGGTCGCCATCACGACGCTATCGGCCTCGATTGTCTGGCCGCTGGCCAGCCCGACGGCGACGCGGCCACCCGCCGCCTCGTACTGGATCGCTTCGCCATCGAACAGCAAGGCGCCGCGCTTGACCGCCTCCGCGAGCAGCGAGTGCGCCAGGCACAGCGGATCGGCATCGGCAGAACCGGGAGACAGGATCGCGGCCTCGCGCGTGATGTCGAATTCGCGCAGCAGGGTCGGATGGTCGAGATAGAAGCTCGGCAGGCCGGCACGCTCGCGCAGCTCGTGCTCGGCGCGCAATTCAGCGGCGCCGGTGCCTTCGCCGCTGGCGAGGTAGAGCGAACGGCGGGGGCGGAACTCGCAGGGGAGATGCCGCGACTCGATCAATTCCTTGAGGCCCGTCACCGCGCGCAGACTTTGCCGGTAAATGTTGGCCGCGCGCTCGAAGCCGTACAGGCTGGTGAGCTCGATCAGCGGCCGGTCGATCTCCCATTGCAGCATCGCCGTGCTTGCCGCCGTACTGCCGAAGCCCGGCCGCTCGCGGTCTACAAGGCACACCTCGTGGCCGAGCGCGGTCAGGTGCTCGGCCACCATGGCGCCGGTGATGCCTGCGCCGACGACCAGCAGCTCGCAGTGCCGGTCGCCCTCGAGCACGCGGCTCTGCGGCCGTCCGCCCTTGCGCCACGGCGAATGGCCGCCGCGCAGATCATCCTGGTCAGTGTCCTGCGGATCGAGCACGCGTTGAAACCGATGGCTGGAGTGCCCGCATTCAAGCCGGATGCGGAGGCCGTTTCGTCCGCGCAACAACGCCGGAACGCAGGGACCGTTGCGTGCCGAATCGGTTGTCGTCCTATTGTTGCGGGACGGTTGTTTTCCGGCTGGCTCGCTTCCGGGCCCGGGCCGCTCGGCGCGGCGGCTCGTCCGGCGGCGGTGCCGGCGGGACAGGCGCCGTCGCCGCGATGCCGAGGATCGACAGGAGCTGCAGTAGCAGCGGCACCTGCCCCGCCGTCACCTTTTGCAGCGCCAGCGGCCAGGGGAACCACGCCGCCCGGTCGGCTTCGGGGAATTCCTCGACCTTTCCCGAGCGCGGCGGCCATTCGATCGTGAAGGTGTTGCTTTTCATCGCCGTCGCATCGAGGTCGCGCTCGACCGCCCAGGCCAGGATTTCCTTGCCGCTCGCGATCGTGACCGGGTCGAGCTCGATGAACGTGCCTTCCAGCGGCAGGCTGGTCTCTTCGCGGAATTCACGCCGGGCCGCCGTCAGCGGCTCTTCGTTAGGATCGATCTCGCCCTTGGCGACCGACCAGGCGCCGTCGTCCTTGTTCTTCCAGAACGGACCGCCGGGATGGACCAGGAACAGCTCCGGCCCGTCGCGCCGCACCCGAAAAGGCAGGATGCCGGCGCTGCGTTTCTTCGCCATGGGCGTCACTCGAACCGGACGGCATGGCGGATCTGGAATCCACCCAACAACTCGGTGCAGCGTCTCACGATCGAGTCGTTGGAAGGCCCGTGGACCCTCACCGTCGCCAGCGTGCCGTGGGTCGGATCGTTGGCGACCGTCACGTCGGCCATCACCTCGTCGGCGCGGAGCGGCATCAGCGCCGCGTCGAACGCCCGCTGCGCCGCGTCGAGCCGCAGCGCCGGCTTGAAGATCTTGCCCACGCCGGTGAGAGGCATCGTCGGGATCCGCACGACCTGCACCGGCACGGCCGCCCGTTCCGGGATTTCCTGGCGGCAGAACTCCCGCAATTCTTCCGCAGTCGCCGTGGCGTTGGGCTTCAGCTGCACGTAAGCCATCGGCAATTCGCCCGCATAAGTGTCGGGCAGGCCGACGGCTGCTGCCGTCTCGACGGCCGGATGGCGCACCAGCGCCTCCTCGATCACGATCGGATCGATGTTGTGGCCGCCGCGGATGATGAGGTCCTTCGATCGTCCCGTGAGCCAGACATAGCCGTCGGCGTCGAGCCGCCCCAGATCGCCCGAATCGAGCCAGCCGTCCGCCAGCATCGCGCCCTCGTTATGCCGCGGATCGAGGTAGCCCGGCGTCACCTGCGGCCCGCGCATCAGCACATGGCCGATCGTGCCGAGAGCGCAGTCTCCCCGTATCGTCCCGTCGCCGGCAACGTCGGCGATGCGTACCTCGGTGTAGGGCAGTCGCAGCCCGACCGACCCCGGCCGGCGCTCGCCGTGCATCGGATTCATCGTCGAGTAGCAATGCACCTCGGTCATGCCGTATCCCTCCACGACCGGCACGCCGACCTCCGTTTCGATGCGGCGGATAAGCTCGACCGGCACCGTCGAGCCGCCCGACACGAAGACCTTGAGAGAGGAAAGGTCGTGGCCGTCGCGCGGCACGTTCATGATCGCGGCCAGGCTGGTCGGCACGGCGCCGCAGATCGTGACCTTGTTGCGCTCGACGATGCTCCACCAGTCGCGCACGACGTTGGGATTGCGCGCGCCGAGCGGCGTCGGGATCACCACCGTCCAGCCGGCCGCGACTCCCGACAACGCACCGAAGATCGAGCCGCCGACATGAAACTGCGGCAGTGGATTGAGCAGCGCGCTGCCTGGCGGTAGGTCGAACATCAGGGCGTTGCTCCACGCGGCGAGCGTCAGCGCCCCGTGGGTATGGCGCGCGAGCTTTGGCAGGCCGGTCGTACCGCCGGTGTGAAAAAGCGCCGCTACGGTGTCGCGCTCGAGCATCTTGGGCGCGAGGAGCCTGTCGCCCGGCTGCGCGGCGACCGCTGCTTCGAAGTCGACAACGCCCTCCGGCGGGTGGTCCTTTCCGCCGACGCGGAACACCTTGAGTCCCGGCAGCGCGGCGCGGATCGCCTCGACCTTCGGCCAGATGTCGGCGAACAGCGAAGAATCGGCGGCGATGAGCGCCCTGGCGCCCGCCTCCTTCATGATGCCGGTGATCTGCGAGGCGTTGAGGAAGTAGTTGACGGGATTGGCGACGGCCGCGATCTCCGCGCCCCACAGCGCAAAGAAGGTCTCCGGCACGCTGGGCATCAGGATGGTCACGGTGTCGTCCGGCCCGATGCCCTCGCTGCGAAGCAGGTTCGCGGTCTGCATCACGCGCTTCAGCAGCTCGTCGAAGCGCACATTGCGCACTGCATCGGCCGGCGCCGTGCCGGACAGGAAGCGGATCGCGATCCGGTCCGCATGGTCGGCGGCGGCCTGTTGCAGCAGCCCGAGCATGTTGCCGTGACGAATGCGCTCGATCACAGGTGTACTCTCGAGCGCAGCGATGTCAGCCTGCGTGCAAATCTTCATCGACGTTCCCTGGTTCCCTGCCCTAAGGCAGCAGTTGACCAGAGCCAGCGCGCCGTGTCAGCGACTCACGTGACCTGCTATCGCTGGAACTTGCCGGTTAGCGTCGCCTTCTCGATCGTATTGAAATGAAGCTGGAAGCCGACAATGGCGGCCGAGGTGTCGGCGTTCACCGGCAGCGCGTCCTGCTTCACGGCGAAAAGGGTGAAGACGTAGCGGTGCGGGCCGTGGCCCTCGGGCGGGCAGGGGCCGCCGTAGCCCGGTGCGCCGAAGTCGGTCCGCGTCTGCAGCGCGCCGGTGGGCAGCAAGCCTGACTTGGGGTTGCCGGCATCGAGCTTCAGCTCTGTCGTGCCGGCCGGAATGTTCACCACGACCCAATGCCAGAAGCCGCTGCCGGTCGGCGCATCGGGATCGAAACAGGACACCGCGAAACTCCTGGTGCCCTCGGGTACGCCCGACCAGGCCAGATGGGGTGATTTGTTGCCGCCGCCGCAGCCGAATCCGTAGTCGGCTGACAGGATGTGATCCATGCCGAGGGTCGCGCCCTCCGTGAAGCTGTTGCTGGTGAGAATGAGCGCCATGGTGTCCTCCTGATTTGGCTTGGGCCTACGATAGCCCAAGCCGGAGGTCTCCACGAAGCACCTCCATGTTCCCGCGTCGATATACGCGGCGCTTCATGGAAGGTTGAACGCGGGTTCGGCGGTGCAGCTCTAGTAGCTGGAGGCCTTGTCCGGCTCGCCGAGGCTCGGCCAGACACGGCTATACAGGAACAGCAGGGCTTCGCCCGACAGCATCTGGTCGAAGGTCGGCGGATGGTCGGCATCGACGCAGGTCGGGAGCGGGCGGATGACGGTGTCGTAGTCGGGATTGGCGAAGACGCCGATCGAATAGCGCTCGCGGCCGTAGTGGTTGACCACGCGATGCAGGGTCGAGGCGAAGCGGTTGTTGGTCCACATCCGCATGCTGTCGCCGATGTTCACGACGAAGCTGTTCTCGACCGGCGGCACGATCAGCCACTCGCCCGACTTGCTCTTGATCTCGAGCCCGCCGACATCGTCCTGTTGCAACATGGTGAAGCCGCCGGCGTCCTGGTGGGCCCGGGAGTCGCCTCCTTCGAGGGCTGCCTGCTGGTCCTGCGGCAGGTAGTGCAGCAGCCGCACCTGGATCAGCGGCTTCTTGTAGAACTGGGCGAAATAGTCGGGCGGCAGCTTCAGCCCGCGCGCGAACACCGAGGCGAGCAGCGCGGCGAACTCGGTCATCGTCGTATGGTAGTCGAGCACCGCTTCCTTGAAGCCGGGCAGATCCTTCGGCCACTGGTTGTGACCGTGCAGAGGCTTGCCGGCGAGCACGTCGGGGTCGTCGGGCGGCAATTCGAGCGAGGCCTGGAATGCCTCGTTCTTGTGCGGTTTGCGCGCCTTCATGCGGGCCGGATCGAGGTGCGGCTGGAAGCCTTCGATGGCCTTGCCGCGATACGCCTTCTGCTGGCCCGGCTGGTCCATCGGGAGGTAGCCCCGGAACAGGTTGGAATTGCCCATGTAGGCCGACATCTTGGCCTCGAGCGGCAGGGCGAAGAAACGCTTCGACTGCCGGAAGATCTCCGCGATCTTCTGCGGCGGAACAGGATGATTGACGATCGTCAGGAAGCCGATATCGCGGCAGGCGTCGTGCACCTCCCTGGCGACGCGCTCCTTGGCGTCTTCGTTATTGCCGCTCATCGGCGCAAAGTCGATCACTGGCAGTTCATTGGCGTTGGCCCAGCGCCCGAGCTTGGGCGCGGGCATCGGCGGCGCGACAGGTGCCGCGACAGCGGTCTGGATGTCAGACATGATGGGGTCCTTTCCCTTAGCCGGCGAGCGCGTCGATCAGATCCTGGCGCGCCTTGGTGGCGTTCTTAGCGTACCACGCAATGCCGCCCGGCAGCATCTTCGCGTAATTCTCCGGCGCGCCGGGATTGACCTTGTTCCATTCGGCATCGAGCAGCTTGGTGGCCTCGGGGTTGATCGGACCGTAGCCGTTCGTCTTGAGCAACTCGGCCTGTCCCTCGGGTTCGAGTGCGACGTTGATGAAATCCCAGATCGCCCGGCCGCCCGTGGCGCCCTTTGGCACCATCCAGCAGGCGCCCCACGAAATGCCTTGATTCCAGGTCCAATCGTACAGTCCTTTGGTGTCCTGCTTGAGGGGCCAGGCGCGGGTGTTGAGCAGCAGGCCAAGATGGACCTCTCCGTTGCGAAAGGCGTTCTGGCCATCGGCAATCACGGTGTAGAAAATCGAGTGCTCCTTGATCTTCTTGAGCCCGTCGAGCGCGCGCTTCATGTCGATCGGGTAAATCTTGTCGTATGGCACACCGTCCGCCATCAGCGCCGCTTCGAGCTGGCCGTCGGGCTCGCGGCGGAAGGCGCGCTTTCCGGGAAACTTCTTCACGTCCCAGACGTCCGCCCAGTTCTGCGGGACCATGCCGCCCCACTTCTTGGTGTTGTAGGTCAGCACCATCGCATAGATGTAATTGCCGATGCCCCATTCGACGGCGTGCTCGGGCCGCACCTTGCTCTTGTTGACGATCGAGTAGTCGATTGGCTCGAGCATGCCCTCCGGCCCGATCTCGAGCGCGGTGTGCAGGTTGCGGTCCATCACGTCCCAGGCGACCTTCTTGCTGTCGACCATCATGCGGATGCGGCTGGTCGAGGGACCGGTGCCATCGATCACCGCCTTCCGATCCGGATACTTCTTGAGATAGGGATCGACCCAGGAGCGCTGCATGCCCTTCACGGCATCGCCGCCCCAGTTCACTATCACCAGCTCCTTGGCGTCCGCCATCGCAGGCGTGAGCCGGGCGGCGACCGGCGCCAGGCCGATTGCGGCCGCCATGCCCATGAACACGCGGCGCGGATAGACCTTGCCTTCGGTACGCTCGACGAACTGCTGGATTTCGTCCCGGCGATCTCGGGTGTCTGACATGGCCTCAACCTCCTAGTTTGTACGTCGCGCCCTCAGCGACAATTCAGCGGTAAGCACCAACAAAGTGAACAGGATCATGCCGGTCGCCACCACGGCGATCACGGGATCGAGATTGTCGTTGATGCCGTCCCACATGCGGCGCGGCAGCGTAAACAGCGCCCGTCCGCCGATGAAGATCACCACGACCAGCTCGTCCCACGAATGGATGAAAGCAAAAATCGCACCTGACAGCACGCCCGGTACGATGTTGGGCACGATCACATAACGGAGAGTCTGGCCCAGCGAGGCGCCGAGCCCGCGTGCCGCCTGTTCCAGCCTTGGATCGAGATTGCTGAGCGAGGCCGACACGGTCAGCACGACATAGGGCAGGCCGGTCACGGTATGGGCCAGCACGACTCCGAACGCGGTGCCGACCAGGTCGAGGTCGACATAGAGGCGATAGAGCCCAAGCGCATATACGATGGTCGGCACCGCCATCGGCAGGATCATGAGGCCGCGCACCTTGTCCGAGAGGCTCGAGGCGATGCGCCAGCAGCCCACTGCGCACAGCGTGCCGGCGATCACGGCGGCAACGGTCGAGACGACGGCAATCCAGAGGCTCTGCCAGATGCTGCCAAGCCATTGCGGGCTCGACAGGAAGGTTCGCCAGTGCTGCAGAGACAACCCTTCCTCAGGCATCGAGAGGTAGCGCGTGTCGGTGAAAGAGATCGGGAT
This sequence comes from Enhydrobacter sp., assembly GCA_026126105.1. Taxonomy (GTDB): domain Bacteria; phylum Pseudomonadota; class Alphaproteobacteria; order Reyranellales; family Reyranellaceae; genus Reyranella. The sequence goes on from JAHCJV010000044.1 coordinate 17,126, forward strand.
GACCGCGAAGGCCGGCAGCGCGAGAAAGCTCAGGATGAACCACGCGAGCGCAGCGACGATGCCGGTAGGCTGGAGCCGGTTCATGATCTTGCAAACCGGAAGGGAATGAGAGTGCTCATGCTCCAAACAGCCGTTTGACGTCGATCACGCGCGACAGTGCCCACAAGCAGCCGAGAACGGCGATCATCAAAGTCGCCGCGAGCATGGTGCCGAGGCCCCAGCGCAAGGTGTCGTTGATCTGTACGGCGACATACTCGGCGATCATCAGCACCTTGCCGCCTCCCAGCAGCGCGGGCGTGACGTAGAAGCCGAGCGACAGGATGAACACCAGCGTGCCGGCGCCGATCAGGCCGGGAACCGTGAGCGGCAGGAACACCATGCGAAACGCCTGAAAGCGCGAGGCGCCCAGGCTGCGCGCCGCGGCGACCAGCCCGACATCGATGCCGCGCATGTTGGCGTACAAGGTCAGCACCGCGTACGGCACCATGATGTGCACCATGCCGATCAGCACGCCGGTTTCGTTGCGCACGAGTGCGACCGGCTCGTCGACGAGGCCCCAGGCCACCAGCGCCGAATTGAGCGGGCCCTGCGTGCCGAGCAGCGCGATCCATGCGAAGGAGCGCACGAGCACAGAGATCCAGAAGGGCAACAGCACGCCGACCAGCATGAAGCGTTGAGTGCGCGTACTGGCCGCACGCATCGCATAGGCGACAACATAGCCCAGCAGCAGCGCGAAGAAGGTCGTGATCGCGGCGATGCGGACGGTCGTCACCAGCGCCTTTTGGACGGAGGTGCTGGTGAACAGCAGCCCGTAATTCTGCAAGCCCGGTTTCGGATCGGTTACGCTGGTCAGCAGCACGTTGCCGAGAGGCACGAAATAGAGCAACGCCAGCATCAGCAGCGCCGGCAGTACGATCAACCAGTACGCGCCGTGTCTGCTCGCCTCCTGTCTATTCGCCGAGAGCACGACAATCCTCCGCGCGCCAGCCGATCTCGATGGCGCCGCCGGGTTCGAGAGCGGCGTGGCCCGGCGCATTGGCGAACTTCACGATGAAATCCTCTTGGCCCAGCGCTTCCAGGCGAACGCGCAGCTGATCACCCAGAAAGGATACTTCGACCACCTTGGCGGGGAAGTGATTGATGCAGCCGGCTGCGGCAGAGCCCAGCGCGATCTTTTCCGGCCGAACCGCCAGATTGACTTTCTCGCTCGTGCCGACGGCGGTAGCGACCACGGTTTGGCCTCCGTTCAGCACCACGCCGCACTGCCCGTCTCGCCGCTCTCGCACGGTGCCAGGCAGGATGTTGCTCTCGCCCAGGAACCGGGCGACGAACAGCGAGTCCGGTTCCTCGTAGAGACGGCGCGGCGCGGCTACCTGACGGAGTTGCCCGGCGCTGAACACGGCGACCCGATCGGACATGGTCATCGCCTCGACCTGATCGTGCGTGACATAGACCATGGTGACGCCCAGGCGCTCGTGCAGGTGCTTCAGCTCGTACTGCATCTGCTCGCGCAGCTGGCGGTCGAGGGCGCCGAGCGGCTCGTCCAGCAGCACCAGCCGCGGCTCGAACACCAACGCGCGCGCCACCGCCACCCTCTGCTGCTGCCCACCGGAAAGCTGCTGCGGCTTGCGGTCAGCGAGGCCTTCGAGCCGCACCATGGCCAGCGCACGAGTGACCTTGGATGCGATCTCCGCTCCCGCCATGCGCCGGACCTTGAGCGGGAAGCCGATGTTCTCGCCCACCGTCATGTTGGGAAAGAGCGCATAGTTCTGGAACACCATGCCGATGCCGCGCTTCTCCACCGGGACATGCGTGATGTCGTCGGCGCCGACGAAGATGCGGCCAGCGGTCGGCTGCTCGAAACCCGCCAGCATGGTGAGCGTTGTGGTCTTGCCCGAACCCGAGGGTCCGAGCAGCGTAAGGAACTCGCCGTTGGCGACCTCGAGGTTGAGCGCGCGCACGGCATCCGCCTTGCCGTCATAGCTCTTTCGCACATCGATGAACCGCACCAGCGGTTCGGACATAGCCGCAGTCATTGAGTTCAGGATGATGGGGGACCTTTCGGTGCTGTCGAGCGAATTCCGTGCCAGTCTGTTATCATGAAGATCGCCACCTTTAATGTGAATGGCGTCAACGGCCGGCTGGGCGTCCTGCTGCGGTGGCTGGAACGGGCAACGCCCGATGTAGTTTGCCTGCAGGAGCTGAAGGCACCGCAGGAGAAGTTCCCCGAGCAGGCTCTACGCGAGGCTGGCTATGGGGCGATCTGGCAAGGTCAGAAGAGCTGGAACGGCGTCGCGATCCTGGCCCGGGGGGCGGACCCCGTGGAGGTGCGGCGCGGGTTGCCGGGCGATCCGCAGGATCTGCACAGCCGCTACATCGAAGCGACCGTTCACGGGATCACGGTCGGCTGTCTCTATCTGCCGAACGGCAATCCGGCGCCTGGCCCGAAGTTCGACTACAAGCTCAAATGGTTCGAGCGCCTCACGAACCATGCTGCCAAGCTGCAGAAGAGCAAGAGGCCCGTCGTGCTGGCGGGAGACTTCAACGTCATGCCGACCGATCTCGATGTCTATAAGCCGGAGCGCTGGATCGACGACGCATTGTTCCGGCCGGAGACACGTGCGGCCTTCCACAAGCTCGTCAAGCAGGGTTGGGTCGATGCTTTGCGCAAGCTCCATCCGGACGAGCGCATCTATACTTTCTGGGATTATTTCCGGAATGCCTGGCCGCGCAATGCCGGGCTGCGCATCGACCATTTACTTCTCAATCCTGTCGTCGCAAAGCGTCTCGTCGGCGCGGGCGTCGACCGTGAGGTGCGCGGCTGGGAAAAGACCAGCGATCACGCGCCGGTCTGGATCGAATTGAAGGCGGCGAAGACTCTGTGAGCCTCACCGATTAGCGTAGGTCACCAATCGCGCGACGACCGGCCCCTCTCGATTTCCGTCGGCCGCCGTTCGAGGCAGCCGGCCTTTGGAGCGTGCGAAATCGAACAGACGCGCCCTATCTGTTGCAACCAAGCCACACTTTTGACGTTGAATGTGTGAATTGGAGTCACCGAATGGCCGCGAATCACACGATGTGGGCCGCTGGAGATAGTGAAAAGCGGCAACGCATTTCGCAGGAAATCCAGCAGCTAAGAAGGATGAGCAAGAGCCTGCGAACGAGGGCGATGCAGTCCTTCATCGAGCGTCATTCAAAGCATCAGACCGGCAACCGGGCTGAAGTGCGGGTCGAGCCGGCTTCCATCGCCGCGTGACCGGTCAGCTGCTTTCGTTCGAGAGAACGTCGCCAAACAGGGCCCACTTCTCGCCGTCGAATTTCGCCAACCGGATCGATTGAATGGGATAAAAATCGGCTGGGCTTGTGTTGATCTTGATGCCGGGCAGCAGCATCGGGACTTCGACACCCTTCATGCTCGCCGCTTGCTTCATCAGATTCTCGCGGGTCAACGTGTCGCCGCACTGCGTCAGCACGTGGCGCATCGTGGCCGACACCGCGTAGGCGTAGGTGTTGCCGGAGTCGGCGGGGTTGGCGTCCGGCAGGTATTTCTTCATCCAGGCCTGCCATTCCTTGAAGTCGGGATAGTCGGCCCATTGCGGATCCGTCGAGTCCTTCAGATAGGCTGCCGTGATGATGTCCTTGCTGTTGTCGAACCCTGCCGGCTTGAGCACGGCGGCAACCGAGGCCGAGACGTTTGCGAGGTAGTGCGCGGGCTTCCAGCCAAGGTCGGCGACCTTGCGGATCGCCTGAGCGGCTGCCTTGGGCGCAGCATCGTTGAAAAAGACGTTGGCGCCGGAGTTCTTGATCTGGATGATCTGGCTGTCGACCGTCGGATCGGTGACCTCGTAGCTCACCTTGGCGGTGACGTACTTCTGGTTCTCCTTGCCCAGTCCGTCGAGGAACCCGCCCGTGTAGTCCTTCCCTGAATCGTCGTTCTGGTAGAGCATGCCGATCTTCAGCTCGGACATGCGATCCTTGTAGGCGGCGAGCACGTGCTTTGCGTAAATCGCTGCTTCGGTGTGGTAGTCGGGCTGCCATCCCATGGTCCACGGGAATTCCTTCGGCATGCCCCACTTGGAGGCACCCGTCGCAACGAAGAGCTGAGGTACCTTCTTCTGGTTCAGGTACTTCTGCACCACCGTGTTGGTCGGCGTGCCGAGCAACTGGTAGACGGCGAAAACACGGTCGTCCTCGACCAGCTTGCGCACCATCTCGACGGTCTTGGATGGCACGTAGCCGTCGTCGTAAGTGATGAAGTTGATCTTGCGTCCGTTCACGCCACCGGTGTCGTTGACCATCTGCCAGTATGCGGTGATCGCCTTGCCGATCTGGCCGTAGGCCGACAGCGGGCCGGAGTAGGGATTGGTATGGCCGAGCTTTATCTCCTTGTCGGTCACGCCCGAATCGTACTTTTTCTGCGCGCCGACGATGGCGGGCCCGAAGGCGAACGCGGCGGTAGTGCCGCCGACGAGACGGCGACGGGTGATTCTGGACATGCATCTCCTCCTATGCGTCGCACTGGCGATCGCTATGCGCCCCGTTCGCGGGATCGTTGGAGGGATTGTACCCAGGATTGCCTGGATGGGAAGCCAGCACCGCCTCGCCTACGAAGCCTGGCCTTCCGGAGCCATCAGGCTTCAGGTTGCTCGACCAGCCAGCGCTCGGCTTCCGTGGCGTCGAGGAAGGTGCAGCCGGGGCGCCTGGGGCGGCCCGCTTGAAGAAGCCGGTCGAGGAGATCGACGTACTTGGGGTCGACTACCATGGCGACCGCGCCGCGGCGGTCGACGTGCGCATAGAGCGTCAGGCGGGCTTCCAGCTGCACGAGGTCGGCCGCGATGTACTTGGCTTCGGCGTTCCGGGCGTCGATGAGCTTGCGATAGGAGAGGGCGTTTTCGACGATTATGGTGTCGAGGAACGCTTCGACGTCCTTCAGACCGACCTCGCCCTCGGCGCGGACCTCCACGAGTCGGCGCTGATGATCGATGTCGATGCGAACTGCCATGCCGGCAAGCTTTCATCCGGTGCATACACCGTCAACCCCGGGCGGGCGAAGCAACGCCTCATGCAGCGAGCTGCTCGGGGTCCGTATAGGCCCGTCCTTGCGCCTCGGCCACCGGCCTGCAGGTCAGCTTGCCGGCATGCACGTTGAGCCCCTCGCGCAGGTGGGCATCCTCCGCGATGGCGCGCCGCCAGCCCTTGTCGGCGAGCGCGAGCACGAACGGCAGGGTCGCGTTGTTCAGCGCGAAGGTCGAGGTGCGCGAGACGGCACCCGGCATGTTCGTGACGCAGAAGTGCGTCACACCCTCCTCGACATAGACCGGATGCGAGTGGCTGGTCGGCCGCGAGGTCTCGCTGCAGCCGCCCTGGTCGATCGCAATGTCGACCAGCACGCTCGCGGTCTTCATCGTCTTGACCATGTCGCGCGTTATCAGCTTGGGCGCGGCGGCGCCCGGCACGAGCACGGCACCGATCAGCAGGTCGGCCCGGCGCACGACCTGCGCCAGAGCGTCGTGCGTGGAGAAGATCGTGCGCGCTCCCGGGAGCTGCACCGCGATCCGACGCAACACCTCGGCCGAGCGATCGACGACGGTCACGGTTGCGCCCATGCCGAGTGCGATCGTGGCCGCATGCGTGCCCGATACACCGCCGCCCAGAACCACCACTTCCCCCGGTGGCACGCCCGGTACGCCGCCCAGCAACACGCCGCGACCCCCAGAGGTGCGCTCCAGATAGCGGGCCCCGACCTGCGGCGCGAGTCGGCCGGCGATCTCCGACATCGGCGTCAGCAGTGGCAGGGTCCCGAAGGGCGAGGTGACGGTTTCATAGGCGATCGCGGTGACGCCGCTCTTCAGTAGATCCTCGGTCTGTTCGCGATCGGGGGCGAGATGGAGGTAGGTGAAAAGGACCTGTCCCGCGTGCAGGCGCTTGCGCTCGGGGGCGAGCGGCTCCTTGACTTTTACGATGAGCTGGGTGTCGGAGAATATCTCCTCGGCCGTGTCTACGATCCGGCCGCCGGCCGAGACGTATAGCTCGTCCTCCAGACCGGCACCCGAGCCGGCTCCGGCCTCGACCAGCACCTCATGACCGTGCCGCACCAGCTCGGCGACGGACGACGGCACCAAGCCGACACGATCCTCGTGATCCTTGATTTCCTTCGGAACTCCGATGCGCATGGTCCACCCTCCTTTCAGCACAGCGTAGCAGCGCAGCTGGACGGCCGACTATCTCCGCCGCCCAGAGGCCAGCGACGGCCTACAGCAGGTGACCCGCCCTATCTGCCTTGGTGCGCAGGTAGTTCTCGTTGTGACCATTCGCCGGGAACGCGTGCGCCACCCGTTCGGAAACTTCGATGCCGTAGCGCTCGAGCTGGGCGATTTTTTGCGGATTGTTGGTCATCAGGCGCACCCGCTTGATGCCCATGCGCGCGAGCATCGTGGCAGCGGGCGCGTAGATGCGTTCGTCGGCGTCGAAGCCGAGCTGCTCGTTGGCGTCGATCGTGTCGAATCCGTCGTCCTGCAGCTCGTAGGCGCGCAGCTTGTTGACCAGCCCGATACCGCGGCCTTCCTGTGCGAGATAGAGCAGTACGCCGGCGCCCAGCTTGTTGATCTGGGCGATCGCGCCACGCAGTTGAACGCCGCAGTCGCAGCGCAGCGAGCCGAGAAGGTCGCCGGTGAAGCATTCGGAATGGAGCCGGATCAGCACCGGCTCCGTGGGGTCGATCTCGCCCACGACAATGGCGAGATGTTCCTTTCCGCCGTCGCTCGGTCTCCAGGCCAGAATGCGGGCGTTCTCGGCGCCCTCGAGCGGGACGCGCGCCTGTGCCACTTGCTGCAGGGTCCGTGCCGCCGTTTCCTCGTACGAGGCGATGTCTGCGGCCTCGACATAGAGCAGATCCTGCTCCCGCGCCCAGTCCCGCCGCTTGTTGCCGGGATCGCGGCTCAGCGGACCGACCACCACGGCAGGCAGCAGGCGGGCGATCTTGGCCAGTTCGATCGCGGCCTCGGCGACCTGCGGGGCGCGGCTTGCCACAGGCCGCGACAGATGGCTGAGCGCGATGTGCCGACCCGCCCGCTTGCCCTCGTGCGGACGCAGGATGATGTCAACCGGTACACCCTCCGGCAGATCGAGTGTAATCGGCTTGTTACGTTCCCCCATGCCGCCGGCTATGTGCGGAGGTATCTCCATGCCGATCGCCTCGGCCCGCCGCCGGGTGGTCACGAGCACCGGCGCCTCCTGAGCCAATCCCTGCAGGCGCTGGAGGGCGCGCGGACCGCAGGATTCGGCAGCGATCACCAATCCGCCATGCCCGTCGTCGCCGCGCAACATGACGATGCCGCCACGGCGCAGCTCGGCCATGGCGCGCTCGACGGCGGCCTGAGCGGCAGCGGTACGGGAGGGGGCCGGGGGAGTCATGATCGCTATTTATATAGCCTAGCACGGGACAGGCCATCCGCTTGAAAGTGAAGCGCTTTTGCAGGGCGGCCGTACAAGATAGACTGGACTCCATGGGCGCATCAGGCAGCAGCATGTCGAGCAACAACCGCGGCAAAAAGATCCTGTTGGTCGACGACGACCAAGCCTTGCGTTCCGTCTTGGCCGAGCAGCTCGATCTCTACGACGGATTCACCACTATTCAGGTCGGCACCGCCGCCGAGGGATTGGAGAAGGCCAAGCTCGCGCATTACGACGCCGTGCTGCTCGACATCGGCTTGCCCGACATGGACGGCCGCGAGCTCTGCAAGCTGATGCGCCGCCAGGGCGTGCGTGCGCCCGTGATCATGCTGACCGCCGCCGACTCCGACGCCGACACCATCCTGGGCCTCGAATCGGGCGCCAACGACTACGTCACCAAGCCGTTCCGGATCAACGTCCTGCTTGCCCGCCTGCGGGCTCACCTGCGCCAGCATGAACGCAGCGAGGACGCGGTGATGACCATCGGTCCCTACGAGTTCCATCCGGCAGGCAAGATGCTCCTGGAAAAGGGCGGCAAGAAGAAGATCCGCCTGACCGACAAGGAGGCCTCGATCCTGAAATACCTCTTCCGCGCTGGCGACCGCCCGATTGCGCGCGACGTGCTGCTGAACGAAGTTTGGGGCTACAATGCCGGCGTCACCACGCATACCTTGGAAACCCACATTTATCGCCTGCGCCAGAAGATCGAGAAGGATCCTACCAACTCGTCGATCCTGATCACCGATCGCGGCGGCTATCGCCTCCAGCCCTGACCGATCCGCACGAGGCGATCCTGCTCTCGAGCGCGGCTCCGGGTTCTTGCCAGCGCATGGCGCAGGTCGCATGCTCGTTTTCAATCAATCGTTTCGCCGTGGGAGGCGCCAAATGACGGAGACCAGGAAGGGTACGCAGCGCATCTACTCGCTGCCGGTCGAGCTGACCCAGTGGAAGTTCGACGGAGCGACCGACATACAGTTCAACTGGGAATACGAGGATGGCTCCGACTCCCTGCTCGAGCTCTACGAGAAAGGCAAGAAGCAGCAGTGGGATGCCAGCACCCGGCTCGACTGGTCGCTCGAGCTCAATCCCGACAATCCGATGGAGCTGAAGGACGAAGCGATTTCAATCTGGGGCACCGACACCTGGAACAGGATGAATGCCAAGGAGCGGTCCTGGCTTCGTCGCGAGCTGCAGGCCAACTCGATCAGCCAGTTCATGCATGGCGAGCAGGGCGCGCTGATCGCGACCGCCAAGATCGTCGCCACCGTCCCCGACATGAATGCGAAGTTCTATGCCGCGACGCAGGTCATGGACGAGGCGCGCCACGTCGAGGCCTATAAGCGCCTGCTGCACGAGAAATTCGAGCTCGCCTACCCGATCAACAAGGCGCTGCAGACCCTGCTCGAGCAGACCCTGACCGACCGGCGTTGGGACATGACCTATCTCGGCATGCAAGTGCTGATCGAGGGCCTCGCGCTGGCCGCATTCCAGTCGATCCGGGACAAGGCGGGCAACACGCTGGCCGGGGCAGTGAACGCCTACGTGATGCAGGACGAGGCGCGGCACGTGTCGTTCGGCCGCTTGGCGCTGCGCGAATATTATCCGCACCTCAGCGAGGCCGAGCGCGACGAGCGCGAGGAGTTTGCCATCGAGGCGCTCCATTTCATGCGCGACCGCTTCAACCAGTCCGAGGTCTGGGAGCGGCTTGGCCTGCCCGCCAAGATGCTCGACGAGATCCACTACAACTCAAAGCAGATGAATTCCTTCCGCGGGCGCCTGTTCAGCCGGGTCGTGCCGACGATGAAGGATATCGGCCTGTGGGGTCCCCGCGTTCGGAAGGCATTCGCCGAGATGGGCGTCTTGGACTACGCCAAGGTCGATGTTGCTCAGCAGCTGGCCAATGACGGCAAAGTTGCCGAGGATTTCGACGCCAGGATGTTCGTGGAGAAGGCAATCGCTGCCGAATAGCGCGTCCCTGGACGTACGGCTAACCCGGTCAAGGCCGCGTCCACTGCGAGGAGAGCCCGATCACGACCAGCAGAATTGCGGCCGGGACCAGCAGCGGCCAAACGATGAGGTGGAGCAGCATCGTGCCGGCGACCGCACCGGCAAAATAGCCGGACCAGGTGAGCGCCAGCAGCCGCGGCGTGGCGACCGATGGCAGGGCGCGAGCCGACGCAGGCCAAAACCTGTCGAGCGTGGCGTCGGCGACGCGCGCCAGGGTGCTGGTTACCACGACCGTGCTGACCGCCGTGCCGCCGAAATGGGTTACGGCCGAGGCCTGCAGGCCCATCGCCGCGGCAACGATCAGCACGGCGGTTTCGCGTCCGACCGGCAGGAAGCCGACACCGGCCAGCACGATGGCTTCGAGCAGCAGCGGCACCGCCGGTCGGTGCAGCAGGCGCAGCAGCAGGCGGGCGAGCATCGCGCCGAGGAAGAATGTCAACAGGGGCGCGAGCCGCTCGGCCGCGAGAGGGTAGAATCCTTCTGCGGCAGCAATGCCGGCCAGCACGGTATTGCCAGTCATATTGGCGGTGAACACGCCGCCCATGACGATATAGCCAACGGCATCGGCGATGCCGGCCACGATGGTCAGCAGGATGGCCTGGATCTGGGGCTTGTCCGGCATCCTCGCAGTGGCCCCCTGTTGCCGCATTGTCTTGGTCGGGGAACCATATCAGGCAAGCCGTGACCTGCCCGCCCGAATCGATCACACTACGTCATAGGTGATCTCGACCTCCGCGCCGAAGCAGTGGCCCTGGCAGGTAAGGATCCAATTGTTGGCCAGATCGTCGGTCGTATAGATGTCGTTCTTGGCGAGCACGACCTTGCCTTTGATGGTCTTCGCCGCGCACGAGGCACAGAAGCCTTCCTCGCAGGACGACAGCGGATTGAGGCCGGCAGCGCGTGCTGCCTCGAGGATGGTCTGACCCTTCTTATAGGGCACTTTGTGGACCTTCTTCTCGTAGTGGATCGTGATCTCGCTCGGGATAACGTCGCCTTCCGCCTGTGGCGGCGGCGGAACGTCTTCGTTGCCAGAGGCTTCGAAGCGCTCGAGCAGCACGCGCTCGCGCGGCATGCCGGCGTCGACAAGCGTGCGCTCGACCAGGGTCATGAAAGGGCCGGGTCCGCATAGATAGGCCTCGGCGTTTTCGAACCCTTTCATTGCCCCGATGATCTCTCCGGCCGTGGTCAGGCCCTGCTCGGCATCGAGATGATGGATAACCTCGAGCCGGCCCGGATGGCTCGCCAGCAGCTCGAGCAGCTCGTTGTCGAAGATGATCGAAGGCTTGTCGCGGTTGGCATAGAACAGCCGGATGCGGCGCGTGCCCGAGCGCAGCGCCGACTTGATCAGCGACATCATTGGCGTGATGCCGCTGCCGCCGCCGAACAGCAGCAGCGGCGCGTCACCGTCCTTGAGCACGAAGCGCCCCGCCGGCGGCATGACGTGCAGCGAGCCGCCTTCCTGCAAAGCGTCGTTGAACCAGTTCGACCCCTTGCCGCCTAAGACCCGCTTGACCGTCACCTTGAGGTGGCGTCCGTCGGTTTCGGGGGCGCTCGACAGCGAGTAGCAGCGGTTGAAGGCACCTTGATCGTGCGGCACCTGGAAGGTCAGGAACTGCCCGGCGCGGTACTTGAAACGGTCGGCGAGGTCTTCCGGCACTTCGAGGACGAAGGAGCGGGCGTCCTGCGTCTCCTGGACGATTTTGGCGATACGCAGCTGATGATAGGCCATTGCTAAATCCACGTTCACTTGTCGTGCGGTTTCCGGATGGGACTCCGCCGCCAGTTTATGCTACGGTCCCCACAAAATGAACGGAGCGTCAACTTTTACGCTCCGCTGGAGAATGGACAAGGTTCAGCGCCAGGAGGCAAGACCCATGACGACGCAAAAGATTTACCAGCTTCCGGTCGAGGTCACGAACTGGAAGTTCGACGGAGCGACAGAGATCGCCTTCAATTGGGAATACGAGGACGGCTCGGCCGATCTGCTGAACCTCTACGAGAAGGGCAAGCAGCAGCAGTGGGATACGTCGACCCGCATCGACTGGACCCAGGAGCTGTTCGAAGAGAATCCGATGGGCATGGCCGACGAGTCCATTCCGATCTACGGCTCGCCCTTCTGGGAGAAGATGACCGAGAAGGAAAAGAACTGGCTGCGCTTCAACCTGCAGTGCCATTCGATCTGCCAGTTCATGCACGGCGAGCAGGGCGCGCTGATCGCGACCGCCAAGATCGTCAACACCGTACCGGACATGAACGCCAAGTTCTACGCCGCGACCCAGGTGATGGACGAGGCGCGCCACGTCGAGAGCTACAAGCGGCTGATCCACGAGAAGTTCAAGGCAGCCTATCCGATCACCGAGTCGCTCAAGAACCTGCTCGAACAGACGCTGAGCGACCGGCGGTGGGACATGACCTATCTCGGCATGCAGGTGCTGATCGAAGGCCTGGCGCTCGCTGCCTTCCAGCGCATCCGCGACACCGCCACCAACAACCTCGCCGGCGCGGTGAACGCCTACGTCATGCAGGATGAGGCGCGCCACGTCACCTTTGGCCGCATGGCGCTACGCGAGTACTATCCGCATCTGTCCGATGCCGAGCGCGCCGAGCGCGAGGAGTTCACGGTCGAGGCGCTCTACTTCATGCGCGACCGCTTCAACCAGGCCGAAGTCTGGATGCGTTCGGGCCTGCCGGTCGATAAGCTGATGGAATACGCCTACAATTCGGGCGCCATGCAGTCGTTCCGCACGCGGCTCTTCACCCGCATCGTGCCGATCCTGAAGGAGATCGGCTTGTTCGGACCCAAGGTGCAGAAGGCGCTTGGCGACATGGGCGTGATGGAATACGCCAAGATCGACGTCGAGAAGCTGATCGGCAACGACATGAAGGTGGCCGAGGACTTCGACGCCAAGAGGTTCGTGAACCAGCAGATCGCCGCCGAATAACGCCTCATGGTCCTCTCCCCCGCCGGGGGAGAGGACACGGGCGGCCAACTCAGCTGGCGTCGGAGCAGCTTTCCACCACGGGCGGAGCGTCGAGCACGGTCGCGATCTTCGAGATGTCGACGCAGCGTGTTCCAAGCCAGGCCCGACCCTGTACCAGCAGCGCAAAGCGGGCGAAGGTCGTGGCCTGTTGCGCCGGCGTAGGTCGCGTGCGGGCGAGCAGCCAAGCCAGCGCATAGAGATTGCCGGTGGCGAAATCGGCCGCCGCCGCGTCGAGATCCTTGCTCCACAGTGCGGCGTTCTTCTGCGCCGCGCCGGTCGGATCGGGCAGGCCGGCCAACCAGGCATGAGCATTGCGCGCCAGGGCATAGGCGCCACCCTGCTCGCCTAGCAGAGCCTTCACACGATTGGCCATTGTGACATAGGACTGACCTTCTATCGTGCTGCCGGCACAGCCCGGCGCCCGGCAGAGTGCGGCAAAGGTGAGGTATTCGGCCAGGATGATCTCCGTGTTGCCGTTGTTGTGCTTGCGCCATGCGCGCGCCAGCGACCACCCTTGCGTGAGCTCGGAACCCCACGGATAGGCCGCCAACTGCGGAGAGTCGCGTTCGAACTCACCGATCACGGCCCGTGCTGCCTCGGGCCATTCCGGCGGAATTTGCGCTCGCGCGGGCAACGCGATCAGGATGAGCAGGAAGGCGGCGATCGTGCGTGTCATCGGTCTCTCCGCTAAGTCTTTTCGAATTGCCTTATTCCATCGGCGCGCGCTTCCATCGCATCACGCCGCGTGAGGCGACGAATCTGGGCGGGCGTCGCGACCGGGTAGTGCCGCACGTCGGTCAGCGCGGCGCCTACCTCCCAGCATTCCTCTTCGCTGGTGATCCACTGGTCGCCGGGAAAGCGCCGCAGGTCAACCGGTCCCGAATAGGTGCGCAGCGTCTTGCGGTCCTTCAGCACATACTCGTGGAAATAGGACATCGCCAGCTCGCGCGGCGTGCGATAGATCGGATCGCGCCAGCGCAGCCAGATATGGTTGCTTTTGGAGATGGCGCCCCAGCAGCCATCGCGCTTGAAGAGGGCAACGACGTGGTCGGCGTCACCTTTGGCGAAGAAATCCATGACCAGGGGTGGCTCGCCCTGCAGCCACAAAGCGCAGGCCGCCGTGAATGCCGCCTCGATGCAATGCGCCTTGCGATGCCGCAGCACGCGGCGCACCGAGTAGAGGGTATCGCCTTCCTCCTCGAAGTTGGCGGGCAGGTCGACGATGAATCGCTGGATGCGCTCGGGCGTCCGCAGCGCCCGCAGCACACGCCCTTCGGCGGCGGTCAGTCCCAGTTGTGCGGGCGTCGGACGGTCCAGACGCAATGGGGCAGGTGGCAAGCGTGGCCTTTCGGGGTTGGTGGAGCTGAGGGGGATCGAACCCCTGACCTCCTCATTGCGAACGAGGCGCTCTCCCAGCTGAGCTACAGCCCCCCACTTCCCGAAGAAGGCGCGGATAGAGCCTGCCGCGCCGCCTGTCAAGCAAACGGCCATATGCTAGCGTCATTCCGCCTTTTTAGGAGAGCAAACAGTGTCGAATGGCAAGACGGCAGTCAAAACCGATGCAGCTCCCGGTGCGCTCGGTCCCTATTCGCAGGCCATCGTGGCCGGCGGCATGGTCTATTGTGCGGGGCAGATTCCGCTCGATCCGGCGACGGGGCACATCGTGAGCGGCGGCATCGCTCCGCAGACCGAGCAGGTATTGAAGAACCTGCGTGCGGTGCTCAAGGCCGCAGGCAGCGACCTCGACCGCTGCGTGAAGACCACGGTATTCATCAAGAACATGAACGATTTTGCCGCCATGAACGACGTGTACGGCCGCGCCGAGTATTTTGGCGCGACGCCGCCTGCCCGCTCGACCGTCGAGGTCGCGCGCCTGCCACGCGACGTGCTGGTCGAGATCGAAGTCGTGGCCCTCGCGTAGAGGCGGATCGCCTGATGTGGACCTTGATCGCCTGGCTGGTCGGCCTCGGCACCTTCTTCCTGATGGCGCTGCTGGTCGTGCATGTGTTGGTGGCGCTGGTGCTGATCGTGCCGACCTGGCGGATCTGCGAACGTGCCGGCTACTCGGGCCTGCTGTCGCTGTTCCATCTCCTGCCGGTGCTCGGCTCCTTCATCGTCATGGCTGTGCTCGCCTTCGGCGATTGGCCGAACGGCGAGGGCAGGGCGACTGCATCGCCAACGGTACGCCCATGATGGGTTTCGACCTCGCGGCTCTGCTGGGGGCGCTGGGCCTGGGCAGCGCCTTCGCGCTGGTCGGTGTCGTGCTGGCCGGCTGGATGTGCTGGCGCATCGCGGATAAGGCGGGCTTGCCTGGCTGGACGGGCCTGGGAGCGATTCTGCTGACGCTGACCGGGATCGGCTCCGTCGTTTCGCTGATCCTGCTCTGGGTATTCGCCTTCATGCGCTGGCCGCGGGACGGCGAGCCGGCCGTGGCGGGCTTCGTGCCGCCACCAGGGGGAGGCGCACCAGGGGCGCCGCCCGCCCTCCCGCCGCCGGCGAAGGCGCTGTCGGACCGGCGCGGCTGGAAGCTCACCGGCAACGGCGTGGCGCTCGCCTTCGACGACGCGCAACCCGCCTACCTGCTGACCGGCGAGGGCAGGGGCGCCCCGGGCGAATTGGTGGTGGCCGATCCGTCGGTCGGCCGCCCCCATGCCCGCCTGCTGACCGCCAGCGGCCGGCTCGGGTTGGAAGATCTCGGCGCGCCGGGCGGGACCTTCATCGATGGCGCCCGACTGTTGCCGGGCCATGGGCCTCGCGACATCACGGCAGTACGCGCGCTGAAATTGGGCAACGTGGTGCTTGCCCTCTCGCGATCCTAGGGTAGGGTGCCGGCCCATGAATCCCTTCATTTGGTTGATCGAAGCGCTGATCGAGCTGATCACCTGGATCGTGATCGCGAGCGCCATCATGAGCTGGCTGGTCGCCTTTGGCGTGGTCAACACCCGCAACCAGTTCATCCGCGTGGTGGTCGACACCCTGTTCCGTCTCACCGAGCCGATGCTGCGGCCGATCCGCCGCATGCTCCCCAATCTGGGTGGCGTCGACATCTCGCCGGTCGTGCTGCTGCTCGGCCTGTTCTTCCTGCGCGAGGCCCTGCGTTATTACGTCTGGCCGTATTTCTATTGATTGATCCGTCTTTCCTGCGCCGCGGCGCTGCGGGCGTGACGGTGGAGCTGCGCGTGCAGCCCCGCGCGCGCCGGACCTCGCTCGAGAGTGCTGGCGATACGCTCAAGGCTACGGTGACGGCTCCCCCCGAAGACGGAAGGGCAAATACTGCGGTGATCGCGCTGCTGGCTGAGACATGGCGCCTGCCGAGGTCGTCGTTCGGCATCGTCAAAGGCGCTTCGAGCCGCATGAAGACTGTCAGTGTCGCCGGCGAACCCGGTGCCCTCGCCGATCGTATCGTTCAATGGATGAACACACATGTCTGAAGCCAGGCTGATCGACGGCAGGGCGTTCGCGAGCGCTTTGCGCATGAGGGTTGGCAAGGGCGTCGGCGACCTGGTTGCGAGCAAGGGCGTGAAACCCGGACTCGCCACCGTATTGGTGGGCGGCGATCCTGCGAGCGAGGTCTATGTGCGGAGCAAGGGCAAGGCCGCGGCCGAACTCGGCATGGCCAGCTTCGACCATCGCCTGCCTGACGAGACGACGGAGGCCGAGCTGCTGCAGCTCATCGCCGGACTCAATGCGGATGCCGACGTCCATGGCATTCTGGTCCAGTTGCCGTTGCCCGGGCACATCCAAACGCAGAAAGTGCTGCGGGCGATCGATCCCGACAAGGATGTCGACGGCTTCCATCCGATCAATGTCGGGCGTCTTGGAATGATCGCGGCGGGCGCGCCGCTCGATTTCCCGGTGGCCTGTACCCCCCTTGGCTGCTCGATGCTGCTGACCGACGTGCTCGGCTCCCTGAGCGGGATGAACGCGGTGGTGGTTGGCCGTTCGACGCTGGTCGGTCGCCCGGTTGCCCAGCTCCTGCTGCGGGCCGATTGCACCGTCACGATCGCCCATTCGCGCACCCGCGATCTGCCTTCGGTGTGCCGCACCGCCGATATCCTGGCGGTCGCGATCGGCAGGCCCGAGTTCGTGCGCGGCGACTGGATCAAGCCAGGGGCTGCAGTCATCGATGTCGGCATCAACCGAATACCTGCCGCCGCCGGCAAGACGAGGCTGGTCGGCGACGTTGTCTTCGAGGAAGCGCGGCAGGTCGCGGGGCATCTCACTCCGGTGCCGGGCGGCGTGGGCCCCATGACCGTCGCCTGCCTGATGTACAACACGTTGCAGCAAGCCCGCCGCGAGGCGGGACTGCCGTTTGCGGAGATTTAGTCTCCGAGGACGCAGTTCTTCCGCATTCCTTCGACCATCGCCGAAACGTTGTGGCGCACCATCGCCTCGCAATTGCTATGTTGCAACATTTTTCGCTGCCAAAAGTCACCCGGCGCGTGGTCAGAGCGTCCTGGCAAGCGCGGCCAGCTGGTCGGTGGCCGTGGCCCAGCCTTGGTGAAAGCCCATCTTCTCATGCGCTTCCCGGTTCTCTTGGGTCCAATGCAAGGCCCGCGCGGTGTAACGCGTATGGCCGTTGCCGGCGTCCTCGAAGGTGAGAACACAGGTGAAGAACGGATTCTCGGCAGGCTCCCAGGCTCGGATGTAGGCGTCGGTGAAGACCAGTTTCTCGTTCGCCGCCACCTCGAGATAGACGCCGCGATTCGGCATTTCCGTGCCGTCAGGTCCTTGCATGACGACGTAGCTCGAGCCGCCCGGCCGGACGTCGGTCTCGGCGTGGATGGTCTTCCAGGGCGACGGCGTGAACCACTTCACCATCAGCTCGGGCTCGGTCCAGCAGCGCCACAATTTCTCGCGCGGAACGTCGATCAGGCGCGTGAGGACCAGTTCGCGGTCGGAATTCGTGCTGGCTGTCATCGGTGACCTCCGTGTTTGCCGTTGTGGCCGGAGGACGAACGGTAGGGCAGCGTCCCGACACGGTTCGGCAAAAAAATCACAGCGGGAAATCGAGCCACTGTGGTTTGTGGCCGGTCGCCACGAAGAATCGCGTGAGATCGGCAAACGAGATCGCGGTCGTCATGGTGTTGACGAGCGGATGGGCATTGATCGGGCCGCCTTCGGACAGGGCCCGGTCGAGCACCAGCGTCACCTGTCGAGCGGGATCGTTGATCACCGAGAACGGGGTCACTGATCCGGGCTCGACGCCGAGATGGCGGTGCAGGCGATCGGGGCTGCCGAAGGATAGCCTGCCCGCACCGAGCACTTCGCCCAGTCGCTTGAGGTCGATTTCCCGATCCTCCAGCGCCACGATCAGCCACATTGCCTCCTTCTTGTTGCGGAGGAAGAGGTTCTTGATGTGATGGCCGGGCAGCGCCCCGCGGTGCTCCTTGGCCTGCTCGACCGTGAAGACCGGTGCGTGCTCGACCGTGCGATGGGCGAGGCCCAACTCGTCGAGGCGCGCGAACAGAAGTTGCGGAGTCAGCATCGGGGCAGTCTACAGGGGCGCCGCAACAGGCGTGGTCCTCGGCGGCAACGGCACCCGGCTTTACCTGATCAGGCGGACCGGCAACAAGCAACTTCCGCCGGTTCACAACAACGCGTTGTCCGTTATCCGGCATGCACGCCGATGCGGCTCACACCCTTCGCTGCGGCGGAAACCCATGCCAAAGTCGGAGAAACGGGGCGCTTGCCAACCGCTCCAAAACCCCCTATCACGACCGCCTTCCGGCAGACTGCCCGGTCGGATACGGAGCGCGGGCGTAGCTCAGGGGTAGAGCACGACCTTGCCAAGGTCGGGGTCGAGGGTTCGAATCCCTTCGCCCGCTCCAGCCGCGTATGATGTAATTGTTGCGTTTCAATGGGTTACCATTGTTTCGTACGGCAGGCTGAGAGGGTTGGAGCGAAAATGTCTAACATTTCGTCCAACACCTCGAGCCGCCATGTCCGATTTTCTCACCCGCAGGGGAAGCCTCTGGCACTTCGTTCGCCGGGTTCCAGCTGAGTTCGCCGCCCACGACGGCCGCGTCATAATTCGACATTCAACACGTATCCGCGTTGCCGACGATCGCCTCGGCCGACGCGCGGCGCGCGTTGCCGAGAAGATGAACGAGGAACTCGAGCTGCGCTGGCGCTCGCTGTTGGCCAACCAGTCTCAGGGCAACCTCACCCGCTACGAGGAAGCGCGCCGCCGGGCGAGGATGCTTGGCTACGATCACATTGCGAACGAGCAGCTTCTCAGTTCCCCGATAGAGCGCGTGCTGGAACGGCTGGAGGCGCTCGTCGCCAAGGGCCTGGTCGAGGACAAGGGCGCGCGCACGGCTCTGCTCGGAACAGAGGCCAAGCCGAGCTTCCCGCTCTCGCGCCTCTTCGAGGAATACGAAACCGCGATCCGCGACGAGACGCGCGATTTCTCGCCGGACCAGTTGAGGATCTGGCGCACCGGCCGGATCCGCGCAGTCGCCCAGTTCGTCAAGGTCGTCGGCGACAAGCCTGTCACGGCCATCACGGAAAGCGACGGGATCGACTATGTCGAATGGTGGCGCGAGCGCTTCCTGGAAGATGACGTCGCGGCCAAGACGGCGAACAAGGACATCGGCCAGCTCAGCCGGATGCTGAAGGAGATGAGCGTTCGCCGGCGGCTCAATCTCCCTGATATCTTCAAGGGATTGCGCCTCCGGGGTGAAGTTGACCATTCGCGCCAGCCCTACGATCCTGACTTCATCCAGCGCCAGTTTCTTGCGGGAGATGGGCTTGCCAGCCTCAACGAAGATGCGCGCCTCGTCCTCCATGTGATGATCGAGACCGGCTTGCGGCCATCGGAAGTGGTGAACCTGCGGACGGGCTCCATCTTCCTCGATGCCCCGATCCCCTACGTGAAGGTCATCGCCGATGGCCGCCGGCTGAAGACTGAGGATTCCGCGCGCGAGATGCCGTTGGTGGGCGTTGCGCTCGAGGCGATGAAGCTGCGCCCTGAGGGCTTCCCCAAGTACCGCGACAAGGCGACCGTACTGTCGGCAACGGTCAACAAGTACCTCACGGAGAATAACCTCCGGCCTTCGAAAGACCACACGGTCTATTCGTTGCGCCACAGCTTCAAGGATCGTCTCGTCGCTATCGAGGCGCCCGACAGCCTGATCGACAGCCTGATGGGGCACAAAACCTACAAGCCGAAGTATGGTCGCGGCCCGGCGCTTGAGCTGAAGCTGAAATATCTGCAGCGCATCGCGTTCGCCGTGCCCGGTACGGCGATCTGAGCCGGAGAGCTTCAAGAGAACGCTCAGGGCGTCCGGACGTAGGGGAGTTGAACGGGTTCGCTATCGGTCATGGCCGGCTTCCAACTGACCGCGTCGCCGGTTGAGTTTGCGTAGCCAGCCAGGAGCTGGCGCGCCCGGGTCCGCGTGTTCCTTCGCTGCTGCATGGTGCGAAGCTCGCCTTCAATGCGCTCATACATCGGGACATGCACATCCCCATCAAGCTCGATGAGATAGGCGAGAAGTACGAGCGCGCGCTCCAGTCGCCGCTCGAGGAGTGACGGGTCGTTCGGGGGGATTGGTCGCCTCTGTTCGGGTGTCGCCATGGTCGGTTCCGAGATGAGCCGATCCGGGTTGAACGGCATCACGTTCATGCATCTTGGTACGAAAGTGCCTCGGCGGACGGGCGCAATGTCGGGCAATCGCGATGTTTGCCGCGCCGGACGAAGAGTCGCCGGGGATTCCGGGCCTTTCTCTGGCCCAAAAGCCGTATCGCGCTCCCTCACCATAAGAGGATATGTCTGCACGGTCGCGCGGCTGCCAGAAGGCTCAATGGTAAACGGGATATTAGCCAATTGGTACGCCTACCATCGCGCGCGCGACCATCCTGACAGGTTTGCTAAGTGCTTGGTATTCCTCACGCTGCACAATTAAGAACTCGGTAAACCCTGCAACTTATACTGGCACCATACATAGAACCGTTACTTCGCTTGACCCATATTTGAAAGACTTGGCATGACAAGACGTATTCTCCTGTTCCTGCCGTGTCTGACGTTAGCTGTTTTTCTAGGTGCCGGGCTGCGATCAGCTTATGCCATGGACGATCTGGCGTGCGACACGCCGGCCGAGCAAGCCTTTGTCATGGTCGGCCAGCGCACCTGCGCCGCCCCCCCAAACTTCTCCGAACGCACCTGGACCGGCGCTGGCGTGGGAAAGGACTACACTTTCCAAAATGATATCGCGGACTCCATTACTGCCGCAAATGCACGCAATCTTAAAAGTGGCGACATAAACATCGTGGTCGATAAGTTTGGTATCTGCCGCTATCTTGATAACATCTACGGGAACGGCTATTTCGTTCCATTCAAAACATCTTCGGAATGGTTTTCCTTTCTCGACAATATCAGCAACCTGACCGGCGTAAGCGCCGATGCCTGCGCCCTTGGACAACCCGTTACCCCTGTCCTGAACGGCTGCGACAGCCCGACCAGCGGCGATCTTGCCCGCGGCCGCGCCGGCAGTACGCCTGACACCAATACGCTGATTTATAGCAACAAGGTCTTCCACCAGAACTGGCAACGCAAAGTACCAAGCACCTGCGTCTCCGGTAGTCACCAGGAAGATGTCTACCGACCGGCCGGATGCGTACCTGGACGCGCTGGCTGCGTGCGGTCGACCATTACCGTAGTGGATTACAGCCCCTGCTGCGTCATAGAAGAATCCTCAACGTCGTGCACCGTGCCAACTGGCAGCATAACATGGGAGACATCCGCATCTGGTACCGGACGCGCGCGCGTCGGCAGTTGGGGCGAGTTCTCACGCGACGACCCCACCTGTGATCCTGACGCGCCGAGCGAGCCTCTTCCCCCAACCTGTAATACGACCTGCGGCAGCGACGGACTCCTGCGGAACTGCCGTAACGAGATCGTCGGCCAATGCGCCACTTATGACGGCGAATGCGGCAGCTCCAACGGCACGCTGGTAGATCCGCCGACCGACCTCTGCGCTATAGGTGGGCCGAGCGTGCCTGTCCGCAATGGCAATCAATGGACCTGGAACTGCACCGGCAGCGAGGGACGTGCCACAGCAACCTGCCAGACCTTGCCGAGCGAAACCGCCCCCGGCTATGCGACGAGCTTTTATGTCGTTGGATGGGATCCAGACGTTGCAGGCGACACGAACCTTGCGATTCCCACGTTCAGCCGCCGCAATCCATACACTAGTGGATACGCGTGCCCGCCTGGCACCATCGACGACAATATCGCTCCGCTCTGGTGGGGTAGAATGGGCTTCGCGGATATCCATGCCTGTACGCAAGATTCCCCGACAAGCCCCTCCTTTTACACAAATGCCGGCAACCCGCTTTTGCGCCGCCCCAACCGCGTTACGGGTGATACATCATGCCCGGCGGGCATGACCGACCGCAAGATTCTCACTACCGTGATTAATGGCCAAGGATGGTACGATGTGCACTCCTGCACAATCGAGCCTGTAGCGGATTCCTCGAGGGTTTTTTCATCCTACACGCCGATGCCATTCAACAGCCAGCCGACCTATGCGAACCCTTACACAGGCAGCTATGCATGCCCCTCGGGCACGGTAACTGTGGATTCGATCCTTACATACGATTCCAGCGGATGGGGAAATGTTCTCAGCTGGGGAGCGCTATACACTTGCGTCCAGTTACAGCCAGGTCAGTGCTATAGCTGGATCCATCGCCGGATTTCCAATAACGGCGAAACCTACAGCATGCCCGAGTGGGAAGTTATCTACTGGGAAAGTAATCGTCAGATAAATACATGCTTACCCCATGATTCAAGGCTCCATTATACCTGTACGGATGGCACCCTCAACCTGAGCGGTAGATCAGGAGACGAGGAGTATGACCCAAATTGCTTCGGCGACCCCACTCCCCAGCCCAACGGCGGTGACTAGCCTGTTGGCGCGCCTAGCCGCCGAAGCTGCTAGGTTCCCGTTAACCACAATCGCCTATCATTCTGGGCCTCACCAATCGTCGAAACGAAAAATGAAGTCCACTGTCAGAATCTTTATTGCTGCTACTGCTATCTGGCTTTCCTTTCCCTGCGTGTCATCTGCTGACGGACGCGGAGGGCACGATATTCCTCCACCCCTCTTGCTGGCGTATGCGGAGGCCGAGCCGGCAGCGCTCTCTAAGTCACTGTCCCGATGCCAGAGCGAAAATGGAATGGTTTATCGCATAAAATGGACGACGGGCTACGAAACCGGTACGTCGTTTCTAACCAGTATGGGCAGCGTTATAGCAAAGAACTGGCAGGGCGACGCAGGGCAGAGGCGCAACGAATATAACGAAGCCAAACTCGTCAACTGCGTTCTGTTGCAAGAAAGCAAACTACCCTCGGCCCGCTAGCTCGGATTTCTCAGTGCGCCCAACTGCAGCTGCCAACCACGCAATTCAGTTTGATGCCTTTCCCGGGCGATGAGGATGGCATCGGATTGGCGAGGCGCCGCCATGAGCCCGCGCCGGAAAGAAGGCACCAAAGCGGCAAAGGCGTCAGTCAGCGCATCAGGTAGCTCGCGTGGCAGGTCCGTGTTCCTGCGGGCGAAGGTGGCAGCGATCGCGCGCGCCAATGTGTCAGCAGCACTCTGATCGTAGGAACGCGACAGCATCCATATGTCGTAGAAATCCTTCATACGGCTGTTGGCGCGGCCCAGCATGACCATGGCCTGGAATTTCTCTGCGATCACGGTCTCCGGCGCATAGGCGCGCATGCGCATCAGCGGCAGGTCGAGCAAGGTCGGGATGTCGGCCTCGGCCGGCTGCGGTTCCACGGCGTCCCCGAAGCCGATGTCGACGATGACGCGTATTTTCGCCCCGCCGACCGTGGCGCAGCTTGCAGGACACCGTAGCAAGGTGGGCAGCGGCGTGCAGGTGCGGGCTTTACGGTAGCTGGCAACGCGCGTACGAGCACCAGTCCCGTCTCCGTCTCAATCATCACCGAATGGAGCAGAGCAATGACTCGCGGGGGAAGTTCAGCCTTTGCCTAAGCCCCTCTCAGCCTTGGCCAGCGAGATCGGCAGCTGACGGGATGCGGAGGCGGATGCCCTGCTCATCGCCATCTTCCGGTCGCACGAAGGCGTGCGTCGCCTTGAGGGCTACAACGGCACTGGTGAACTCTTGCCACGGAATGGCCGCCGCATAGCGTTGGGCGAAGACAAGCGTCTTGATGATCGGCTCGGCATGCGCGTTGGTGCTGAGCGCGCGCAAGGCCGTGAGATAGTTGTTGCGGTAGACAATCGGAATGAGCACGCGCACCTGGTCGGTGGCGGCCAGTTCGGCATTCATCATGATCCGCGCGACGCGACCATTTCCGTCCGCGAAGGGATGAACTTCCGAGACGAGGAACATCATGAAGATCGCGCGGTGGAGCGGCTCGCTGAGACGCTGATAGATGGGAAACGCCTCGGTCAGCGTGCCGGCCACCTGATCCGGCGCCACGAATACATGGGCGCCGAACTGATTGGACCGGGTTTTGAAGACGCCCGGCCCAACCTCCGGGCGGCCTTCCATAAGAATCCGGTGGCGGGTGCGCAGCATGTCGAGGAACGCGTCGGGACTCGCGGGAAGACGCCGCATCTCGGCGGGATCGGCAACGATCTTGAAGGCGCCGAGCACGTCGTGGGCGTCCCGCGGGCGTTCACTGGCCGCACCCTCGAAGACGATGGCGCGCGCCTCGTCGACGGTGAACTCCGTGCCTTCGATGAAGTTCGAGAAGTAAGCCTCGAAAAATGCCTGATTGATCGCGGCATTGCCCTTGGGCGCCCAAGGCCGGGACGCCTCGGGAGCAAAGCTGCGCAAGGCGTCGCCGAGCGCCTCGAAGAGCGCGATGCGGCGGTCGTCGAAAGGGAAGCCCCTGGCACGCGCCCGGCCTGCCGGCGACTTCAGCGGAGCGTCCCTCGTGCCAAGGAGTGCGCCCATGAGCGCATCGAGCTTCCCGGCTTCAGCTTCCAGACCGAGCTGAGGCGCAAGCGCCTTGGCCTGATCGCGCAACGCGTTGAATTGCTCCTCGCCGGAATCGCGCAGACGCCGCTCAAGATAGCCTTCCAGCGTCTCCGGCCGCAGCGTAGCCGCAGCGCCGGACCTGGCACGTGACGGGCGCATGTTCTCGAGCACGGCGCGGGCCGGCGACATGCAGTACAGCCGGTCGCGCATCTTGAAGTCGCCATCGAGCGGACCGATGCCGCGACGCGCCCGGAGGGTGACGCCGGGCAGTACGACGCGGCTCCCGCTGGCGCTCACGAGAAAGATGGATCCATCCTCCGCCGGGCGCATCTCAAGTGCGGTTCGGTCGGCGACCAGAGCGTCCGGGAAATAGCCCGCTGCGATCTCCCACAGGTGACGACGCACGAGGGTCTCGGCCGCCTCGCGCAGGTTCGTGGTATAGAGACGGGAGCCGAGCTTCCTGAGCTGTCCGGCGGCAACAGCCCGCGATACTGCCGAGGACATGGCGGCTGTGGAGACGAAGACCTCCGGTGCGGTGCTGAGCATGAATTTGGCCATTAAGGGCGACCTCGGCTCCAAGATTAGCAAACTTTTGCTAGTTAAGGGTTAATTTCTGCAATCTTTCCGGAGATAAGACGACCCCGGATGGAGCGCACCTCCGGATTTCCCTAACGTTAGATCAATGGCCATTTTGCCGTTACGTCGAGCATCGCGATCTCTTCGGCTGGGCGATGGTGCCTCCGCGCGCGCCGGTCGGTGCAAGGCGCGTACTCAACAAACGTGACGCGATGGCGGCCGATCCCGGGCTGTGGATCTGGCCCTGGCTGCTGCAGGGTGCGAAGCTCGCCTCGATCCGCGTTCGACTTCTGAATCTCTCCAGGGAGCGCGACCAGCCGCTCGATCGTGGAGCGGCGACTGGAGCGCGCGCTCGGCCTGATAGCTCACGTCGGATGCACGACGCAATCATCCGACATTTCCTATCAAGCCCCGGGCTGTCTTGAAGCGCCCGCCAATACGGTAATGCGTGCAGGCGCGCCGGGATGCTGGACTTCACTGGGCACGATCGCCGGATCGGCGCGCGCGTACCCCTCTCAGCGATTACGAACCATTCCATTCCGAAAAATACCTAATGGTGTTGGCAATGACCGCCCATTCGGGTAATTTCTAAATGAAGACACGGAGCGGTGATGGCTACTCCCGGCGAACTTGTGGCAGCAGTTGCAGAAGCACTTGGCATTCCGCTCGCCACCGTTGTCGAGCATGACCGGAACCTCGTCGTAGCTGGTCTGCGCACCAAAGGTGGGCGCGGCCGGAGCGCCCCGCAAACGACACCCCGCGATCTCGCTCATCTTCTTGCTGCGATACTCGGCAGCGAACTCATTCAGCACTCGGTGCACTCGGTCCGGCGCTACGAAGTCACCGTGCCGGCTGTGAGCCAGTCGAGCCCGCAGCTCTTCGCTGGCTCCGGCATCGAGGAGCTTGAGAGCCTGCCGAAGAGGCACAGTTTTCTGGATGCTCTCGAAGCGCTTGCGGCGGCCATGACCGGAGGCAGCGTTGCCGCCGGGACGGGCTCCAAAGCTCCCGCTACGGGAATGTCCTCTGTCGAAATCGGCGTGTTGAGCCCCGGAACCCTCGCCGACATACGTCTTGCAGGGCTGACGCGCAGAGACGTCCGGAGCGTCCGCTATCTGCTTCCCGATCCCTTCGACGGCGAGCATGCGCCGGGCACGGCCGAATTGAAGGCCTGGGAAGCACGGATCAAGCAGCTCCGCGTCGACAGCTACGTAAAAGTTTACCGGAGCCTGGATGAGGAGGCGCTCTTCAGGCTTGCAACCCGGCTACGGGTCAAGGGTGGCCGGATGGCTGCCGGCCCCTCATCCGCATTGGCGCGACCGCGCGCAGATCGTTCGATCCTTAAAGGCAGGAGGTAGATCATGGACGGCCGTCTGGTCACTGAGCACGTCGAAGCCGCACTCGCCGATGATATTCTGCGCGGGGCCGGAGCCATCGCCGCGTTCCTGTTTGGCGGGAGGTCGCACCGCCGCAAGGTTTACCATCTGGTGGCGACGTCACGCTTGCCGACTTTCAAGCTCGGGGCGTTGCTATGCGCGCGTCGCACGGTGCTGCGGGATTGGATCGCGGAGCAGGAGGAGCGTGGCAGGAAAGGAAGGGCATAGCGTGCCGACGCTCGGCTACGCTCTCTCACTGTCGTCCTTCCAGGGCTTACGTCTTAGGGGTCAATGGGTTGTCGCCGGATGAGGCGCAGGTCGCTCGCGCCCAGGCCCGGCGAGGCCTGGGCCGTCATGGAGCGATGCGTTCAACTGTTCAATCCGGCTGGTCGCGATCCACGCTGCCGCCGGCGCTGACCCTGGGTGGGTTCGGGCCGCGGAGCCTCGGATGCCTCCATGGTGCCCGACACGACGGCGAAAACATCTTCCGCGCCGCTCAAGAGGAGCTTGCTCTGCTGATTGCCGTCGAGATCGCGCCACAGAAGGCGGGACTGGTACGCCTTACGAGGCACGTAGCCTTCCTTCGGAAGGAACTGCTCGACTTGGAAGCGCACGAGCGGGTTGATGGCCACCTGGTCGTGCGGAAGCATCCGGAACCGGTGGCTTTCCGCGAAGGCGGCAGGCGCTTCTTCGACAAGGATACTTTCGTCGCGGCTGATGAGCACGACGCGGCTGAGAAACGATCGCGACGTCTGGAAATTCGGGTTCGCTGACGCATCATAGCGTTCGACGAAGGCGACGTGTTCGGGTTGAAGAAGGCGACGACCGATGGTGACGAAAGTTGGCATGTGATCCTCCACATTCTGGGGTTGCAATGCCGATCACCGTGAATGCCGTCACGTGACAGGACAATAAGAGCCCCTTGTAACCGACGGGAACCTTCGCGGTTCGCAGCCGTCGGCGCGGACCGCATGCACTACGTCGACCCGGTTAAAGATCAGAGGCTGTAACGCCCGCGTATTCTTCCGTTTGCGCATCGGTTTGAAACAGATCGCAGCCGCTTGAAAGCTTTCGCATCACATCCTGAGATTCGTTGACTGTAAGGCCGCGCCGCGATCATGAATTAGCCATTCCTGGCTATTCGTGTTGCATGCTGCAGTGAGTGCGGGCCGCCCCACTGAAATTCCAGAAACAGCCGAGGTTCCGGGAATTGCTCCAAAGCACGGAGCACGACCACCAAACTCCGGGAGAACCCCCTATGACTTGCCCACCCTATGATTCAAGTGAGACCAACTTCGCGGACGACCTGTTGAAAGGTGCCGATCAGATCTCCGAGTTTCTCTATGGAGACAGGCCCCATCAGTTTTCCCGATAATGCGATGCCGGAAATCGAGCAGACATTGAGCTTTGCCTGCAGGCCGCCGGGCAACGTGCAGGCTGCAAACCGCGTCATCGCCTCCAGATCGTCCATGCTCGCTCTCGCGATACTGTAGCTATAGGTTTCGTGATTCTTGAGAGCGAGGACCGTTTTCACGTACAGGCCGGTTCTCGCAGAACATGTGTCCCTCGAAGCATCGGGTACACCGAGCCGTTGGCGCTCAGTCTCCGCGCCCCTGATGATTGGGGCCAATTGCTTCAGCCTCGCATCAACCTCCCTGGCAATCTCTGGAGGGACTGTTCCGGTTGCAACCGGCGTCACCTGCTGCGCCAGCGCAGGCGAAGTTACCGAGGCTCCTGCGGAAAGGAACAGCGCACCGACGGTGACCGTCCCGGCCACTAGTGCTGCCCGTGCTTTTTGAAGAGAGATTATGCTCATTGTCTGCTCCCTGCGCCGAATGAATCGGCCAAGTAATAAACGAACGAATACTGTATAATCTCAAATATATACCGACGGTGGTGAAAGTAATATATGTAAGTAATTCTTTGCTTACAGTTCGCCTCTACTTACGAAAGGTGCAACGTTATTGCTCATTCTGTTGCACTCTCATTTCGACAGCGTTATCTTTATGGTGAACGCTGGGCTAATGACGGGGAGGGCAGGGCGACGGGCTCGCAGGCCATTTATTTCTGGTTGAAATTCCTAAATGCACCAATTTGAGCAAGAGTGTCGCATCACAGTCTCTCCGGACGCAGGCTGGGCCGTCGCCGGACCGTCGGGGAGCCGACGCCTACACGCCATCCCTCTACACGGTGCGAGGAGCGCGTAAGTACCTGAACGCCGAGGAGCGCACCCGCTTTCTCGCAGCCGTAGCTGATCTACCCCGCGACCATGCTCTCTTTGCTCTCACGATCGCCTGGACCGGTGCGCGCCCGAGCGAGCTTCTGGAGGTGACGCCTGCCTCCTTCCAGATCGAGCCGTGCATCCTGACGCTCCGAACGCTGAAGCGCCGCCGTCACGCCATGCGCGAGCTGCCGCTGCCGCCTACCCTGATGCGCGACCTAGACGACGCGTTCGGCCTGGCCGCGTCGCAACGCGACCCTGAAGGCGCGCACGCGAGGCTGTGGCCATGGTGCCGTCAGACGGCCTGGCGGACGATCAAGCACTCGATGGCGGCAGCGGGCATCGTTGGCGCCGCCGCCTGCCCGCGTGGCCTCCGCCACGCTTTCGGCGTCGGCACCCTCCAGGCCGGCATCCCGATCAACATGACGCAGAAATGGCTAGGCCATTCGCGTCTCACAACGACGGCAATCTACGCGGACGCGTGCGGAGAGGAGGAGCGCGCCATCTTTTCGCGGTGGTGCAAGTCGATCAGCGCTGACGCAGCGCCTGCTTCACCGCCGGAGTTGTCGAGCGAGGCGCCATGACGCGTACGAAGCCACCGGCGAAGGACTCGCACCAATTCGATACGCCGCCGCAGCTTGCCTCTCTCTCTCACGCGCTGGTGCCCCGTGCAAATCTCTGATGTTTCACGGATACCAATGCGTCACATCACCTATTGCTCGATACAGCTCCGCGCTCGCGGTATTGCCGCACAGTACTGTCAGCATGTTGATGGAGCGCGCCAGTAGCACAAGGC